>JAPPFW010000082.1 GCA_028821575.1 bacterium | reverse complement strand
CACCACCGTACCCCCTCTGACCAGGCAAAACACGAAACACCCGCCAAACTCGGGTTTGACGAATATGGCCCCGGCTGCGGCGCCAGGCGCATCGTGACCTCAGCGGCGAGGGTTACAGCGACCAAGGTCGGAGACGAGGGAATGCCGGCGGCTGTTTCGGCCCTCTGTTTGGCAAGCAAAGAGGAGAAGAATGACTGCCAAGAACTTTGGCGAAGGTAGCTCCCAGCCTTTGGATCACGCTCAGACTGCGCACGGGTCACTGTGGCACATGTGGGTGCTGACCAATCTGGCCGGAGGCGCGATAGCTACTTTGCTGTTGCATGTCGCATGGGTAGCCGAGACCGACCCAGTGACAATCGGTGCGTCTGCTGGGACACTACTTGTACCAGGGCTTGCATTAGGAGTGCTGCAGTTTCTTGTGCTACGGAGGCATTTGGCGACGGTGAAGACGTGGATAGCGCTGACTGTGGCAGGCTGGAGCACAGGCTGGGTGTCCGGAGGTGTAGTGGGCTTTGTAGTGGCTATCGTAGTGGGCGCAGAGCAACTAGTTCTATTCGACGGTGGGAGCGCTGGAGCACCCTGGAGCGGCGTGATAATATTCGGCGTGGGTGGAATGGTAGCGGGGTCGGTGATGGGGGGTCTGCAATGGACTGCTCTGCGGACACATGTGGCGCGGCCCGTTATATGGATCCCGGTGAATACCGTGGCGATGGCAGTAGGTGGGGTATCTGTAGGAGTAGCGATGTGGTGGGTGGAGACCGGATACCGGATCACCGATGGCTGGGGTTGGGGTTGGGGTTGGAGTGCGGTCATTGCCTCCCTCTTGTACGGTGCGATTACAGGTTTTGGCCTGATGTTACTGCTGCGCCGGAGTCGTGCCCGTGCCTTCGAAGGCGACAAGGGACCGCGCCGCGAAGACGCAGAGGGCTGGTAGAGGTTGATGGCGAGTGGAGAAAGAGGGATAACGGAGTCAGATGTCCACTGCGACAAGTCTCAGTGAGGTTGATGAGCTTGGGTGGACTGAAGTATCCGGAACAAAGCGGGGCAACTCCACAGGACAAGCAACAAGACTGGGTACTCCTTCGGAAAACCGTAAACAAAACTAGGACTCATATCCGGCCCTGGCCCAGATAACCTGGCAGCGTGATAGGTCACCGTGGACAGCAAGCTATGCTGACACTTCTCTTGATCTTGGTCACCGTTTTTGGCGCCTGCGGAGACGGTGACATACCCCTACCCAAGCTTGGAGTCACCAGATCGGACGTAGTAGAACACCTCTGTCAGCGTCGGGGATTTCCACACCCGTGCACTGAAGGACGACGGCACCGTCGAGTGCTGGGGATCGAACGAGGACAGTTTGGATGATATGACTGTCGGCCAGGCCAATCCGCCATCCGGCGAGTTCGTCTCCGTCAGCGCCGACTGTTGATCACACATGTGGGCTGAAACGCGACGGCTTCATCGTATGCTGGGGTTCACAGGCACGCGGTCTAACCGCACTGCAGGAGGACTGACGGAAATGGGCACCCGACCCACTGGCCGTTCTTCGTTCGGTCAGCGGTCGGATCAGCACACCCGCGGAGTGAGGACGGTGGCCTTGGGGGGTGCTGACAAGCCCGGGCAAAGGGTTCGCTGGCAGATGACCGCTCCGGTACCAGCCGGTTTACCAAGCAGCGAGCCCCGTTAGATAGTTCAGCACTCTCCTAGCGAAGTGCTTGGGGTTACAGTTTGAAGGCGGCGCTGCCTATCGGCACTCCTTCGTCGACGCCCTACTCCTGGGACGCCACACCTTGGAGATGCCACTCGAGTTCGGGCTGGCGGACGAGCGCCAAGCGCGGGAGCGCCTGCTGGGACTGGTCCGGGCCAGCCCAGCCTTCTACTCAGACCCCTCACCCGCAGAGTTCGAAACCGCGTTGAATGATCGTTGCCACTCGCCGGAAGGGTGATGGAGGCCGAGTTGTCGGCCGGAACCGAGTTGCCCCCTCCCGGATTCGGATGGCAGAGCGCGTTCCGATCCCAGGAAGGGCGATGGTGGGGGAGGGCCCGGAGGGGGCGCAGGCAGGCCGGTTTCTCGCGACTTTGGGTTCTTGGTCTGTTCCGAAGACCGAGCCCCTGATCGGTCGGGGTCCTCAGTGCCTACCCCGTGAGTATCCGCCTGGTGTTCTCCACCATGAACCGGTCCAGAAGCGCCGGGTCGAGGCCCAGGGCGTCGATCATGCCGGGAACCACTGATCGCAGGTACCCGTATCCGAACCCCCCATACGCGGTCAACTGGAGGCGTGTGCATACGTCATGGCTGACGACGAGCTGCCGCCCATACCCCTCATCCGCCAACCGGCTCAGCGCGGTCAGCCGTTGCGGGTCGGTGGGGAAGTGCAGGTACCACTCGTGGGGCCACCAGGTGGAACCGAAGAAATCGAACTCGACGTTGATGCCCCGCTCCAGGGCCCTGCGGTGCCAGGTGAGGTCCCGGATGTCGAAGTCCATATGGCAGAAGACCACCCGCTCCCAGTCCGGCTCCACGCGGTCCAAGACCCTGAGAGCATACTCGGCGATCGGCACCTCCATCAGGTGGACGAACAGCGGAGCGCCGGTGGCCCGATGCGCCAGCACCGCCGCCTCCAGGGTCTTGAGTTCGCCCGGATGGACCGGCGAGAAGAGGCCGATCTCGCCGATCACCCCCGCCCTGATACCGGTGTCTCCGATACCCTCCGTAAGATCCCGGATCATCGGCTCAGCGATCGCCTCCGGGGGAGACTCGTCGATGAATCGCTTCGTCTCGGGTCGCTGCTGGAGGCGCAGGTAGTGACCAGTCCCGCAGATGATGTTGACTCCGGATGCTTCGGAGATACGGGCCAGGCCTGCCGGGTTGCGGCTCAACTCGGGAGGCGTCAGGTCGACGATGGTGTCCACCCCCGCCTCCCGCGCCTTGGTCAACTCGCCCACCGGATCGCACGACTCGTCGAGGGTGATGGTGTTCACGTTGCGCATCATGTCGTTGCGCAAGACCCCCAACTGGTCCATCGTGATCGGCTTGGTCGCCTCCGGGCCGGCCGCCGGGAATGCGTAGGCCATCGAGATGAGCACATGCTCGTGGGACAGCGTCACGCCGAGTTCCGCTCCCTCGATCGAACCCCTGACGGTCATCACCCGAGCCATCGTGGCCAGTGTAGGACTCGCCGGGGAGACATGTCGGCAAGTTCAGCAGGCATGCATGCCCACAACCCGACCATGATGTCCTCCCACTCGACGAGTCGTTGAATTCGCCCCCTGCTACTCTCGGGGAATGCCGCGCAAGAAGTTTCTCGAACGGGTCCGGGAGCGCTACGAAGTGATCGAGACAGGTGGCATGGCCCCGAAGAACCCTCCACCGCCCCCTAGGGCGGTCTCCAAGCGACCGAACTTCCCGAAAAAGGCCAGAAAGGACTAGTACTTGCCCGGTACACTGGCCGGGTTGGCGATCGCGATCTTCGTCCTCTTCCCCGGCTACGTCCGTTACGCTCTCAGAAAGAGGATCTTTCCCACGCGGCGGCTGTCCCGAACGATGGAGGCTGCAGGACTCATAGTCGTTGCGACGGCGGCCAACATCACTGTCCTGGTGTTTTACGGTCTACTTCGGATGTTGCCATACGTCCGTGAGCACTCTCCGAGTCCTTCCGAGCTAATCCGTGATCCAGCCGGATACGTCCTTCTGAGCGACTCTCGGCTCGCGTGGGTTGCTGCTTGGATGATCGGTCTGCTACTACTCGCATCCGCCCTCACGGCCACCTTCACCTTGAGGCCGTGGCCGCTCAACCTTCTGTCAGGAGTCCTTTCTCCTGCAATTGCGGAAACATCTGGTTGGTACCAGGTCTTCGTAGCCGATGTACCAGAGAAGTCATCCGTCAGTTTCGTCATCTGTGAGCTGAACGACGGGAGCTACATCTCTGGCGATCTCGCCTGGTTCAATACGGATCCCGAGGAAGGTCCCGACCGCAACATCGTCCTCGCACCACCATTCGCGATCCATCGGGCCGACGGAGATACCTTCCAAGGCCAGTCCGAAGATGGCCTACATCGGATCGCTGTATCCGCCCGAGACATCAAGCGGCTCTACGTCTCCTACATAGCCGATCCACAATGATGCGTCCTGCCGTCGACGAGCAAACACTCAAGCGGATTGAACAGCGAGTGTTGTGGCTGGCGGTGCGGATGGTCGACTACGTCAACCGGGACCGCAGCACCGAGATCAAGGTGGGGGGCCATCAGGCTTCGTCGGCCTCCCTGGTCTCGGTCATGACGGCCCTGTGGTTCAGCCACATCGGTGGCGACGACAAGGTGGCGGTCAAGCCCCACGCGTCGCCCGTGTACCACGCCATCAAGTACCTGACCGGCGAACTGGACCGCTCCTACCTGACCCGGTTGCGCCGACTGGGCGGCCTCCAGGCCTACCCGTCCCGGACCAAGGATCCCGACGTGGCCGACTTCTCTACCGGTTCCGTCGGCCTCGGGGCGGTGGCGCCCCTGTTCTCGGCTGCTACCCGCCGGTACTTGGACACCAAGTTCGGTCCCCGCGGCCCGGCCCGGTTTATCGCCCT
This sequence comes from bacterium, assembly GCA_028821575.1. GTDB lineage: Bacteria > Actinomycetota > Acidimicrobiia > Spongiisociales > Spongiisociaceae > JAPPFW01. The sequence goes on along the minus strand of JAPPFW010000082.1, from coordinate 50,547 downwards.
CGTGGGCGACGCGGAACTCGACGAGGGCAACGTCTGGGAGGCGATAGTGGAGCCGGCCCTGGCGGGACTGGGCAACGTGATGCTGGTTGTGGACGCCAACCGCCAGAGCCTCGACCGGGTGGTCCCCGACATAGCCGTGGGCCGGATGGCCAACACCTTCGCCGCGGCGGGATGGCATGTCACCCAGGCCAAGTACGGGAGGCGCCTCCAAGAACTCTTCGACCGGCCGGGGGGCATGGCCCTGCGCCGACACATCGACGGCATGTCCAACGAGCACTACCAGAGCCTGTTCCGGCTGAGCGGCTCCGAACTCCGGGAGCAGTTCCTCGAGGGAGCCGCTCGGAGCGTGGCGGAGTCGATCGCCGGGGTAACGGACGAAGCTCTTCCGTCGGTCGTCCATGACCTGGGTGGTCATGATCTGGTGGAACTCGTCAAGTGCTTCCGGGAGTGCGACGCCGAGCCCGACCGTCCCAGCATCGTTTTCGCCTACACCGTAAAGGGCTACGGCCTTCCGTTCGCCGGCGACCCGCTCAACCATGCGGCCCTCCTCAGCCCGGCCCAGATCGACGACCTCAGAGCCCGCACTGGGTTGACTCCCGGGACCGAGTGGGACCGCTTCGATCCGCTCAGCCCCGCCGGCCGGGTGTGCGAGGGGGTGGGCAGCGAGATCAACAACCTTCCGACCCCACCCCGGCCCGCTCTACCCCTGCCGGCGACGATCGGGACTTTCGCTCACTCGGCAGCATCCGCCAGACCGGTCTCCACCCAGGATGCCTTCGGGAGGACGCTGGTGCGCCTCGCGGGGATCGAAGGGGTGGCCGAGCGACTGGTGACGACCTCGCCCGATGTCGCCATATCGACCAGTCTCGGAGGGTGGATAAACAAGGCTGGCGTCTTCTCGCCCGACTACCGGCCCGACTACTCGGCGGCCGAGACCCTTCTCCGCTGGAAGCCGGGACCCGAGGGCCACCACATCGAGTTGGGCATCTCGGAGATGAACCTGTTCATGCTGCTCGGCCAGCTGGGCCTCTCCCACGACCACCACGGCGAGATGCTGCTGCCGATCGGCACCGTGTACGACCCCTTCGTGCTGAGAGGACTCGACGCCTTCGTCTACGGAACCTACAACGGCAGCAGGTTCGTGGTGGTCGGCACTCCCTCCGGGATCAGCCTCGCCCCCGAGGGGGGCGCCCACCAGTCGACCATCACGCCATCCGTGGGCATGGAACTGCCTGGTGTCGAGTTCGTGGAACCTGCCTACGCCCAGGCCCTGGAGTGGCTGCTGATCGACGCCCTCCACCGGCTGTCGGATCCGGACGGCGCGATCTCCTACCTGCGCCTGAGCACCCGGCCCATCGACCAGCAGCCTTTCCGGGAGGTGTTGGAATCGGTCGGGGAGGACCGTCTGCGGACCGACGTGGTGGCGGGCGGCTACCGGCTGTGGCGTTCATCGGACTCCGACCTCGTCCCGGTCGTTCTCGCCGGGAGCGGCTCGGTGATGCCGGAACTCGTGGCCGCGGCCCAGGAGTTGGAGGAAGAGGGAATCGGCGCCACGGTTCTCTCGATCACGAGCCCGGACCGCCTCTACGCCGGCTGGATCCGCACCCTCCGCCGATCGCAATCCCGGCTGGCGCCGCCCGTGGACGAGCACCACCTCGCCACGCTGATCCCCCCTGCGCTTCGGCATGCTCCGATCGTGACCGCGCATGACGCCGCCTCACACACCCTGGCCTGGCTGGGATCCGTGTACGGGCAGCGGGTGGTCCCGGTCGGCGTCGACGACTTCGGCGAGTCAGGGACCATCCCGGAGTTGTACGAACGGTTCGGCCTGCAGGCGGACCAAGTGGTCAACAGCGCTCTGGTCGCGCTGGCGGCCAACGGGGATCTGGACGGCTGAGCCCAGTTGGGTGCTTACCGTTCGGCGATCCGCCAACTACTCGCGGGAGGCCATTCAAAGCAACTATTGACGGATCAGTTGGATTAGCCCCCGGACGTACTCCATTACGTCATCATATTCGGTAAGTCTCGGCTCGTGGTCGTCGAGTATCGACTCCGGATCCCACAACCACGTTCTGCCGACTGGTCTTGGTTCCTTGCTGACGAATTCGGTAGCTAAATCAAGCGCCGACGTACGACGTCCTAATTTAAGGAGACAGAGAACGCGATTTGCTTCGGACAGAGACAAGTTCGGCCACCCATGTCTAGTTGCTTCTTCAAAGTGACTTAGGGCTTGTTCAGGATCATCCGGCATTAGACAGAATCCAAGATTGTTGTGAGACTCTGCACTATCTGGCTCAATGAGAACCGACGCTCTAAATAGCGCAACTGCCTCAAGACGCCGTCCTTCCTCTATGAACTTCACTGCCGGTAGAACCAGTTGAGTGGTGACCGACGGATGATGTCGCCGAGTGCTGGCCAGACGCTCGGCCATGATCTTTGAAAGCTCGTCGATTGTTAATACGCGTAGTCTCATTTCCGCAACTGAACACGGAGCCGACTCCTGGCTATGAATGTAATTCCACTCCCTACAGAGAGATTCTGTCCTCCACTGGTCAAGGTACGTACTAGTGAACCGATCAAGGAGCCATTGTCCCTGTGAGTCAGCTTCAGGTAAGGAATTAACGGGCAACAGCACTTCTTCCGACTGCTCCTCGATATTCCAGTCAATTAAGTCGTCACGTGATGCAGTTCTTGCCCAGTTGATCACGGAGTGAACCAGATGCGACTAGCCCTTCTCATCGTGAGACGCGCGGGTACTCATTCCTATCTGTGTTCTCTCACGGTGGCGAGAAAGTCTGTGTACAACAGGCCCAATCACCATATGCCTCAATGAGGGGAGTATTCGACGATCGAAGTCTATACCGTGCTGTTGAATGATGACAACGAACTCGTCGATCGCTTTACGACGCGCATCGGCTAGCTCCAGTTCGGACGGAGGTGCCGTCTTGATCTCCTAGTTGAGACCTTGAAGAAGGGAGGCTAAACGCCACGATTGAGGATCCCTCTTGCTCTTGTCAGTCAAGTAAATCTCACGAGCATCGTATGCCTTGCTGTCTAGGACCCGCTGATCACGACGGCTCGGGTGTGCACCCGGAAGAATACCCAGGCCATTACCTAGGTCCTCAATTCCAGCCGTGGTTGGCGCCCCATATCTGTCAAGCAGATCCACACACTCCTCTCCACACCCACGCTCCCCGACCTGTATCTACAGAAAAGGGACACTCAGCGATCAACAACGGGGCGTGACAGGAGTCACTGTAGAAACGTAGGGCACGAAGCAGTATTCCACGCTCGCTCGGGTTGCGCGGCAGATCGGGCATTAGCGGTATACGTCCTTACGCGGAACGATCGTGCGAACGATGACTGCGCCAGGTGCCGTGCTGTAGATGATACGATGAGACCGCCCTAGGCGTGCGGACCGCATCCCTTGCAGTGGCCCCTTGAGCTTCTTACCACGGGTCGGATCCTCGTCCAGCCGGTCAATTATCGCCCGTGCCTTGTCCGCTAGTGGCGGTGGCAGGTTGCTTAGGTCTTTGTATGCTCGGTTGGTTAGCTTTGGCACTTCGGGTGCTCAACCAAACTCTCTGAGCCTTCCCTCCTCGATGTCGGCCGCGGCCTCGGCAAGGGCAGCCATGGTGTCGGGATCGGAGAGGATGTTGAGGGTCTCAACGAGTTCCTCGTATTCGTCGAAGGCTACGAGGACCGCGACTGATCGGCCGTGTTTGGTGATCACACGGTGGGTTCCGGTCGAGGCGACCTCGTCCACGATCTCGCTGAGGCGTTCCCTGGCGCTGGTGAGTGGAGTAGTCATAAAGCGGATTGTACAGAATAACTACCAGAAGGCAGGTCCAAGGTTGTCGCAGGCTTCAGAGATCCGGGTGTGAACAGAACCCTGACACATCTCGGAGGGCAACACGGTGCATCGCGCGAATCACGCCTCTAGACCGTTTATCGCGGGAGAGTCGGGTAGCGTGGTGAAGTAGGCTGGTTCAGAGAAAGGAGACGACTCATGCCGAGGCGGATCACGGAGATGCTCGATCAGGTGTGCATCGATCCGAGGGCCGGACCCGACACGCTCGACCGGATGGCTGACGAGTGCGTGGAACTGGGCGTGGCAGCCTTCTGCGTCTATCCCTGGTGGGTCGAGCGGGTGGCGAAGCGGATGGGCGACCGGGTCGCTACCTCCGGGATAGTCAGCATGCCGATCGGGCTGGAGGGAACCGCAGCCAAAGTGGCCGCCACCAAGGAGTGCGTGGCAGCCGGAGCCACCGAGATCGATTTCCTGGCTGCATGGTCAGCGATCCTCTACGGCGACCTCGACGCCGCCATCCGCGACGCCGCGGCCGTGGTCGAGGCGGCCAAGTCCGAGAACCCCGGTGTGATAACCAAGGCGATCATCGAATCCCCGGAGATGGAGCAGATCCCCGGCAAGCTGGAGGACGCTTGCCGCGTTGTAACCGAGTCAGGCGCCGACTTCGGCAAGACCTCCACCGGCCTGTCGGTGTACGGGGGCGGAACCGTGCAGCAGGTGAAGGCGATGCGGGCAGCTCTGCCCGACCACATCGAGGTAAAGGCGGCCTCGCCCGACATCTTGACCCTGGCGGACGCCATCGAGATGGTCGAAGCCGGCAGCACCAGGCTCGGTACTCCCGTACCCATCCAGATAGCCCTCGAAGAGGCCGGACGCCTGGACGACGCCCGGATCGGAGCAGGCTCCAGCGGCTACGTCAGGGAGTTCGGCTGGACCAAGCCGGAATAGTGGCTGGTGACCGGTGTGCCGATCGGGTTGACGACCGGCCGAACGCGGAGTCGGAGACCCTGCGGTAGGCCACACCCGCTGTCGAGGGAGCGGTGAACGGTAAGCAGTGGCGTCCGGTCGAGCCGCTCGACCGGGCGGTGGAATCGGCGTTGGGACGCGACCTGGCGACGCTGGACGCCGTGCACGGTGCGTGGCAGGAGCACCGGAACGAATTCGGTCGGCTCGAAGTCACCTATCCGTCGCATAGGACCTACCGGAAGCACGCCATCGAGACCGGCATCATCGAGGGACTGTACGACCTGGACCGGCCCACCATCGACGTGATGGTGGTCAAGGGGATTACCAGAGGGGCGGACACAGCCGACGAGGAGGTCACTCCAGGAGTCCTGCAGATGCTGAGAGCCCACAAGGAAGGGCTCGAGATGGTTGTCGAGTTGGCCCGAGCGGGTCGTCCCCTGACCGCCTCCTTCATCAAGGAACTCCATGCCTCGATCACCCGGGCTCAGCCGTTCTGCTTCGTCACGGACGCGACGGACCGCTACGCCCAGGTCATGATGGATCACGGGAACTTCAAGAGGTTTCCCAACCGGCTGAGACGCCCCGACGGGACCATGCTGGACTTTGCTCCGCCCGAGCAGGTGGAGGGGGAGGTCCGGCGCCTGATCGATCTGTACGAAGCGATGACCGACGTACACCCGGTTGTCTCAGCTGCGTGGTTGCACCACCGGTTCGTCCGGATCCATCCCTTCCAGGACGGCAACGGCCGGGTGGGGAGAGCGCTGGCCGCTCTCCCTCTCGAACGAGCACAGTATCCGCCGATCGTGGTGGATGGGAGCCGTCGGGATGCATATCTCCTGGGCTTGGACGAGGCCAACAGTGGAGACCTGGTTCCGCTCGCCCGGCTGTTCGCCGATCTGGCACTGCGGTCTGTCCGTCGTGAACTCGACGAGTCGACTCTCGACGCGCTTGCGGACATGGAGGACGAATGGCTACTGGAAGAGGCGGCGGCTCCCGGGGACCTCGATCTCGTCGACCAAGCACTCAGAAGAGGAGCGGAGGCCCGGATGCGCGCCGACCGGCTTCACGACCACATATGGCACTGTCTACGAGAGGCCTGCTTCGACATCGATCGGGAGTTCGTCGACGCCGGTCAGAAAGCCCGCGTGTGGACGGACCGGCCGGCGCACCATGACCGTAGGGATAGGTGGTGGCGCCGCGAGATAGTCAGGACAGCAAGGGCAGCCGAGCACTACGCCTGTTTCGAACCTCGTGCGTGGTGGTCTTTGCTGGGACTGTCGGTGAGCGGAGTGGACCTCCGGTTCGTTACTTCGATCCACCATGTGGCCAGCGCCTACACCGGAGTGATGGCCATCACGTCGTTCGGAAGAATACGGATCCGCGGTGCGGAATTCTCGATACCCGACGGCATCTTCGTCGAGACCTCGTGGGAACCCTTCACCTTCTGCCACACCGACGACGTCGAAGATCGCTTCGAGGAACTCTGGGACTGGCTCGATCAGTCACTGGCGATGGCCCTTTGGAAGTTCATGCACCTCACGCTCGGTGGCTGACCCTTCAGCCCGCTATCGACTCATGCGATGCCGCGGTCTCCCACCCCGAACCCATGTCGCCGTATAGAACCCAGGGCTCTAGCCTTCCACACTTCTTGCACAAGACTAAGACCCCGAACACCGCTCCCGCGAGAGCCCCGGTCTTGGCCAGATCCTCGTACGACTGACCTTCATGAGTCGGTCATGAGCGGCCCTGGTCCATACTCGACGGTGGGCCCTCGAGTCGCGTCGCTGGTCCGCTCGAGTACCTGGCGCTCGACGAGGCTCCGGAGGATCACCGACGCTCTCGGGTGCCGACTCCGAACAGGCTCCTGACAATCCGGTTGGTAATACGACCGTGCTCCCGTACATACCCCACCACCGACCTCTCGATGTCACGACTGTTGTTGCGTCGATGCTCGACGGCGGACCCGAGCCCGGAGGAGGCGGCTACCGAGAGGCGGTACCGGATCCGGTGACCTCTCGCCGACGCGTTGACCGGCTCAATGAGCGGGGGAGAGGCTTCGGCCATCCGCTCCAAGGCTCGAGCAGCGCCGCTCTCCGGACGCTGCAGTAGAGCGCGATGTCGACGACACCCGGCGCTGCTGTTCGTGCAAAGGTACCGGAGAACCAACAAGACCTCGACATCGTCCCTTTCGGGCGCGTCCAGCAAGGCCACCAAGCGGGCGAAGGACTGGCCGGCCGGACCACCGGCAACCGATACACGGACCGAATTCGCCGACTCCAGAAACTCGGGCGGCGGCTTCCCCACTCGCAACATCGACCGGTACATACGAGCTACCCCGGTTCCGAGTTCCTCGATCAGACCGAGCCGGCGAAACGCCCGCGCCAGCAGCCGGTTTCGAGGCCGCGAAGCGGTTGTCAGGATGTTGTCAACGCTCACACCGCCGACGAGCGGCCCCATCGAGGTGATTGCCAGGGAGTCATCGAAATGTTCGACCTGTACCGGGTCGGCGAGATCGAGCCTCCGGTGCACAAGGGCGTTGGCCAAGGCCCCCCGTATGACATCCTCGGGATACCGTTGTAGCTGGAGCTGTTGGCCGTCCGGCAGCAGTAGTTGCTCCCAACAGTTGTGGACAGCCATGCGTGCGAGGGTACGGTCGAAGGCCACAATCACGGGTGCAGTCAACCGCTCGCTCGCGTCGGGCGGGCTTCCGGCCCTGACCCGATGCTGGTAGCTGACATACTCGACCGGAGGGGCACAGAACACCCCAAACTATCGCTGGCCACTGGTTACTGACCACTAACCACTAACCACAAGCCACAAACCCTCACAGATCCTTCAGGGCGGCTCCTATCAGGCGTTCCCATTCCTGGTCGAAGGCGGGGTCGGTGTGGCGCCAGCAGGCGGCGCGGTGATCGGCGTCGGAGGGAATCAGTTCCTGGGGTGATTCGCACTCGACGGTGGCGGCGGGGCAGCGGTTCCTGAACACGCAGCCCACGTCGGGGCGGTCCGAGGTGTCGTCCATCAGGAACGTGGCGGCGGCTGGCGCGATGGGGTTGGCGGGGACGGTGGGGATCAACTCCTCGAGCAGCCGCATGTAGGGGTGTCTCGGGTTGGCGAAGACATCGGCGGTGGCCCCCAACTCCACCAGCCTCCCCTTGTACATGACCGCGGTCCGGTCCGAGTGGGCCCGCACGAGCCGCAGGTCGTGGGAGATGAACAGGTAGCTCATCTCGTACGCATCGCGGAGATCGTCCAGCAGGGCGATTATCTGGCCCTGGATGGAGGCGTCCAGCGCCGAGGTGGGCTCGTCGAGCACTAGGAGGTCGGGACGGGTGGCGATGGCCCTGGCGATGGCCACCCGCTGCTGCTGGCCGCCGCTCATCTCGTGCGGGTACTTCGGCAGGTCGGACTCGCCCAACCCCACCGCCCGGAGCGCCTCGAGCACCCGTCCTTCCAACTCGGATCCGGAGAGTCCTTCGTGGTGCTTGATCGGCTGGGCGACGATGGACGCCACCCGCATCCGCGGGTCCAGCGAACCCTGCGGGTTCTGGAACACCATCTGCGCCTTGCGCCGGAAGCCCTTCAGCTCGCCGGTCCGGAGGGGGAGAATGTCGGTCCCCTCGAAGACGACCACACCCTCGGTGGGTTCGATGAGCCGGAGTATGCAGCGGCCGAGGGTGGTCTTCCCGCTGCCTGACTCGCCCACCACGGCCAGGGTCTCCCCCTTCCCGAGGCGGATCGACACATCCTCGACGGCGATCGTTGGGGAGCGGCGCGACCAGAAGGTGCCTGCCCCGGCGAACACCTTCGTCAAGCCTCGGACGTCGAGCAGGTCACTCATGCAGATGACACCTCACCTGGCGACCATCGGTTGTGGTCGGCGCGGGGACCACGTCGGGGCAGGGTTCGAACGCCTGCGGGCAGCGGGGGTGGAAGGGGCACCCGCCGGTCGGCATGAACGGATCCGGGGGAGCACCCGGTATGAAGCTGGCACGCCCGCCCTCGTCCGCGAACTCGGCCGCCTTCAACAGGCCGCTCGAATAGGGATGGAGGGGCCGCCCACCCACGTCGCCGACCGTGCCCCTCTCGACCACCTGGCCGCTGTACATGACCGCCACCGAGTCGCAGATGCCGCTTACCAGGCTGATGTCGTGGGTGATCACCATGGCCGTCTTGCCGGTCTCCTTGATGACCCGGCCGATCTCGACGAAGAGACGGGTCTGGGTAGCCGCGTCCAGGCCGGTGGCCGGCTCGTCGGCGATCAGCAGTTCCGGGTCGCATGCCAGCGTCAGGGCGAGGAGGGCCCGCTGGGCCATGCCGCCGCTGAGCTGGTGGGGGTAGCTGGCCAGGACGCGATCCACCTCGCGCAGGCCCAGCGACAGCAGCATCCGGCGCGCCTCCTCCCGGGCGTCACGCCGGTCGCGGCCCCGGATCTTCCGGTAGATGGTCCGTAACTGGTCCCCGATCGTGAAGACCGGGTTAAGGCTCTCGCGGGGGTTCTGGAACATGATGCCGATCCGGCGTCCCCGCACCTGTTCCATCTCGTCCTCGTCGAGGGTCAGCAGGTCCACCCCGTCGAAGATGATCTGGCCCCTGCCCGCCGACGCGGCGCTCGGCAGCAGCCCCATCACCGCCCGGGCGGTCAGGCTCTTGCCGGAACCCGACTCGCCCACCAGCCCCACGATCTCACCGGCCTCGATGTCGAGCGTCAGGTCCCGCACCGCGTATCCGAAGCGCTCCTGGTGCCGCAGTTCGATATCGAGATCCCGGATGGAGAGGAGCGGCATGGCGCTAGCCGCCCTGCCGGGGATCGAGCACGTCGCGCAGGCCGTCGCCGATCAGGTTGAGCGAGATGACCGTGATGATGACCGCCGCGCCGGGGAAGGCCCACACCCACCACTCACCCGTGACGACCGTCTCGAAGCCGATCGAGATCATCGAGCCCCACTCGGGAGTGGGCACCTGGGCGCCGAGCCCGAGGAAACCGAGCAGCGAGATGATCAGGATTGCGCCGCCCACGTTGATCATCAGCTGGATGATCAGCGGCCGGACCCCGTTGGGAATGATATGGCGGAATACGATGGCGGGGGTACGGAGCCCTATGGCCCGGGCGCTCTCCACGAAGGCCCGTTCACGGATCGAGAAAGCCTGGGCCCGCATGGTCCGCACGTAGTAGGTGAGCTGTATGAGGGCGATGACCCCGGTCAGGACCACCACCGAGTTGCCCAGCACCGCCACGAACGCCAGGGCGATGATGAACGGGGGAAACGCCTGGAGGGCCTCGATCACCCGGCTGACCAACTCGTCGACTCGACCGCCGATGTATCCGGAGAAGCCGCCGATGATCACCCCCACGCTCATGCCGATCAGCGCGGCCACGAACGCCACTCCGAGGTCGTAGCGCCCGCCGGCGAAGACGCGGGTGAAGATGTCCATGCCGAACAGGTCGGTGCCGAAAAGGTGTTCGGAGCTTGGCGGAAGCAACTGGCGGCCGGCCACCGACTCGGTCGGACCATGAGGACTGATGAAGGGCACGATGATCGAACCCAGCAGGATCGGGGAGAACAAAACGAGCCCGACGACCAGCGACGGGTACCGCCATATCCGCTTCAGCCGAACAGCCGGACCGGTCCTCTCCTGCGCGGATGCAATGGCCGTCACCGGTACTCGATCCTGGGGTCGATGATGGCTTGGACTATGTCGACAAAGAGGTTCAGGGCGACGTAGAGCACCACGGAGAAGAGAATGAAACCCTGCACGGCGTTCAGGTCGGCCCTGCTGACCGCCTCCAGCGCGTACCGACCCACCCCCGGCCACGAGAAGATCCTCTCAACGGCCACCAGACCGCCGATGGCGTAGGCCACCACTATGCCGAAGACCGGAACCACCACCAGCAGGGCTTGCTTCAGCGAGTACTTGTAGAACACGAGCCGGTTGGGCAACCCGTGGCCCCGCGACGAGAGAACCGCATCCGAACTCAAGGACTCGACCATCGTCGCCCGGGTGAAGCGCTGGAAGCCTCCGGCGAGGATGACCCCCAAGCTGATGGCGGGCAACGCGATCGAACGGAGCGACGAGACCAGCGCCTCGGTGTTTCGGGTCAGCACGCTGTCGACGATGTAGAGGCCCGTGATGGCCTCCGGCGGCGAGATCCCGAACTCGATCCTCCCCAGGGGAGCCGGCGCCCAGTTCAACACGGCGAAGAACAGCCAGATGGCGAATATCCCGAACAGGAACTCAGGTGTGGCGATGGCCAGCAGCGACGAGAAGCGCAGCCCGAAGTCAGCGAAGCGATCCCGGTAACGGGCCGCTATGACCCCGGTGGCTACGCCGCCCGGCACCCCGATGAGCAGGGCCAGGAAGGCCAGTTCGACAGATGCGGGTATCCGCGCGGCAAGGTCGGTGGTGACCGCCTGGCCGGTGTGCCAGGCGGTCCCGAGGTCGCCCTGCAGCACGTTCCCCATCCAGATCACGAACTGCTCCACCAGCGGCTTGTCGAGACCCAACTGGGCGGTGACGAACTCGACCCGTTCGGGCGTGCGATTGATCCCGACGATCATCGCCACAGGATCGGACGGCAACATCCGCAGGATCACGAAGGTGAGGATGCTGACGATCAACAACATGGGGACGGTGATCAGCAACCGTCTTCCTATGAAGACACCCAGGTTCCTCATCGGCTAGAACCTAGCGCCCGCACGGACGACTCCGCGCCGCGTTCCGGCTGCCATGTGCACCCTCGGTGCGGGGCCGGTCCGGACGGCCTTCGACAGACAGATACTCGCTTGCGATTGAGGAACGGGCCCGGACTGGAGCCCGGACCCGTTCCATACGTGCATGTGTCCTATGTCTTTTCGAGGTAGGCGAAGTACACCGACTCGTCCTCGTTGGTCAGCAGGAAGCCAACCAAGTCCTTGCTCAGGATCTGGACCTGGTTCGGCTGGGCGATCGGGATGAACCCGATGTCCTGCTCCCACAGTTCCTGCGCCTGCTGGGCCGGAGGGATCGCTTCCTCGGTCGTGGCCGCCGCTTTCATGTCCTGGACCAGCGCGTCCACCACGGGATTGTTGTAGGTGATCGAACACGTCGTACCCGAGTGGAGCAGCAGGTTCGATGTGTACCACACCTCGGGTAACCAGGGCGTGCAGGGGATGATCGCCATATCGAAGTCGTCCGTCCCCGGAGTGACCAGCCCGAAGAACTCCGCTCCGGTCACGCTGCGGGCCCCGAGGTTGATCCCGATCTGGGCCAGGTCGCTCTGGATCAGCACCGTGGACGCCTCGATCTCGGGCAGGTCGCCGTAGACGAGCATCTCGGCGTCGAACCCGTCCGGATAGCCAGCCTCGGCCAGTAGCGCCTTGGCCTTCTCTATGTCCGGGCTGTACGGCCAGGAGTCTCTCCAACCTTCGTGCCCGGTCGGGAAGGGCGAGAGCAAGCGCTGGGAGCTACCGAAGTAGACCTCGGCGATGATCCGCTCGTAGTCGATCGCGTAGGCGATCGCCTGGCGCACCTCCAGGATGTTGTACGGAGCCTTGGTCTGGTTCAGACCCAGGTACCGCTGGGCGAAGGTCGGGAAGTCCAGGACCTGCACGTCGTCGCCGGCTCGCTGGGCGGTCCGGGCCGACATGGCGTAGGCCAGGTCGATTGCGCCCTGCTGGACCAGCAGCAGCCGCTGAGCCTCTTCGGGCACCACCTGGTAGACGATCCTCGACCGGCCGGCCGATTCGGCGTCCCACCAGTCGGGGTTGGGCTCGAACACCATCCGGGTACCGACTTCCCGCTCCACCAGCACGTACGGGCCGTACCCGGCCGGGTTGTTCCGGGCGTAGTCATCGGCCCAGGGGTCGTCGTCCGTGGCCTGCGACTTCAGCAGTTCGGAGTCGACGGCCGACATGACCGACAGGGAGAGCACCCGCAGCACCCTGGGGTTGGGCCGCGGCAGGGTCACCTGCAAGGTGTAGTCGTCGACCACCTCGACCTGGTTCATGTCGGATACCTCGATCACGCCGAGCTCGAAGTCCGTAATGCTGCCGGTGTGGGCCAGACCCCGCTCCCACGAGTAGTGGAAGTCCTTGGCGGTCAGGGGGTTCCCGCTCGGGAAACTGAGGCCTTGCCTGATCTTGAAGGTGTAGACCGTGCCATCGTCCGAGATCTCGATCGATTCGGCCAGGTTGGGGTCGACCTCCACCCGATCCCACTCGTAGTGGCCGTCGACGAACGCCGACGGGATCACGCTGTGACGGGTCAGGCCGGAATACAGGTTGATGTACATGTCGAGGTCGCGGACCCCTGTCACACCGTTGGGATCGAAGGTGGCGATATCGGTGGGCACCGCGATGGTGACCGTGCCCATCTCCTCCTCCATCATCGCCTCGGTGGTGGTGGGAGCCTCCTCCTCCATCGATTCGGCGGCGGTCGCCGCGGCTGCTTCGGCGGCCTCGGCGGCCTCCAGTGCTACCTCGGCGGCCATCTCGGCGGCCTCCAGAGCTGCCTCGGCTTCTGCGAGCCTGTCGGACATCTCGGCCTGGGCGGCCTCATCACCCTCCATGGCTTCGGCGGCGGCCGCCTGGGCAGCTTCCAGATCGGCTTGTGCCTGGGCCAGCGCCGCCGCGGCCGCCTCGGCATCTGCCTGGGCCGCGCTCGCGGCTGCCTGCGCAGCGGCCGCTTGGGCCTGCGCAGCGGCCGCTTCGTCTGCGGCTGTCGTGTCCTCTTCGCCGCCGCACGCCGCTGCTACCAGCGCTAGCGCCAGTAGCAGCGCCATAATGGAGACCGGGCCGGAGAATCGTCCCCTTCCGCGGTGTCTGGATCGTCGGTTCCGGTGGTCTGTCATAGCGTCCTCCAATCTTCGTGACGCCTCAAGGGACACGAAATCGAGTATACGGTCGGCATCGCTAGCTGGTCCCGGAATGACCCCAAAAACTTGTGTATGCCTCTCGGATATGTCGTCACCGGTAACGCGATATTGACAGCATCGAACTTTGGGGCCATTCCAACCAAGGGTCGATCAAACGGGGCGGCCTGGAGCCATGGCGGTGCTTTCCCGGCACATCTCCACCGTTCACGGTTAGCACACGCCGCTTTGGCAGCTGGACGTACCCGATCGAAGGTCGTCGTTTGCATCAGTTCGGAAGCACCCCATCAAGGACCGTGTAGCTCACGGGGTGACCGTTTTCAGCTATGGAGGCGACTACTACAGCAGCTATAAGGGTTGTGACCGTGAACCGTCAGCGGACCAGGAGTCTGGCGGGGTTACGGATGAGCATGGTGTCGATAGCCGAAGCGCGAACGCCGGCGTCTCGCCGGCGGGGCACCACCCCGCGGGTACGAAGTCGTAGCCGACGCCTCCGTAGCGCCGGTAGATTCGTGACGCTTCTAGCGACACGAAACCAGGCACACGTCCGAGACACATTGTTCGTCCCGAAGAGCCCGGAGAGTTGTTCACTCATCCCACGTGCGATCGAAGGGGCACCCCGGCGTTGACCAGGCTTAGCTGCGCAGCCTTGTCTTCAGTACTCAGGCAGGTGTGCGGGTCAGCCATCCATGCGCTTGAAGGTGTGTCCATGCCATTCTGATATGGCCTTCGGTGAACATACGGTTCTTTCTAGTACTCCACGAGTGAACATGCTTGATAACGTGATCGAGCGAGTCGCACCGTTCATCACGAGTAGCTAACCAGTGAACGCTTGCTAGTAGTTCGAGTCCGTAGGATGACTCGTAGCCCCGGACAAGCTCCAGAACACGTTCCACCCGTCCTACAAGCTCACTCTCCTGAGAGAGAACCGACAGCGCTTCCCGAGGAGCGTCCGGAAGGACACGAATCGGTTCGGCCGCCGGTACACTCTGGGATCCATCTCCGAATCCCCGCAGGTAGTGCCCCTCAAGTAGCTTCAGTACGTGACGGAGGTTGTCTGCATAGGGCCCGTAGAGATGCGCCTTGTATCGCAGCCGTAATGGTTCACCCGCTGCTTGGAGGAAGTACATGAGTTTCTGGACTTCAACCAATGAGGTACCAAACGCCAGATTCGAGTAGCGGTGAACCATCTCGACTAGGGCTGCCCTCGGAGGGGTTAGATCGGGACGCGGGGTCGAGATCACCATTTCCGCGGCGGGCGGTGAGCCGATAGGCAGGTAGAGATCAACATCGATCCCCAGACCATCCAACTTCTCTTCGATCAGCGGTCGTACGTTAGCCCAGCTCAGCCCACCATTACCACAGCCAAGTGGTGGAACAGCGATCGACTCAACGCGCAGTCCCTCGACAACGCTTCTAAGGTCATCGAGGCCCGCTGACACATTCGAGAGACGAGAGCGCGCTCGCCAGTGGCCCTTCGTTGGGAAGTTGAGAATCCACCGTGGCCGAATTAGTTGACCGTTGTCGAAGATGAAGACCCTCCCGAGCCTCACATCCCCGTCCTTGCATGCCTTCGAGTACGCCTTGAAGTTCGCTGGGAAGGCGTTCTTGAATTGGAGGGCGAGACCCTTACCCATGACACCGACCGTGTTGACCGTATTGACGAGAGCGTCAACATCGGCCTTAAGCAGGTTCCCAGTTACATATCTGAACCGCGTCATCAGAAGTACCACCCAGACTTCACGCGGACGGGGGTCGTCTCCCCCAGACTATCAAGTAAGGTATGCGCCTGCTCAGCTACCTGTTCGTTCTTTGCCACAACCGCGATGATCAGCGCCCATGGAACATGACGATGCGCAAGGAACTCTGCCATCCGCCTTTCCTTGCGATCAGGCTCCTCTGGAGTGTCGGCCCACATACGTGCTTGCATCAGATCCCAGTCAACACAATCATCAAGCACCTCAGGATCGTTGCCGTACCGCGCATAGCTAAGTGCAGCATTGCGGTCGGTGAAGACGAACCCAACCCCATGAGCGCTGACAGCCTCCACGCTCGTGACCAGATACACCAGCTCCTCCTGCCCTGCGGTGTACGTCGGCACAGAACCCCTGGAGATCACGTAGAGCATGGGCGAACGCGCTGCGAAGTAGAAGGGTACGTAGTCCGCCACGACGCCGCCCGGCGGTAATGGAACCGAACGTACGCGTCGCTGGGCCTTGATGTCACGATGACCGATCTCTCGCACCGATTGCTGACTATCTGTCATATCGCTGTCACAGTAAAGACCCTCTGTGACAATCGACGAGAGATTGGCCATGTGTGTGAAGTGGAACAGGAGTCCCCGTCGCGGAGTCGTCAAGGCTACGATCCTTCACTGGCCGTTTCATACCCGGGCTCCGATCTGCACGGCCGCCGGTGGCCGAACCGTTGTCAATCCGCTGTGCGGCGTCCTTCTTCCGAGCGACGGAAGCCCGGTTGTGAATGCTGCCACATCGACCGGCCCGATCAAGCTACACCGGGCCCTAGCGCTGACCCGGCGCAGCAGCCCTTTCTACAAGCTTGCCCGAAGCGACTGACACACCTAGCGCGCGAGGAGTCTGGCGGGGTTGTGGATCAGCATGGTGTCGATGGCGGAGGGGGGAACGCCCGCGTCTTGCAGGCGGGGCACCACGCCGGCGGGTACGAAGTCGTAGCCCACACCGCCGTAGCGCCGGTACATCTGCTTGGTGCACAGATCCTGTGCCAGAACGATCTGCGGTGCGTAGCCCTGCTCCACGAGGCGGGCGATCACCTCGATCCGCTCCGCGTCGGTGGCGCTGTCGAAACCGAACCGCCCTCCCTGCCATCCGTCCAGGTGGAAACCCTCGAACTCGATCGTGACTCCCAGCGACAGGAGGGTGTACAGGTAGTCCCGGTCGATGAAGCCGTCCACATGTCCGACCACCACGCGCCCGGGCGGGACGGATCGATCGAGCAACCGCCGGGCGGCATGATGCCCGGTGGGAGAACCCGGCTCAATGTGCAGGTTGATCGTGAACCCGGTCTCCAGCGAGGCGATGGCCGCTGCCTCCAGCACCTTGAGCTCGTCGGGATGGGGCTCCGCCGACAGGCCGATCTCCCCGATTATCCCCGCCTTCACCCCGGTACCCGCGATGCCCTCCTCGAGTTCGGTCACCATCCAGGCGGCGAGTTCGGCGACACGCGACGAGGCCACATGCTCCGGATGGGAGAGGTGGACGTAGTAGCCGGTCCCGGCCACGATGTGGACCCCGGACCGGTCCGACACCTCCCGCACCCCCAGGACGTCGCGCTGCCGCCGGGGACCGGTGCCGATCCCGTCCATGGTCAGATCCACGATGGTCCCTCCTCCGGCGTTCCCGAAGTGGCGGAGTTCCGTGGCGGCCATCCCCACGTCGTCGCACACCAGGTTGTCGAGGATCATCATCGTGGTGCGCCCCACGGGGGTGCCGAGGATCGTGTAGCGGCTCACCTCGGCCACCTTGACCCGGGCCAACTCGCGGTCGGCGGGATCGTCCGGCTCGCTCCAGTAGCAGGTGAGGTCGACGAGAACGTGCTCGTGCATGAGCGTCGGTCCGAGTTGATCCGCCGGCACCGGCCCGAGAACCGTCTGCGCCTCCATGGTCAGGAGACTACCGGCCATGGCTACCAGGTGTCGGTCAGGACAGTCCTAGATCCGCGTCCAGCGCCTCCACGTATCGGCGCGGGATCTCGCAGTGGGCCGTGTACAGGCTGTTCGACACCTGGCAGACCCCGAGGTGGGCAACGGAAGCCATGAAAACGCCCAGCTCGGGGCGGGACATCTCGGAAGTGCCGTCCAGCCAGTTGAGCAGGTCCTTGAAGGCCATCCGGCCTGCTTCCACCAGGCTGGTGTAGGAGACGATCGAGGCGATGGTGTCCTCGGCAACCAGCCGGGGCCCTACCAGATCGTGGCCGTCGATCGCTTCTACGACCTCGACGCTGATCACGACGTCGGTCCCGATCTCCGGCGGTTGGCACACTTCGCCCCGCCCGAGTACGGCCTTGCTGTCACCGAGGTACAGGTTGGCGCCATCCACTTCCGCGCCGAGAAGGACGGTGGCACCCTCCCTTATCAGGTCGCAGTCGAGGTTGCCCCCGTAGCGGCCCTGCTTGATGCTGAGCACCGACTCGCGGCCCGGAGCCACCGCGATACAGCCGACCACCGGGGCGATCGGCAGGCTGATCCCGAACACGTCGATGGTGTCGCCGTCGATGACCAGCCCGTCGCAAGCGAACTCCTCCTCCCACCAGTCGTACACCGAGTGCGCTTCGCAGCGGCTCAGCACCACCGACCCGACGCTGTTCGGCTCGACCGAGTGCAGGGTCACCGCGATGGTGTCGCCCGCCTGTACACCTTCGACGGCGATGGGTCCGGTCACCCCGTCGAGGTACTCGTGGGTCCAGCGCACGTTCTCCTCGGTGAAACCTTCGGGGACCTGGAACCTCCCCGTGAAGCAGTCCACCGTGCGGACCAACGCCCGCTCGCCTGGACGGATGGTCGCCACCGGCTCGTGGACCGGGCTGTAGTCGAACTTGAGGTCGTCGGGTTGGATGGTGAGCATTTCGATCAAGACCCTGCCTGTCGGGAGCGGGCATCACGTCCCGTCAGCCGCCGCGTCCGGGACCCGTCGAATCGACGCTGTAGCATGACCGTAGCACGGGCACTCGGACCATCGCCGAGGAGAAACGATGCCACAACCAGCCGGAATCGACTACGAAGTGATGGAGGAGGCGCTCCGATCACTGGACCGCATCCCCCTGCCATCCGGGCTGAAGGGGCTCCCTCCCGAACCTGACGGAAGCCCCTGGACACCCGCCGGACTCGCCGCAGCAGGCTTGAACGCGCTGCGGGATCTACCCACCCCGTTCGCCATGCTCAGGCAGGGCGCCCTGCATCACAACGCCGAGGTGATGGGCCGCTGGTGCGCCGACAACGGGGTCCTGCTCGCCCCGCACGGCAAGACGACCATGGCGCCGGCCCTGTGGAGGCTCCAGTTCGAGAACGGAACCTGGGCGCTCACCGTGGCGCTGCCCCACCAGGCCGTGACCGCCCACCGCTTCGGGATCCGCCGGATCCTGCTCGCCAACGAGGCGGCCGATCCCGTGGCGCTGGAGAGCCTGGTCCGCCTGGCGGGACAGCCCGGCACGGAGGTGTACAGCTTCGTCGACTCGGTGGCGGTGGTCAGGGCTTACCGGGCCGCCATCGACAGCACCGGAGTGGAACCCATCGGCCTGCGGTTCCTGATCGACATCGGAGTACCGAACGGCCGCACGGGATGCCGCAGCCGGGCCGAAGCCGAAGCCGTGGCGCGCGAGATCCGCCAGACCGGCACCGCGGTGGTCGGCGGGATAGGAGCGTACGAAGGCCCCGCCGGGGAGGACCGCTCCCCGGAGAGCCTGGCGTCGGTCAACTCCTACCTCGGCTCGGTCATCGGCACCTTCCGCGACTTCCACGAGGCGGGGATCTTCGCCGCCGACCATCCACCGGTGCTCAGCATCGGAGGATCGGAGATCTTCGAGATCGTCACCGAGTACATACAGCACGAACTCGCCCCGATCGACTCCTACCGGCTGGTCATCCGCTCGGGCTGCTACCTGGTCCACGACCATGGCCACTACGCCGCGGTCGGGCCCAGCGTCCAGCCCGGCTGGGCCTACACCCCGTTCGAAGGCGCCCTCGAGGTGGGCGCCACCGTCGTGTCGCGGCCGCAGGCCGACCTTTCCCTACTCAACGTCGGACGGCGGGACATAGGCTTCGACGAAGGCTCCCCCTCGGTCATCGATCCTCTCCCCGACGACGGGAGCGGACCGCTTCCCATCGTCGAGTTGAACGATCAGCACGCCTTCGTACGACCGGACAACCCCGCCGAGCTCCCCGTGGGCACCGCGGTCAGGGTAGGCATCTCGCATCCCTGCACCACGCTCGACAAGTGGAGGGTCCTGCTCGTCGTCGACGACGACTACAACGTCGTAGGCACTGCCACGACGATCTTCTAGTCGGTCGTCCGTCAGTTGCCGGCTGAGCGTTGTCCGTAACAGGTGATTCGTGAATCGTGATCTCTCTGAGTACTCCACGGCCTGCGAAACTGCAGGCCATGAGCCGGGAAGGGCCGAACCAAACCAAAAACTGCCTGGGCCTCAGGCCGTCGACCAACAGGGCACGCCCTCAGCTAGTCCGTCCTTAGCCCTCTGCCGTATGGCACTGACCGGCCGAAATTCGATCCAGAGCCGGTTTCTGGCATCGCCAGCGGTCAGGTGGTCGGCCTCGGTGTTGTTATTCGGTTGGTTACGCTCCAGTGGTGATGGATGAAGGTTTGAGCAAGCAGTCACCCCGGTACGTCGAGATCGATGTCAGCGAATGGAGATTGTCCGGGGAAGAGAAGATGGGAACCAAGCCGAAGCGCTGGCTGATGGAGCCGGACACCGAAGCGCACTGGCTGATGAAAGATGCCAGGGAGTTCAACACCGCGAAAGACGGCTCGAGGTACCGTGTGGGCTACGACTGGGCTGAGCGGATCGCCTGCGGTGTAGCTGGCGTGTTGGGCCTGCCGGCAGCCGAGGTCGAGCTCTGTGTCGCCCGCAAGGGCGAAGAGTACGTGTACGGAACGATATGTCGTTCTGTTTGCGAAAGGAACACAGAAGAACTGGTTCACGGCGATGAGTTGCTTGCCGAGCAAGGGGTCTCCGTGGCCAGGGACCGAAGGTCATATACGCTTGAGGCCATCCATCGGGCTCTGGAGGACTGCGGACCTCCTACAAACGCGTTGCCCCATCTATCGACCTGGGAGGTGTTCGTCGGGTACCTGGTACTGGACGCTCTCATCGGCAACACCGACCGCCATGCGGCGAACTGGACCGTTGTCAGATCGGAGTCCGGCCGCTTTCTGGCCCCGACCTTCGATCATGCATCGAGTCTCGGATTCCAGCTGAGCGACTCGGAAAGGCTGGAACGCACGTCGACCAAAGATCACAACCGCACACCCGAGGCGTTCGCCGACCGGGCCAAGACGAAGTTCGCCTGCAAACCGCATCCGATCGATGCTGTGGCCGAAGCCCGGATGCTTGACGGCGAAGACGCTGCGGCCCACTGGCTCGACCAACCTCACCGGATAGACGACTTGGTGGCGCCAATCCGGGCGATCCCGGAGCATCGGATGTCGACACCCGCTCGGGGGTTCGCCGAACGGGTTATGCGTCGCAACTGGGCGCGGCTGACCGCTTCCGATGCTCGCTAGGCTGAAGGCAACACCTGTCACCATGGTGGAGAGGCGCATTACCGAGCCTACCGAATCCAAACTGTATGTCACTTGGCGCCACCCGGAGGGTTTGATCCATCCTGTGGGCTTGCTCACCCAACGCGTATCGAACGGCTCGGAGTCCTACCGTTTCGTCTACCTAAAACGCTCCGAATCCTTGGGGGAGAGCTTCCCGCCTCTGCCGGGCCTGCCTGATCTTCACCGGGTCTATGAGAGCGAGGATCTGTTCCCCGTGTTTCGTAACCGCCAAATGTCACGCCGCCGCCCGGACTACAAGGAGTATGTCAGGAAACTGGGCTTGGACATCGATACCGACCCCTTCGTGGTCATGGCCAACAGCCAAGGCCGGAAGCTGACCGACCGCATCGAGTTGTTCGCCCCACCAACCCGCACCGAAGACGCCAACCTCACCACTTCGTTCTTCGCCCGCGGGATCCGCCACCGCGAGGGCGCTCCAGACGCTGTGACCGCATTGCGGTCCGGCGATGTCCTTACCCTGGTGGACGAACCCAACAACGAGGTGAATCCGCGAGCGATCCTCATCGCTATCCCGGAGGGCACGTGTGTGGGCTGGGTACCGGACTACCTGGTCGACACGGTCCACGAGCTCCGCGATCTCGCCAGCGAGCAGGCTGTCTCCATCACCGCCGAGCGCGTCAACCCCCCTGACGTGGCACCGAATATGCGCCTTATCTGCCGTCTGACAGCCCCGTGGCCAGACAACTTCGAGCCGCTATCCGAGCCGGATTTTCTACCCATAGGCTCGTAACCGCCGCCGAGGCCGGTCTTCTGGGCGAGGAACTTCTGCCTGTCTGAACGTGAGGACATCCGCTCGGGCTACTACCTGGTCCACGACCACGGCCACTACGCCGCGCTGGGTCGCAGCGTCCAGCCCGGCCAGGCCATACCCGGTCCGGGGGGCACTTGAAGTAGGCGCCACCGTCGTATCGAGACCGCAGCCCGACTTGGCCCTGTTCAACATCGTCGGCATGCAACAACTACCTTCTGGTCGGTCGTCCGTATCGGACGATGTATGTGATGGGAGCCGGGTGACAGTACCGACCAGCCCCGTGTCATCTCCCGCTGGCAACAAGACGGTATTACAATAGCCTTCCGGTCAGAGGAGGGATCTCATCGATGGTCAACGCTACGGAGGGCTACACAAAATCGCAGACCGGGCGGCTGAAGGCTGAAGTTCAGGCCGAGAACGCGCAGGCGTTCAGTCGTATGATCGAAGCGGTGCACCAAGCGGAACGGGCCGCGTTCCGCCAGACCCTGTGGCTAGCCGCACTCATCGTCGCATCGATCGCTTCTGCTGCCGGTCTCGTGATCGCGGTGCTCCGCTAGCACAAGCCACAAGCCACAAGCCACAAGCCACAAGCTAATCGATCGATTCCTCCAAGACTCGGTCGCTGAGATCGATCCAGATGGTCTTCAACTCCGTGTACTGCTCGTGGGCGTACACGGAGTTGTCCCGGCCGCCGAACCCGGACTCCTTGTAGCCGCCGAAGGGCGTGGAGATGTCGCCCTCGCCGTAGCAGTTGACGGTGACCGTGCCAGCCCGGATGGCCCGCGCCCCTCGCAGCGCTTCCCGTATGTTCCCGGAGAACACCGACGCGGCCAGGCCGTAGGGGGTGTCGTTGGCCATCCTGATGGCGGTGTCGTTGCTACTCACAGTCGTGACCGCCGCCACCGGGCCGAAGATCTCGTCGGTGACAAGTACGGAGCCGGTGTCGTTCACGTCGAAGATGGTCGGCTCCACGTACAGGCCTCCCAGCGGCTGACCGCCTAGCAGCACGTCCGCTCCTTCGTCGCTGCCCGCCCTCAGGTAGGAGCAGACCTTGCGGTGGTGGGGTTCGTCCACCAGCGGACCGAGTTGGTTGACGGGATCGAGCGGGTCCCCGGTCCTCCAGTCCGCCGCCCGGGCCACCACCCGGTCGAGCAGTTCGTCCCGCACGGCCTGGTGGACGATCAGCCGGGACGAGGCCGAGCAGTTCTCCCCCATGTTCCAGAAGGCACCGGTCACGAAGTGCTCGGCCACCATGTCCAGGTCCTCGGCCCCCTCCAGCACCACGAACGGGTTCTTGCCGCCGCACTCGAGGGTCACCTTCTTGAGGTTGGAGTCCGCCGAGTAGCGCAGGAACCTGCGGCCCGTCTCGGTGGAGCCGGTGAAGGTGACCATGTCCACGTCCATGTGCCTTCCCAGCGGCTCGCCAACACCCGGGCCGGTGCCGGTGACCACGTTGAGGACGCCGTCCGGAAGGCCGGCCTCCATCGCCAGTTCTGCTAGACGCAGGGCGGTGAGGGAGCTCTGCTTGGAGGGCTTCAGGACAACGGAGTTCCCGGCGGCCAGGGCCGGGCCGATCTTCCACGCCGCGATTAGCAGCGGGAAGTTCCACGGGAGAACGGCGCCGACCACGCCGACCGGCTCCCGCACGATGATCGCCATGGCGTCGTCGCCGACCGGAGCCGAGCGGTCGTAGACCTTGTCGATGAGTTCGGCGTGCCACTTGATGGTGTCGATGGCCTCGGGAACGTCGATGGAGTCGCAGTCCCGGATGGGTTTGCCGGACTCGATGCTCTCCATCACCGCGAGTTCACGCCGGTTGCGGGTCATCAGCTTCACCAGCCGGATGAGGACCTCTTTGCGATCCGCCGGCGCCACCTTGGACCACCGCCCGTCGTCGAAGGCCTTGCGCGCCTTGCCAACCGCCAGGTCCACGTCCTCGGCACCGCAGGCGGCCACCTCGGCGAGCGGCTCTCCCGTCGCCGGGTTGGCGGATATGAAGGTCGCGCCCGACAGGGCCGGGCGGAACTTGCCGTCGATGAACGAGTTGGCGGGCAGGATCATCGCCGACGACAGCGCCGCGTACTCGTCCCTGGTCAGCAGGTCAAGCATGGGCGGACCCCGCTTCGAGAAGGCTGCGCACCGCGGTCCGCAGCGTACGGATGACCCGCTCGAGCTCCCGCTTCTCCTCCTTGGTGAGGGAACGGAGGGGTTGGCGGGGCACCCCGGCGGGCAGACCGGCCAGGCGAGCGCCGAACTTGACCCCCTGGACGAACTTGCCTCCCCTCTCGAGGGTGGTCATCAGGGGGAGCATGGCCTTCATGATCCGCCTGCCCAACTCGAAGTCACCCTTGACGGCACATGCCTCGTAGAGGGCGATGTGCTCGGCCGCCAGGAAGTTGGAGCCGGCGCAAACCCATGACCGGGCTCCCCAAACGAAGAACTCCAGGGCCTGGTCGTCGGCCCCGCAGGCGATGGTGAGATGCGGGAACTCGCGCGCCAGCAGGTGGAGCCGGTCTATGTCACCGGAACTCTCCTTGATCGCCCGGAAGCGGGGCGAGCGGCTCACCCTGCTCAAGTATTCGGGTCCCATGTCCGAGCCAGTCCGGTGGGGGTAGTTGTAGAGCATGATCGGGAGCCCGGCCGCCCGGTCGATCCGCAGGGCGTGCAGGGCGTTCTCCTTCTCGGTGGGCGCCGCGTAAGGGGGCGAACCCACCAGCAGGCCGTCCAGTCCGAGGTCGCGGGCCGCGGTGGCGAGCATGATCGAGTCCTCGGTGCGGCTGGCCGACACCCCCGCCATCACGGGTATCCGCCGGCGGACCGCGTCGACGCCGAACTCCATCATCTCGACCCGCTCGGCGAGGGTCTGGGCGTAGAACTCGCCGGTGCTGCCCCCGACGATAACGGCGTGCACGCCGGCGCTGATGAGATGTTCAAGCATCTCGCCGAAGGAGTGGCGGTCGATGCTCCCGTCGGCGTGGAACGGGGTGACCACCGGTGTGATGATCCCTTCCATCAGCATCCCGTCAACCTCCCCGAGCCGTCTCGTCGATGGCCTGACGGTAGTAGTCCGTGTAGCTCATCACCTCCACCCCGCTTTCCAACGCGTACTCGAACAGGTCACGCAGCCACCCGGACTCCTCCGACTGGTAGCGCAGCAACCCCCAGTCGTGGAAGCAGGTCCCGTAGACCGCCTCGTTGTCGACTATCCAGTCCACTGCCTCGCGCAGCACCTTGGTGAACTCGTCGTGAGCGGTCAGGCCCTTCAGCTCGAACCACGCCACGTCCATCCAGTGCTGGAACGGCGTCTCCAGCACTCCGCCCTCGTCGTACCAGTGGGGCTGGTTGGTGAGCGGGGCCGGGGAGTTCCCCTCGTCGTCCCGCCCCCAGGAACTCACGAAGCGTATGCCTTCGGACCGGATCACATCCAGGAGGTCGCGGCGGTCCGAAAGGCCGAAGGCATAGCCGTGGGGGGTGCGCAGCCCGATGCACTCGATGCCCAGGTACTCGCGCAGCACCGTCGACGCCATGCGCACCTCGAACTGGAGCGCGGGTGTGGGAGAAGCCGGGAAGGTCGCTCCCAACTGCACGTCCTCCTTGAAGAGCACGTGGCTGTAGGTGTGCTGCTGGATGTCGATCAGTTCATCGTCGACCAGCTTCTCGAAGGTCGGAAGGGAGTGGAGCACCGTCTTGCCGCAGGCGAACACGGTTCCCGACACTCCCAGATCCTGGTGCAGCGACACGATGCGACGGCATCCTTCCTCGATCGATCTCGAGTCCATCGCCTGGTAGAGCTGGTTGGCCGGATCCTTGATACGGCTCAGGCTCTCCCCGATGGCGCAGGACTCCACGTCGTAGCCGATGAGCATCTTGGGGCCGGCGGGTGCATTCATGTCTTTTCCTTCCTCGTTCTAGTGGTCTGTCTGCAAAATGATTCGCTGCGTCCTGCTTGCCAGCGACGCCCCTCGCTGCGTTCCGCCTCCTCGACGTACCGCTGCGGGTACGCCTTCGTCGACGGGCCTTGCGAGGAACGCCGCTGCCGGCGCATGCCACACCGCCATTTCACAGACAGACCACCTGGAGGGTGCTCAAAAACGGATCCAGCGGGGTTCGCACTCAGGGAAGTCCCCTGTTCTGCGGGTTGCTGACCAGCATGCGAACCCCCTTGTACGGGCTTTTTGAGCATCCTCCTATCCCCGTAGTCCACCTTCCAGGACTCCCTGCATGAACCTTCGGTACACCAGGATGAACACGATCAGTACCGGCAGGGAAGCCATCACGAACACCGCCGAGATCGAGGGCCAGTTCCAGGCGCCCATCCCTCCCGTGGCGGTGGCGAGCAGCACCGGCAGGGTGCGGGACTCCAGGGAAGTGGTGAGGGTCACCGCCAGCAGGTAGTCGCCCCACGACAGGATGAACTGGGTCAGGCCGGCGACTATCAGCCCGTTGCGGGCCAGCGGAACCCCCACGTGCCAGAACCGCCAGAGGGGCGAGGCACCGTCCACTTCCGCCGCTTCCATCAGTTCCTTCGGTATCAGCTCGAACGTGCTCTTCATGATAAAGAAGCCCACCGCCAGCCCGAAGGTCGAATACGGCGGGATCAGCCCCAGGACCGAATCCAGCAGGTCGAGCTGCCGTTGGACCGCCCACACCCCGATGATGCCGGAGACGCGCACCGGGATCAGTAGTGCGGCGAAGGCCGTCACGATCACAACCGCCTTGGCCCGGAAGCGCAGATGCACGACCGCGTATGCCACGAGGCTCGCCGCCGCCACGGTCAGGAAGATGCTCCCCACCGCCACTATGGCGCTGTTGAGGAAGTTGCGCCTGAGCGAGGCGATCGCCCCCCAGGTCTGCCAGTAGTGCTCCAGCGTCAGGCCGAAACGCGGGATGATCTGGTTGGTGTAGGCATCCGGCAGGGTCTTGACCGACAGCAGCAGGACCCAGAGCAGCGGCAGCGCCACGAACAGCACCAGCAGGACCAGGTATCCGTGCGTAGCCACCCGGCCGAGGAGGGCCCGCAGGTCGCTGCGGCCCGCCGCCCGCGTGGTCGTCGTCATGAGCGCGTCAGCCTTCCCACCCGCAGCATCAGCACGATCAGGGCCAGCACCGACAGCGTACCGATCAAACCCACCGCCGAGGCGTAGCCTTGCTCCCACTTCCCGACCTTGAAGGCGGTGTCCCACATGTAGACGGTCCACGTATAGGTGGGCAGGGCCCGGTTGACCCCGCCGTAGATGAGGAACTCCTCGATCACGGCGAAGGCCGAACCCAGCCGCAGAATCACCAGCACGGCGATGATCGGCCTCAGCCCGGGCAGCAGGATGTGCCAGAACACCCTTCCCTCGTGGGCACCGTCGACCCGGGCCGACTCCAGGGTGCTCATCGGTATGGCCGCCAAGCCAGCCAGGAAGAAGATGGTGTGGTACCCGATGCCCCACCACCACTCCATGACCACGATTGACGGGAGGATCAGGATCGGGTCCCCGGCCCAGTTGGGCACCGTGTGGATGGTGTACCACCCCAGCACGTCGACCAGCAGATAGTTGATTGGCCCGATGGCCGGGCTGTACAACCAGCGCCACATTATGAATATCAGGGGCCCGGGCAGCAGTGCCGGCACCAGGAGGACCACCCGGTAGAACGCGGCCAAGCGGGTCGAGCGGACCCGGGTCATGGCCACCGCCGCTAGCAGCGGAAGGATGATCGCTCCCGGGAGGAAGATCAACGTGAACACCAGCGAACGGGCCAGCCCGCTCCGCACCAGCGGATCCCCGAACGCCTCGACGAAGTTGCCGAACCCCACGAACGACGTGCGAGCGGACCCGATCACCACGTAGTCCGTGAAGGCCAGCGCTACCACGCGCAGCATCGGGTATAGCTGCCAGATGCCGAACAGGATCAGCGCCGGGACCAGGAACGGGATGACCCCGGACCGTCTGCCGCCTTGTCTCCCCCCGGGCCGGGATAACCTCTTCAGGCTGTCCCGACCGGTGGCGATCAACTCAACGGTGGTCCGCCTGTGAGCAGACGGACCCAGTGGTCTGGCTGCGGAGTTGTGGTGTGGCATGCGCCGTCAGCGGCGTTCCTCGCAAGGCCCGCCGACGAAGGCGTACCCACGGCGGTACATCAAGGAGGCGGAACACAGCGAGGGACGTCGCTCGCAAGCAGGCCGCAGCGTATCACTTCGCGGCCAGACCACTACTAGGCCGTCTCGGCCAGCACTGCGTCCTTGGCGGCCTGCAGTGCCTCGCGGGCGGTCGACACCTCGCCCGTCAGGTACGTCTCCCAGTGTGGCCGACCGATCTGGAATTGGGTGACTCCGGCCACATGCGTGTGGATCGCGCTAGCCCTACCCAGTTGGTCCTGCAGCGCGAACGCCCAACTCGCCAGCCAGGACGGTGGATTCGCTCGCCACTCGTTCCAGATCGTCTGGTAAGGCTGGAGCTGGCCTACCACCCCACCCTGGTTACCGACATCGGCCCGGTGGATGTCCTCGTGGGAGGTGAGGTAGTGCATGTATTCGGCTGCCTGCTCCTTGTTACCGCCGTAGGTGAACAGACCCGCGCCGGTCGACCAGAACACGGTTCCGCCCGAACCGCCCGGCACGGTCGGGATGGCCCCGAGGCGCAGGTGGCTGGGGTCCGCCCACTTCGACGACATGTTGATCGGCCCGAAGGCGTGCTTGAAGTAGTAGGCGGCCTTCTCACCGGCGAAGGCACCCTCGTCCGGGGTGACGTTGGCTCCCGCGTCTGTGGCGCCCTGGCCGAGCACGTCCGGGTTCGACACCTCCATCAGCCGCCTCATGATCTCGAGAGCCTCGATCACCGCGTCGTGGGTGAAGTCGAAGCGGCCTTCGTCGGTGTACACGTTTATGTCGATGGAGTGGGCGATCGGGGCCAGCGAACGCCAACCGTTGGCGTCGAACGTGGCGCCGAACGGAGCCGCCCCGCTGTCCATCACCTGGCGGGCCGAGGCGATCCATTCGTCCCAGGTCGGCGGGGCGTGGTCGGGATCGAGCCCCGCCGCCGCCACCAGACCTCCGTGCCAGCCGGCCGCCACGATACTGCTGTCGAAGGGATGGCTGTATATCTGGCCGTCGTAGGTGGCCTCCGCCCTGACCGAGGGAACCCACGTGTCGGCCACGCCGTCGGCTAGGTAGGGATCCCACGGCTCGATGACACCGGCGTCGATAAGAGCAGCCATCTCCACGAAGGGGGTCATCCCGACGTAGATGTCCCAGGTACTCTCCCCTTCTTCGCCCTCAGCCACGAAACGCTCGATACCGAAGCCCTCGACGGGTGCGGTCTGCACGTTGACTTCCTGGTCCCAACTGTCGCTAACCGCCTGGGTCGGGAACAGGGACAGGATCCAGTCGTAGAAGGCCGGTGTGAGGGGTCGATCCGGCCCGTCGTCGTCGGCGCAGGAGGCCATGAGCGCACCTAGGGCGCTGAGCCCAACCCCGGCTGCCGCAGTCCTTTGTATGAAGGCCCGACGGCTCATCGGACGGCCGGTCAAAACACGCATACTGCTCACAAGTGACCTCCCTCTGTACCCGGCATGTCTCAAGACAGACTACTGCCAGGCGTGTCAGCCGGTCCCCGCTACACAAGGAAAAGTTCGAGTCGTCGTCCGAATCCATGGTGACCGACGGATGGGTGGGGGCGTAGGGACCGCCAAACCTGAACCGGCTCGGAATGCTACCGATACGTGGAGCGACCCGGAGATGCCCGGACGTAGTCCAGTCCAGGGAGAGACTCGGAGGATCATGCCTAATTCATTGCACAGGATGGCATCGTACATAACTCTGTTGAACTACTAGGATAATAGGATGTTCAAATATACACCATGAGGTAACAGGATATGACAGGTTTGGGGGCAGCCACTCTTGTTCTCGTAGCCCTTCTTCCGGGTGCTCTGTTTGTCTGGAGTTTCGAGCGATGGGCAGGTCGGTTCGGAATCGGATTGCAGGACCGTGCCCTGAGGTTCGTGGGCGGGTCGGCTGTCTTGTTGTCAATGACCGCCTGGCCCCTCTACTGGATCTATGCGAACTATTGGGACAGTCTTGCCAACCGGCAAAACCTACCCCCGTGGTTCTGGACTGTCCCAATCCTGTACACGATCGTGCCCTTGGTCGCGGGTGGCCTGCTGGGGTTCGGGTGGAAGAAAAACTGGTCGTGGGCTCGGCATGTAGGCGGGAGCGACGGGACACCCCGCGCTTGGGATCATCTGTTCCAAGACCGACCCGCAGGGGGGTTCGCTGCAAGCTGAAGTCTGGTATTTGGATAGGCGGCGTTTTCGGCGAGGTCGACGGGCGCCGACCGTATGCTTCGGGATACCCGGAACCGCAGGATCTCTATCTGGCCGCGACCCTTCACCTCGACCCTGACACCGGAGAGATACTCACCAATGGTGAAGGTCATCCAAAGATACAGAATTCGGGAATCCTCGTAAGATGGGAAGAGATCGAGTATCTAGAGTTCACGGAAGCGGCGTCGGAGGAAGAAGACTCATGAAAAGCAAACGGCGCAGGACGCGAACGGTAAGACAGGCGCGCGACGGATACACGACAAACAAGTCAATCTCGGTGTCGAAGTTACCGAAAGGTCCCGGACCTGGATCTGCCAAACCACCTAAGAGTTCCAAATCGAATAGCTCGTCCCGTCAGAAGTGATACGTGCCGAGTCGTGGAGCGAAGGGACCTGCCTCCTCATGGCTGAGTCCATTGATCTGATCTTCCGGCTAGTCACATGCTCTCGGCCGAACGAACGCATCGGGTACTGAAAGGCGGAGGCCATCACCCGCAACCCAACATCCGGGGGGCGGAGCCAACCAGCGCAATGACCTGTTATCCCCGGTCAGGTTGAGGTGATCCTTGGCGAGGTCACCAGCGGGGGAACGACTAAGAATAGGTTCGGCCAGGTACCCGGGCGCCCAGAACCCGGCCCGCCGTGGTCTCCACCACGTGGCCTGCTTCGATGGCGGGACGCCCATTGACGAAGACGTAGTCCATGCCCACCGCCCGATTGCGGGGATTCTCGAAGGTGGCCCGGTCCTGGATGCGGTCCGGGTCGAACACGGCAACGTCGGCAGCCGCCCCGGTGCGGATCACTCCCCGGTCGGCCAGGCCGTAGCGTTCGGAGGGCATGGACGTCATGCGCCGGATGGCGTCGGGCAACTCGAGCCAGCCCTTCTCGCGTACCAGGTGGGCCAGCACGCGGGCGTGGGCGCCGAAGCCCCGCGGGTGGGGGTAGCTGCCACGGAACAGGCCGTCGGAGCCGACCATCCCGAGCGGGTGGGTCATGGCCCGCCGCAGCTTGGCCTCGTCGTACCACCGGTACACCATCAGCACCCGCATCCGGCACTCGGCCAGCAGGGTGCAGACCGCTTCAGCCAGCGTGTCCCCGGCCAGCCCGAGCGCGTCGGTCAGCGGCCGCCCTTCCAGGTGCTGGTAGGGACCGGGCGGGAGGGACGAGAAGAAGGCGTTCTCGGGACGGTCCACGTAGGCCTCGAAGAACTCGTCGATG
Source organism: bacterium (assembly GCA_028821575.1). Taxonomy (GTDB): domain Bacteria; phylum Actinomycetota; class Acidimicrobiia; order Spongiisociales; family Spongiisociaceae; genus JAPPFW01. The sequence continues at coordinate 19,310 of JAPPFW010000082.1, read as the reverse complement.
TGGGTCGCCAGCCGGGATCGGACCGTCGCATCGCCCAGCATCTCCACGACGGTGGCGGGCGGGCCCCGGTCGACCCACCTGGGGAGGCAGAAGGCCAGGTGGCTGCTGGCGGCCATGTAGGGGTAGGCGTCGAAGGTGACGTCGACACCCTCGTCGCGGGCGTCGGTTAGCAGCTGGTAGAGCTCGTCGGAGCCGAACAGGTGCGATATGTGGACCGCCACACCGGTCTCTCGCCCGACCACCAGAGCCTCCTTGACTCCGCCCTCGGTGTCGCCCCTGATACCTCGGACGTGGGACGTGTAGACCCCTCCGTACTCGGCGACCACACCGGCGACGGCGATCAACTCCTCGGTGGTGGCATGCCCGGACGGGAAGTAGTCGAGACCCACCTGGATGCCCGGGGCGCCCTCCTCCATGCCCAGGCGGGTGAGCTCCCGCATGCGGTCGAGTTCGGCCGGCTCGGCAGGGCGGGGATCCCAACCGACCGCCTCCGCCCGCACCGCGTTGAAACCCACCTGGGGCACGACGTTGATGCCGACCCGGCCGTCGAACATCGCCAGGTACTCCGCATTGCCCGACCACTCCCAGCCCTCCTCGGGCGCCCCGTTAAACACCTCGAGGTAGGCCTCCATCTCGGCGAGGCGGTCCGGTGACAGGGGTGCGTAGGCGAACCCGTCCGGCGACAGCAGGTCGGTGGTGATCCCCTGCCGGAGGCGGGCGTCGACGTCGACCCCTCTCAGGAGGGAGAACTCGGAATGGGAATGGACGTCGATGAACCCGGGGCTCACGACGCAACCGCTCACGTCCACGGTCCGCCGTGCTTCGGAGCCGTCTACCGACCCGACGGCCGCGATCCGGTCCCCTTCCAGACCCACATCGGCCCGGAAGCCGGGACTCCCGGTCCCGTCGACCACCGTACCGCCGGCCAGCAACCAATCGAGCATGTCCGCCCCTTCACCTGTGCACCACGGGGAGATGGTACTTCCACGCCCTCCCCGATCGACCCTGGCCTATGGTCAGCTGGCACGATCTCGTAGTTGCTATGCGGAAGCCTCGGCAAGTAGGCGGCGGGCCTCTTCGGCTACGTCCTTAACCTGATCGATAGACCGGTGTTCGATTTCTGTCTCTTTGAATACGTCCAATGCACCCCGGTAGGCGCCAGAGCTTCCGTCAGTTGCTGGAGGAACGTATACCGCCACAATCGCGACATCCGGGTCGACCTCACATCCTTCTACCCCGTTTGCGTCCAGTCGACCGCCCTGGTTCCGGGTCCGATGCACCACCCATCCCCACGAACGCACTTGCTGGGCGAGGGCCTGCTGGTCAACGGATTGAAAAGACCAGGTCTGGACGAGTTGCAGTGCCTCACCGTTCACAACCGCAAAGTCGACGGGAATCGAGTGGTCCGATGTGGACAACCGAGCGCGCTCGACGAAGCCGCGGTTCTTGCCTAGGCCGCAACTCCCGTACGCTCTGCGCATGGCGGCCAGCACTCCATGTTTGGTAACGGTGCTCGACCGATGACGAGTGGGGTCGAGGATCATTTGACTGAACAGACGGTCCAGTGCCTCGTCAGCGCTGTTGGCAACCATGGGTGTCGGTGGACTGAGTTGGACGATATTGCGGTGCTGGGTATGAAGGTTCTCAAGCCAGTCCTCCGACAACTCCACTTCGGGGTCGAACAGACTGTAAAGCGACTCATCGAAACGGTCTATATCAGTACCGACCCGGTTGCAGAATGCCCACACCACGTCGAGTGAGCGCTCGTCGTCCAAGGCCCGGGCACGGGCGGGGTTAGAAACTTGTCGGAGTTGCCATTCGGACGAAAGCTCGCTTCCCACGATTGCGCCAACATTGACGAACTCGCCCCTAGCGGGGTCCGGTACGAACCGGATGAGTGAGTAGATGAATCGCATCACATAGCCTCCTACATCAAGGACAGACGGTGCGCGACGAGGGGTGCGCGGTATTCGAGGAAGGACCCCAACGCTTCGAGTTCTTGGGTCGTTACCGGCCAGGTCAGAGGAATACCTCCAAGGATGGCACAGATTTGTCGCCTATCAACCGCACAAAGGGCTCCAGCTAGGCGATCCAGTTCCCCTCGGTCAAGCCCGCGGTGCGACCAAGGCCCCGGATGGGGCCTGTCGGCATGCAACTCAAGCTCGCCAACGTTCCAATCCGAACCAGCCGGTGGCAGATAGTATCCGTGGTCATGGCTGTATAACTCCATGTCCGCCTTCGCCGAGTGGAGCCACTGGTGATCTGCCCCCCAACACCAATCGTAGAGAGCGAAGACCCCTGCCTGCCTGATCTGATTGTCGTCGCGTTGACGGTGAGCGAGGCTTCGATCCTCGGTCGCTTGGGCTACCGCGGCGGATGCGTGGGCAAGTCCTGGCTCCAACTCTCGACCGGGGACAAACTGCCACCCGGCCAGTTCCTCGGGGATCTGCACGATGGCCACCTCACAGACCGGCGCTCCTATCAGAGCCCCCACACGCCCTACCACATGCTCGGTCACAAGCACCTTACCGCCCTGACGGTTGTTCAGCGGCTTCACCCACCACTGCCGACCTTCGTCATCGGCAGCAAGGAGTGTTCCCGATCCTCCCCGACGGCTGCGTTGCTGAGGCAGCACCAATTGAGGCCGCGGATCCGTACTAGAGGTTCTATCGATAGAGCCACTCCAAGACCGGAGGTCAAGGGCCATTCGTCTCCTTTCCAACGTCACGCTCCACAATCTGCCACCAAGACTTACCTGGAGGGTGTGACATCCTTCGTGTACGTTCGGGTCGCTTGAGGAAGTACATCAATGTTACAAGCCCGTCATCGTTGTACGAGATGGACCAAGACGAGAGAGACCGACATAGCCCCGGCGTAGGCCCCAGGCCCAATCCATCCGTAGCCTGGGTTGCCATCCGGAGATCGCTTGGCTTGGAGTCGGGATCGAGTGAGCGCTCCCTGAAGGGCCGGTCACTCCGGGAACCCATCGGTCGAGGGAGCGAGGAATGAAGCTTGCATGTGAGGGTTGTGATTGGACTACCGAGCGGGACACCACCGACGATCTGCTGTCGGCAATGATGCGGCACGGGGAGGAACGCCACGGCAACATGTTCGAAGGCAAGAAGCCCGGGAAGATCGCAGCGATGCAGCGGATGATGCAGGCCCCACGTCCGCCAAGATGATCATCGACCAGAACCCGTCCTCCTGACGGCACGGCGAGCAGCGACTCCGGAGATCGGGAATCGGAGCCGCGATAATCGTCCCGGGCTGAGCGACAGTAACCGCAGGCAGCGGGCCGGTCAGGGCCCCGGGTCGTCTAAGCAGGCTCGGACGATGTCATCGGGGATCGTGATGTTATCGGCGCTCAGGTCGAGACCGGGTTCTTGGAGACAGGCGATCTGCTCGTCGCTGGGCTCGAAGGGCCTCGTTCCCAATCGCCCCCACTCCCGGTTGCTTCGACCACGAGAGCCCCATGGGACCCCGGCGACGGATCAGCATACCCTGTAGGGTGCGGCCCCATGCCGGCTCACTTCGAGCGTCGGCGGTGCAAGAATCGGGTCACTCCCCGGGTGCTCGCTGGTGCTTAGCGTTCGTTGCTCGGCCTCGGTCGGCGCCGGGTCGGGCTTGGCGATGTGCGCCAGACGACTCCCAGGAGGAGGACCACGCCGGCCAGGTAGAGGTCGAGCCTCGGTGGGGCGGCCCCGGCGAGGAGCAGCCACAGCACCGCGAGGGGCAGGGCCAGGAGCATCGGGGCGTTGACCGCCGCCGAACGGCTCAGCGCATTCGCCAGCCGCAGGGCGGTACCCCCTACCGCCACGGCCGTGGCGCCGAACACCAGCCCGGACACCAGGTCTCCGAGCGGCGCCGGGCCGAACAGCCACCACCCGACCGCGAGGTTCAGCGGGGCCACCGCGAAGCACGATCCCGCCATCGCCGCCATCGCCCACCACACGCCGCCGGCCGGAGAGTCGCCCCCACCGCGCATTGCTGCGGCTACCGACAGCCGGTCGCCGTAAACCAGGTTTAGCGCCACCGAAGCCGCCGCTCCGAGTGTGGACACCATCGCCAGGGAGAGACCGATCAGCACCGGCCACCCCGTCCGGTACGCGAACAGAGGGCCGACTCCTCCGGACTCCCCCGCAGCCACGAGCCACACCCCCACCACCGCAACGGATCCCACCAGCGGCCAGCGCCGGGGCAGAACGGACCGACCCGATGCGGCCAGGAGCGCCGCAACCGCCAGGGGGACCAGATACTGGCCGACGACGGCAGCCGCAGCCGTCCCCACCCATTCGGTCGCCCACACCAGAAACGCAAAGCTCATCCGGGCCGGCACCATCCAGAATCCGACCGCCGTGACGTACGTCCGCACCCGACCGCCCGCCCCCGGCGATGCGCCCAACACCTCGGCGGCCGACAGACCTCTCGCCCCCCTCAGGCCGGCCGCCCGCCGGGTGGCGACCAGGAAGGGCACGAGGACACAGCCCTGCCCTACGTTCATCGCAGCCACCCACCAGAACGGGTTCCCGCCCCGGCCGGCGACCGTCAGATGCACCCACACCGGCACGACCGACATGGCGAGCACGGCCACCCACGCCGAGCCCATGGCGACAGCAGCACGGTCACGTGGGCGCCACCGCCTACCACTCCGAGTCGGTTCCGGCGCTACGTCACTTCCCTGCATCCCTGCATCGAAGCTAGCGGCACCCGCACGAGTTCGGCCAACGGTCCCCTTCAGACGGGTTCGGCTCCCGTCATCTCCCCTGCGGGCATCGCCAAGCGGGTCTCCCGCACCGGGCTGCCGCAGCTTGCCTTCGTCGGGCCACCGGGTGGGTTCCCTCACTAGATTGGAGCACGCAACCGCAACACGGAGAAGGAGCGGAGGAGATGGCTGTTACAGCCCTGGTCGGAGGAAGGGTGATCGATGGCACCGGAAGGGACCCGGTCGACGACGCGGTGGTGCTCATCGACGGCGAGCGGATCGACGCGGTCTTCCGCCGGGGCGACATGGAGGTGCCCGAAGGCGCCGAGGTGGTGGACATCTCCGGGTCGACGGTGATCCCGGGCCTGATCGACTGCCACGTCCACGTGGGCGTGCTGGCGGACAACTCCTTCCTGCAGGTGGAGGATCCGACCTCCCTGGCCGACCTGTTCATGACCACCCTGCTCAGCCACGGGGTGACGACCGTGCGGGACACCGGGAACTTCAACCCCGACGAGATCTTCCGGATTTTCAAGGAGGGCCGGGACAACTGGCCCCGCTTCTTCGGCGCCGGGACGATCCTGGACGGACCGGCCGATCCCCCGGCCCCTTGGCGGTGGCTGGCCATCATCGACGACGAGGCCTCGGCCCGCGCGGAGACGGCCCGGCTGGTCGACGCCGGGATGGACTTCATCAAGGTGTACGTGTGGGCCCGGCTCCCGGTGCTCCGGGCGGTGGTGTCGGAAGCCCACCGGCGAGGCTTGCGGGTCGCCGCCCACGTGGGGCACATGGTCACCGTCGAGGAGGCGGTGAAGGTGGGCGTCGACGCCCTCGAGCACGTGCGGGTGGGCCGCGAGCTGGTCCCCGACGACCTGGCGGACGAGCTGGCCTCCCTGGCCGGCCGGATCCTGGATCCGCTGGTCGGCTTCCAGGCGTGGCGCTACATCGATCCGGAGTCGGACCTCGCCGACGGGCTGATCGCCCTGATGGCCGAGCGAGGCACGTTCATCACGCCCACCCTGACCCTCTCGCAGAGCATCCTGGCCGGCAACACGGAGGCCGGGACATGTCCGGCCGGCCTCGACGAGATGCCCACCGCGGTCGCCGAGCAGTGGAGCCAGTACGCCTACCCGTTCGACTACAGCGACACCGACTGGGAGGCGGCCCCGACGGAACTGCGCAACCAGATGGCGTTCATCGGGCGTGCCCAGCAGGGCGGCGTCAATGTGACGGCGGGAACCGACCTCACCAACCCGTTCGTGGTCCCCGGCCACAGCATGCACGAGGAGCTGCGGCTGCTGGTGGACGGATGCGGTTTCACCCCGATGGAAGCGATCGTCGCAGGCACCAGCCGGGCCGCCGAACTGCTCGGCCAGGCCGACGAGCTGGGCAGCGTCGAGAAGCGCAAGCTGGCCGACCTGGTGGTGCTCGACGGCAACCCGCTCGAAGACATCAACAACACCCAGCGCATCTCGGCCGTATACAAGGGCGGAGTGGTTGCTGGGTAGTGGCTTGTGGCTTGCTAGTGGCTTGTGGCTTGTGGCTTGTGGCTAGTAGGGAGCTATTTACGTAGGTGACGAGAGTCCCGGCGAAGGTATACCTACTAGGGTTCACGAACCGGACGCCGCCTGCGCCTCGGCCTACGTCTCTCAGTCATCGAACGCCGAGCACCACTGCGATGACAAGACCGGCAACCGCAACGCCGGTACCGACGATCCAAGCCACGAAGAACATGCGATCCTTGTGAATCCTCAACATGGCCTCGGCTAGATCAGCCTGAGCTTCGGCCCGCAGCCGTCCGGTCTGGGCCTGCACGTACCCTTCGGTGGCGGTAGCCATCGACCGCGGTCCTTCCTGTGGCTGACGATCCATCGTATCACAACCTGATGTCTACATCTGGCCGGTATATATAAGCGTGGTTAAAGTTGTCACGGTTGTCAAGACGACACGACTGTCCAAGACCATTGCCCCTGGGGTTCTCCTGCGCCCGCTTATCTACGCCTGCCAACAGACGGGTCGGTCCCCCCAATTCGACCAACCACCATCTACGCGGGGACTATCCGGATCCGGGCCCCTATCGCCCCGGCGGGGTCGATGTCGAGACCGGCGGGCGACCGGCTGATCTGAACGCCGGCGTGGGCCAACGTCTCGGCGGTGGAGGCGAGGTCGCTTGAAGCCAGCGCCAGGCGGTAGGGGCCCGGTCCCCGTCGCTCGAGTTCGGTGGTGACGGTTCCCGGCCCGTCGGGTTGGTGGACTCCCAGGCGGAAGGAGCCCAGCTGGTAGTGCCTGCTCGACCCTCCCGGTCGCGTCTGACCACTCTCCCTGGGCCGGAGTCCGAGACCCCCTTCGTACAGCTGTCGGGCGGCGTCGAGATCCTCGACTGCCAGGTCGATCGCGGCCACGCCGGTCACCCGGTTGGCGTGGTCGCCGGGCGGATCCCAGGCGAGCAACTCGCCCTCGGAGGTGATCCAGTCGATCAGGTAGGGCCACGGCTTGCGCCAAGGGGATCCGCCGGGAAGCACTAGCCTCCACTCCAGCCGGCCTCCCTTCGGGTGGATCCGGTCCATCTCGAACGGCCCCTCGGCGCCGACACCAAGGTCCCGCAGGCCCTCCACCTCCTCCTCGAGCCCGGTCCCGGCCAGCACGAACCCGACCAGCCCGCAAGCGCGGTCGAGGAACGACAGCAACTCCCTGCCGAAAGGTCCCCGGGCCCTCGCCTTGGCCGCGTCCTCCACCGTCAGCAACTCCAGGTAGTCGAGGCCGAAGCGGACGATGGCGTTGCGGGTGCCGAGGGACGGATGGCGACCCCCCACCGCCACCTCGAAACCCAACCGACGGAAAGCGTCCATCCCCGCGTCCAGGTCGGGGACGCCGATCACCGCATGGTCGAACCGTTCGATCACGGCGCGCTCATCCCACCAGGGCGGGCAGCACCTCTTCGGTGACCCGCCGGAACTGGCCGGCCTCGTCGTGGCCCACCAGCCGCAACGTGATGGTGGTCGCCCCGACGTCCACGAACCGGCGGATCAGCTCTACACACCGCCCCGGATCGCCTATAGCCACCCACCGGTCCAGGAACGCGCGGTCGTAGTCCACGCTGTAGTAGTCCTTGAGGTAGGAGGCCACCTCTCCCATGCCCCGGTTCCGGTCCTCGGTGACGTGGATGTTGTAGTACAGGGAGGCCTCGAAGCCCTCGTCGAGGGGACGTCCCTCCTCGTCCGCGTACCGCCGGATGGCCGCCAGGTTGGTGGCGAGGGTCTCCGGGGTGTTGGCGGTGGTCATCCAGCCGTCGCCCATCCGGGCCACCCGCCGCAGGGCCCGCTCCGACAGCGTGGGGAACGCCGGGTTGGGATTGGCCGTCACCCATATCGGCAGGGGCTGCTGGACCGGCCTGGGCAGCACCGTCACGTTCTCGAACCGGTTGTAGGTCCCCTCGTAGGAGGCGTTCTCGGTCTCGGAGACGAGGCGCATGATCTCGATAGCCTCCTCCATCCGCCGGCTCCTGGTCCCCGGGTCGATACCGAAGGCGGCGAACTCCTCGGCAAACTTCCCGCCTCCCGCCTCCCTCTGGCCCTGGCAGGCCACGAAGATGGACCGGCCGCCGGACAGGGCGTCGAAGCTGAGCCACTGGTAGGCGAACAGCAGGGCGTCCCGCAGCGGCATGCTCGCCATGCACCCGACCCCGAGGCCGACCCGCTCCGTGCACGCCGCCAGGGCCCCGAGCGCCACCATGGCATCGAGGCGGGGCTTGGCGAAGATCGAGTCCCCCACCCACACCGAGTCCCACACCTCGGCCCGGTCGGCCTTCACCGCCAGGTCGAGCATCTCCCCCACCGTGGACATCCCGAGCAGCACGCTGCGGTTGGAAAGCGTGAGCCCGTACTTGGCCCCTGCCATGGACCTCCCTCGCCGACCGGACCAACCTACCAAGACCGCATCGTCTGCCCCAACACCGCAGCCGGGAGAATCCCCAGGGGGCTCGGGCATGGTGGCGTGGGTCCCCGCGCGCGGATAGGTGTCCGGCACGCCGAACGAGAAGCGGTCGCCGGCCATCCTCAGCACGCCCCGCTGGATGACATCACGGCCATCCAGGATGTTCACCCCGGACCGAGCCGCCGAGTTGCTTCCGGGCGCTCGGGTACTCGTACCGGGTATCCGGCCAACCACCGAGATCCGCCCGCTGCGAGGCTTTGGTTCACGAGGAGCCGACCCGGTACAGTCTCATCCATGACCGACGTACTGACCGTTGTTGCCTGGATCAGAGCCGCTTCCGGGTCGGAGGACGCCGTCCGCGAAGCCCTGCTGTCGATCGTCCCGCCCACCCTCGAGGAGGAGGGCTGCATCGAGTACAAGCTCCATGCGGTCGATGACGACCCCCGCCTCTTCTACTTCGTCGAGCAGTGGCGGAGCGGGCAGGACCTGGACATCCACCTGGCCTCCGCCCACGTCCGGGAGTCCATCGACGCCGTGGAGGGCCTGATCGAGCGGATCGACATCAAGCGGATGACCCGCATCGCCTGAGGTAAGGGCGGACCAGCACCCCAACGCACTTCGCAGGATCCCGCCGCAGCGGAGGGAGCCTGTACAGTGGCCTCCATGTCGGAGAACCTCACCGCCGTCGCCCGGGTGAGGGCCGTTCCCGGATCGGAGGAGACGGTCCGGGAGGCGCTGACCGCCATGGTCGCGCCCACCCGCGATGAGGAAGGATGCCTCGACTACCGGCTGCACGTGGTGGACGACGATCCCGGCCTCTTCTACTTCGTCGCCCTGTGGCGGAGCGAAGCCGACCTCGACCTCCACCTGGACGAGCCGCACATCGCCGACGGGCTGGCCGCCATGGCCGACCACATCGAGGGAATCGTCATCCGACGGATGTCCCGCATCTCCTGAGCCGGCCGACCGATCCCCGCGCCGACCTCGGCGCGGGCGCTCGTGGTGCCGCGACAGACGACTCCGGGAACGATGGGGGTTGTCTCTGTCACCGCGGTCATGCATATTGGTGGTGTCGTAAGCACAAACATCGCCGCATGTCCGGAAGCGGCGTTCATCAACGGAGCGCCGGTCTCCGGTCCGTCGGACTGTGGTGTCCCACCGACGAGTCGGAGGCAGGCGATTCGGGCGAAACCTGGAGTTCCGAGGATCAGGCCCCCCGGTCCGCGTTCGCCCGATCCGGTCCCAGGTGGTGGCGGCGGGGGAGGGCCCGCAGGGTCACACGCCGGAGAGCCGGTTTTCGCGGCCTCTGTGTGGGGGATGGCCGGCTGGGGTGTCAGATCGTTTGGTCCCGAGTGATCGGTGGGCGTTTCCGCAGGAACGTGACCCGACCAGACACAGCGATGCGCGTACGTCATCGCATCGGTGAAGGCACTCTTCACACTGCCGAGAAACGCTGTCATCCGGTAAGCACAACGAGCACGCGAGTTGCTTGCGGTTGTGTCGGACTCCGGCGCTGTCACACCCCGGTGATAATTTCATTAGGGTAATTGCTGTCGGAGGGAGATGTGATGCAGGCAGGAACAACGGGTGTCCAGTCTCGTACCGCCGAGGTGTTGGCGTTCTTCGAGGAGCGTAAAGAGGAGGTGAAGCCGCCGTTCGGGGATGTACTTGAGTTGTTCGACTGCATAAAGGATCAGGGGTCCGACCTGGAGGACATCGACGTGGGTGTCGCGGTGGGTCGCTTGGTTTGCGAGGGGAAACTACGGTACGCACTCGACGGTATCCGCCTGACTGGACGGTGAACGGCAGGGCCGAGCGAATACGAGGCACCAGCAGCGGCGACCCTCGAGAACCGTTTCAGCGAGATCGAGATGGGGTTCTGCAGGCTCGGAACCGAGACGGTTGTCTGCGAGTCAAGGGAGCCGCACGAAAGTTCGCGTAGGGCTGTCAGCGGCGGGTGGTCTCGGCGATGTGGTCGGCGAGCAGGTCCGCGGTGACCGTACGGGTGCGCTGCAATTCGGCGGCGGCCCGGCCGTGCCAGAAAGCCCCTGACCGGGCCGCTGCCGGACCGTCAAGCCCCGCGGCCCAGAAGGCTCCGATCATCCCCGCCAGCACATCACCCGTCCCGATGGTCGACAGTTCGGGTCCTCCGGAGTTCACGACCCAGCGCTCAGCCCCCATGACGAAGGTGGGCGCGCCCTTCAGCAGAACGGTCACCCCGGTGGTGTCGGCGAGCCGGACGGCCTCCCGGTAGGACGCGACCCGTCCGGTCAGGCGGGAGAACTCCCCGGTGTGGGGGGTGATCACCGTCTCGCCCTCCCGCCTCAGATCCTCCGGTCCGTCCAGGGCATTGAGGGCGTCGGCGTCGGCCACCAACGGACCGTCGCAGCCCTGGAGAAGTCCGCCGACGAAGCCTCGCAGCTCCGTGGCGGTGCCGAGGCCGGGCCCGATGATCACCACGTCGAAGCGGCCAGCCAGCTGGAGCACCTGGGGGAGGTCGACCGGCGTGAAGGATCGGGTCGTACCGATCGCCCTGGTCATGATCTCGGGCGCCCGCACCTTCTCCTCGACGGTGGGCGGGCAGGCGATCATCACCGCACCCGCCCCGGCCCGCAACGCCGCCCGGGCGGTGAGCGTGGCCGCCCCGTCGAGGCCGTCGGACCCGCCGATCACCAGGACCGACCCGGCCGACCATTTGTGGCCGGTGCGGCTCCGCACCGGGAGCGGGGCGTCCGCCTCCTCGCACAGCCACATCTCGGGCTCCACGTCGGGCAGCCCGATGTCGGCCACCGCCACCTCGCCGCACAAGTCCGGACCCGGACCCACCAGGTGCCCCACCCGGTACCCGTGGAAGGTGACGGTCGCATCGGCCGCCAGGGCACCTTCCACGGCCTCGCCTGTGGAGGCGTCCAGTCCGGACGGGACATCCACGGCCAGGCACGCCGGAGCCTCCCGCCACGGTGAGAGGTCGGGCAGGGTCCCCCGGAACCCCGCCCCGAACAGCGCGTCGATCACGAGGTCGGCCGGCCTCGGGCCGGACCAGTCCCGGATGGCCACCCCTTCTCGCTCGGCCAGCCGGTGTGCCCATCGTGCCGGACCGCTGCTCGGTGCGGTCAGCGGATAGATGTCGACGGCCGCTCCCCGCCCGGAGAGGTAGCGGGCGGCCACGTATCCGTCCCCGCCGTTGTTTCCGGGACCGGCCAGGACCGCCACCCGGAATCCGTAGCCGGCCCCGAGCGCCGCCGCCTGCAGGGCCACCGCCAGCCCGGCCCGGTCCAGCAACGTCCGCGGGTCCACATCGGCCAGGTCGTCCTGGCGGCGGGACTGCTCGGAGGTGAGTACCGGTCGCATGGTGGAGAACCCTATACCCGTCCGGCCCGATCGTGCGTCTCGACGTTGGCGGAGCAAGGGCCCCGAACATTGCCGCAAGACCCGATCCCGAAGGCCCGTGGTAGCGTCCGGAAGGATCCGAACACCACAGCCGAGGCCTTCCATGACCAGCCCGCACGCCCATCTCCGGCAGTCTTCATCGGCCCCGCCCCGCCTACTGGCCGGCTCGATCCTGCTAGTGGTCGCGGCGCTGGTCGCCACGGTGCTCGCTCTGGCTGCGGCGGCGGCCGAGGACGAGGCCCGCTTCACGGATTCGGCCGAAGCGGGGGGACATCAGGCCGCGGTCGACACCCTCGCCGGGTGGGGCTACTTCGAGGACACCGAGTGCGACACCGACATGTTCTGCCCCTGGGATCCGGTCGACCGCTGGGTGATGGCGGTCTGGCTGGTGCGGGCGCTCGGCTACAAGCCTTACAACACCGACACCTCCCGATTCGCCGATGTCTCCGCCGACGAGTGGTAGTCCCCCCACGCCGAGCGCATCGCCCGGCTCGAGATCACGACCGGATGCAAGAAGGAGCCGCTGAGATACTGCCCCGATCGGTCGGTGACGAGGGGACAGATGGCGACGTTCCTGGTTCGCGCCCTGAAGATTGAAGAGGCGCCATCCGCGGGGTTCGCCGACACCGGAGGCGACACTCACGAAGCCGCCATCGACGCCCTTGCCGCGGCCGGGATCACCTCTGGATGCAGCACCGACCCTCTGAAGTACTGCCCGGACAGGCCTGTGGCCCGCGCCCAGATGGCCACGTTCCTCCAGCGTGCCATCCGCACCTCGGACCGGGCTATCCTCGCGGTGCTCCACAACACGACGGGCGGCAACGACTGGACCAGCAGGAAGAACTGGTTGACAGGTGGCCAACTGGAGGCGTGGGGCGGTGTAACCACCGACGACGATGATCGTGTCACGAAGCTGGAACTCAAGGGCAATGGGCTGGCGGGACCGTTCCCGCCGGTACTGGCCGAACTCTCCGAGCTCAAGACCCTTGACCTGAGCGAGAACGGGCTCACCGGTTCGATACCTCCCGAACTGGGCTCGCTCCAGCAGCTAAGGACCCTCCATCTTGGAGAGAACCTACTCGAGGGAACCATCCCGTCCGAGTTGACCGGACTCACCCTCCTGGAACAGCTGTTCCTCGGCGGCAACGCGTTGAGTGGAGCTATACCCGCCGAATTCGGCCGCTTCGAGAAGCTGGGGGACTTGTCCCTGCGGGACAACGTCCTGACCGGGGTGATTCCGGCCGAGCTGGGCAACGTGACCGCCCTCTCCTGGATGTCCCTCGCGGGGAACAGATTGGAAGGCCGAATACCTCCGGAGCTGGGAGATCTGGAGAACCTTCGCGTCCTGATCCTCTCCGGAAACCGTTTGACCGGCTCCATTCCCCCGGAACTGGGAAGGCTGTCCGAGCTGGTGAACCTGTGGCTTCGGGACAACCGCCTCACGGGTGAGATACCCCCGCAACTGGGTAACCTGACCCTTCTCCGTCTGCTGGATGTGGCCAACAACAAGCTGGAAGGTCGGATCCCCGCCTCCCTCGGCGACATCGACGACCTCAACTACGTCCGGTTCCACGGTGGGAACCAGTTCGAGGGATGCATACCGCAAGGACTGATGGACACCAGCAACGACTTCAACCTGATGGGGCTCCCGTTCTGCTGACAGCATCACCGAACCGCTGAGGCACAGCCGCAACGTCTCATCGGGACTCCGGGCCCTAGCCAAGCAGTGCCGAGGGACCTGACCGCAAACGACCGCATGGCACTATCGATACACAACGCTATGCCGACAACCGACAAGTCATCTAGCCGGCGTTCAGCGCCCGGGCCAGGAAGGACGCCATCTGGTCCCGGCGGACCTGCGCGTCGGGACAGTAGGAGAGAGGCTCGGCCTTGCATCCCTTGGTCACCCCGGCAGCCCGCAGCCCCTCGACCGCGCCCGCGTACCACGCATCGGCCGCCACATCCACGAAGATCCCCTGCGGTTCGACCTCGGTGATCCCTTCGAAAGCCCCCGCCATCCAAACCGCCATCTCGATACGAGTCAGCGGATCCGAAGGGCGGAACGGGCTCCCGGCAACATCCGGGAACACCCCTGACTCGGCCAGGGCCTCGACGTACCCCAGGTACCACGCACCTTCGGGAACGTCCGAGAACCGGCTGACCGCGGGCGCGCCCTCTCCCGTCTCGCCCAGAGCCCGACCCAGGAAGGCCGCCATCTGGGCCCGCGTCGCCGGGCGTGAAGGACAGTACCGATCGTTGTCGGGCGGGTTGCAACCCAGCGTGACACCCAGCCCGGCGATCGTCTCGATGTTGGCCTCATGCACGTTGCCGTCGTCGTCGGAGAACCGCCCGTCGAACGAAGGCTCCGGGGGAGGCGGCGGTGCGGAGGAGTCCACCACCCGCACCCGGTAGTTGTTGCCAGCCTTTTCGACCACCTCGATTGTGGCCGCGCCGACCTCGAAGATATCGCCCGGGCGGTAGACGTGATTGACTAGGCGGCCCCAACCGCGGCTGTGCAGGTCGTCGCCGTAGCCGGCTCCCGGCTCCGCGGGCGGGTAGGGCTGGGTACGGCGCTCGGTTCCCGAGCATGCGCTTCTCCAGGGGTGAGTGCAGGCCGCTTCCCTCTGGTCGATGCGGTAGGCCTCGACCCCCGCTCTCGGGATGGCCGCGTCAAGACCCAGAGCAACCCTGGCTCCCAGCGCCGTGAACATGCCCTGCCTCCTCCCTGGCAGAACCAGCATCTGGGTGCCGCCCGTACCGGTTGGGCGGAGCTCGTAGACGGCCGTCGTTCCCGCCTCGTAGATCGCCACCTCGTCCGGTTCGATCCACCCTGCCGCGTAACGGTTCACCGCAATCGTCCCCGACCTGAGACCCAGAGAGAGATCACCGCTCATCATGTCCATCGGGTTGTCGTACTCGTACACCCCGCTGAACTGGCCCTCAGGAGACCAGCGGATCTTGCCGCCGAAGGAGTGCGGGAAACCCAGTGCATGGCCTATCTCATGGACCACGGTCGAGAGCCTCGGTTCGCGGAAGCCGGGCGTAGCGACCACGGTTCCGCCCCCCAGCACGACCAGTCCTCGGCCCGCAGCGTAGCCGTCGTTGGCGGGGCTGGTCTCCACCAGCAGCAATGGGAGTTCGGGCTCCAGCGCCTCGACCTTTGCCCTGCAATCGGCGCGGCTGTCGCCGGTCACCATGTCTGGCACCACCTGGAAGCTCGGCTGGTACCTGCCTCCTGACACCCACTCGTAGTAGGCGCCGACCTCCCGGTTCAGGAGCCGCTCCACCTCGTCCGCCACTACGGGCGCGTCCCCCAGCGGGACCTCGCAGAACCACACGTGCCAGACCGTCGTGCCGATGCTGTACTGGCGGTAGTAGTCCACGTGGGCGATGAGACGCAGCGGATCTGCCCAGTAGGGATCGATCTCACCCTTCTCGGCGGGATCGAGCAGTGGCTCGAGTCCGGGAGGGATCGGACCGGTCAGCCGGTTACCCCGCAGGTACAGCTGTTCCAGCTTGGCCAGGGATTCGAGCTCCGGCGGGATGGACCCGGTGAGCTGATTGTCGTTGAGGGCGAGCAGGGTCAGGTTCACGAGCTTCCCCAGCTCCGGCGGGATGGACCCGGTGAGCTGGTTGTCGCCCAAGGCGAGTGCTTCGAGGTCGTCGAGGCGCGCCAACTCCTCGGGTATGGGCCCGCTCAGCTCGTTGCCGAACAGGTACAGCCACTTCAGGTCGGCGAGGTCGCCCAACTGTGGAGGGATCGGTCCGGTGAGGTCATTGCTGTGGAGGAGAAGGTAGACCAGTTCCGCCAGCTGCCCTATCTCGGGGGGTATCGGTCCCGTGAACCCGTTGTCGTCCAGCTGCAACAGGACGAGCGCCGAGAGGTCACCCAGTTCGGCAGGCATCGGACCGGTCAGTTGGTTTGAGTTCAGGTAGAGGGCCCGCAGGCCTGCCAGGCCACCGAGGCGGGGGGAGACGGGTCCCTTCAGCTTCGCGTCGGACAGGGAGAGGACCACGACCATGTCGTTCTGGACCTCGAGTCCCTGCCACTCGACGATCGGGTTGGTGGGGAGCCAGGCGTTGGGGTTGTCGGCATCGTCCAGTACGCCCGGATCTTCTAGACCGGTGTAGAACTCCCACAGCGCCTCGCAGTCGGACCTCAGAGCTTCCGAGCCGTCGGGGATCACCGTCGGGGAGTCGCAGGGTGACTCCGCCCGCGCAGGGCTCGCGAACAGCAGCAGCGCAGCGGCAACACCCGCGAAGACAAGCCACGAGGCTCGGAGGGCGCCGCCCTTGCTTCTGAGGATTCCTCTCAATACCGGTACCTGATCGCGCAACCGGATCGTAGCGAAGGAAACGACCAGCTACCCGGCCTGTTGCCCCGCCGCGGCCCGTCGGAGGGCAGTCGAGCCTCGGCGGCGGTACCGCATCCGGCGTCTGCGGCCATCGGGTGGCCGTCCAGCGCCTATCCGCAACTCTCACCGGCCTCTATGCTTAGCCGGTGACAGCGAGAAGGTGGCCGACCTATCCGTTGCCCGGCTGGTGCATCGCAGTGGTGGCAGCGGCACTGATGGTCGCGGCCTGCGGAGGCGGAACCACCGCCACGGAGGTCGCAGACGCCACGGACGCCGGCTCCTCCACCACGACTGGAACCATCGCGCCCACCCCCGGGACCAGCGTCGCCGACCGCGAGCCTGCCGAGGAGGGGACGGCGGCGGGTACCAGCACCACCTCGGTCCAGGCCGCCACGACGACATCGGCCGTCCCGGACAGCACCACCACCACGGCCGCCTTGGCCACGACGGTCACCTCCACCACCGTCGAGGCGGCCGGGACGGGTGTGACATCGACGACCATCGAGGAACCACCACCGACGACCACCACCGAGGCGCCGACCACGACCACTCAGGCGGCCGCCGAGACCACCACTACCCAGGCACCCACCACAACCACCACCGAGGCGCCGACGACAACTACCACACAGGCACCGACCGCGGTGGAAATCTCAGACGACGTGCCCGACATCAAGATGTACGACACGGCGACTGGCGACCTGGTCAGTCTCCGGTCGGTGGTCAAGGGGGAGAAGCCGCTCATGTTCTGGTTCTGGTCCCCCTACTGAGAGACCTGCAACGAAGAGGCGCCGGCCATCGAGCAGTTCGCTCGGGACAACTCCCACCACCTCACCGTCGTAGGCGTCGGCGGCATAGGAACCCTGGAGATAGCCCAGGAGTTCGTCGCTGCCAAGGGCACCACCTTCACGGTGCTCTGGAGCGAGTCGCCAGACGCGTGGGACCACTACGAAATGGACGCCACCTCGGATTTCCTGCTGCTGGACGCCTTCGGCAACCGGCTGATGGAGAGGACCGAACCCTACGACAGGACCCGCGTCGAGGACCTCCTGGAGGAGTTGCTGTGAGGCCCGGTCCCCTGCCGGGTCCAGTACCCGCCGGGCGCTCCGACGGGTGGCCGGCGTCCAGCACCCGAGCCCGTCGCCGTGACGACATCCGACACCGGGCTCATTCCCGAGAACTATCATGAGGCCCCGACCCGACAGGGGGGTGGTAGCCATGACAACCCGTGAGCGCGCAGCATCACCCGGGCGCCGCCGGGCCGCCCCGTTGGCGCTGGTAGTGGTACTGCTGGCGTCGATCCTTGCCTCCCCACCGGCCGGGGGAGCGGACGGGTTCACGGACGTGGATCCGGGTGGCACCCACGAAGCGGCCATCAACGCCCTGGCGGACATGGGGGTGTTCGAGGACACCGAGTGCGGGGAGGGCGAGTTCTGCCCCGGCGACCCGATCGAGCGATGGGTCATGGCCGTCTGGCTGATCCGGGTCCTCGGCGGCGACGGCTCCACTACCGGAACCTCCCGCTTCGCCGACGTGGACGCCGCCGAATGGTGGTCGCCCTTCACGGAGGATCTCGCCGACCGCGAGATCACCGCCGGATGCGCCACCGGCCCCCTCCGCTACTGCCCCGACGACTCCGTAACCCGCGCCCAGATGGCCAGCTTCCTCACCCGGGCCTTCGCGCTCGAGGCCGCCGCCTCGGCCGGCTTCGCGGACACCGCAGGCGACACCCACGAGGCGAACATCGACGCCCTGGCCGCAGCCGAGATCACCGCCGGGTGCAAGACCGGCCCGCTCCGCTACTGCCCCGGCCAGGCGGTCACCCGCGCCCAGATGGCCACCTTCCTCCACCGGGCACACCTCAAACAGAAGGACCAGATGACCGAGCCGGACACCGCCACCCTCTCCGACGACGTCCCCGACGTGAACATGACGGACCTCTCCACGGGCGAGACCGTCAACCTCCGCTCGCTGTTCACGGGCGACAAGGGGGTGCTGTTCTGGTTCTGGGCGGAGTGGTGACCGACTTGCCGGAGACATGCTCCGGAGGTCGAGCAGTTCGCTCGAAAGAACGCAGACAAGGTCAGGGTCGTGGGCATCAACCCGAAGACATGGAACAGTCTCGAAGACGGACAGAGTTTCGTCCGGAGATACGACCTCACCTTCACTTCGCTGTGGGACAGTTCCGATACCGTTCGGAGGCACTACGGGAGCCCGTACACATCCCGGGCCCTGCTGGTCGACAAGACCGGTAACCGGGTGGAGGACACTGCCGTATCCTTCTCCGCCAGCAAGTTCCAGACGCTGGTGGACAACCTGGAGTAGGAACCCGCTCGCAGCCCGCCCGGCACCGAGACAGCGGTCTCGAGTGGCGGATCCGGTGTACCCACCGTTTTGTTCCACTTCGCGTGCACGTGGGGGTTGTCACTGTCACACCGATGATGCATAGTCAGGGGTGCTGCGAGCACAAACATCGCCGCCGGTCCGGACACGGCGATCATCCTGGAATCCGTGCCCCAAACGCAGGCGCCTTCTCCCTAAGGGAAGTGGCCCGCGGTAGCGCGGCACCCGCCGAGGCCTCGCGCCCGGCGTCCGGATTCGACGATGGTGGTGGGGGTGGGCCCGGCGTCGGGAATGGTCGGCTGGTTTTTCGCGGTCTCAGGGGTGGGGGTTATTCGTGGTCTCGGTCGAAGCGAGCCTCGCAGCGAGGAGGAAACGGAATCGTGGTGAAGCGGCGTTCTGGTTGGGACCTTGGGAACCGGGCGATCGCCTTGGGATCGAGCCATGGGGGATCAGGCCTCTGGGAAGCCGGCAGGCTAGAAGGTGTCGAAGATCCTGGTGTTGCTGAGATCGAAGTCGCTGACCTCGGCTGGGTCCGACTAGGGCGTGTTCACGCTTCTGAGGGTGTCGTGGATGAGGGCGAGGGTGATGAA
>JAPPFW010000008.1 GCA_028821575.1 bacterium | reverse complement strand
GCCTCGTGGCTTCATTGTCACCGCATTTCGTTATGGGTTCTGTTGTTACTTTTCTAAGGTTATATCCTGGTTTACTCTGAGTCAAGCTGAAACGAGCTTGCCTAAGTGAAATGTGTGCTTACCAGGGAATACAGGTTGGTTCCGAACCTACTTGAAACAGCCTGAACCAGGTTACGGCGATTGCTTCCACCACTCGCCGATGATTGCCAGCCGGGTCAACTGCAGGGCGGTGGTGGTGGTGTAGGCCCGGACCCGCTCCCGGTCACCGGGCATCTTCAACAACCTGGACCTGTTGTCCATAGGAGTCCGGACCGCGACGAAGACGGTGCCTGGTGGGTGCTCGAGCACTCCGGGGCCGGCCACCCCGGTGAGAGCCGTGGCCACGTCCACGCCCATGGCCTTGGAGGCGCCGTCGGCCATCGCCATGGCGGTTTCGGAACTGACCACCCCGTGGGTCGCGATCACATCCTGGGGGACCCCGAGCATGGTCAGCTTCAGGTCGGTCGCGTAGGGGATGATGCTACCGCGGAAAACCTCCGACGATCCGGGGAGGAGGCTGAGACGGGTGGCCAGCATGCCGGCGGTCAGGGACTCCGCCGTTCCGATCGTCCATCCTCGCCTTCCGAGCTCGTCGAGGATTATCTGCTCCAGGATCTGGTCGTCCACCGCGAACACCGCGGCTCCCAGCCGCCGCCTCACCTCTAGCTCGACCGGCTCGATCATCGAACGGGCTTCCTCGTCCGAACCCGCCTTGGCCGAGAGGCGGACCTTGACCTCGCCGGCGGACGCCAGGAAGGCCATTGAAGGGTTGAGAGAAGCGTGGTACAGATCGTCGAGCAGGTCGGCGACTGCCGACTCGCCATAGCCCCACGTGCGCAGTACCCGGCTGACCAGGACTTCGCCGCTTCCGGTTCCCTGGCGTAGGCGGGGCACCACATGTTCGTCGAGCATCTGGTACAGCTCGGCGGGAACTCCCGGAACCGCGAAGATCATGGTTCCCTCGTGGTCGAGGAATAAGCCGGGGGCCGTGCCGCGCGGGTTGGCGAGTTGCTCGGCGCCTTCCGGATACTCGGCCTGGCACAGATTGCTCTCGGGAAACTCCCTGCCCAACCTCCTCCAGAACTCGCGCAACTCGGAGGCGTGCTCCTCGCTGAAGAGCATTGCCCGGCCGGTAGCGGCGCAGATCGCCTCCCGGGTTATGTCGTCCTGCGTGGGCCCGAGCCCTCCCGTGATTATCACCGCATCGGCGCGGCCCATCGCGGTGCGTATCGTCTGCACCATGCGGTCGTGGTTGTCACCCACCACCACCTGGTGGTGGGCATCGAGGCCGAGTTCGGCAAGCCGCTCCCCCAGGTGGGCAGCATTGGTGTTGACGATCTGGCCGAGCAGCAGCTCGGTTCCGACCGCCACCACCTCGACGATCATGCCGGTCTCCCCACCGCCCCCGCCCGTACGCCGGCTTCGGCAGGCCGGCACACCTGTGCCACCAGATCAGTCTCGTAACTTCCCGTTATCTCGACTTCCAACCAATCGCCCGGCGAGCCGGTGTCCAGGCAGATCATGCCGTCGATGTCGGGAGCCTCGCGGTACGACCTCCCGACGGGAACACCGTCCTCGACCTGGTCGACCAGCACGGTGTGGGTCGTTCCGACCTGTTCGGCGTTCCGGCGGGCGGTGATCCCATCCTGGATCCGGGACAGTTCACGTACCCGGGCCGCCACCTCGGCGGGAGCGATCCGGTGGGCAAGCTCCA
The DNA here is from genome assembly GCA_028821575.1 of bacterium. Lineage (GTDB taxonomy): Bacteria > Actinomycetota > Acidimicrobiia > Spongiisociales > Spongiisociaceae > JAPPFW01. The sequence goes on along the minus strand of JAPPFW010000008.1, from coordinate 57,101 downwards.
CGGCCGTCGTGCCCTCCTCGGCCGAGTACGGGAAGAAGCCGGCCCAGTCGAGATCCGCCTCCTCCAGGAAACGGGCCAACTCCTCGACGTCATCGTCGGTTTCGCCCGGGTATCCCACTATGAAGGAGGATCGCAGGGCCGCTGCGGGCTCGGCGGCTCTTATCCTGCCGATCAGGCGCAGGTGGCTGCTGGTGCTACCAGGGCGGCGCATCGAGCGGAGCAGCCGGCGGGAGGCGTGCTGCAGGCTCAGGTCGAAGTAGGGGGCCAGCTTGGGGTTGGAGGTGATCTCCTCGATCAGGGCCGGGCGAATCTCGGTCGGGTACAGGTAGAGGAGACGGACCCTCACCAGAGCTTCCACGTCGGACACGAACCGGAGGAGACCGACGATGTTGTCATCCGACGGAGCGCCGATGTCGCGGCCGTAGGCGGCCAGATCCTGCGCTACCAGGATCACCTCGGAAGCACCCGCGGCGCAGAGGCCGGCTATCTCCTCCCTGATAGCGGTCGGGCGCCTTGAGCGCTGCGGGCCTCGGATGAGCGGTATGGCGCAGAACGCGCATGTCTTGTCGCAACCCTCGGCGACCTTGACGTAGGCGTATGGGAGGGTGGGAGCGGGTCGGCTCACCATGTCGAGGAGGTCCATCGCCGGCCGGCGTGGGCCGATACGCACCGGGGTCCAACGGGTCATCGAGTCGAGCATCCCGACCAGCTCGCCGTAGCGGTCGAGACCGACCACCGCATCGACCTCGTCGAGGGCCTCCTCGAGTTCGGCACCGTAGCGCTGGGCCATGCAGCCCATCACCACCAATCCCGTCTGCTCGGCCTTGGATCGCTGGAGGTCGAGGATGGTCTCGACGGACTCCTCGCGGGCGGCCTCTATGAAGGCGCACGTGTTCACCATCACCACGTCAGCCCCTGTCGGGCGATCGCGCCTCGCGGTAACCTGCCTCGCCCAGCATGGCCGCCACCTTCTCGGAGTCGACCAGGTTCTTCGAACATCCGAGGGTCGTGATGTGGACGGTTGGGGCGGAGCGGCTTCTCACGAGATCAGTCTAAGAGACGCCGGAACCGTAGCCGGTTGGGATCCCATGCCCGGCTCCTCCCACCGGCGGACCGGTGTCCTCCGGTGTCTCGTCCGACTCGGGACACGAACCGGACAGCACGCAAGGATGTACCTCGACGATCCGCTGCCGAGGGGAGTACCGGACTGTCCACTCCCGGACACTCCTCGTTCCTCCCTGGTCGATGGTACGGGTAACCAGCACCGTCCAGCCCTGCCGGGCCGACTGGACCTGCTTCTCCTCGCCTACCGCCAGTTCCGGATTGCCGCGTATCAGGGGTGGAGGCGGACTCGTCCAGCGAGAACGGCCGGAAACGTCGGCACTCACCACCCGGGCCCGGGGACCCCCCTCGGAGACGACCGTCAAGATACCCTCGTCACTCTTCCAGTCACCCACGACGATCCGCCCGTCGTTGTCGCCGAAGAACTTCACCGTCACGGAAGTGTCCGTGTACTCCGTCGCGATCAACACATACGCGGGGGTGTCGTTGCGGAACACCAGGTCCACGTCCGGCCAGTTGATGGTGGCCTCGATACCCTCCGGATAGCGCGGGAAGTAGAGGCTGTGAGGCTTGTGGGAGACATCCCGGTAGCCACCCCAGAACATGGCATTGTAGAAGGTGGTGGCGAACTGGCTGACCCCACCTCCTACGGTATTGACGAGTTCTCCGCCTATCAGGGTTCCTGCATATCTGAACCCTTTCTCGCGGGTGCGTTTCCCGACGTGGCGGTTGAGGCTCAACCGTTCCCAGGGAGGGACGACGGCGCCGTGCACGATGTCCGCGAACCGTTGGATGTTGGTGACGCGAGCCTGGCAGCATGGGTGGTGGGTGGTGTAGCTCGATACCAGGTGGCGAATGTCATGCTCCGCTACCACGTCGCTGAACTCGGCGGAGGGCACGACGCCCAGCGCCCGGGCCAGGAAGGTCGCCATCTGGCCACGGGTCACCGCACTACCGGGACAGTACCGGCTCGGGTCGGTAGCGCACCCGGCTGTTATGTCGGCGGCCGCCAGAGCATTGATGTTCCCGGCGTGCACGTGGCCTTCAACGTCGGTGAACCCGACCGAAGAGCGGGGTTCGAGGTCGAATGCCCTGGTGAGGAAGGTCGCCATCTGGCCGCGGGTCACCGCCCGGTACGGACAGAACCTGGCGGGCTTCGACGAGCATCCGAAGGTGATCTCCAGCTCGGCCAACCGGTCCACATGGCCCGTCCACCAGTTCCGGTCGGGCACGTCGACGAAGTCCGCGGACCTGTCCGGCGCCGGTTCCTCCCCGTCGAGCACGCGCACCAGCCACACGGCCATTTCCCATCTCCGGAGCGGTTCTCGCGGACAGAACCGAGCCGGCCCGCACTCCGTTCCGTCCAGGACGTCCAGCGCGGACAGTATCTCGATCGCGGCGGAGTGAGATAGGTTCCCGGGCACGTCACCGAAGCCCTCCTCCTCCTCCTCTTTCGCGCCGGCCACCGAGGCCAGAAAAGCTGCCAGCAGAACAGCGGCCACAGCCAGGAGGACCGCCACCACGGCCTGTCGCGAGCCCCTTCCGATGGTGCCTGCTCCTAGCATGCGCCCGCCGTGGACCGCCCGTATCCCCTATCCCCTTCGGCGGGGCGCCGCGGCGAACGGTAGATGCTGTCCAACACTCGGGTATCCGGATCCTGCGGTCAGTAGCCTGCTTATCCGGGCGATCAGACCTCGGGGAAGAAGTAGCGCCGCATCACATTCAGCCTTTCCTCGAACCCGCCAGGATGCAGGTACCAGAGGGTTGCGGCCGCTGTGGACAGCATCGGGTTCCCGTCCTGGGGGGTGAAGCAGAACCCGACGATCCGGTTTCCTCCCCGCACCACCATGGTCTCGACCGGCACGACCGTCTGGCTGAGGATGCGCCCGTAGTAGCCGTGGTCGCGGCCGAACGAGAAGATCTGCCCGGCGGACCGCTTGTAGGTGATGGCCACCCGGGGGTTGGCCTCCAGGCGGCTCTGGGCTTCCCCGACGGTTATCTCGCGGTCCAGGATGATCTCGAAGTGCAAGGCGTGCATGTACTGGCTGTTCACCTTGAGGGCGGAGGAGAACAGGTCAAGCTCGTAACCCATGGTCTGGAACAGGTGGTGGGCATCCTTGGCGTGGTGGGTGCCGAAACGCCCCTTCGGATGGGTCCCAACCTCGGGGGCGGGAATGAACTTCTTGGCCTGGCTGATGTCGTTGGCGCGCCGGATGCAGAGGAACTTCGCCTCGACGATGTGGTTCGTCCCGTCGGGGTCGAACCCGAGGGTCTTGAGTAGCACGGCAATGTTGTGCGTGTTGCACGACACGATGTGCAGAAAGCGGTCCTCGTCCCTTACCAGCGCCTCGTCGTTGATCCCTCGCGCGTACATCTTCCCGAAGCCGAACTCGGAGCCTTGCGCCAGGAACCCGGTCACCTGGGAGGCATGGCGGTAGTACTTCTCCTTGTTCTCGTTCCCGGCGGGCGTGCAGTCGATCACCACCGTCGCCCGCTCGATCGCCTCCCAAGCCTCCAGCTTGGGAGCATGACCCAGCTCCTCGAATCCGGGCCAGCGATCCGCGTCGACCGAGAGATGGGCGCCCCGGCGAACCAAGTCGTTCACCTTGCCCCTCTCTTGGAGGAGAGGGGTCCGCTTGTGGAACGTGACCTCGTCGATTCCGAACGCCTCCTGGTTGTCGGCCATGAGGCCGATCAGGGGCTCACCGATAGTTCCCGTTCCCACGATGTGCACGATTCCGGCCATTCTGAGCTCCGCCTCCGAGCATCGTCCGGTACTGCCTAGGTCACGATAGTAGGCGGCCGGGGTGCCAAGACGTGGCATCCAGGGCGATAGCCGCAACGGGTATCAGCAATGGCTGATATAATCTCGCCATGAAGCTCACGCCTTCTGACTACATTGAGGCAGTCCAGCGCTCGCTGTCCACTACGACCCGCAACAGCCAGCCGATGGGCCCGTTCAACGAGCGCATGACCGCGAGCAGCATTGCATGGGCCGACACCCAGGTCGCCGCCGGGGGCGACCCCCACCGGGCGCGGGCCGCCGCCGAGCCCACCCTCGCCCTCTATACCGGTAGCGATAGCCCCGAGGCCTGAAGACGATGCACGCCTTCCACGTCCTCCGCGAGCCCGTGCGGCGCCGCATCCTGGAACTACTGGCCGAGTCCGAACACTCCTCGGGGCAGGTGACAGCCGTGATCGCCAAGGAGTTCGGAATCACCCAACCGGCCGTGTCGATGCACCTCCGGGTACTCCGCGAGAGCGGGTTTGCCACCGTGCGTCCTGAAGGCGCCCGCCGGATCTACACCATGGATGGAGGTCCGCTCGCCGAGATGGACGCCTGGCTACAGCAGTTCCGCACGTTCTGGGATCATCGTCTCAACCCTCTCGATACCGAGATCGCAAGAGGTCGGAAACGCAAGAAGCTGGAGGATCCGTCACCGTGAAGCCCTCAGACTCATGCTTCATCCGGAAGCTGACCTCGGCCGACCGCGCCGGGGCGGTGGAAGTGATCAATACCGCCGCGGAGTGGTACCGGGAGTTCCTACCCGCCGATGAGTTGCACTCCCCCGAAATGGACGCGCCGGCGTGGGAGGCCGAGGCACAGAGGATGACATGGTGGGGAGCGTTCGTCGATGGGAAGTTGGTAGGAGTGATGGGGAGCGAGCCGATCCGGGATGTGGTGCTCCTGCGCCACGCCTATGTCCTGCCTCGCTACCAACGGCAGGGAGTCGGATCGCGGTTGCTGGAACACGTCGAGGCCCGCCTGCCGCCTTCCTCCCAGATCATGGTGGGAACCTATGCCGCCAACTACAAGGCGCGGGGAAACCTCGAGAAGGCCGGCTACTCACTCTCCGAGGACCCCGTGACCGTGTTGCGCACCTACTACGACATCCCCGAGGACCGGTTGCTGACCTCTGTGACCTACGAGAAGCGCCTGGATGATTAGTTGCTAGTCGGTAGTTGGAGATCGGTCGTTGGCGTAAGGACCGGGTCATCTCCGATGGACGGTGCCACCGTCCGGGCCTTGGCGGTCGCTCAGAGAGGGCTTTCACGAAAGAGAAGGAGAGGGGGTCCGAATCAGCAGATAGATGTGTACGAGTTGTAGATGTGTTGTACATCGGTCAGGAGTCAGTAGTCAGGACGGCTCCACAAGCCACAAGCCACAAGCCACAAGCCACAAGCCACAAGCCACAAGCCCCAGCGTCAGTCGGCCAGGAACAGGGCCGGCTCCTCGAGGTTCTCCACCAGCATGGCGACGAACCGCTGACCGGCGCCGCCATCTATCACGCGGTGATCGAATGCCAGCGACAGCGGCATCATCGGCGCGATCGACACGCTGCCGTTCCTCACCACCGGGGTGTCCTCGGCTCGTCCCACTGCGAGGATGGCGGTGGTCCCCAACGGAATGATCGGCGTGCCCCGACCCCCTCCCAGGGCCCCGAAGTTGGAGACCGTGAAGGTGGCTCCGCTCAGTTCGTGAGCTGCGAGGGTGCGGGCCTTGCCTCTGGTCCCCAGATCGGATACAGCCTCTGCCAGCGACAGCAATCCCATCTCCCCGGCGTTCGGGATGATGGGCACCAGAAGCCCGTCGGCCGTGTCGACCGCAATCCCGACATCCAGGGAACGGTGGAGGATCAGTTCGTCACCGTCAAGGGTGGCGTTGAACTCTCTGAAGCGATCCAGCACGGGCGCGAGCGCCTTGACGACCAGGGCCTCCATCGGTATCTGCCGCTCGTACCGCCCGGCCAGGGCGCGGCGTGCGGTCAGCAGACGGGTGGCGTCCACGTCCTGGAAGATGGTCACGTGGGGGATCTCCCGCCAGGAAGAACTCATGTGCTCGGCGATGGTGCGGCGGAGCATCGACAGCCGAACCCGTTCGTCCCCTGTGGCTTCCGGCCGAGGTTCGGCACGTGTTGCCGCCGCCATCACATCGTCCCTGGTGATCCGCCCTCCCGGACCTGAGCCGGTGATCGATCCCAGGTCGACACCGTGCTCGCGCGCCAGCTTCCGGACCACGGGAAGCGCCTTGCCACGACGACTTCCGCCGGCCGAGCGGTAGCGCGCCTGTTGCTTTCCCGTATCGGAGTTTGGGACCCCTTGGCCGGTAGCCGGCCCGTCCGAATTCGCGTCTTGGCCCCGCCAGGACTCGCCCGACTCGCCGATGACGGCCAGGACGGCTCCGACCGTGAGCGTCGTACCTTCGCCAGCGCCATGATGGAGCAGCGTTCCGGCGGCCGGCGACGGGATCTCGACCACCGCCTTGGCGGTCTCGACCTCTACCAGGATCTGGTCCATCGTCACCCGGTCGCCCACCGGCACGTGCCAGCGAATGATGTCCGCCTCGGTGAGGCCCTCGCCTATGTCAGGCAGTTCGAATACGTAAGCCATCGCGCTCCATGCTACGCCGTTGGGAGGTGGGTGCCGTCAGACCGGAGCGCCGACCGGGCTCTCCAGCTCGTCGACGGTCATGAGCACTTCGCGGGCTTTGGAGCCTTCGGACGGACCGACGATCCCCCTCTGTTCGAGAATGTCCATGATACGACCCGCCCGGGCGAAGCCGATGCGTAGCTTCCTCTGCAGCATCGAGGTGGAGCCCAGTTGCGACCGGACCACCAAGTCCGTAGCTCTGCGGACCAGATCGGCGTCCTCCCCGTCGTCGGCCTCGGCAGCGGCCCGGCGCTCCACAGCCACTTCCTCAGCGATCCGCCGGTAGTCGGCCGCCTTCTGGTCCTTGACCCACTCCACCACTGCCGCGATCTCCGCCTCGCTCACCCAAGCGCCCTGAACGCGCTTGGCGCGAGGTTCCCGGGCTGTCACCACCAGCATGTCCCCCATGCCCACCAGCTTCTCTGCACCCACGGTGTCGATGATGACCCGCGAGTCGGTCTGGGAAGCCACCGAGAACGCCAGCCGGCTGGGAACGTTGGCTTTGATGACACCGGTGATGACGTTGACGGACGGGCGCTGAGTGGCGATGACCAGGTGGATGCCGACCGCCCGAGCCATCTGGGCGATCCTCACGACGGCGCTCTCCACGTCCCTTCCGGCCACCATCATCAGGTCGTTCAGCTCGTCGATGAGGACGACAAGGTACGGGAACCGGTCAAAGGAACCATCGCCGAGCCGGCCGGAATCGAACGCGGCCTGGTAGCCCGATATATCACGGACGCCCGCCTCGGCAAGCAGGTCGTAGCGGCGGTCCATCTCCGCAACCGCCCATTGGAGCGCGTCCACTGCCTTCTTCGGCTTGGTGATGACCCGGGTGAGAAGGTGGGGTACCCCGTTGTACTGGCCTAACTCGACCCGTTTGGGGTCGACCATTATCAACCGGACGTCGTCGGGCTCGGCGCGCGCCAGCAGGGACGTGACGATCGAGTTGATACACGACGACTTGCCGGCCCCGGTCGCCCCGGCGATCAAGACATGGGGCAGTTCCGCCAGGTCCAGGAGCACCGGCTGGCCCGATATGTCCTCGCCCAGGCCCACGACCAGCGGACGCGACCGCCTGGAGGCCTCGTCGGAGGAGAGAACGTCACCGAGCGTCACGAGTCGTCTGACACGATTGGGGACCTCGACCCCGATCGCAGACCTTCCGGGGATCGGAGCCAGCAGCCGGACGTCGGGAGTGGCGAGCGCGTAGGCGATATCGCCCGCCAGGTTGGTGACCCGCGCCACCTTTACTCCCGGGGCCAACTCGATCTCGTAACGGGTGACGGTCGGACCGGGAACGATGTTGGTGAGGTGGGCGTTCACATCGTGGTGGTGAAGGGTCTCCTCGAGTTGGCGAGCGGTTTCCTCGAGCATGCGACGGCTCTGGCCTTCCCGCCCGCCCGTCTTGAGCAAGTCGATGGGAGGAAGCTGGTAGTCGCTCGTACCCGAGGACCCGGGTGTGGTATCGGGGGTTGGAACCACACGTAGGTGGGGGACCTTGTTCTCGACGGTGGGGGGCGGGGATGGTCGCGCCTGCCGCTTTTCCCGGGAGCGGCGGGCCCCGTCACCCTGCGGCGGAGGGTCAACGGGCTCCTTCGGTCGGGACGAACGTGGCGGAGGCCGCTGGGGAGTCTTGCGGGTACGAGCCGGACGGGGCCGTGCCCCCGTCGCCCGAGCTTTCCTTCCGCCCGAGGAAGGGCGCCGACGCCGGACCGGAGGAGCGTTCAGCCTCGCCTTGAGGACCCGGCCCAGGTGGGTGAGCGACTCCGCTGCTGCGACCACCACATCCCGCACGGTCGCCCGCACGACCAGCATCACACCGGCTGCGAGCAGGACACATATCACTAGCGAGGCTCCCGCGAATCCAAGCAACCGGTTGAGCGGATACGCGACGAGCGATCCCAGCGCCCCACCCGACTGTTTGACCCCGTCGATGTTCCCGGCCAGGGACACACCGCCGGTGAGGAGATGGAACAGGGCCAGGCTCCCCACGAACCAGAGGAGCACCCCAACCAGAATCCGCCGGAACCCGTCGTGGTGCCTGCTGACGACGAGGTAACCGCCGAGTGCCAGCAGAACCACGGGGGTTACGTAGACCCAGACTCCTACCACGAGGCGAAGCCCTTCGAGCGTCCAATCCCCGAGTGGACCTGCCGCTCCGAAGAACGCCAGAGCGATCAACGCCCCGACCAGCGCCATGGATAAGCCGACCACGTCGTGGGTCTGGCGTCCCAGCCCGAACCGCACCCACTGGTAAAGAGTCGCCGGCAGCCGACGTCCGGGGCCCGGCTCGGCCGACCGTCGCGTTGAGTCGCGCGCCGTCCGGGAAGATCCTGTGGAACGCGCCGCCTGCCGGGTCCGCCCGGACCTGGAACTCCGCTTGGTATCGGGTGAGCGGGGCGCGCGCGCCCTGCCCGCCTTTGCCCGCTTCTGGCGCACCGCGCTCGACCGTGGTCGTTTGGCTGTCGCCTTCCCTGCATGTACCTGAGACACCCGCCTCCGCCCCGTGGTCCCACGGGTGGATGTCGTCTTGGTCATGTGGAGGAGACATTACACCAACCGCGGCTACTACTCAACGACCTTCACAACAGTGGTCAGTGGCCGGTGGTCAGGAATCACTGGTCACCCAGTCAGCCGTCAGCCGACGGGTCCCACCCGACGGACAACAGGCACCGGACAACAAGCCACAAGCCACTACCTGCGCCGGCGCCGGTCCCGTCCCGGAGAGCAGATCACGGGCAGAACCACCGGTCGGCGTCCCGTCTCGGCCTTGATGATCTTGCGCGCGACCTGACGCACGGCCAGGGCCGGATCCCTCTCGAACCGGCGCGGGTCTGCGGCTACGGCCCGCTCGATCGCAGAGGATACGTCGTCGAGGAGTTCCGCCGCGTCGTCCATGAATCCGTGGCTCGTCAGCCCGGGATGAGCGGCCAGCTGTCCGCTGTCCGCATCGAACATCAGCGACACCACCACAACCCCGTCGTCACCCAACTGGGCGCGCTCGCGGAGCAGGGACTCGCGGATGTCCCCCACCCCTGAACCGTCCACGTACACGTATCGCGATTCCACCGCACCCCGCTCCACGAGGGTTTCCTCTCCGTCGAGAATCACGGCGTCCCCGTCCTCGAGCACCAGCACCTCGGGCACCCCCATCTCGACCGCGAGGTCGGCATGGGCGCTGAGGTGGCGGTACTCGCCGTGGATCGGGACGAGGGTCGTTGGCCTGACCACGTTGAGGAACGTCTTGAGTTCCTCGGCGGTAGCGTGCCCGGATACGTGTACGTAGGCGTTGCGCCCGTGGAACACCCGGGCACCGCTCCGGGTCAGGTCCGAGATGACTCTCGAGACGGCGGTCTCGTTTCCGGGCACGGGGGTGGCGGAGATCAAGACCGTGTCGTCCTGGTCGAGTTTGACCCAGCGATGGCGCCCCCCGGCCACAAGCGAAAGCGCCGAGAACGGCTCTCCCTGCGACCCCGTGGTGATGATCATGACCTCCTCTTGGGGCAGACCCATCGCCTCTCCGATCTTGACCACCTGGTCCTCGGGCAGGTGAAGAACCCCGAGGTCGGTCCCGATTCGGACGTTCCGTTCCATGGAACGTCCGATAAAGGCCAGGTAACGGCCCGAGTCGAGACCGGCGTCCGCCAGCTGCTGAACCCGGTGGAGATGGCTGGAGAAGCACGTGCTTATTACCCGGCCGGGCGCCTGCTGGACGATGGCTCGGATCGACGGACCCAGGGACTTCTCGGACGGGACTACCCCGTCCCGTTCGGCATTGGTGGAGTCGGAGAGGAGCAGGCGAACGCCCTCTCGCCCGAACCTGGCGAACGTCGGCAGATCGGTACGGCGATCATCGACGGGAGTGGGGTCGAGCTTGAAGTCACCCGTGTGGACCACCAGGCCTTCCGATGTGTCGAAGACCACGCCGCTCCCCTCGGGCACCGAGTGCGACACCGGGATGAGCTGGAACGCGAAGGGCCCTTCGATGACCCAGCGACCATCCGGGATGGGCCGGAAGTCCTTCTCGATACCCATCTCTTCCACCCTGCCCGCCGCGATGGCCAGGGACAGCCGGGTTCCGAACACGGGGACGTTCACCTCGTCTAGGAAATATCCGAGCCCACCCATGTGATCCTCGTGGCCGTGCGTCAGCACCACGCAACGGATGTCCTCGCGCCGGTCCACCAACCACCGCCAGTCGGGGAGGACCAGATCCACGCCCCACATGTCCTCTTCGGGAAACATCAGACCGCAGTCGATCAGGGCTATCTGGCCCTCGATCTCGATAGCGGCGCAATTCCGCCCGATCTCGCCGAGACCGCCGAGAAATGTGACGCGGACGCTCACAGCCTCTGGGCCAGCCCTACCCCCGCGACCACCGCGTCGCAAGTGTCGACCGATGCCGGTACCAGCGGGAGCCGCGGATCTCCTACCGGCTCCCACAGCGCGTTGAGGCCTGCCTTGGTAGGCATAGGGTTCGGCTCGACGAAGCACGCATCGAACAGCGGCATCAGCCCGTCGTGCAACCGCCATGCCTCCACCGTGTCGCCCCGCCCGTGCGCCTCGACCATCCGCTTGATCTGGCGGCCCGCGAAGTGGCCGGCCACCGAGATCACGCCGACACCACCGAGTTCCAGCATCGGCAGGGTTGCCGAGTCGTCACCCGAGTAGACGAGGAAGTCCTCAGGGACCAACTCGAGACTTGCCTTCGTGTATCCGAGGTCACCGACGGCGTCCTTGGTGGCAACGATGTTCGGGTGCGCGGCCATCTCCGCAAGGGTGTCAGCCTCGATCAACGTGGCGGTCCGGCCTGGGATGTTGTAGACGATCAGCGGCAGATCGGTGGAGTCCGCTATGGCGATGAAATGAGCGAGCAGGCCCGCCTGGGGAGGCCTCGAGTAGTAGGGGGTGACCGCCATGAGCCCGTCGACTCCGAGTTCCGCCGCCCGAACCGAGAGTTCGATGGAGTGGTGGGTGTCGTAGGTGCCCGTGCCCGCCACCACCGCGGCCTTGCTGCCCACCGCCTCCACCACCGTCGAGTAAAGCGCCAGTTTCTCGCGGTCGGTGAGGGTGGGAGACTCACCGGTCGTCCCGGTTACGAGCAGGCCGTCGTGGCCGTTGTCCACCAGATGGATCGCAAGGCGCGCCATCCTGTCATAGTCGACCGATCCGTCAGCCGCGAAGGGGGTGATCATGGCGGTGAGCAACTGACCGAACGGACCCATGCACTCCCTCCTCAGGCGGATGCGAGGCGTCACGTGCTTTCCTACCTCGCCACTCCCTCCCTAAGCATAGATGGATTCTCTTTCGCGGAGGCCCTGTCAGCCCGAGCGAAACCCTGATCGCGCTAGTGAGACCAGGAGACGACCCTATTCAACACCAACTACCTATCACCAACTATCAACTACCGACTACGAAACAGGAACTAGATCCCGAGGATGGACTCGAGTCCCACCGTTAGCGGATCCGCCAGCAACGACACCTCCCTCAGGGCCAGGATGATGCCGGGCGCGAAGGCTCTGTAATTGGTCGTGTCGTGCCGGATGGTCAGGTACTCGCCGGTCCCACCGAGGATCACCTCCTGGTGGGCGACGAAGCCGTGAGCCCGCACGGAATGGATCGGCACGCCTTCGACCTCGGCGCCCAGGGCGCCGGGCGCCAACTCCCTACCACGGCCATGCGGGGTCAGACCGGCATCCCTCCGGGCTGCTGCGATGCGGGCGGCCGTGTTGAGGGACGTACCCGACGGGGCATCGGGTTTGTCCTCGTGGTGCAACTCGATGATCTCCGCTGAGGCGAAGTGGGGCGCAGCCAGCTCCGCGAACCGCATCATCAGGACCGCGCCCACCGAGAAGTTGGGTACGACCAGGCACCTCCGGGCGGTCCCTGCCCACTCTTCGGCGAGACCGGCCAGCCGTCCGCTGTCGTATCCCGAGGTACCGATCACAACGTGCGCGTCGAAGGACCTCCAGCGGCTGACGTTGGCCGGCGCGACATCCGGATTGGTGAACTCGAGAATCACGTCGCAATGGCGCAGCGCCTCGGGATCGCCCGAGCAGCGGTGGCCCGACAGGTCCTCACCGTCGTGGCCGGGGGCGTAGAGTCCCCCGACCGCCAGGTCGTCCAGAGGGAGCAGAGCGGCCAGCGAAAGCCGGCCCATCCGGCCCGGAGCTCCGGATATCCCCACCGAGATCATGTCAAGTACCCCTCGAACTCCCGGTTCTCGAACGGACCGACCGCACCCATGACCCGAGGTCCCTGAAGGGTCCGGGCCGCGCTCTCAGCCAAATCCGAGCGGGTGATGCCTTCGATGCGGGCCAGCCGCTCGTCGAGGGTGAGATGGGGAAGGCCGAAGATCTGATTGCGACCCAGGCGGATCATGCGTGTGTTGGTGTCCTCCATCGCCAGCGCGAGCGCTCCACGCATGTGACCCTTGGCTCGGTCCAGTTCCTCCTCGGTCACGCCATCGGAAACGAGTCGCTGCAGTTCCTCGGTCAGGATCTCCATCACCGTATGAGCAGTTGCGGGGGTGGTCCCCACGTAGACGCCCCAGGCGCCGGTCTCGGCGAACCGCATCGCGAAGCTGTGCACCGCGTAGGCCAGACCCCGTTCCTCCCGGATCTTCTGGAACAGTCGCGACGACATCCCGCCCCCGAGGATGTGATGCATCACGCCGTCCGGCAGACGGCTCTCGTCTGACCGGTCCACCGACTCGCCGCCGTAAACCAGGTGGAGTTGCTCCGTATCCCGCCGCACGACGTTGACCCTCGCCTCGATCCCGGGAGGAGCCAGGTCGTGGTCTCCGTCGTGAGCGGACCAAGAGTCGAACAATTCCTCCACGAGATCGACCACCCTCTGATGCTCTGTGTTGCCGGCCACCGTCACCGCCACCGTTCCCGAACCGTACCGGCGCCGCCAGTAACCGTGAATGTCGTCACGGCTCATGGCACCGATGGAGTCCCGGGTACCCAGCACCGGAAGACCCAACGGATGACCTTGGAAGATGGTCCTCATGAAGGCTTCCATCGCCACGTCGGATGGGTCATCCTCGTTCATGTTGATCTCCTCGATGACGACCCGGCGTTCCGAATCGATCTCGTCGGTCCGGAAGGCCGGGCGCTGGAGCATCTCGGCCAGCAGATCGAGCCCGGTGTCGAGCTCGGAGTCGAGCATCCGCGCCCAGAAACAGGTGTACTCCTTGGAGGTGAAGGCGTTGCTCTGCGCGCCGATTGCCTCGAAGGTCTCCGAGATGTCCCGCGCCGACAGGCGGTCCGAACCCTTGAACAGCAGGTGTTCCAGGAAATGGGCAGCGCCTGCCTCGTTGGGGCGCTCGTCCCGGCTACCGGTGTCCACCCAGCACCCGATCGCCACGGACCGGACCCCGGGAACCGGCTCGGTAACCACGGTCATCCCCGTGGAGGTCCTGGAAATCTCTACCTGCACGACGACGGATGGTACAAGAAGAGATCCACGCTCCATCCGGCCGCCGAGGATGGGTTCCGCTTGACCAGCCTTTCTTCTTACAATCGACCTGATGGACAGCGGAGACTCGCAGCCACCGGACACGGTCCGCTGCTACCGCCACCCCGAACGGGCCACAGCGCTGCGGTGCTCGCGATGTGAGAGGCCGATCTGCGGTTTCTGCTCGCACGACTCCCCCGTCGGGCAGCGGTGCCCCCAGTGCATCTCCGGCAGCGCCGCCACCCGGGTGGTCACCGCCCGCAGTTTGTCCACCGGGTTCACGCCCGCGGTGCTGACCATCATCGTGCTGTCGGCGGTCGTCTACCTGCTGCAGCGCCAGAACCCACAGTTCACGGTGGACTACGCGCACCTCACCGATCTGGTCAGTCGCGGCGAGTGGTGGAGGGTGATAACCGCGGCGTTCCTCCACTCGCGCAGTTCGCTGCTCCACATCCTGTTCAACATGTACGCCCTGTACCTGTTCGGCCCGCGGCTGGAGCGCCAACTAGGCGCCATCTCCTTCGTAGGTCTGTACCTTTCGTCGGCGATCGCCGGCGGGGTCGCGTTCCAGTACCTGTCCGCCGGTGGAGCGGTAGGCGCCTCGGGCGCGATATTCGGCCTCTTCGGAGCCGTTCTCGTCGGTACGTTCCCTCTGCGAGGCACCGTTCAAGGGGCGGCCCAGTTCCGCCAACTCGTCCTCCTGCTGGCCATCAACCTCGCACTGCCGTTCTTCGCAACCGGCATTGCCTGGGAGGCGCACGTAGGCGGCTTGGCGATGGGAATGGTCGTGGCCGCACTCTGGCAGCGAATCCCGCCGACGCCCGGAGCCCCGCTGCTGCGGGCCATGGTCGTCTACGGGTTGGGATTGGCGGCATTGTTGGCGATCGTGGTCACCTGAGACCAGCCCTTCACAGGCTGGCGAACACCGCTTGTCGGCGTATGCAAAAATAGAGCTTTGTGGCATCAAGGCAAAAGTCGTTCCTCACCGAGATCCTTCCCCCGGAGGAGCGCGCTATCGAGGCCGTGGTGGGCCGGTACCAGCGCGTGGCCGGAGCGGTCACGAGAGTTGCCAGGACCCTGACCGGCCGGGAGGAACTGCGGGTGGTTCTGGGCGCTTCGAGCCGTTCGTCCGAATCGGAAGTAGTCATCGACCCCGGCCTGTTCCAGGCGGCCTACGGACGGCGGGCCCCGGTGACACCGGAGGAGACCGCACTCGCGTCCGCACTCCACGAGGTGGTGCACCTGGTGTCCTCCGACTTCGACGAGGCCCGTGCCGTCCCCCCCGAGTGGCTACCGGAGAGTGACGATCCGGCCGGCGACGAGAAGACCTCGCTGCTGGAGGCACTCGTCCGGGCAGGCGGACCACCCGCCGAGGCCCTGTTCTTCGCGATTGAGGACGCGCGCCAGGAGCGGAGCGGGCTCGCGGCCTACCCGGGAGCGCGTTCGGTGCTCGCAGACCTGTACCGGACCTCCATGGCCCACGCTTTGGGCCGGAGCGGTCCGCTCGCCCGGTTCGCCATCGCGTGCTTCCTGACGGTGGGGAACTATGCGGACTTCGCAGCCCTCGAACGAGGACTGGACGCTCGCTCCGGTACCGCCTGGCGGGATGCGCTAGGAATCCTGGAGGAGGCAACGGACACCGACGACCCGTGGGAAGTAGCGGGGCTGGCGATGCGCCTGCTGGCCGTGGCCAGGATGCACGGACTGGTCTCCGGCGCCCCGGAAGAGGAACAGCCGCGCCCTCGCGACCTCAGGGAAGCCGAGAAGGATGCGATCACCGAAGGACTGGACCGGGTTCGGCTCTACTCGCCGATCGTCCAGGATGCAGAGCACTACCGGGACACCCGCAGCCCCGACCAGCATCAGATGGACCCGACCGGCCGACCCGCCGAGTTGGACCGGGCGTCAGGGGAGGGAACCGACCAACTCCTCAGGGTCAGCCAAGCACCCGTGATCTATCTACCCACCGGGCAGAGCGGCAAGCTCGCCGTGGGCCGCGTGCCCGAACCATTCCGGCGTTTCGCCCCCAAGGGCCGGAGCGCCCTGATGGACGCAGCGCGCGAGTGGAACGTCGACCAGCGCAACATAGCCGGCGAACTCCACCCTCTGTTCGTGGCCAACCAGCGACGAGGCCTGCGCTCCGGATACGACGCGGGCGACCTGTCCCCCCACGCCGCATTGCTGCTCGGAGGGGGCCTCTACCAGAGGATGTTCGAGCGGCGCTCGATCTCCACGCGCCGCTCCTACGCGGTGAGCGTTCTGGTGGACGGATCGGCGTCCATGCTGCAACCGCGCCGCCTGGCTGCGCCCCGTGACCGCCGGCCCTGGGGCCTGGCCGCCGCCATGCTGGGAGCGTGGACGCTCGCCGCCATGTGCAACGAACTTCAGGTGGACTTCGAGGTGGCCATCTTCAACCGGGCCTTCGCGGCCAAGGTCGACGACACCGAGTGGACCTACTCCAGACGCCGCACCGCGGCTATCAGCCAACTCCGCCGTACCCACGGAGCGGCCGCCGATCGTCTCACATCCACCGTGAACCACTACGTCCTGTCGAGTTTCGCCGAGCCGTGGCGGAGATCCGACGACGTACTCGCCGGGCTCTTCTGGACCGCGGCGCGGACCGGGGAAGCCGGCTTGGAGGCCCGACGGGAGCCGAGGGAGGCACCGCCCGTCTCACTGTTCGAGAAGGCCGCCAACGTCGACGAGTTCAACATCACGTACGCCGCAGAGCGCCTTGCCAATCACGGCGCCCAGGTCAGGGTGTTGGTGGTGCTCGCCGACGGGATGACACGAGGATCGGTCGAGGCTCTGGCGCGATCGGTGGAGGAGGTAGACGGACGAGGCACCACGGTCCTGGGAATCGGGGTTGGCGACGACACGGTGGTCTCCGCCTACCGCCACCACCAGGTGATCTCGAGGCCGGACGAACTGGCCAACTCGATGGTGTTAGGCGTGAGCATGGCGCTGCGGCGGGGATTGGCCATGTACGGCGAGGACACATGGTGGATCAGGGCAGGACGGCAGGCCGATCACCGGAGCCCTGCCATGACCCCACAGGAGCGAAGAAGTGCCTGAAGCGAGAGAGACTGTCACCTTCACGGATCCGACTGGAGAGGGCGACCCGATAACCCTGGACACGGTGGTGGTACCCAGCGAGGGGATCAGGGACTACCAGCAGCGCGTCGCCAAGATCCCCGAGCCCGACCCCCACTACGTCGATGTCGGCATGCTCTACCGCTTCGCCCAGGTGGAGACGATCCGCAGGGAGAAACCCGAGGGCACCGTCCCTCTACACCTCGCCGTCAGGGGACACATGGGGACCGGCAAGGACCATGACATCGAACAGTTCGCGGCGCTGCTCCGCCTCCCTTACTACCGGGTACCGCTAACCGGGGAGGTGAGGGACATCACGCTCATCGGCTCGGTGAAACTGCACGGCGACGGTATGGGGGGTACCGAGAGCCGCTGGGAGGACGGCGACATCACCAGAGCCCTCAGGGGGCCGGCGCTTCTCAACCTATCCGAACTGAACGCGGCAGGAGCCGAGACCCTGTTCGCACTGCACGGTCTGCTGGACCGTTACGCGGCCCTAGACCTTCCCACCGGCGAGTCGGTGCACCTGAGGGACGACGTCCGGTTGTTCGGGACCATGAACCCCACCGACCTGCGCGACTACGCCGGCACCCAGACGCTCAACAAGGCGTTCGCCGACCGCTGGGTCATCTGGGAGAAGGACTTCCCGGACCGAGAGGAGATCGAGGCAATGTTGCTCCGACGCTACCCCTCGATGAGAGGACCCTACGTCGAGCACATCAGCCGCCTCGCGACCGAGGTCAACACGTCGTTCCTTTCCACCGATCCCGGCGCCCGGGTCGAGACGCCGATCAGCCTGCGCACCGTTCTGGATCGGATGCCTGCCGGCCTCATGATGTTCGCCAACCGTGCGGACCCGCTTCGGTGCGCCTGGGAGGCGATGGTGCTCCCGCATATCGACTCCTACGACGTTGACCATTACGAAACGGTGTGGGCAGCCTGCGTCCGCAAGGGACCACCCGCGCCCGCGTTCGGCTCTTGACACCGGGTTCCGCGGCGCGGCGGGTAGCCGCGGTGGACATGGGAACCAACTCCACCCGCCTGCTGATAGCCGACCGTAGGGAGACCGGTCTCGTGGATGTCGAGCGGATCGAGACGGTGACCGGGCTCGGCCGGGGGGTCGACCGATCGGCACGGTTGTCGCCGGACGGGATCGAGCGCACCGCCCGGGTCCTGCAGTCCTACGGCCGGCGGATCAGGCAGGCGGGAGTGCAGGCGGCCAGAGCGGTGGCGACCTCCGCCGCGCGCGACGCCTCCAACCGGGACGAGTTCGTCGAGGCCGCCACCCGGGCGCTGGGGTTCCGGCCCGACATCATCAGCGGCGAGGAGGAAGCGGGACTCGTGTTCGCGGGCGCCACCGGAGGGACACGCGACCCCGGTGCCACAGTGGTGGTCGACATCGGCGGCGGGAGCACCGAGATCGTTACCGACGAGGGTGGTGTCTCGACCGACATCGGCTCCATCCGTCTCACCGAACGCTGCCTTCCCAACCACCCGGCCACCGTCCGCGACCTTGCCGCGGCTCGCCGGGAGGCGGCTCGAGTGATGAGCGCCGCCGACCTCCCGCGGCGCTCATACGCGATGGGAGCGGCGGGCACGTGGACCAGCCTGGCTGCCATGCACCTGCGCCTGGACAGTTACGACTCGCACGAGGTGGAGGGAACCACCCTCGGCGTCGAGGACGCGGAGCGGATGGTCGCATGGCTGGGCTCACTCAGTCTTGCGGACAAGAAGGCTATTCGCTCCCTCAATCCGAAGAGGGCGCCGATCATCCTCGGCGGCGCGGTCGTAGCCGAGACCTCCCTCCGGTTGCTGGGCCTGAAGAGGATCACCGTGACCGGCCACGACATCCTGGACGGGGTATGTCTATCAGTCGCCGGTGGCCAGTGGCCGGTGGTCGGAGGTCCTTAGTCCACGGAGAGTTGCCGGTTGTCGGTTTCTTCTTGGGCCATCCCGACGGTCCGGCTCCCGGTCTCTGCCATACTCAATCGTTGTTTCACTTGCTCGTTAGTTGTTATATCTGTTTAGGGATCGGCATCGTTACACGAATTCCGCTGACTTTGCCAGCACCTCCTTCTAGTGGGGAGCGGCGTTATCGATCAAGTCCACACAGCTGGGTTTCCCTGCACATACGAGTGCGCGAAGTGCCATGAATCGCGAAGAGCCGGATACTCCAAGAAATCACCGTCGCGATGCGGCACCGGTATGAGATTCGTGTCAGAATCCGGGCGTTACGTCGGCCAACAGCAGGACCACCGTTCCTCACAGCGGCTACTGGTCTTCGGATTGATTTGAAGAGGGTAAGGAGCAACCTCCTATGTTCGAAGGCGTGAAGGATGATCACCACCTCAGAGAGCTCACTCTTGGACTGGCCGCTCTTCTATGTGTGGTGATGATCGCTGTGGGTTGCAGCGGTGACTCCTCGGATGACACTCTTTCGACTACCGCGGTGGATGCCACCGATACGGTCTCGGTGGCATCGATGGAACATCTCGGTGACGGTTCGCTCGGGTTGGTCCAGGTCGATCCCGGCAACGCCATCCAGATCCGATCGTTGAACGCCATCTCTGAGGAGGTAGCCGACTTCGGGTTGCCCCTACAGCGAGGCGCCGAGTTGGGAGTGGCCGACTATGGAACCGTTCATGGATTCGAAGTCGACCTCGGTCCCAGATTCGATGGGCAATGTACCAACTTCGGTGGAGTGTCCGCAGGCCAAGCCATTGCTAGGGACGAAACGGTGATCGGTGTGATCGGTACATCATGTTCGGGTGCTGCCGCCGGCGCCGCTCCGCTACTCACCGGTGCAGGAATGGTAATGATCTCCCCTGGGAACACGTCACCGGCGCTCACTTCCGATCTGGCCGGTAACCCGGGCGAGAACTATCACGTCGGCTATTACCGCACGGCCCACAACGATCTCTTCCAAGGGCGAGTGATGGCGGAGTTCGTGCACAACGAGATGGGCCTTAGCACCGCGGCCGCTATTCACGACGGTGACCCTTACACGCGTGGTTTGGCTGAGGCCTTCGCTGACGCGTTCGAGGCGCTGGGCGGAACGATTACGGGTTTCACAGCGGTGAACAAAGATGACACCGACATGGTTCCGGTTCTCCTCGAACTCGCCGCCGGCAATCCCGAAGCGTTGTTCTTCCCCGTCTTCCAGCCCGTCGGCGACTACATAGCCGAACAGGTACCCACTGTCGAGGGTTTGGGAGAGGTCCAGATGTTCTCCGCTGACGGTCTACTCACAGCCGAGTACCTTTCCCTGCCACAGTCCGTAGGTATGTACTTCTCGGGACCCGACACCCGCTACGGCGGGAACGTCAACCAGAGCACGGGCAAAACAGCCGAAGAGTTCCTCGACGCCTACGAGGCCGCCTACGAAGAACTACCCACGTCCTCATTCTGGGCGCATGCCTACGATGCCACCACGCTGTTGCTCGACGCTATTACAGCCGCCTCGTATGTCACCGACGAGGGCGTATTGATGATTGACCGGGCGGGAGTCCGCGAGTTTCTCGACAATGTAAGCGGCTATCAGGGACTGATCGGCGACGTCACCTGCGACGAGTTCGGTGATTGTGGATCACAGAAGATCACCGTTGTTCATCATACCGGCACCGACGTTGACGCCACTATGAACAACGTCGTGTACGCCGGAGGAGGGAACTGACCCTGCCACGCTCCACACCGGACGGCACAGCCCAGACCCGGTGCAGCCTCGGAAGAGGGGCATGATGAAAGCTCTCCTGAAGCGCCTGTCAGAGAATCGTTTCCGAATATCCACACAACTCTACGCAGGGATCTGGGCCGCGGTTGCTCTCACCATGGCGGCGGGGATGGTCGGTTGGTTCTCCTTTAACCGCGTGGGAGAGGCCCAAAACGTGGTCAACGACGACACCCTGCCGGAGATGGCCACTGCATTCAGGGTCGCACAGTTCAGCAGCAACCTAGTCGATGCTGCTCCGCGTCTAGCTACCGCAATATCTCAAAACGAACTGATCGACATTGCAGCCGGGATCGCTGCTACCAACGACTCTTTCGTGGAGCAACTCGACGAGTTGGAGAAGGACACCGGAGACACGGAGCAGTACCAGCAGCTTCGAATCTACTCGGAGTCGCTGATAAGCAACATCGCAGCGATTTACAACGACAAAGTAGAACTGTTCGGTCTGGCTACCGACAAGGAAGACGTCCAGGATGGACTGGCCACAGTTCGAGTCCGGTTGGACAGCATCATGCTACCGGTTCTTGATGACCAGTTCTCCGACATAATCAGCCTCCGTGCATCCGGCGACAGCGCGACGAGCACAGAGACTTCGTTCTTCGAAGACCAGATGGTTGTCTACCGCAGTTTGACGGAGATACGGTCAAACGCCAACATCGCCGCCCAGCTCCTGGCCACCGCACTCGGTCTCTCCGACTCCTCCGAGGTCGAACCGTTGCGAGGACTGTTCAAGGCCACCGTCGACGAGATCGAGGCCGGTCTGAGTAATCTGAACGAGTTCGATCAGCGAGAAGACCTCCAGCAGTTTTCCTCCCAACTGTCGACGCTAGGGCTGGGCACAAACGGGGGTTTCAACTTGGTCGCCCGAGAATTGGGTCTCCTCGACCGCCAAAACGAGTTGCTGGCGAACAACCGCGTCCTAGCCCTGAACATGGTCAATGAGATAGATGTCTTCGTGAACGCCGCCCGCGAACGGGCTGATGGCGCCGCGCTCGCCTCGGACCAGGCCATGCGGACCGGCCGCACCCTACTGCTGTTCATCAGCATCGTATCCGTCGCCGGCGCCGCGCTCATGGCTTGGTTGTTCGTGGGAAGGGTGCTGCTCCGCCGCCTCAGCCATCTCTCCAACCGGATGCTGAGCATGGCCAAGGGCGACCTTGAAACTCAGGTGACCATCAAAGGGCGGGACGAAGTAGCGGACCTGGCCGAGGCCTTGGAGGTCTTCCGTCGCCACGCCCTTGAAGTGCAGCGCCTCAACCTCGTGGAGCAGCTGGCGACAGAACTGAAAGAGAAGAACAGCCAGATCGAAAAGGTCCTGTCCGACCTGCAGCGGGCGCAAGAGCAGATCGTGGTACAAGGGAAGCTGGCTGCGCTCGGCGAACTGACCGCCGGAGTAGCCCACGAGTTCCGCAATCCGCTTAACTTCATCAGGAACTTCTCGGAGGCCTCCAAGGATCTGCTGGCCGAACTACGGGAGATCCTGGACGAGCCGAACGGCGACCGAACGGAAGAGGACCGGGTGTACCTTCTCGAGATCGCCGACTATCTGGAGTCGAACCTGGAGCGTATCCGTTCCCACGGCGACCGCGCCGACCGCATCGTGGAGGACATGCTGAGGATGGGTGGGGGCTCGGGAGCAAAGCAGGCGACTGACCTGAACAGAGTGATGCACGACCGCCTGAATCTTGCGTATCAGAGTGCCCGGGCAATGGACGCCGATTTCAACCTCAACATAAGCGAGGATTACGACCCGACGCTGGTTGAAATGGAGGTGATTCCCCAAGACATCGGCCGATTGTTCCTGAATCTGGTCAGCAACGCCTGCTACGCAACCAACCAAAGACGCCTGACCATCGAGGCGTCGGGCGAGCAGGAGCCATTCGCTCCGGAACTGAGGATAAGTTCCTGCCAGGAGGCCGACCGAGTAGTTTTTCGTGTCTGGGACAATGGCGGCGGAATCCCTTCCGAGATCATCGACGACATCTTCAACCCCTTCTTCACCACCAAACCCGCCGATCAGGGCACCGGATTGGGCCTGGCTCTTTCCAGCGACATCGCCCGCCAACACGGCGGTCTGATCCGAGTCGAAACCGAACAGGGCGAATCCACCACCATGATCGTTGAACTACCCCTCGCTGACGCACCGGCCCCGACCCCCGAGATCCACCGAGCCGGCTGATCGGAGGTGATCCTCAGCCCATGGAGGGTTACCCGTTGTCGGTTTCTTCTTGGGTTCAGCACCCGGTGGCGTCGCGGAGCACCCTGCAGGCTTCGACGATGCGCCCCGGACGCGACTTCAAGACCAGGCGGCGGAAGGAGGAGCGCGGGATGGTGTGGATGTTGTCGAAATTCACGACACAGTCCGTGGGTACGCCATCGCGCTGCGCCGTCAGGAACAGTTCAGACACGAGTCCGCGGCGGGATCTGGTGAGCGCAGCGACCACCACGAACCCGATCCGAGCAGCAACCGGATCGCGAGTCAGGATGAGAACCGGATGGTCTCCTCCAGGCGTCGCGGCGAACCAGACCTCACCCTGTCGCATCGGTCCAATCCGACCACTCCTCCGCAACTCCCCAGTCCGCGATCGCCGCGATCGCCGACTCCTCTTCCCTCAGCGGCTCAGCCTCCCACCGCTTGGAGTCATCCGCTGATTCCAGCCACGTGAGGTACCGGCGCAACGACTCACGGATCAATTCCGACCTTCCCACTCCTAGCCTTTCGGCCCACCGGCCGACCTTCGCCACCTCCTCGGCAGCCAATCTGAAACTGAGCATCGTCATACTTCCAGACTCGTCGTAATACGCATCGGGAGGCGGGGAAACCCCTCACCGAACGGCTCTCATTGTCCGTATAGCTAGTTATCAGTAGTTAGTAACTCGGTGTTTGCAGCAGGAACGGAACTTGGGCCTCGGTGCTCAGTAGTCGAGGGTCGTGTCCCTTCCGATGGCGTGCCACCGGCGGCAGCCTCCGTCGTGGAACCAGCGCTCCTGCTTTGCTCCCTCCGTATTGCTCATCATGAAGCCTCGGTCGACATCACGTTCGTCGGCTTCGGTCAGGTAGTCGGGAGGGTCGGGAACCTCTCCGTAGATCCACTCGTCGACCGGGCGGGGACCGCAGTGGGGGCAGGCCAGACGCAGGACCATCAGTGGGTTGTCCCCGTCGAACCGGGATCGAACATCAACCGGTCCTCCTTGAAGCGGTTCAGGGAGAACGGGGCGATCAACTCGGGCGTGCGGTCGCCGGCTATGAGCTCCGCCATCTGCTCGCCGCCGGCCGGGATTCCCTTGAAACCCCAGGTTCCCCAGCCGGTCGTGACCAGGAAGCCGTCCACCCCCGTGTATCCCATGATCGGGGACATGTCGACCGACATGTCACAGACGCCGGCCCACTGGCGCAGGATGGTCAGGTTCTTCAGGAACGGGAGCAGGGTTACCGCGGGAAGCGAACAGTGCGAGAGGAACTCGTAGCTGGAACGGTACGAGTAACTGGGCTGGCTGTCGATGCCGGCACCCAGGAGCATCTCTCCTCTGGGCGTCTGGCTTACGTAGAAACCCATGTCCGCCGAGGCCACGATGGGCCGGAAGGAACGGGCGTAGTGGTTGGTGACGAACGCCTGGAGAGGATGGGTTCGGATCGGTAACCGCACCCCAGCCATGGCCGCCAGGGTCGACACATGGCCTCCCACCGCGCTCACGACCACGCCGGCCGCCACCGGTCCCCGGTCGGTCAGGACACCCGTCACCCGGTCTCTGGACTTGAGCAGGCCGGTCACCGCGGTGCGCTGGTGGACGTGGACCCCCAGCTTCATGGCGCCCTCCGCCAGCGCCCACACCACCCGATCATGGCGCGCCGTGGCGGCGTGGGGACTGTAGGTGCCACCCGTGACCCGGTACTCGCCTCCCCCCGCGTTCAGGTCCACCTCCGGACAGATCTTGCTCACTTCCTCCGGCGTCACGTACACGGTGTCGGCCCCGAAGGCCTGGTTCACGATGGAGCGGGCCCTCTCGTTGCGAGTACCGGGAACCCCGTGGACCAGCCACAGGAGGCCCTTGCGGTCGTGCATGATCCAGCGCCCGGTCTCCTCCTCCAACCTGGAGTAGAGGTCGACGCTCCGCTGGTAGAAGCGGACCGCCTCGGGGATTCCGTAGTTCGCCCGGATGATGGTGGTGTTACGACCGGAGTTGCCCGATCCGATGTAGCCACGTTCCAGAACCGCCACGTTCGTCATCCCGTGGCGGGTAGCCAGGTGATAGGCGGTCGACAGGCCATGCCCGCCTCCCCCGACGATCACCACGTCGTAGGACGATCGGAGGTCCTCCCACCCGAAGGCCACCTGGGCTTCGATGAACTCGTTCATTCCCGCCTATCCCCCAGACCGAGACGCTCCTCCAGGTGGTGCGCCAGCACGGCCGGCACTAGGACCCGAACCCCGCCCTCGTCGAAGAGCATCTTGACCGGTATGCCGGCAAGGTGCCCCTGGGCGACCGCCGGACGGTGCCGGGGAAACTCCCAGGCCGACACGGCTTGCAGACGAGCCAGTTGGGAGCGGCCGAACCAGGCCGCCGAGAAGCCGGCCTCGGGCTCGATGATGGCGTACCGGTCGGCTACGTCGACCCGCGCCAGGGCCGGTAGCACGAGCAGGTCGTCAGGGGCCAGACGCATCAAGCGCCCGTCGTCCGGCGATTCGATCCCGTCGAGCGCCCCGGGGTCGGCGACGATCCTGGTGGCCTCCAGCCTCTCGAAGCGATCAGGCGCGGACACGTGCGCCCTCCGGGTCGTAGAAAGGCACCGTCACTCTCCGAGCCGGGCGTCCATCGATCAGTATGTCGCCGGGAAACCCCCCGTCCCGAGCGTAGAGCCAGGCCAGCATCACCGAGCGACCCAGCGCCCGGGACCAGGCGGTGGAGGTCACGAACCCGGCGTAGGCGCCCTCCACGCGCAGGATGGCGCCCTGGGGCGGCGGAGCCCCTTCCATCTCCAAGCCCACCAGCAGCTTGTCCAGGTCCATCCGAGAGGTTCGGGCCACTGCGAGGCGACCCAGGAAGTCCGCCTTGTCCGTCCGGACCGCCCAGCCGTGGCCCAGCCGGCGGGGGGTGGAGTCGGACAGGCTGTCCACCCCCACCAGGATGTGGCCCTTCTCGAGACGCAACTCCTCCAGCACCTCGAGCCCGTGCGGCCACACGTCCAGGTCGGCGCCGGACTCCATCAAGGTGTGCCAGAGGTGTCGGGATCGAATCGCCTGGTGGTGGAGCTCGTAGGAGATCTCGCCCGTGAAGCTCAGCCTCATGACCCGGCACGCGACACCCGCCACCTCCATCTCAGTGTGGCCCATGAAAGGCGGCAGCCGATCAGCGGCGCCGAGCCTGGAGAGGAGCTCACCGGACCGGGGACCGGTGACGTTGATCGCCCCCCAGGAGGCGGTCCGGTCCAGGATCCTCACGTCCATCCCCCAGGCCTCCGCCCAGTCGCGGAGCCACATCTCGAAGTGGCCGGCGCCGGCGGAGGTGGAGGTAAGGAGGAACCGGTTCGGGCCCTCGCGGCACACCAGCCCGTCGTCGAACACGTAGCCGCGCTCGTCGAGGACCAGGACGTACTTCGCCCGGCCTGGGCGGAGCGAGGTGATGCTGGCGGGGTAGATGCGCTCGAGGAACGCGTCCGCGTCGGGTCCCGACGCCAGGGTCTTCCCCAAGGTGCTCACGTCGCAGATCGACACCCCGGACCGGACCGCCCAGTACTCGCGGTCCGGGTCGCCGTACGTCCAGGGCCTGAGCCAACCACCGGATCGTTCCATCATGGCTCCGAGAGCGAGATGCTCGTCGTGGAGGGCGGTCCGCCGGTCGGGATGGTGGTACCAGCCCGCCGCGGCCTCGCCCATCGTGATCTGGGTGACCACCGGACGAGCGGTGAACGACGGAGGCAGTTCTTGCCCTCCTGCAGCCACGAAGCTGCGCACGTGCGGCATGCAGACGGCCCCCTGGCAGGCGCCCGTACCGGCCAGCGTGGACCGCTTGATCAACTCCAACTCTTGGAACCCGCGCTCCCAGACCGACCGAAGGTCATCCACCGTCACAACGGAACACGGGCAGACGACGCCCGCCTCGGGTACGGGCGGCCGGTCAAGATGTCCGGCGGCGCTGCCCACCGCGCGCGCTCCCGGCAAGCCGTGGGCCATCCGGGCGAGCGTGTCCCGCGGACCCGATCCGAGACCGACCACGGCGGTATCGCATGGATATGCGCGTTCGGCGCCGGTCTCCTCGTCCCGGGTAACCACCCGCCGCACCACTCCTTCCCCCTCGAAGCCGACCAACCTGCCCTGGGCCGGCTCGTGGCCCACTCCCTCCGGTGGCCTACCGACCGATACCACCCTTCCCAGATCCACTCCGGAAGCTGCCAGCCCCTCGGCTGCCCGCCTGGTCAGGATGCCGGCCAGCTGGTTCCCGGGACATACGGGCTGCACCTCGACCGACCCGGTCGCCACCACGACCTCCTCGCTGAAGATCCTCGCCATGCCTTCAGGTGTCCGGGCCACCACCTCCGGACCGGGATATACGCCGACCGCTTCCGTGCCGGCCCGCGCGTCGAGGGTGACCACCCTGCGTCCTCTCTCCTCGGCCTCGGCAGCCGCCTCCCTCCCCGAACGACCCTGGCCGATCACCACGGTGTCGCAATGGACCATCTCGAAGCCGACCGCACTCTCGCCGGTGGGCGCTCGGGTGGACGATGGAAGGGGCGGGTACCCGCCGGACGGATGCGAGGCGACCTTCATGCCTTCGACGGCCGAAGTCCGGCAGGCGCGAACGTACGAGACTCCCCCGAGGGTGACCAGGCAGTAGGGGCAGTCGCCGTCGGCGCACAGGCATCCGCCCCACGGCCTCAGACCGGCTCGGAAAACAGCTGTCAGGACCGTGTCACCCGCCTCGAACGGGACCTGCGTCCCGTCGAAGTCGATCACCTTGCCCGGGCGAGTCATCGCAGCCCGAGAGGGTAGCCGGAGAGCAGCTCGGCTCCGCGATCGGTCACCAACACCTGCTGCTCCAGCTTGACGCCCTCCCCCCGGCCCCACCGACCCACGAAGGACTCTACGCACAGCACCATTCCGGCCTCCACCACGCCGTCCCAACCGGACTGGTCCCAGGTGTCGGGATAGACGATCATCGGCCACTCGTCCGCCATGCCCACCCCGTGGAACTGCGTGGTGTAGTGACGGAACCGCTCCACATCCGGCACGTAGGTGTCGAAGGTCAGTTCGCGGAAGGTAATGCCGGGACGGAGCATCGCCATGTTGCGGTGGATCATCTCCTCCGCCCGCCCGAACACATCGAGTTGGTGGGCATTCGGAGGTTTGTCACCGGCGATCCACGTTCTCGAGATGTCCACGCACATCCCGAACGGGCCGATCAGGTCGGTGTCGAAGGCCACGAGGTCACCGTCCTCGATCACCCGGGCGGACGCCTCCTGGAACCACGGGTTGGTGCGGGGGCCGGAGGACAGCAGGCGGGTCTCTAGCCACTCTCCACCCCGGCGCACGTTCTCCGAGTGGAGCACAGCCCAGAGCTCCAGCTCAGTGACACCCGGTTCGAGAGCCGCACGCATAGCGTCCAGGGAGCGATCGGTCACTACGGTCGCCGCCCTTATCAGCGTGATCTCCTCGGGGCTCTTGACGGATCGGGCGACCTCCATGACCTCCCCGCCGTTGCGGAGTTCGAGTCCGCGCCCCTCCAGGGCGTGGATGGCGTCGGGACTCGCCCGATCGATAGCGACCCGACGGTTCCCATCACCGTGTTCCTCCACCACGGAGGCCAGTTCGGCGGACCACCGGCGCAGGTTCCGGTCCATCTCGATCCCGGACAACTCGTACATCCACTGGGTGGCGGGCCGTACCTCCTCGACCAGTCGGGCGTGCCCGGCCAGGAAGGCCGCATCGCCGTAGTCGAACAGGATCATGGGACCCTCGGCGCCGACCCACAGGTACCGGCAGGGGTTGTGAGCGGTCCACAGGGACATGTTGGTGGTGTCGGAGGCGTAGCGGATGTGAACCGGGTCGTAGAGAACGATCCCCGCGTAGTCCAGTTCCCGCAACCGGCTTCGCACCCGGCCCCACCGGTAGCGGCGCACCACGTCCAAGTCGGGAAGAACGATCCCGGCGGCCTCTATCTCCGCGAGGGCGTCCGGCGGTAGGCCGATGGAGTGCCAGTTGTCGGCCACGGCCCGCCGGTATTCCGCGCCGCCAACCCCACTCGGGCCGATCCGGTTGCCAACACGCGGTCCGAATGGGTCCCGGCCGGTCGTCACCGGAGGCCGATCGGATACCGGGACAGAAGCTCGTAACCATCCTCGGTCACCAGCACCTGCTGCTCGAGCTTGACCCCCTCTCCCCAACCCCGCCTCCCCACGAAGGACTCGACGCAGAGCACCATCCCAGGCTCCACCACTCCGTCGTAGCCGGCCTGGTCCCAGGTGTGCGGCAACACGATCATCGGCCACTCGTCGGCCATTCCCACCCCGTGGTACTGGTTCGAATAACTGTTGAACTCGTCGGCGTCGGGAGCCCAGGAGTCGAAGGTGAGCTCCCGGAAGGTGACCCCCGGGCGCACCATCTCGATATTGCGGTGGATCGTCTCCTCAGCGCGGGCAAAGACATCCAGCTGGTTGGCATTGGGCCGCCGGGAGCCGGCGATCCAGGTGCGCGAGATGTCGACGCACATCCCGAAGATGCCTATCAGGTCGGTGTCGAACGCCACCAGATCCCCGTCCTCGATCACCCGCCCGGCGGCCTCGTGGAACCAGGGGTTGGTCCGCGGACCGGAACAGAGGAAACGATTCTCGATCCACTCACCTCCACGGCGGATGTTCTCCGCGTGGAGGATCGCCCACAAGTCCAGTTCGGTCATGCCGGGCTCGAGTGAAGCCCTCATCGCTTCCACGGAATGCTCGGCCGCCACCAGCGCGGCTCGCATCAGGGTGACCTCCTCCGGGCTCTTCACCGAGCGAGCCACCTCCATGACCTCGCCCCCGTTGCGGAGCTCGAGTCCCCGCTGATCCAGGGCGTGAATGGCATCAGGACTGGCCCGATCGATTGCCACCCGCCGGTTGCCCGACCCGTGCTCCGCTACCACGGAGGCCAACTCGGAGGACCACCTACGCAGATAGCGCTCCATCTCGATCCCCGCGAGTTCGTACATCCACTGGGTAGCCGGCCGTACCTCGTCCACCAGGGGGTTGTGTCCTGCCAGGAATGCGGTCTCCGAGAAGTCGAAGAGAATCATGGGGCCCTCGGCTCCCACCCAGAGGTAACGGCAGGGGTTGTGCGCGCTCCACAGGGTCATGTTGGTGGCATCGCACGCGTAGCGGATGTGTACCGGGTCGTAGAGGATGATGCCCGCATAGTCGAGGTCTCTAAGGCGATCTCGGACCCGTTGTAGCCGGTAACGCCTCACCACATCCAGGCCAGGGAGAACGATGTCCTCGGCTTCGATCTCAGCGAGGGTCTCGGCGGGCAGTCCGATCGAGTGCCGGTTGTTGGCCACGTCCCGCCGATACTCTCGGGTTCCCTTCCGGCCGGGCCCGATCCGGCTGCGGGCAAGTGGGCTTCCCAAAGGATACGTCATTTCAACCATGGGGCACCGGTGGGATCGTGGTTGGTCGCCGGGGGTCACCTCGGTAGCCCGCGCCTGCAGCCGTGTAGCCGCCCTCACGCCTCCTCACGCGACCAACTGAATTCGCCACGCCGTTACCCTAACGATCATGGCCGGATATGCGATGGGAGACCCGGAACTCGACCGGGGAATCGAAGAGTTGATCAGACGGACCGGGGACGGTGACAACCCGGACCTGATCGCAGAGTTGATGACCACCGCCCTCAAGCTGTACCGCGACGAACCCGACCGGGGAGAGTTGAAACTCTTCAACAGCGCCCTGAAGGAGATGCGGTACTCCGCCCGGGTCTTCCGGTCCTACGGCAATATCCCGAAGGTCACGATCTTCGGCTCGGCCAGGACACCATCCGACCATCCCGACTACCAGTTGGCCAAGCACTTCGCCGACCACATGTGGCGCCGACGGGGATGGATGGTGGTCACGGGGGCCGGTGGTGGAATCATGGAGGCCGGTAACCGTGGGGCTGGCCGGGAAGGATCGTTCGGGGTCAACATACGGCTCCCGTTCGAGGCCAATGCCAACCCCTACGTGCCGGACCACCGCCTCATAAACTTCAAGTACTTCTTCACCCGCAAGCTCGGGTTCGTCAAGGAGTCGCACGCCTTCGCCATCTTCCCGGGCGGGTTCGGAACGATGGACGAGACCTTCGAGTTGCTGACCCTGATCCAGACCGGAAAGGCGCCGGTGCAGCCGGTGGTGCTCATGGAGTCTGGCACCTCGTACTGGCCCGGCTGGCAGAGGTTCGTCGAGGAGCGGCTGCTGGCCAACGGGATGATCAGCGCCGAGGACCCCGACCTGTACCGGATCACCGGTTCGGTCGAGGAGGCGGCGGATGAAATATGCCGCTTCTACGTGAACTACCACTCCCAGAGGTACGTGGAAGGCCGCCTGATCCTCCGACTCCGGCATGCGCCGACCCGCACTCAGATCGAGGCAATCAACGAGGAGTTCATCGATATCGTGACCGAGGGCAGGATCGAGATCGTCCCCGCCGCCCCCGCCGAGATCCGGGACGATGACGCACTGGACTGCACCCGAGTGGGGCTGGCTTTCGACCGTCGCAGGAACGGGCGCCTGCGAAGCCTCATCAACCGTCTCAACGGATTCGCGTACAGTACGCCCGGTTTCGAGGGTCCGCTACTCCGACCGCTCACCCGCTGACCGTCCAACGGAAAGCCACGGGCGGAGGCCCGAACGTCGCGGAACGACACGACTTCGGAGCCAACGCGACATAGTAGACTTGTGCGGGTGCGCGAGATACTCTCCGACCTGGTAGCAGAGCAGCAGCAACTCGACCAGTTCTTGCAGCGAGTCAAGGTACGCAACTGGACCGCGCTCACCCCTTCGGAGGAATGGGATATCCGCGACACGATCTCCCACCTCGCCCACACCGAGGAGTACGCGCACAACGCCCTCGCCGAGGACGGCTCCATGCTCGACGATCTCGACGATTACGAGACGTTCGATGATTTCACGGAATCGGGGGTCGAGCGCGGCCGCGATATGCGCCCCCAGGACGTGATCGAATGGTGGCGCCTGGGAAGGGCGAGAGTCGTGGACGCTCTGAGCCGCGCTTCGGCCCGTGATCGGGTGCCTTGGTTCTTCAGCGAGATGTCGGCGCGCAGCTTCGCCACCCTGCGATTGGCCGAGACATGGGCACACGGCCTCGACATCCATGCCGCAGTCGGTGAGGAGGCGCCCGACACGGATCGCCTGAGGCACATAATCGTCATTATCCAGAAGATCCTTCCCTGGTCGTTCGAACAGGCCGGCTACGAGTACGAGACGCCGGTCCGCATCGAGGGCATCGGACCCATGTATGCGAAGTACACCGCAGGTCCCGAGGACACCGACCAGATCATCCGCGGGCCAGCAGGTGAGATATGCCGCGTAGGGTTGCACCGCCTCCACCCCGATGATGTCGAGAACCTGGTCGTCAAGGGCGAAGTAGCCGAGACAGCCTTGCAGGTGATGCGCACCTACTGATGACCTCCCTCCAACTGATCGGAATGGTCCACATCGGACCTCTCCCGGGTTCCCCTCGCTACCGGCCCCCTCTCTCGCGTGTGGTCGAACGGGCCGTGGACGATGCCTCGACTCTCGAGAGGGCGGGATTCGACGCGGTCCTGGTCGAGAACTACGGCGATGCTCCCTACTTCGCCGACGACGTTCCCGACATCACGGTCGCGTCCATGACCCGGGTGGCGGCGGCCACCCGGATGGCGGTGAACGTACCGGTCGGGGTCAATGTGCTCCGCAACGACGGTGTCGCCGCCCTTTCGATCGCCGCTGCCTGCGAGGCCCACTTCGTCAGGGTCAACGTGCTCTCCGGCGTGATGTACACCGACCAGGGCTTGATCGAAGGTCGAGCTGCGCAGATGGCCCGGCTGCGCGCCACGCTCAGCCCCAAGATCGAGATCCTGGCAGACCTGTTCGTCAAGCACGCCACCCCACCGCCGGGGATGCGCATAGAAGAAGCCGCCGCGGACTTATGGCACCGGGCAATGTCCGACGGCCTGATCCTGTCGGGACCGGCGACCGGCCGCCCTACCGATCCGGAACTGGTCGACAGGGTCAGGGCCGCGGTCCCGGAAGCAAGGATCCTCGTCGGCTCGGGCGTAACCCATCGCCGGATCGCCGGACTGGTCGGCCGGGTTGACGGAATCATCGTCGGCACAGCCACGAAAGAGAAGGGAGAAATCCACCGTCCGGTGGACGCCGCTCGGGCTGCCCGGATAGTCCGAGCCGCGCGGGGCTAGGTGCCAGTTGTCAGTTGTCAGTGAATAGTCACTAGATCGAGGTCAACCGGCAACCAACCACTAACCTTGTCACGGACGCGCGATACGCTCACTGGAACGATGCTGAGCGACTTGACCGATCTGTTCTCTCCCGCCACAGCCACCTGGTTCGAGGAGTCGTTTGCGGGACCCACCCCTGCACAGTCGAGGGGTTGGCCCGCCATCGCCTCCGGAACCCACACCCTCATCCACGCACCGACAGGATCTGGGAAGACCCTGGCGGCTTTTCTCTACACGCTCGACCGGTTGCTGATCGAACCGGTTCCAAAGCGGGCCGATCGCTGCAGGGTGCTGTACATATCGCCGATGAAGGCGCTGGCCCACGATGTTGAACGCAACCTGAAGGCACCGCTCACAGGAATCCACCACGCAGCAGCCCGCCGCCAGATGGCTCCTCTATCGGAAGTCGTTGCAGCCATCCGCACCGGCGACACCCCGGCTTCCGAGCGGCGTCGTATGCAACGCCACCCCCCGGACATCCTGATCACCACGCCGGAGTCGCTCTACCTGATACTCACGAGCCAGGCCCGGCGGATCCTTGCGCCGGTCCGATGGGTAATCGTCGACGAGGTGCATGCGGTTGCATCCACCAAGCGCGGCTCCCACCTGGCTCTCTCCCTCGAGCGGCTCGAGGGGATCGCCGAGGCCCCTCCCCAGCGCATCGGCCTGTCCGCTACCCAGCGGCCCCTGCCTGTGATCGCCGAGTTCCTGGGCGGCGGGGTCGCCGACGGACCCAGGTGGAGCCCGCGGCCGGTGACGATCATCGACGTGGTCAGTGACCGGCGGCTCGAAGTGGAGATCGTGGTGCCCGTGGAGGATATGGCGGCGCCGACACCACCGGACCCTCTCAACTCCGAACCCACCGACGCCGGCTACCGCTCGATCTGGCCTTCGGTATATCCGAGACTGCTCGACTTGGTCAGGGGCCACCGATCGACGATCGTGTTCGCCAACTCCCGCCGGTTGGCCGAGCGGCTGTGTGCCGAACTGAACAACCTGGCAGGCGAGGAGATCGCCCGAGCACACCACGGCTCCGTGTCCCGCGAGCAGCGCAGGCTGATCGAGGACCAGTTGAAACTGGGGGAACTTCCCGCCGTCGTCGCCACTTCGACACTGGAACTCGGCATCGACATGGGCGCAGTGGACCTCGTCATCCACATCGAGTCACCCACCAGCGTCGCCTCCGGCCTCCAGCGTGTGGGCCGGGCCGGACATCAGGTGGGCGCCACCAGTCTCGCCAAGGTCTTCCCGAAGTTCCGGGGGGATCTGCTCGAGGCAACCGTGGTCACGGGGCTAATGCTGTCAGGAGCGGTCGAACCCACGACCGTCCCCCAGAGTCCCCTCGATGTCCTCGCCCAGCAGGTCGTGGCAGCCGTTTCGATGGACGACTGGAACGTCGATGACCTCTACCGGCTGGTGCGGCAGGCAGGCCCCTATCGCGATCTGGCCCGCGGGCCGTTCGACTCGGTGCTCGACATGCTCGCGGGACGCTACCCGTCGGAGCTGTTCGGTGAATTGAGACCCCGCCTCATCTGGGATCGGGTGTCGCACGCCCTCTCGGCGCGGTCGGGTGCCCAGCGGCTGGCGGTGACCAATGCCGGAACGATCCCCGACCGGGGGCTGTACACGGTGAACCTTCCCGACGGCAGCCGGGTCGGGGAACTCGACGAGGAGATGGTCTACGAGTCCCGTCCCGGCGACGTGTTCATTCTCGGTACCTCCACCTGGCGAATCAGCAACATAACCGCCGACCGCGTTGAGGTGATACCGGCTCCGGCCGAACCCTCAGCCCGGATGCCGTTCTGGAGAGGAGACGGTCCGGGACGGACCCTGGAAACAGGCCGAGCCATCGGACGGTTCATCCGCGTCGTCGGCGCACTGGAGGGGGAGGAGGCCGCGCGGACGCTGCAGGAACGGCATCATCTCGACTCGTGGGCGGCGACCAACCTGGCTGCCTTCATCTCGGAACAGAAAGACGCCACCGGGGTGCTCCCCACCGACCGGACCGTGGTCGTTGAGCGTTTCAGGGACGAGATAGGCGACTGGCGGATAGCCATCCTGTCTCCCATGGGCGGGCGGGTTCACGCTCCCTGGGCCATGGCGATCAGCCAGAGTCTCCGCAACCGCTACGGTCGCAACCTCGACGTGATCTGGAGCGACGACGGCATCTCCTTCCGTTTCGTCGACACCGACGATCTGCCCACCCTCGATGACCTGCTGATCGATCCCGACGAACTCGAATCCATCCTGATCGAAGAACTCTCAGGTACTGCAGTGTTCGCCGCCCGGTTCCGGGAAGCGGCTGCGCGCGCCCTGCTGCTCCCCCGCCGCCGGCCCGGTGGCCGGACTCCCCTCTGGCTCCAGCGCCGCAGAGCCTCCGATCTGATGGCCATAGTCACACGCTTCGGTTCGTTCCCCATCGTGCTCGAGACCTACCGGGAGATCCTCCAGGACGTGTTCGACCTCCCGGCGTCCAAGAGCCTCCTCGGCGACATCAGGTCCCGCAAGGTAAGGGTGGTCGAGGTAGACACGACCAGCCCCAGCCCCTTCTCCTCATCCCTCCTGTTCGAGTTCGTTGCTTCGTACCTTTACGAGGGGGACACGGCGCCCGCCGAGCGCCGGGCCGCGGCATTGACTCTTGACCGGGATCTCCTGCGCGAGTTGCTCGGTGAGGGAGAACTGAGGGAACTCCTCAATGAGGATGTGGTGGCATCGGTGGAGCTCGAACTGCAATACCTAGCCGACCACCGCAAGGTCAAGGGAGTTGACGGCGTGCACGACCTCCTGCGATCTCTGGGGCCGCTCGACGAGGACGCGGTGGCCGCCCGCCTCGCCGCGGGCGAGGCGGGGCCCCTCCTCAAGGACCTGGAGTCGGCCCGGAGGGCCATCCGGGTCCTCATCGGGGGGGTACCGGTGTGGGCCGCCGTGGAGGACGCAGCCAGACTACGTGACGCCGTGGGAGTCCAGCCGCCGCCCGGCACGCCCCACGCCTTCCTGGAGGCAGGACCGGATCCCCTTGGCGAGGTCGTCAGCCGTTATGCACGGACCCACGGCCCCTTCACCGCAGAGGCAGCCGGGGCTGCCCTTGGACTACCCCCGGCCGTCATACGCGGAGTGCTCCATGAACTTCGACGCTCGGGCAACCTGACCCGTGGGGCGTTCAGGCCCGGCGGGGAAGGCCACGAGTGGGTCGACGCCGGGGTCTTGCGGCGTCTGAAGAGGCGCAGCCTGGCGGTGCTGCGCCGGGAGATCGAGGCCGTCGAGCAGCCGGCCCTCGGGCGCTTCCTCCCGGCCTGGCAGGGAGTCGGCCGAACCGGCAGACGTCACATGGCAGCCCTCGTCGAGACGATACGCACCCTCCAAGGCGTTCCGGTGCCGGCATCGATCCTCGAGCGGGACGTGCTGACGGCCCGGCTCGACTACACACCCGGGATGCTCGACCAGTTGATGGCCTCGGGCGAGGCAGTGTGGATCGGACGGGGTCCGATCGGGCCTCGCGACGGGCGCGTCGCCCTGTACCTCCGGGACCAGTTTCCGATCCTTCACCGCCCTTGCGAGGAGGAACTTCCGGACTCGGCCCTACACGGATCCATCCGCGACCATCTACGGGACCGGGGCGCGTCCTTCTTCCGCGACCTCCACACCCTCGCCGGAGGACCGCGTCTCGAGCAAACCCTGGAGGCGCTCTGGGATCTTGTGTGGTCGGGTGAGGTGACCAACGATACGCTCGCTCCCCTACGCGCTCTCCGCCTGAGGCGAGTGCGCCGGCGTTCCGGGCGGGCCCGTCCCCATCTCCCATCCACGCTGCCCCCCTCCGCATCGGGCCGCTGGTCCCTGGTACGCGACCTCGGGGGTACGCCCCCAACCGACGCCGCCTGGGCGACGGCCTGGACCGACCTGCTCCTGGAACGCCAGGGAGTACTCACGAGGGCCGGGGCGCTAGCCGAAGGCATCCCCGGAGGCCTCACCACCCTGTATCCGGTTCTCAACCACATGGAGGAGACGGGAAGAATCCGGCGCGGGTACTTCGTGGAGGGCATGGGAGGGATACAGTTCGCCCTCCCGGGCGCCATCGACCGGTTGAGAGCGGAGGATCACGCGGATGGGGTGGTCATACTGGCTGCCGCCGACCCCGCCAATCCCTACGGATCGCTCCTCCCGTGGCCGGAACAGTCTAAGGGCCGAGCCTCCCGTTCGGCCGGGGCGTACGTGATCCTCCACGAAGGACTGCCGCTCGTCTACCTCGAGCGGGGCGGGCGGAAGGCAGCGCTGCTCGACCATGATCCGGATCTTCACGAGGCCGTGGCAGGCGCGCTGACCGAAATCGGGCTACGCCAACGGCGCCTGAACATCGAGACCATCGACGGCCAGCCGGCAGGCGACCATCCTCTAGGGCAACTGCTGCTCCGGAGCGGCTTCGCCATCAGCCTCCGCGGATTGGCCTACCGGGGCAGCTGAAGGAGCGGGAGTGCCCGAGGGCGATACGGTGCATGGGATCGCCAACCGGATCCGCGAGCGGGTCGCGGGCAGGACCCTGCGACGGCTGGGCGGGACCGCGCCATCCACCCGTCGCCATGCCCACCGGCTTCGCGGAGCGCGCGTTGACAGGGTCGAAGCGGTCGGCAAACACCTCCTGATCGACTTCAGCGGCGGTTGGACGCTGCGGGTGCATCTCGGAATGACCGGACGGTGGAGATTCGGGCCACCCACCGGTGCCCGGGGCGACGGCCCAGCCCGGGTCGTGCTGGAGACCGGCGGATGGGCGCTCCGGTGCTACGACGCTCCGTCGGTCTCGGTGGACCGTTCACCCAAAGAGTGGGCGTTCGTCTCCAACCTCGGACCCGACCTCTCCCTGGCCCCACCGGACATCGACGAAGCGATCAATCGGGCCCGCCGCCTCGACGGCGCTTCCAGCGTCGCCGAGATACTGCTGGACCAGTCGGTGGCCGCCGGTATCGGGAACGTCTACCGAAACGAGGTCCTGTTCGAGCTCGGACTCCATCCCGCCACCACCATCGAGCAGATCGACGATCATCTACTGGAGCGCATCCTCCTCAGAGCCTCCCGGCACCTGCGTGCGAACGCGGGCCGGCCCCGCACCACCACCGGATCCCGCCGACCCGGCATGAACCACTACGTGTACGAGCGGGCCGGCAAACCCTGTCGCCGCTGCGGCGCTCGGATCCGCAAGGCAATAGCTACGGGCCGAACAACCTTCTGGTGCCCCACGTGCCAGCCGGTCTAGTTGCAACTAACAACTAACAACTACCAACTACCAACTAACTAATAACAACTAAACATAAGATGTGGCGTTGGCTATGCCGCCGTCGACGTCTAGGGTCGCACCGGTCACCCAGGAGGCCTGGTCGGAGCAGAGGAACACCACTGCCGAGGCTATGTCGACGGGCTCGCCGATCCTTCCAAGTGGGTGCAGCGAAGCCGCCTTGTCCTCGTTCTGCCACAGGATTTGGGACAGGCGCGTTCTGACCACCCCTGGCGCCACTCCCACGACGCGCACCCCGGGCGCCAATTCATAGGCGAGGTGTCGGGTCATGTAGATGAGCCCTGCCTTGGAGATGTTGTAGGTGCCCATACCCCGGCCCGGCAGCCGGCCTCCCACCGAAGCGTTGTTGCAGACGACCCCACCGTGATCCTTCATCCAGCGGTCCCAAGCCGCCCTCGTGCAGAGCAGCGGCCCGAGCAGGTTCACATCCCACGTCCGCTTCAAGGCACCTAGATCCACGTCCACCAGAGGCCCGTAGGCCGGGTTGGT
Source organism: bacterium (assembly GCA_028821575.1). Taxonomy (GTDB): domain Bacteria; phylum Actinomycetota; class Acidimicrobiia; order Spongiisociales; family Spongiisociaceae; genus JAPPFW01. Next base: position 18,096 of record JAPPFW010000008.1, on the reverse strand, counting down.
ACCGGCATTGTTGACCAGGATGTCACAACCACCTAAGCGTTCGACCGCCACCTCGACTGCGAGGGCCGCCCCTTCCTCAGTGTCCGCCTTCGCGACCACCGGTACGACCCGGTCCGGACTGCCAAGATCGAGCGCGGCAGTCTCGATGTTCCCTCCCTTGCGGCTGGTGATCACCACCCCGCGTGCCCCGGCGGCCAGGAAGCCCGCCGCGATCGCCTTGCCGATACCGCGAGACGCGCCCGTGACCAGCGCGACCTTGCCTTCGACCCGTGCGTCCATCAGGCTGTTGCAGCGGCTAGAGGATGGCCTGGCTGCGCGGGAGGCATCAGTGCCCTCCCCGCTTCACACCTCCGTACTTCATCCGGGTGTCGCCCATCCACGCGGCTCTACCCGGGTGGTCGGTCACACCAGCTGCCACCAGTTCGCCCGCGAAGAGCGTGTGCGTACCGAAGTCGATCGTTCGGCGCACCTCGCACTCCATCCACGCGATCGCCTCCTCGAAGATCGGCACTCCGGTCACACCCTCCCGGATGGGCCTGCGGTTGAGCATCATCCCGTCCTTGCGTGCAGGCTTGGAGAACTTGACGAACACCCGGGTGTCGCCGGGCGACCACAGGTTGACGCTGAAGGACCCTCCGCGGCTGATGAGGCGGTGGGTGACCGCCTTGTTGTCGACCCCGATCCCGATGATCACCGGCTCCATCGACAGTTGCGTTATCCACGAAGTCGTCATCCCGTTCCATTCGTCTCCCGAGCGGGATCCGACCAAGGCCAAGGCGTTCGGGATCATCCAGGTGACCCGATTGATCAATGCGGGTTCGGGCAACTCCGCCTCCCGTCGTATAGCGAACCTTCTTCCATGCGAAGGTTACGGGACGAGCGTAACCCGGACGCGGGCCAAGCCCGGCATCGTTTCACCTGCTGTCAGCCACGAAGTCCGGCACCGGACCCACATGGGTCTGGGCAGCACCCCGGGATGGACCTGCGAGTACCTGTAAACAGGTTCGCTCGCGCGCAACTCCGGAGCCTGGTGGTTTGCTGACCAGCGAGTCTCGCAAGGCCCGCGTTTCGATCATCTACTAGATTCTGGGCATGCACCTCCTCATCGCCACGGCAGGGGTATTGCCTCCGGAGCCGGTTGCCGATTTCGCCGAGGTCCTAGTGGGGAGAGACGGAAGGGTGACGGTCATGAACGTCACCCAGACACCCCACGAGTTTCTCAAGCAGCTGGCCGCGGACGAGTGGCGTCCCTTCGATGCTTCTCCGGACAGCCGGGAACCCGAGACCCTCAGCGCCGCCGAGCGTTACGTGGAGGAAAGGGGCTCGAAGATGGCGGCACCGGTCGTCGCGGCGCTGCAAGCCCGCAACATCGAGCCCCGCACTCTGTTCGTGGAGGCGGACGAGGTAGCAGAAGGGATCATCGGAACGGCCGAGGCTCTCGAAGCCGACGTGATCGTGCTCGGTACGACCCAGCGTCTGTTCGACGAGTCTGCCTGGACCAGCATCTCGATGAAGGTCGCCAGCGCCTCCAAGGCTCCCGTTCTGTTGATCCCCCAACCCGACAGACAGACCCGGGGGACAGGCAGGGCCGGGTCGGCTGGGCGCCCCCTGATCGAGCGCACCTAGCCGGAGACCTGTAAGCGCATGACAACGGATCTCCCGCAGCTCGTCAACCGGCGAATCCGTCTGGTCCCGATAGAGCAGGCGACGAACGAACCCCGTATCCGCAGGGGGTTTCCGGCACCCTCCCAGCCGCATGGTTAACATCCCTGCGACTGGGAGGGCGCGACACCCACTCGTGGCGGTAGTCGAGTTCGCAATGGATACGGTGAAGCTGGTCGGTTCGAGCGACATCGAGAGCATGGAAGGGCGGTCTTCTTGAACTTCGATGCCTACGACCTGGATTCGGGCGTCTTCGACGAGATGTTCGAGGTCGACGGCGCCCCCCGCTCCCACGCTCGTGATCTCCACCAAGCCCTCGAACATCTGTCCGCCACCGAACTAGGCGCCATCGGCGAATGGGTCACCCGCTCGTTCACCAACGAAGGAATCACCTTCACCGTCTACGGCGACGACGAGGAAACCGAACGCATCATCCCGATCGACTGCATTCCCAGGGTGATGTCTGCGGCGGAGTGGAGTGGCTTGACGGCCGGTCTGGAGCAGCGTCTGGCCGCCCTCAACCGGTTCCTGCAGGACATCTACGGTGAGGCCAGGATCATCAGGGATGGCGTGATACCCGCCGACATGGTCCGCGACTGCCCGCAGTACCGCCTGGAGATGCGGGGCTTCAAGGCCCCCCGCGGGGTGTGGGTGGCAGTCTGCGGAACCGACCTTGTTCGCACCACCGACGGTTTCCGGGTACTGGAGGACAACCTCCGAGTTCCGTCAGGCGTGTCCTACATGCTCGCCATCCGGAAAGCTACCAAGTCGGCTCACCGGCTCCTGTACCGCCGGTCACGCGTGCGGGACATCGAGAACTACGGGCTGATCCTCGCCCAGACACTGCGCGAGCTGGCGCCGGAGGGCCGCCCCGACCCGACTGTGGCGCTTCTGACCCCGGGAATCTTCAACTCGGCCTTCTACGAGCACATGTTCCTGGCCCGCCAGATCGGCGCCGACCTGGTTGAAGGTCGGGATCTGCTGGTCGAGGACGGGTATGTCTACATGCGAACCACTTCCGGACTGAGACGCGTGGATGTGATCTACCGGCGCGTGGACGACGACTTCCTGGATCCGCTGGTATTCCGTCCTGATTCGCTGCTCGGCGTACCGGGCCTGCTCCATGCGGCTCGCCTCGGAAACGTGTCGCTGGTGAACGCCCCCGGTACCGGCGTAGCGGACGACAAGAGCGTCTACGCCTACGTCCCCGACATGATCCGCTACTACCTGGGTGCGGAACCCCTTCTCCAGAACGTTGAGACCTACCTCTGCCGGCTTCCCGAGGATCTCGAGTACACCCTCGACAACCTGGAGAACCTGGTGGTCAAGCAGGTAGGAGAGTCGGGAGGTTACGGGATGCTGATCGGTCCCCACTCGACACCGGCCGAGCGCAACGAGTTCGCGGGGCTGATCCGGTCTGATCCCGCCGGATACATCTCGCAGCCGACGCTTGCCCTGTCCCGCGCCCCCTGCCTGATCGAGGGCCGCCTGGAGCCTCGGCACGTGGATCTGCGTCCCTTTATCCTGTCCGGGCGAGAGACCCGCATCGTGCCAGGAGCCTTCTGCCGTATCGCACTGCGCCGAGGGAGCCTAGTTGTCAACTCCAGCCAGGGCGGGGGCGGCAAGGACTTCTGGGTCCTGGAGGACTGATCGCCATGCTGTCGAGAAGCGCCGCTGGTCTCTACTGGATGGGCCGTTACCTGGAACGCGCCAGCCACCTGTCCCGCCTGCTCAAACAGCAGACCGAGTCGCTGGTGGACAGCCCACCGCGCGACATCTATTTCGGATGGCATCGCATCTACGGCGCCCTGGAGCGGGAACCGCACACAGGCGCGCTCGAACTCGACAGCGACGACCTGTTCACGCTGGTCGACTCTTTCACGCTGACCGACGACCTCACTTTCGAACCCACCAACCCCGACTCGATCCGCACCTGCTTCGTGCAAGGACGGGAGAACGCACGCCAGATGCGCCACCACATATCGGCCGAGATGTGGACATGCCTCAACCAGTCATACCTCCGCCTGCAGGACATGGAGATACAGGACATCTGGCTGCGGTCTCCGGAGAACTTCTACGCCGAGACGGCCGCGCAGATCGACACCTTCCGAGGGGTGACCTCGTCAACCCTGTACCGCGACGACGCCTGGCACTTCGTTCAGTTGGGAAACTACATGGAGCGGACCCAACTCTCCGCTTCCCTGCTGATCGCCCAGATCGCGGCAGTCCGCCTGTTCGAAATCCCGGCTGATGCCTACTGGACGAGCCTGCTACGCCACTACTACGCGTTCGAGGCCTACAACCGCGCTTCCAGCGCCGCCATCGAACCCGACCGCGTCCTGGGCTTGATCGTCACCAACGCGCAACTCCCCGACTCGTTGAGCCTGTCGGTGTCCCAGTTGTGCAGGGAGGTAACCGCGGTCGGACCCGGGCCCGACGCCGAGTCCACGGCCCGCACCCGTAGCCAGGCCGAGTACATCCGCCAGTTGGTCAAGGCCGAATGGCGAGGCGCGGCGGACGGACACACCCTGCTTCGGAAGATACGCAGCGGGTGCCGTCAACTGCACGACCTCGTGACCGAGACCTACTTCGACTACCCGGTCATGGCGCCCGTGGCAGGGAGGGCCGGCGGCCACGACCAATGAACAGTCCGGGAGCGTCGGCGCGGTACCGCATCCGGCACGTCTCCCGGTTCGCGTACAGCGCTCCGGTCCGCCGGTGCACCATGTGGCTGTGCCTCCGGCCGCTCGAGTCCCCGGGCCAGAGGCTGCTGGACTTCTCGGTGGACACCATCCCTCCGGCCGGCACCACCACCGAGACGGACCCCTTCGGCAACGTCCGGCACGTGCTCACCCTTCACCGGGACCACGAACTACTGGAGGTCGTCTCGACCTCCACCGTGGAAGTCGATCCGCCTGCCGCCCTTCCCGAGGGTCCTGGGCCTGGTGGCTGGGATGAGGTCCGATCGATGGGCAACGATCCACGCTGGTGGGACTTCACCGGGCCAAGCCCCCTGGCCCAGCCGTCCGGCGCCCTACGAGCGTTCGTGACCGAGTTGGGAGTGGAAGCCGCCACCGATCCCCTGGCCGACGTGCTGAGACTGTCCTCTGCCCTCAACGACGCTTTCGAGTACACGCCGGGGGCCACGTCAGTCGACTCCCCCATCGACCACATCCTCACCTCGAGGAAGGGGGTATGCCAGGACTACACCCACGTGCTGGTGGCCGTCGCCCGCTCGTGGGGCCTGCCCACCAGGTACGTCTCCGGGTACCTGTATGTGACGGGGAACGGGCCGGTGGAAGCGGGATCGGCGTTCGGAGCGGCTACCCACGCGTGGGCCGAGACCTGCCTGCCCGCGGCGGGCTGGATCGGCGTGGACCCTACCAACCGCACCCTCGCCGATCAGCGATACGTTCGGATAGCCGTCGGGCGCGACTACCGCGACGTACCGCCGACTCGGGGGGTGATCGAGGGAGGAGGCGACTCCCGCTTGGAGGTCGATGTCCGGATGACCCTGCTGTCTTAGGAACGCCGACGGCACAATGGGTACCAAACCTACCCACCGACCCACACCGGGTCCGTGTCGGCGAAGAAGTCGTTATGGGTGATCTGCGTCTGGCCGGAACCGTTCCCGTTCACCACGTAGATCTCGTCGTCGCCATCGTGACTGCTGGCAAAGGCGATGCGGGAACCATCGGGAGACCACACCAGCCCGGTCGGGACGGTCTCGGGCCCGGTTTGCGTAAGGGGCCTCGGATCCGTCCCATCGGGCTTGATCGAGACGATCTCCCAGGTCGAGCCGGTATCCCCGTAGTCGACGAAGGCGATCCGGGAGCCGTCGGGAGACCACCTCGGGTTGGCGCCGAAACCCAGGCTCGTCTGGTCGGAACCATCGGCGCGTACGACGTAGACGCTGGGGGTGCCATTGCGGCGGGCCAACCCGGTGAAGGCGATACGGGTCCCGTCCGGTGACCACCACGGCCCCCACTCCTCGCCTCGCGTCCGGGCGAGCACTCGCTGCCCGGAACCATCGGCGTTCACCACGAGGATCTTGGTGGTGGACTGCGTGCTGTGGTGGAAGGCGATCCGGGTGCCGTCCGGCGACCAGACCGGGTTGTGATCGTCGCCGTCGGTGTCGGCAAGTAGCCGCTGGTCGGTTCCGTCGGCGTTCACCACGAGCAGTTCCGAGTCGATATTCGACACCGTGGGAGCCGGATCCAGGTCCCTGAAGCGGGTGAAGGCGATTCGCGTACCATCCGGGGACCAGACCGGGCGGCCGGTGCCGTAGGCGCCTCCCTCTGTCTGTGTGATCTGTGTGACGTTGGTTCCGTCGGCATCGATTAGGAAGAGCTCGTCAACGAATCCGAGGGCGTTGTCAGCGCTCATGGAGCGGGTGAAGGCCATACGGGAGCCGTCGGGAGACCAGACGGGGTCATCGGCCCAATCCGTACCCGCAGTCGCGTCAAGCCTCCGGGAATGGCCCCTTCCTTCGGTGTCAACAACCCAGATGTACCCGAGATACCCCTCACAGCACGAGAAGGCTATGCGGGTGCCGCCGGGAGACCAGGCCGGCACACCGGTGTCACCCATGTCGGCCACCTGCCTCTGGCCGGCGCCGTCGACTCCGGTCACGAAACTCAGATAGTTGGCCTTCCGGTCGCTGGTGAAGGCGACGGTCCGCCCGTCGGGCGACCACACCGGGTCCCGGTCATCGGTGGTGTACGTAAGTGGTCGCCGGTCGGAGCCGTCGGGGTTGATCGAGTAGATGTAGTGGTATTCCCACTCCTCCGTTGTGAAGGCTATGCGTTGGCCGCCGGGAGCCCAGACCGGCCGCCGGTTCTTGCCCCCACCGTCCGTCAGTTGCTGCTGGCCGGTACCGTCAGCGTTTATCACGTATATCTCGGTGTCGGGCGACTCCGCAGTGAGATCTCCGTGACGTTCGGTGTCGAAGGCGATGCTCAACCCGTCCGGCGACCACACGGGCCGCCGATCGTGCCCGGCCTCGTCGGTGAGTTGCCGCTGGTCCGATCCGTCGGCGTTCATGACGAAGATGTCGTCGCCGCCCGCCTGAGCTCGGGTGAAGGCGATGCTCAACCCGTCCGGCGACCAGACCGGACCGCTCCCCTCGCCCAGGTACCGCTCTCCCGACCCGTCGACTCCGATCACGAAGAGACCGTCGACATCCTCGACGGTGCGCGTGAAGGCGATGCTCAGCCCATCCGGCGACCAGGCCTGATCCCGGCCTTCCGCCAGTGCCTGGCGACCGGTACCGTCGACACTCATTGTCAGGATCCGGGCGGCGCCATCCGCGGGGCCGGAGAAGGCGAGGCGCGTCCCGTCCGGTGACCACGCCGGTGAGTGTCCGGCGCCTAGATCCCGCGGGTCATTCGAGTAGTAGGGATCGACGACGAAGACCCTCGGCTCCGTGTCGGCAGGGTCCGGTGCGCTGCGCCGGGTACCAGCCTGGGTCCCAGCGGGCCGGCCGGCGGCCGGGTCTGGTGATAGCTGACCGGTGTACGCGATGCGCGTGCCGTCGGGTGACCAGACCGGATCCCAGCCGCTGCCCTCGCTGACGAGTTGCCACCCGCGGGCGCCGCGGGAACTCATGATGTAGACGCGGTCGACCGGCAGGTGCCGGCGGGTGAATCCGATCCGGTAGGCGACGGTTGGAGGCAGTGGAACAAGCCCTCCGGCGCGCGCCAGGAAGGTCGCCATCTGACCTCTCGTAACCGGATCGCCGGGACAGAACCGCAACGGGTCAATCGAGCACCCGGTGGTGATCCCGGCCGCTGCCAGGGCTCCGATGCTCCCGGAGTGAACGCCACCCACCGCGACGTCCTTGAAGCCGGCTGCCTGAGCGGACGGGAGGTCGAAGGCGCGGGCGAGGAACGATGACATCTGCCCCCTGTCAACCGGGTCTTCCGGGCAGAACCGCAACGGATCGGTCGCGCATCCCGCCGTTACCCTGAGTGCCGCCAGGCGCTCCACGAACGGAGCCCACCACTGGCCGGCATCCACATCGGCAAACCCCGATCCGCCCGCTGCGGGCGGATCGCCACCGTCCAGGACCCGTACCAGCCACACTGCCACCACCCAGCGCGGGACCGGATCGCCGGGACAGAATCGCCCGGGAGCGCACTCCGTGCCCTCCAGCACCCCCGCTCCATCCAGCGCGTCTATGGCGGGCTGGTGGACGCCACCCTCCTGCACGTCCGCGAAGTCATCGCCGCGGGCGGCGTGGGCCGTCACCCCCACCGCCAGCGCCAGCACCACCGCCGCGGCCGTCCGAACCGTTAGGGCACTCCGTGCGGATCGGGCACCGCCACGCATCGTCATCAGTTCCTCCATGGTAAGTGAGACGGCAAACGAGCGTCTCCAGGTTCCAGGAAAACCGTCGGGGAGGGTGAACGCCAGGACACCGATCGAATCGGATCCGGCCGTCCCGTGCATGTGGCCGAAATCACCGGGCGTGTCACACCTCCGTGGCACCATTGGTTTGATGCGCTGTCTTGACCACTCCATCACGCACACGGTCCTCCGCGGCGTCGGCGTCGGAACCTGCCGGAACTGCCGATGGGTCCGGTTCGGTGATGCCGCCGCCGAAGGCGACGCGTGGGAATCCATGTCGGTCCTCTTCGGCGAGTACGAACTGGTGGGCCGCGTTGACGCCGTCCTCGCTCCCGGCCCTGAGGTGCTCGCCTACCGTGCCCGGCGCGCCGCGGATCGCTCGGTGCTCCGGGTCACACCTCCCCATCGATGGTTCAACGTCAACGAGCACCTATGGATGTGCCACGACGGAAGCTTGCTGCTGCTCGCCCACGGATGGCCGTCCGTCTCGAGAGCGGTGGGCGCCTGAAGGCTCAGCCCTTAGCCGGAGCCTTCTGGCGTCCGAACTGGGTGTGGTGCAGCCTGGCGTACAAACCTCCCAAGGCGACCAGTTGCCCGTGGCTTCCCTCTTCCACCAGACGGCCTTCGTCCAGCACGAGGATCCGGTCGGCAGCCTGGATGGTCGAGAGACGGTGGGCGATGACCAGCGAAGTCCTTCCCACCATCACCCGCTCCAACGCCTCGTGGATTAGAGCCTCCGACTCGGAATCGAGATGTGCGGTGGCCTCGTCGAGGATGAGGATCTGCGGATCCTTGAGGATCACCCGGGCCAGCGCGATGCGCTGCTTCTCACCCCCTGACAAGCGGTATCCCCTCTCCCCCACTACCGTCTCGTAGCCGTCGGCCAGGGACGCCACGAAGTCGTGTATGTTGGCCGCCCGCGCCGCATCCTCGAGTTCTGGCTGGGTCGCCTCGGGCTTTGCGTAGCGGAGATTGGCGGCGATCGTGTCATGGAACAGGAACGTCTCCTGGGTGACCACGCCGACCGCAACCTCGAGGGACCCGAGCGAGGCGTCCCGCACATCGACTCCGTCGATCCTCACCCGGCCGCGGTCGACGTCGTAGAGCCTGGGGACCAGGTAGGTCACCGTGGTCTTCCCGGCACCCGAGGGTCCCACCACCGCGGTGAGTTCTCCCGGTTGGATCCGGAAACTCACGTCCTCGATCGCCCAGGGTCTGGTTGCCTGGACCCCGGCCGAATCGGCTTCCTGCATGTCCCAGGGACGGTTGGCGGGCACGAGACCGGCGTTCCCGGTCGCCTGGTAACGGAAGAACACCCCGTCGAACTCGACCTCGCCTCGCACCGGCCGGATGTCCGTCGGATCCCGATGCTCCACGATCTCGTGAGGTAGGTCGAGGATCTCGAAGACGCGTTCGAACGACACGAGTGACGTGGCGAACTCCACCCTGGCGTTGGACATGGCGGACAATGGCCCGTAGAGCTGGACCAGCAACGACGAGAACATGACAACTGTCCCGAGGCTCAGATCACCCTGAATCACCAGGTACCCGCCTACCCAGAACACGGCAGCCGTACCCATGGCGCCGACCAGTCCGAGTGCGGCGAAGAACCAACGCCCGATGAGGGCCTGGCGAACACCGAGGTCCCGGACCATCCCGGCCTCGGTAGAGAACCTGGCAGCCTCCTCCCGTCGGCGCCCGAAAAGCTTGACCAGCAGGGCACCGCTCACGTTGAAGGTCTCGCTGAGAATGGCCGCCATCGCTGCGTTGTGGCGCATCTGGCGCTGGGTGATGCCTCTAAGGACCTGCGCCACCCGGCGGGCCGGGTAGACGAAGAGCGGCAGGGCCGCCACCGCCAAGAGCGTGAGCCGCCACTCGGCACGGACCATCACGAACAGGATGACCACCACCGAGACGAGGTTGGAGATGATGGTGACGAAGGTTCCGGTGATCGCGGTCTGCGCACCCACCACGTCGCTGTTCAGCCGCGAGATGAGTTCGCCGGTCTTGGTCTCGGTGAAGAAACGCAGCGACATGGCCTGGAGGTGGGTGTAGAGGCTGCACCTCAGGTCGAAGATGATGCCCTCGCCGGCCTTGGCTGACATCCATCGCTGCAGGGTGCCCACCGACACGTTGACCAATGGAACGGCCACCATGCCCACGCCGAGCAGGGTCAACTGGCCTATGTCGGCCTCCGGAATGGCGCGGTCGACCAGTTCGCGGATCAACAGCGGGGGGATCACCGACAGCACTGATACAGCAAGGATGGTGGCCAGCACTCCTACCAGCAACCACTTGTACGGGCGTCCGTATCCGAAGACTCGCCTCAGGAGCGCCCGATCGAGTTCCGGTCCCGGCTGGCTCTCGTCGTAGTTGAGGTAGGACCACCAACCGCCTCCGGAACCGTGGAAAATCGAGACCTCCCGTAGTCGCGGAGGTCAGTCTATGACCGGCTGGGATCTACACTGGATTGAGTGTCACATTCGCATCCTGCCTTGCCCAGCCGGTCGATGGCCCGGCCGCGTTGCGGCCCCGTTGTGGTACCGTAGCTGGTACTAACGGTACGAAGACCTTATGATGTAGCGATGTTTTGAGGAAGGAGGTAGTGAGTAATGACTAAGAGACCCGAATGAATACGAAACAGAGACGCACGCTGGAGAAGGTATTCAAGAAACCGACACCAGCCGACATCCGATGGAACGACATCATGGCCCTTCTCAACGCGGTAGGGGTCAACGTGTCCCAGCGCTCCGGCTCGCGCGTGGGTCTCAAAAAGGGAAGCGAGAGAATGGTCGTTCACAGGCCCCATCCGGAGCCAGAAACAGGCAGGAAAACGGTAAGAGCCATTGCAAGGTTCCTCACAACCACGGGAATCGAGCCATGAGGTATCCCACTAAACACTATCCAAGTGGGCTCGACCGGAGAGGGTGTGGCTTCCCGGAAATGTAGCGAAGGGGCACCAAGCCAATGATCGAATACAAGGGATATGTCGCCAGGATTGAATTCGATGCTTCTGTCGATCGATTCCACGGCAGTGTCATCAACAGCGGTCCTTACCCGATCGCCACATTTGAAGCAACCGATGTCCAGAGTCTCCACTGCGAGTTCCAGAGGTCGATCGACGACTACCTAGCTTGGTGCGAGGAAGACGGCGTGGAGCCTCGGAAGCCTTTCTCCGGCAAACTCAACTTGCGCCTCGGGTCAGGACTCCACCAGCGAGTGGCGCTGATCGCAGCCGAGGAAGGTCTGAGCCTGAACACATGGATCAAGCAGGCGCTCGAACAGAAGCTATCTCGAGACCGTCTCAGAACTTACGCCGACCAGTAGCCGGGATCCGGAAGCGGCACTTTCCCGCGACAACTGCCAATCCTCCCGCCTATGCCTACCGTCACCTTCCCGGCGAGTGTCGTTCATCCTGTAACTTTCAGTTCGGCGGTGGGAACACGTACTCCCGGTAGCGACCGACCTCCTCGAAACCCAGTGTGGCGAGAAAGGGAACCGCAGTAAGGGGGCTGAGCGCTGCGGCCAGGGAGGCTCCCTGGTCGAAACCAGCCTGGACAGCCGCCTCGGTGACCGAGGTACCAAGCCCTCGCCGTCGGTGTTCGGGTTTGGTTCCGACCCACCCGATAAAGACAACTCCGTCGATGACCGATCCGAGAGCGCAGGCCGCCGCGGTCCCCTCGTCGTAGGCAAGGAAGGCCGCCTTCGATGGTGCCAGCAGGGCCTGGATCCTGCGCAGACCAAGGTTCACGAACCGCTGCACGTCCTGGCCCGAACCCATGGCCGCCGTGATCGTGGCGCAGAAGTCGAGCATGCCCGAGGGGTTCTTCACCCGGCGCCGGTCGACACCCTTCGTACTGGTAGGAACGGCGAGCGGTCCGGTCAGAACCAGAGCCACGTGTTCGGCCTCCAAGCCCCAGCCGGATCTCTTGATCTCCCCTGTCAAAGCCCGGTCGTCGGATCGAACCAGCACCGTGTACCCGTGACCCCGCGCTCGGAAGAAACCGGCAGTGATGCCCATCACTTCTCGGGCGGACATCAGCCGGTTCATCCGCATCACACCGTTGGCGTGGGCGGGAGAGGCCTGCTTGAGGGAACTGGCCCATGAGACCACCCCGTTCGCCTCCCAAATCTCCCCCGCGCAGTCTCGGATCGTCTGGCGGAAGGACTCGGCCAGGACATAGTCGAATCGGTTCAAGAGCCTTAGATCAGCCATGGTCAGTCGTCCGTTGTCCGTTGCCTGTTGCCCGTTGACCGGTGTCGGTTGCGGGTTCGACGTTGTAGGGCCGGTCTACGAATGGGTGCGGAAGGGCCGATGACCGGAGTCGGCGAGCGTGGTCGGGACCGGTCAGCGATCCGGAATCGTTCCCTTGGTAGAGTTTTCTCGCCATCGAGAGGGACCTGAGGAGCATGAAAGCACTCACCGTAGAAGAGATTGGTGCCTGGGAGCGTAATGGTTTCCTGAGAGTCGAGAACTTCGTCGACGCCGACGAACTCGCCAACATCCGCAGGATCATGGATGGTCTTGTGGAGCAGGACCCACCCCACGAGAACACACTCATCGACATCGATCCTGTGCTTGCCGACCGGACCGACATCCCGAGGACCGAGAAGTTCCGCGCGCTCATGCACGCCGCCCATGCCAGCAGCGAACTACTCGAGACCTACACCCTACGGCCCGAGACCCTCGACGTGGTGGAGGATCTTATCGGCCCGGACATCGTCTACTACACCGACCAGACCTTCCTCAAGCCTCCCGGCGGGAGCGGTGCGCCGGCCCACCAGGACAACGCCTACTGGGAGGTGTTCTGGTCCGGGAAGCGAAAGCTCTCGGTCTGGCTGGCGCTGGACGATTCCACGTTGGAACGAGGGTGCACCCAGTTCGTTCCCGGTAGTCATCGCGAGGTATTGCAGCATGACAGGGACTTCAGCAAGGACGCTCTCTTCGGTGGCGCAGTTCCGGACCTGGACCCCGACCAACTCGACTTCGAAGTTGTGGAACTGAAGGCGGGTGACGCCTGTATCCACCATTGCGAGATCATCCACCGAAGTGGACCGAACGTGTCGGACCACTCGAGGCGCGGCCTGGTCACCATCTATTTCAGCGGGCGTTGCACCTACACAGACCAGGAGGCCGAGTGGTTCACCCACCGCATGATCCCGGCCCGTGGCCATGTGTATCCCGGATGTGTCGGCTGGTACGATAGTTAGTGTTAGGTGTTAGGTGTTAGGTGTTAGGTGCGGGTCACAGACCACCAGCCACCAGCCTTAGCAGATCTGCAAGCCTGCCCCCGGGCTCTTGGCACGTACGACGCTGCCCAGAGCCGAAATCAGCGTGAACATACCGCTCACACCCTTCATGGGGCTGACCCGCCTGATGGTCAGATCGGCAGCCTCGCCCCGGGCGGTGATCTCGATGTCGGAGGTGTGAGAGTCCGTCACCGCGATCAGCACGGACCGCGTCCGGTCGAATCCGATTCCACCAAGGGCCAGAGCGGCGTGCGAGTTGACGTTGCGGGGAAAGAGGGGGCAGATTCCCCTGGTGGGCCCGTCGTAGATCACCGTGTCCCCTTGGATCTCCTCACCTGTGAGGGTCGGGTGCTCGGCGAAGTCGATGCTGGAGGGGCTCTTGCGCATCACCATGGTCACCTCGTCCCACTGGTCCCGACCCTCTCCGATCGCCTCCAAGCCCACCACCGCCCCATGCGGAATGTAGAGCCGGGTGCCATGGGCCCGGGCGGTGGCCAGGAGCGTGCTTTCCACCCCCGGATCGGCAAGGGCGGTGAGCGACAGCGGCATGTAATCGGTGTGGCGGAGGAACGCGGCGCCGTACGCCACCGTCACTGACGCATGGGCCAACTCGACCACCAGGTCGGGTCTGAAGCGGGCGAAGTCACCGAGGTCGCCGAGGACCACCTCGGATGGCAGATGGGCTACCTTCTCCGGACTCCGGTTGTGGACGAACGCCACATCGAGCCCCAGTTCGGGTCGCTTGCTGATCTGGCGGTAGACGTATGAACCGATCAAGCCGAATCCGACGATCCCTATGCGTGGCCGTGACTCGCTCATCTCCAACCTCCCACAGTCCGTTCAGTTGCCGGCCAGGATCGTGTCCAAGACGGAGGGCTGGATGTTGCCTCCGGACGCGATCGCCACGGTCACCCGGCCGTTGTCGACCAGCCCGTCGAGGAAGGCCGCCGCAGCGGTCGCGCCGCCGGGCTCGGCCAGGGTCTTGGTGCGGAACAGGATCGTTCTGACCGACTCCGCGATTGCCTCCTCGCTGACCAGCAAGATGTCATCCAGGTATCTCTGGAGGTAGCGGAAGGGGAGCACTCCCGGCCGCCGACCCGAAAGGGCGTCCGCCATCGAGTTCCAGTTCTCGATGGTTCGCACCTCCCCGGCCTGCCATGACAAGTAGGCCGCGTTGCCGCCTGCCGGCTGGACACCGAGCACCTCCACGTCTGGGCGGTTCTCCTTGATGGCCACCGCGATCCCGGCGGCCAGCCCGCCGCTGGAGATGGGTATCAGGACGGTCTCGACATCGGGAACCTGTTCGAGGATCTCCAGGCCGATACCGGAGTGGCCGATCGGTACTTCCGGGTGCTCGAACGAGTGGAGGGCGAACATCCCCTGTTCCTTCGCCACGCGCTCGACGGTGGGATCACGGTCGGCGAAGGTCGGACAGAGGACCACCTGGGCTCCGTAGTCCCTAGTGGACTGCACTTTGACGCCAGCCGTGTAGTCGGGCATGACGATGGCTACCGGCGACCCGACCACCGGTCCGGCGTAGGCGAAGGCCTGGGCGAAGTTGCCCGAGGACGACATGACGATCCCCCTCCGGCGCTGCTCGTCGTCCAGGGTGCGGAGGATGTGGAAGGCGGCGCGTGCCTTGTAGGACCCGGTCACCTGGAGGTGCTCGGCCTTCAGGAACAGACGCTCTCTCCCGACTTCAGCGGAGGATCGCGCTACCGGGAGGATCGGGGTGACGCGGACCGGCGGCGCCATCCGCTCGTGAGCGTCGACGATCTTCCCCAGGGTTATCTCACCACCGGCCATGATGCTCCTCCAGCACGTCGCGGAGTACCGCGACCCCTTGTTCCAGGTCCGACTCGCCGATGGTCAGCGCCGGGAAGAAGACGGTGCAGTCTCCCACCAGGGCGCTTTGCGAACCGAGCGTGTTGAGCACCACCCCGCGCTCGTACATGGCGGCGGACAGGGATGCGGCCACATTCGACTCGGGGGGGAACTTCTCACGGTCGTCGCGCGACCGCACGTACTCGACCATCTGCATGAGGCCTATTCCACGGATCTCACCTACGACCGGCAGGTGGCCCAACTCGTCCTCGAGCAGGGAGCGGAGGAAAGCCCCCCGCTTGGCGGCTCGTTCCACCAGGCCTTCCCGGACGATGACCTCCAGCACGGCCACGCCCACGGCGCACGAGATCGGTGCGCCGCTGAAGGTGTGGACCTCGGCCATCCGGCGGCTCTGGACCGCTATCTCTTCTACGATTCCGGTCCTGACGAGGGTCGCTCCAAGGGGTACGTAGCCCCCGCTCAGTCCCTTGGCCAGGTTGCAGAGATCGGCCACCACCCCGAAGTGTTCCATGGCCAGGAACTCGCCGGTCCGCCCGGCACCGGTCACGATCTCGTCGGTGATCATCAGGATCCCGTGACGATCGCAGATCTCTCGCACCTTCTGCCAGTAGGAGGCCGGAGGTACCGCCATACCGGCTGCAGGGGACACCGGCTCGACCATGACCGCCGACACCGTATGGGGTCCGGTCGCTTCGATCGCGGAGTCCACGGCCGCCGCCGCTCGTCCGGCGAGCGCCTCTCCCTCCAGCCCGGCGAAGGGCCCGCGGAAGTTGACCGGCGCCGTGACCTTCACGGTGTGCATGAGATGAGGGTCGTAGGCCCGGTTCACATCCCAGCGTCCGGTCATCGACAGAGCGCCGACCGTGGCGCCGTGATAGCTGGGAGCGAGTGCAATGATCTTGGTGCGCTCCCAGTCACCGCGCGCCAGGTGATACTGGCGAGCAATGCGGATGGACAACTCGTTTGCCTCCGACCCACCGGAGGTGAACATGACCTTGCCCACCCCTTCCGGGGCGAGATCGGCAAGGCGAGCGGCCAGCAACTCCTGCTGGTCGTTGGTGACCCGGGAGTTATGGACGAAGGAGAGGGTTCGAGCCTGGGCCGCCATGGCCTCGGCTATCTCCGGTCGGCCCTGGCCTATGCCCGCGGTAGCAGAGATACCGCTGGACAGGTCCAGGTACTGCTTGCCGGAGGAGTCCCACAGGTGGAATCCGGACGCGCGGACCATCGTCGGGTACTGGTCGTCGGGAACGCGGTAGAAGACCGCCGATTCGCGGGGATGTGATGTCGCCATCGAACGATGTTACCTGTTGTCCGTTGCCCGGTGCCCGGTGCCCGGTGCCCGGTGGTGGTTGTGGTGGAGCGTGGCTTGGTGGGCGGGAGTTCTGTGACCGGTGGATGCTTGACCACTTATAATCGGCGGAGCACGACGTAGGCCTGGGTCGTTCCTGATCGTCGGGCCGGTTACGAGGAGGTTCGGAAGGTGTCCGAGTTCGACCAAATCTTCGACGACTGGGATTCACAGGGAATCAAGCGGGTGCGCTTCGAGCTACCCGACCTGCACGGGACTTCCCGCACCAAGATCGTCCCCCTCAACGCAGCCGGCAGCTTCGCTCGGAACGGCCTCAACATGTACGGAGGGACCGCCGTGCTCGACACCCGCTCCGATGTCGTACCCGGAAGCCTCTACAACGAGGAGGTGGGCTACGGAGACCAACTCCTCTTCCCCGACCCGGCCACGGCCGCGATCGTTCCCTGGGCCCCCGGCACCGCCCGCCTGATCTGCGACGCGCGGTGGCACGACGGCAAGACATTGGAGGCCACGCCGCGGGCCGTCTACCGCCGGGTACTGGCCAAGGCCGCATCCATGGGATTCGGACCGATGACCGGATGCGAGTTCGAGTTCTACCTCCTCGACGGCGAGACCCACGAGCGCCTCTTCGAGGGTTACCACATCTTCAACGTCGTCCGCAACGAGTGGGTCCCGACCGTGAACAGGATCGTGGACCTGATGCCCGGAGCGGGGATCGACATCATCACCTCCAACTGCGAGTACGCCGGGTCGCAGTGGGAGATCAACTTCACTCCGGGCCGCGATCTGGACGGCCCCGACAAGGCGTTCACGTTCAAGAACGGCGTCAAGCAGATCGCCCACCAGGACGGCTACGTGGCCACCTTCATGACCAAGCCGTGGGCAGGTCATTCCGGGAACGGCTGCCACATCCACATGTCGCTGGTGGACAAGGACAGCGGGCAGAACGTCATGGCCGACGAGTCACACGATCAGGGACTCAGCGAGGTCGGTCTCCAGTTCGTCGCAGGTCTGATCACCCATGCCAACGCCATCGACGCCCTTCTCGCACCCACCATCAACTGCCGCCGCAGGCGCCGCACGCACACCTTCAGCCCCACCAACATCTCATGGGGACTCGAGGACCGCTCGGCCCTGCTGAGGGTGAAGGCGGCCGGTCCGGATGCGACGCGGATCGAGACCCGTTCCCCCAGCGCGCTGATGAACCCCTACCTGGCCAGTGCGGCCATCCTGGCCGCCGGCCTGGATGGGATCGAGAACGGGTTGCAACCCCCGCCCCCTTCCCGCAAGGGCGTGCCGGCCGAAGAGGACGAGACACTCGAGAAGCTCCCAGCCACACTCACGGAGGCGCTGGACCACTTCGAGGCGAGTTCGGCCACCACCGCTTTCTTCGGTCAGGAGTTCAAGGATGCGATGCTGGCTGTGCGCCGCTACGAACTCGGCCGATACGCCGCCGAGGAGAACGAGGACCCGGACTCTCAGCGGACCGACGAGATCAGCGCCTGGGAGACCAACGAGTACCTGGAACTCTATTAGTGGCTGGTGGCTGGTGGCTGGTGGCTGGTGGCTGGTGGCTGGTGAAGGAACACCACCTCTCACCAAGCCTCACTAATCTATGATATCCCTAACCACTAACCACTAACCACTAACCACTAACCACTAACCACTAACCACTAACC
>JAPPFW010000079.1 GCA_028821575.1 bacterium | reverse complement strand
CCCCTCCTTGTCGCGGGTCAGCACACCACCAATTCAAATATCCCGACTCCGGAAAACTGGGTAACCACCAGAGTCTCCGGGGAACCCGGGGCGGTTCATCCCGTTCAATTCCCGCACCCGGAGCGGAAGGACCCCACTATCCACCAGCCCCATCCACCATCCCCTGCCCGCTGAATCGCGAAAAGGAGCTAAGGCCTGCGGTCAAGGACAGTTGTAAGGGGGCGGGCCGGCAACACCGGCCCGGCGAATCGCGAAAACAAAGCTTATGGAGGATCGGCTACGAGGTGACTCCGACGCGCCGAGCCGTTCCCTGCCTCTGAGCGCTTGCCCGACCGGGCCCACGGATGGCCGACCCGTGACGGCCGGAGACCGAAATCATCCACGACAGGCGGGCACATGGATGCAATGAACCGCTAAGCGCCAGTACCCGCCACCATCAACCAAACACCATCCACCGACTGCCAGCCACTGCCCCCTGACCACTTACCACTGACCACTGAACGGCAAAATGCCTCCACAAGTGGCGCATCATCCTTACTATTGGGCACGATCAGGGGGTGAAGTAGCTTGCGTTCACGGGTTGGCGTCGGTACCGTTAGGTGCACATGGCTGATCAGGCCCGCCGCGAAAGTTGCGTAGAGCACGCTTCACATAACATGCGCGTGGGTGGGCGGCGTGTTATATTGCAGGGCTAGCCGAGCTTGGGTTGTAACCGATCCCTCTCGGTGGCCGACTAAGCATACGAAGGAAGGAAGGGAGGGCAAATGCCCCTGATAGCAAGGCAGCGTTCGCGGTTGGCCGTGCTGGCCGTGCTGGCCTTGGTGGGTTCACTTCTTGCCGGTTCTGCGGTGTGGGTCGCCGCCAAGGACGGGGAAGCGGACGCCAAGGCCATGTACTCGGCATGTGTAGGTGCCGCGGCCGAGGATGCCGGGTTCAACGACATGGACGGTAGTTTCGCCGAAGACGCGGCGAATTGCTTGGCCCATTACGAGATCACGAAGGGAACCTCCGAGGGTACGTTCTCACCGAGTGCGTCGATCTCCCGGTTGCAGATGGCGCTGTTCTTGGCCAGGGCGGCAGGTCCGGCCGGGATCACGTTGCCGGTGGCCTCTGATCAGGGGTTCACCGACATCGACGGCTATACGGATGAGATCCAGGACGCGATCAACCAGGTCGCCGAATTGGGGATCATGGAGGGAAGGTCCGACGAGATGTTCTCGCCTTCGGGCCTGGTGAACCGTCAGGACATGGCAGTCCACCTAGCTGCGTTCTTGGATGATGCCGTGGTAGGCCCTGGTGGGCAGGACATCGGCAAGGTCAAGCCCGACGACGATGTGTTTACGGACATCGGTGGCGTTTCCTTCTCCACCTATGGAGCGATCCGTAACCTGTACGAGATGGGTGTGACTACGGGTAGGACCGACACAACCTTCGCACCCGATGCTCTGGTGAGCCGCGGTCAGATGGCCGTCTTTATCACCCGGGCGTTGGCGCATACGAACGCCCGACCGGCTGGACTGTCGGTTCAGGCGGACAAGACCGAAGCGTTCGTCGGCGAAACGGTCGAGTTCGTGGCATCCATCCGTGACAGCAGCCATAGGCCGATAGCGAATGAGTCGGTGGACTTCTTCTACGTCGAGGGTGATGACGAGCCGTTCAGGGCCAATGGCACCTGCACGAGCGATGTCAATCGCATCGGAGGGACCAGCGAGTGCGAGATTGACGCCGGCGACCTGACGACGAATACGAGTGGGAACCTCGACGGACGAGCGATGCGTGCAGTCGGTGACGACACGCAGGTGTGGGCTTGGACCGGGGATCTCGGAGACGACTTCGACGCTGACACGACGGATTCGGTGACTATCAGTATCTCGACGAGCGCAGCGGCCGCGAATACAAGGATGACCTCATCCGCAGCTACCGACACTGTGAAGTTCGGTGACACGGTGACGTTCACCTTCCAGTTGGTCGACAAGGACGGCGAGGCGGTAGCCATGAAGGGCGCCACCGTGACCGTGAGGTCCGACCTCAGGGTTGACGCCGACGCCGGCGGAAACGGTTCCGACAGCTCGAAGAGCCGTACCGATACCTATACGACGGATGCGTCAGGGGAGATCGAGTTGTCCTTCACCGAGGACGACCCGGACTCCGACAAGGACTCTGACGACTTGGCCACGCTTACGTTGACCGTCACGATCCCGTCCAATGGCGGCATCGGCAGCCTTGTTGACGGCAACGGCAAAGACGCTGCTAGCCGGACCACGGTGATGTGGGATGACGACGCAGCGGCGGCTACCACTCTGAAGCTGTCCTCGGCCACGATGTATCACATGGCGTCGAGCGAAGGCAAGGGTGTTAGCAACACCGTGCAGGCCACTTTGACCGATCAGTACGGTGACCCGGTCAATCGCGCCAAGGTGAATTTCACGTCGAGTGGCACTGCGGGCGCTCCGGACGAGGCCCGGTACACGGGCAGCGATGGTGTGGCTTCGCTCAGCTACTTGCGGGACTCCGCAAACAACGGCAAGGAGACCATCAGCGCATCCCATGGCACGATCAATGCCAAGCCCCTCATGCACTACTGGGTGCAGTCCTCGAGTGCGGGTCTGGGTAGCGTCTTGGTGGCCGACACCGCGAACGACAAGATCGTTGTCGAAGAGACCGATGGTGACATCGTGTACGTCGAGTACGACAGCAACGACCACCTCACGTCCAACGGTGCTCGGAAGGTCTTGGCGAAGTTCGAGAAGGATCTCGGCGCTGATCTCAGCGCGAACGATCTGAGCCTTATCTGGGATATCGCTCTGGACGACAACGGTGACAGGGACGCGGCTGGTGTCAGTTCCTTGAGGTTGACCTCCAGTGCCAAGGTGGCACCAACGGTCGACTCGACAGCCCCGGCAGTTACGGGTGCGGCGACGTCGTACGACGGCGGCTCCATCGTGTTGAGCTACGACGAGGCTCTCGACGCAGGTTCTGTGCCGGCAGCCGGTGCCTTCGCGGTGAGGGTGACGGTGAATATGAACACCCCGGAGGAGACGATACGTCATACTTCGGTGTCTGGTGTGAGCGTTTCGGGTGCCATGGTCACTTTGGCGGTCGATCCGGACATCCAGGTTGGTGATGCGGTCACGGTGAGCTACTCACGTCCTTCGGCTAATGCGTTGCAGGACGCGGCCGGTAACAGGGCGGTTTCGGTTAGCTCGATGACGGTGTCGAACATGGTGGATGTGATAGCGCCGATGCTCGTGACATCGGGTATGGACATTCCGAAGACGTCGTACAGCGGCACCTCCGTCGAGGACGGCTCCGTCATGGGCGCCTCGATCACGTTGACCTACGACGAGGCCCTCGACGCTGGCTCGGTGCCGGCGGCTGGTGACTTCACGGTGACGGACGGAACCACCGACGGTGGAACCGTGTCGGCCGTGAGTGTCTCGGGTATGACGGTTACGCTGACCATCTCTTCGGGATTGTCGGAGTCCACTCCCATTACGGTGGGCTACACGCCTGGCGCTAATGCGCTGCAGGACGCAGCCGGGAACCAGGCGGCTGCGATCGATCCCGCAGTGTCGGTGATGAACCGGATAGACACGATGGCCCCGGTGCTCGATACGGACCTTGCAACTGAAGGCACCGACGACGCGCCTAGGTTGAATATCCGGGGCACGGTTGTCGAGGTGACTTACTCCGACGCCCGGTCCGGACTGGATGCGAGTTCGGTTCCGAACCCGGAGAGCTACGAGGTGACGATCCCGGCAGCTCCGTTGGTAGACGCCGACGATGATCCGGCTACGCCTATGACTCGGGGCACTGAGCCCACCGGTACGAGGAAGGTGCATCCGATGAGCGTGAGCATTGACGGCAATGTCGTCAGTCTTACCCTCGCCGCCGACCATCGTCTGCTCAATGGCGAAACCGGTGTGCTGTTGGACTACACCAAGGCCCGGTTCGGGGATAACGCGTCGGGTGTCGTGCAGGACATGGCTGGGAACGACGCGGCTGAACTGGCGGGTCAGGCTGTGTTCACCAACAGGATTGACAGCGCGGCTCCGACTCTTACCACGACCGCTCTGTCGGTGGACGGCTTGTCCATCGTGTTGACCTACGCGGATACCGCTGACGGCTCTACCGCTGACTCGGGCTCCGGTCTCAATCCGGACTTCGTCCCCGCGGCGAGCAGCTACATGATTGAGATCACCAGGAACGGTGTTGCTACTCGGGTTAGCCCGAGCATGGTCGTCATCAGCGACGCCAGCGACCCGGCGGATGCTGTCTACGAGACGGTGACGCTGTCGCTGCCTGCTCCTGTGAGGGTGATAACGGGCGATACGCTCACGTTGACGTACGACGCGTCGGCGGCGGGCACCCGGTTGCAGGACCTGGCCGGAAATACGGCGGCCGATGCCGGTGATCCCACTGCTGTTGACGTGACAGTGACCGGACTGGTCGACGTTATCCCGGTGCTTACTGTTACCGATGACGGTGGAACCCCGCCTGTGGCTACCGAGCCGAAGATGTCGGCTGACGGCTTGTCGGTCGTGTTGACCTTCAGCACCACGCTGCTCGATGAGGACTCTGTCCCCAGCGCGAGTGCGTTCAGGGTCACGATCAATGGGCTCCCGGCGCCGCTGGCTAGCGTTTCCGTTGACAACGTCGATACCAGCGACCCCGCAGACGGTACGCCTGATGTGGGCAGGGTCACGCTCATGCTGCCTTCGTATCTGCAGGTTGCAGCGCAGAACAGTCCTGCGGTCACGGTGAGCTACACCGACCCGACCCCGGGTCAGGATGACCGCTCGGGTGCGTTGCAGCACGCGACTGGTAAGCGTGATGTGGCATCGTTCGGTCCGCATGACGTGGATACACGGCCCATCAACGGGTGACAACCTAGAACAAGGGAAGGGACCCTGAATCGACGGGTCCCGAACCAACAAAAGCGGAGAGGGTCCGGCCAAGTGCCGGACCCTCTCCTTTTTTCGCCCGTCCCGTCACCGTTGTCCGTTGTCCGTTGTTGCCGATCTGAGGTGAACAGGCTTCGCTTCGCCAAACGGCGCCGTGCACGTGCCACGACCTCACCCAGAAGGGCTGGCGTGCAGCAGTTCAAACGGGCCGCGATCAAATCCCTCGCGTCGATCGGGTTCTTCGACAACCTGGCCGGACATCACGCCTTGGCGGCATGTCGCCGGGGAAGGCTTGTACGGAACGTTCGATGCCTACTGGATCGAAGGCGTCGCTGCCGGCACCTACGAACCCGGACCACGCCCACCCCATCCTCTACCCACGGTGCGGCGCCAGCGCAGCCTTAAAACTTCCTCTGGGATAGTGTGATAATGATCACCCCATGGGTCTTCCTCAGCGATACCGATGGGTTGATCACGGCCCAGGTGGCCGTTCGGCGAAGACGAAGAGGTCACCGTGGACCGATGCGCGCCGCTGGTGCAAGGTTCGGCTACCAATGTGTACGCCGGACATCACTTCGCTCAGGCGTTAGCGACCGCGGATAGCGATCGCCTCTACGTAGAACTGGATGACGGCAACAGGCTAGAGTCGGTGAAGTTCCGCCTCCACGGGCTAGAAGGCGTACTCGCCAGGCTGGAACTGCGTGTCAACGTCGGGTGAATACTGAGCACTTCTAGCCGGTCGAAAATTGCGCGGTTGTTCGGCAGTTTTCGATGACCCTGGGGCCGTTTGGTCGGTTCTGGGGAGGAAAGGATGTATGAAGTGCATGATTGGGCTGAGGTCCATCGGCTGTTCCACCGGGAGGGTCTGTCGAAGTCGCGGATTGCTGAGAGGCTGGGTATGAGCCGTGATACGGTGGTTCGGCTGTTGGGCTTGGATGAGCCTCCCGAGTATCGGCGGAGGCCTTGGGGGTCGAAGCTGGACCCGTATAAGGGTTCGATCGGGGTGATGCTCGAGAGAGATCCGAGGGTTCCGGCGAGGGTGGTCTTTGAGCGGTTGCGTCGGGAGGGATACGAGGGTGGGATCACGATCCTGTGGGATTACCTGGCCCGGGTGCGTCCGCCTCAGAGAGACCTGCGGGTGTATCAGCGGACGACGTATCCGCCGGGGGAGATCGCGCAGTGCGACTGGTGGCAGTTGCCGATATCGGTTCCGGTGGGTGGGGGTGCTTCCCGCAAAGTGTATGGGCTGGTGACCACGCTGCCGCATTCTGCTGCTCACGCGGCGGTGTTCTGCCAGTTCTGAGACGGCAGCTGACTTCTGCGAAGCGTTCCTGAGGTCGGTCCGGCGCCTCGGTGGTGTCCCAGAGGGAGTGGTGGTGGATCGGGACTCGTCGATCGTGGTGTCGAAGTCCCGGCCAGCGAGGGTTCATGACCCGGTGGCGGCATTGTTCGGAGCGTTGCGGCTCCGCCCGATCGTTCTGTTGCCCCGCCGGCCCGAGTCCAAGGGCCAGGTCGAGCGGACTATCGGCTATCTGGAGGGTTCGTTTTCTCCCGCTGCGCTTCTTCGACTCGATCACAGATGTCGGAGCTCAGCACGACCGTTGGGCCCAAGAGGTCGCGTTCGAGCGTCACCACCGCAGAGTCGGCGCCAAAGTGGCAGCGGCTTGGGCAGCCGAGCAGAACCACCTGTATCCGTTGCCTGATCCACTGCCGGATACCGACCGTCGTGTCGAGGTGCGGGTGAGTCGGGACGGGTTCTGCCGTAATCGGCGATGTTGATTAGTCGACACCGCCGGGGCTAGCGGGCCGGCGGGTGAGTGTCCGTGTGTCCCACCGGGAGGTAGTGATCCACGTCGACGGCCGCCAGGTTGCCCAACATCGGCGGAGCTATACCCCTGCCGATGTCGTCTTGGACCCCGCCCACGCCCAAGCGTTGCGTATCGCTCGCCGAGCCCGGACCCGACTGGCAAGAGCCGACGCGGACATTCCCGAAGTCGACCTGGCCTGCTACGACGCCCTGATCGAGGCCTGCTGATGGGCGGTCTCAACTCAGAAGTGGCGTTCCTTTCCGGAGCTCTGAAGATGCCCCGCATCCGCCAAGTCGCTCCAGACATGGCGAAGACAGCCCGGGCTGAGGGTTGGGATCCCCTCGAGTTGTTGGTCAAGGTCCTTGCCGAGGAAGTCACCGCCCGCGAAACCCATGGAGGAGAGAACCGTATCCGCGCGGCCCGGTTCCCTCAGGTGAATACGCTCGACAATGTTCGACTTCTCCCACCAACGATCAGTGTCCCGAGCCCAGATCGCGCATCTCCACCAGCTCGACTTCGTCCGAGAAGCCCACAACGTGATCTTCCTGGGCCCACCGGGCACAGGCAAAACACACCTCTCCATCGCCCTCGGGGACCAAGCAGCCCGCCCGCGGTTACCCAGTCGCGTTCGCTACCGGCACCCACCGGGTTCACCTGACTCTCCGAAGCCAAGACCAGAGGCAACCTCACTCAAGAACTCGAACGGCTCGCCCGGATCCCGCTTATCGTCATCGATGAAGTTGGATGTGCGCCACGAGGCGCTGTTGGATCGTGCGGGTTGAGAAGCCCGCCGCCGG
>JAPPFW010000054.1 GCA_028821575.1 bacterium | reverse complement strand
GCTCGCACCCGAAGACCTGGTAACCAACGAGTTCATCGACTTCTCCATCGGGCTGTAGTCCGATGGCGTCAGGAACTCTCCGCCTCGCCGTAGCGCAGCCGCGGACGGTGGTGGAGCCTGACGCGGAGGTGAACGTTGCCCGGGCGGCCGAACTGGCCGCCCGGGCATCCTCCCTCGGAGCTGACCTGATCCTGTTCCCCGAGGGATACCCGGGTCCGGTCCTCGCCAGGCCGAAGGACGACTACGAGGCCGGCCCGTCCATGGAGGCCGCGGCCGCCGAGCACGGCATCGCGATCTGCTGGAGCCGGATGGAACTCTGCGACGACGGCAACCGCCGGCTGGTGGTGTACGTGAATGACAAGCAGGGCCGCCGCCTGATCCGCTACGAGCGGGCCCATCCCGCCACCCTGCCGCCCGACGAGACCAGGGTCTGGGTGGCGCCGGGCGAGTCGTTGGCGTTCCTCGAACTCGACGG
Organism: bacterium; assembly: GCA_028821575.1. Classification (GTDB taxonomy): domain Bacteria; phylum Actinomycetota; class Acidimicrobiia; order Spongiisociales; family Spongiisociaceae; genus JAPPFW01. Next base: position 58,590 of record JAPPFW010000054.1, on the reverse strand, counting down.
GGTCGGAGTCGGGATCGTGGTGTGCTCGGAGTTGTGGATCCCCGAACCGACCCGGGTCCTGGCCCTCCGCGGCGCCGAGCTCATCCTGTCCCCGGCCGGGGGCGGGTTCACCTCCCTCACGGAGAACTGGCAGACCCTCGTCCGGGTTCGGGCGATGGAGAACCTCTGCTACGTGGCGATGACCAACAACATCTGGCGCGACGAGGTGGGCGCGGCGATGATCGCCGGTCCCGAGTACGTGGCGGTGAGTTCGGGAACGGAGGAGCTGCTGCTGGCGACCCTCGATCTCGACCGGGTGGAGTGGCTCAGGTCGCATGACGACTCGATGGTGGAGCCGAAGGGCTTCTCATCCATCCCCGGTCTACTCAGGGCCCGCCGACCCGAACTCTACGAGGACTTGGTCAAACCGGGTCCGGACTTGTACGACTTCCACACCCCTCCCCCGCCACGGTGACAGACCGCGGGATCCTGGTCCGCGGGGGATACGTCCTCACCTCGTCGGCACCGGAGATGATCGAGAACGGCGCGGTACGCATCCTCGGCAAAGCGATCGACAAGGTAGGGCCGTGGTCCGACCTCAGGACTCGTCATCCCGATGACGAGGTCCACGGAGACCGCCACTCCATCATCACGCCCGGGTTCGTCAACACCCACGGACACTTCTCGGAGGCGCTGTTCACCGGTATCGCCGAGGACTTCACCCTGTGGGAGTGGATCGAAGCCGTGATCAACCCCACCGCGCCCCATCACGACGCTGAGATGGCCTACGTGGGCACCCTCCTGGCCGGGATACAGATGCTCCGGACAGGAATCACGGTGGCCAGCGACATGTTCGTATGTGACCCGGCGGACCAGCCTGTCACCCCCGGGGTCGTGCGGGCATTGGACGAGCTGGGTATGCGGGGTGTGGTCACATTCGGCGCAGCCGACAGGCGGGGAGCCCCCGTGGCGGCCATCCTCGAAGAGCACGCCGCGCTCCGGGAGGCGTGCGAGGCGAGCCGGCTGTCCCGTTTCCGAGTCGGGATAGCGCTTTTGGGCGCGCAGTCGGAGGCTCTATTCGAAGAGTCGGTGAGGCTGGCCGCCGATCACGGGAGCCATATACATCTTCACGAGGTCCGCGAGGAGGTCACGGCGACCCGGGCGGCCACCGGGCGGTCACCCATCGAGCAGTGCGCCCATCTGGGCCTGCTCGACGGTCCGACCATCGCCGCCCACTGCGTGTGGGTGGACGAGAACGACCGGGACATACTGGCGGAGCACGAGGTGGGGGTGGCCCACAACCCGGTCTCCAACATGATCCTCGCCTCCGGCGTCTGCCCGGTCCCCGCCCTGAGGCGCCTCGGTGTAGCCGTCGGCATCGGGGTCGACGGTCCCGCCAGCAACGACCGCCAGGACATGCTCGAGGCGATCAAACTGGCGGTGCTACTGCAGCGGGTCGACCGGCTCCAAGCGACCGCCCTGTCTGCTCGAGACGGGCTGGCGATGGCCACCATCGAGGGCGCACGATCCCTGTGCCTCGACGAGCAACTCGGCTCGTTAGAACCCGGCAAGCAGGCCGACCTGGTGGTATTCGACGGTTCGTCACCGGCTCTGGCCAACATCCACGACCCGTTCCAGGCAGTCGTCTACTGTGCAGGCCCCCGAGAGGTGTCCGACGTGTGGGTAGCCGGATCGAGATCGTTGGCCAACGGCCAACTCACCAACGTCGACTCCGCCGACGTCGTGGGACGGTCACGGCCCCTCGCCAGGAAGCTCGTCCGACGAGCGGGGATCGGCGAGCACTCATTGCTGGCTCAGCCCTGAGCCGGGACCCCCGATCCATAAGAATTGAGGCTGACGCCCTCATTGCACAATACTGAATCTAGTTGTACAATTCGGGCCATGGGTTCGAAGCCAGATGGACTGCCGGATGTGAAGAGCATCCCGATCAGCGAATTCCGCCAGAAGTGCCTCGCCCTGCTCCCGGCGATAGCCGAGAGCGGGGCCGAGATCATCGTTACCCGGCGCGGTGAGCCTCTGGCAGTCGTCTCCCCGATCCGCCAGGGCGGCCGCGACACCATCTATGGCCTCTACTCCGACGGGGACATCGTCTATCCCGACCCAACCGCGCCCTATTACTCGAACGAGGAGTGGGACGAGATCGTCGATGCCTGGGACGCGAACACCGATCAGGGGTCTGGTGCCGGGGTCCGCTAGATGAAGCGGTCGGTGGTACTCGATACGCACATCCTCATCGCCTACTTGCGGGGTGCTCTCGGCAGAAACGGAACACCCGGTTCCCTACTCCGGGTGGTGCAAGCTGCAGAGACCGACCGGGGATTGCTCGTGTCGGCGGCTACCTTCTGGGAAATCGAGCTGATCCGCCGCCGCCCCACGAATGATCTGCGGGTACTCCCGGCCACCGATGATCTCATCTGGTTATTGAGGTCCAAGGGTGTCGCAACGGTCCCGATCACCCCTGAACTGGCCGTTCGAGCTGTCCGCCTGCTCGACGAGGGATTCCATAAGGACCCGATGGACCAGTTCATCACGGCAACCGCCATCGATGAGGGGAGCACTCTGGCTACACGTGACCAGGCCATCAGAACATGGGCCGAAGAACACGGCAGGCCCGAGTTGACCCCGATGGATTGACGGGAGATCTCCAGTCACATGATGTCCACCATCGAGGGTGCCCGATCCCTCCCACTCAACGATGGACTCGGCTCGTTAGAGCCCGTTGCGGTCCGGAAACTGTCTTCGACGCGCAACCACCCGTGTAACACTCCGAATTCGAGCGAAAGTTTCCCGTAACTAGCTCGCTTGAGATACTCCGCCACTCCCGGCAAACCCAGGTCCGCCTCCTGGTGGGTGGAGTGGTTCGCCACAGCGTCGGGAAAGTCCACGAAGAGGACCGCCACACGGACGGTCCCGATGGAATGCACAACCGAGCTTGGCAGGGGGAATCCGGCAGATACTACGCCTGACGTTCCCTTCGGCCGACACATTTGCGGGTCCGGATCAAGAGCCCCCAGCGGAGACGAAACGAGCACGCCCAATGCTATCGCCCAGACCACCGCCCAAACCGCAGCCGACGTTCTCAAGGGCACGAACGAGCTCCGCTCCGGAATCAGCCTTAGGAAGCTACCACACGTACCTCCAGCTAAGTCGATTCCAGTAACCGGGCCAGGTACGCATCCGGCTGGAGTGGGAATCTATAGATGCGCGTGGTCCTCCCCTGCCCATCGGCCCACAGAGTCCTCCAGGGGCGACAACGTGTATCGTCTGCCACACCGGATTGACCGTGTTCATGTTTAGCGACATCGAAGGAGCGCCCCGGTGTGCGTTATGGTCCTGATCAAAGCTATCGCCGACAGCGAAGCTGGCAGATGCCCTCAGCCGACTCATCCAGGCAACGGGTAACTACAACAAGGACCGGTTCGAGGCGGGGATCATGCAGGGCGGCGACGGACTCAGGCCCTCGTCGGAGGGCAAGAGGGTGGTCTTCGAGGGAGACCGGCGTACCGTTGTCGACGGTCCTTTCCCGGCTGTCGGCGAACTGGTGCCGGGATTCTGGCTGTGGGAGGTCGAGGACATGGACGAGGCCTTGGAGTGGGTGAGGCGCAGCCCCAATCCGATGCCGGGCCCAAGTCAGGTCGAGATCCGGACCCTGTACGAGGTGGCCGACTTTGCCGAGGCCATGACCACTGAGCAGGCCGAAGAGGAAGAGGAGGCTGCGTCAGGAGTTGGAGAACCGGTAGGCCCCGACGGTCGGTGCCTTCGGATCCCGCTATGGGGACCAACATCGAGAAGTCCGGTCGCCCCGGCCTGCAGCAAGACCAGTCAGCGGTCGCTACCCAGGCGATCGGTTACAACGGCCACGATCTCCTCGAGGAGCGAGGCCGGGATCATTCATTGTCTTGCGTCAGTGTCAGGAGCCACTCGCGTGCTGCCCTGGTCGAGTCCAGGTGGACCAAGTTCAGATGAACGTACTCGGGATCAGCCAAAGCCGCTGGAATAGTACGGCGACGCCGCCAATGAGTCCTCAGTGCCCAGAGGAAAAGAGACTGACGACTCAGGAAGTGCCACCGGAGCTTTTCCCTATTGCCGTGCCACAGTTGCTCGCGAAGGATTCCACGGCGCAGCGTCCTCCAGAGCAGCCTCCACAAGACCACTTGTATCGGGTAGTCCAGCCAGACCAACATGGTGGCTTTGGACCAGACGATGTCGCGGGCGATGCTGTAGTTACCGTCTCCGACCCATCTGCTGCCCTGCAGTTCCATCCTCAACCGTTCTCTGAACTCATCGTCCGGTGTCTCTGTCCAATTCGGCCCATGCCGAAGGGCATCGAACTCTATGTGCGGCATGTCGAGCGCTCGAGCAATCCGCTTAGCCATTGTGGTCTTACCCGCGCCTGTGGTACCGATCAGAACGACACGGTCGGTACTACCAAGGTGCCCTTCGGTATCAGGATGCTGAGGACCAGTCACATCGTTAGGGAGTTCGATAGCGGCCATTGTCCTGGGTCAACCGTCGCCCGGTACTTCTCTTTCGGACAGGACGTAGATCCTCAAGCGCCACTCAAGAGTTACGCCGAGCGGACGCAACCATATATACCCGGTAACCGGCGTTTTCGTGAGGAAGAGACGTGGGTCCGACCGACTGGGTAAGCCTAGATCACCTGGGCGTCCTCACCGTGCTGCACGATCAGCGTCCGGTGAGGGAATGGCATCTCGATACCCGCGGCGTCCAAGGCCTCCTTGATACGGAGGCGCAACTCGCGTTCGGTCCGCCACTGCACGGAGGGCCTGGTCTTGGCCCGGACCCTGATGAAGATCCCTGACTCACCGAGGGACTGGACGCCCTTGACCTGAGGCGGCTCGGCCAGTTCGTCCTCGCCCCACTCCGGGTCCTCCCACATGTCCTGGCCCGCCTGCCGAATTACCTCCATCGCCTGGCGAAGATCGCAGTTGTAGGAAACTTCTATGTCTACCTGTGCTCTCGCCCAAAGCTGGGAGAAGTTCGCCACATGGGCGATCTTCCCGTTAGGAACCGTCCAGACGACTCCCTGGCGAGTCCGGATCGAGGTCGACCTGAGAGAAACCTTCTCCACTGTCCCTCGACCCTTCCCGAAGTCGATGTCGTCACCGACGCTGTAGGTGTCCTCGACCATCATGAACAGACCGCTCAAGAAGTCCTCGATAGCCGATCTAGACCCGAAACCTATGGCGACGCCGATGATACCGGCTCCGGCGATGAGCGGGGCCAAGTTGATGCCGAGTTGGCCCAGAGCCAGCAACCCGGTGAAAACCCATATGGCGATCAGGGCCACACTTCGGAACACGGTGGCAAGTGTGTCGGCTCTGGCCTTCGCTCGTAACTCTTCCGCCTCTTGCGAGACCAAGGGGTCGCGTCCCACATCCCTAAGTGATGGCCTGTCTATCTTTTCCCTAAAGTGCTCGATCGCCCGCTTGACGACGCGCGAGGCCAGCCATCCGGCCAGCAGAATCAGCACAACCGCCAGCCCGCGTTCGACGAACCAAGCCGCCAGTCCTGCCAGCACCCTGCTACCCGACCATTCGTAAACCCTCTCGCAAATGAGGCTCGGTTGGTCGCCGCACACTCCTGCGGCTTGGGCTAGGACGATCATGGGACACCTACGCTCGGATACGGGGCATGAGCCAACGAAGTGGCGCAAGGGCAGAGCCTAGTCCAGGCGGCAGGTCCCGGGTGCCGGATCCCAGGAACAACTACCACAGCCGGCTTCATCGTGACGCGGACCTAGCTCGCTAGTCAAACCCCGTCGAAGGTTCCAACGGACAACGGACCACTTACGGGACGGTCAGGTCACTTCCACACCTCAAAGAGACCGCGAATCCTTCAGACCCGCCAGCCCCCCTGATACCTAACATCCGACACCTGGTACCTGACTCAGGCTGTGGCCTGTTCTACCCGTAGCTTGAACGTTCGGGCAGAGTGCTGATCCAGAGCCCAATCCACCTGTATCACCTCCGGGAGCGATGCCAGTTGGTCCTGGCGAAGCCCCAACGCATGGGTGGTCACCAGAACATCCCCGACCTCGAGATCCGGGATGTCGTCGGCTCCCCCCATGTGTGTCTCGATACGACCCGCGTAGTACTGCCGGACGAGAGACGAGATCCGCTCGATTCCCCTCCGGGTGGGCAGAACCACCACCACGCGACGTCGCACGTCCAGCGTGGCGATGCGGCGGAGGACCTCGGCAGCCGGAACGAAGTTGAGTTCCACGACATGATCGAGGCCCGGCGATCTTGCGGCCACGTCGGCGAGGTGGAAGAGCGGAACCGCTACGACATCGAACCTATCCGTCCAGTCATCGGCCAAGTCGTCCATCAGGACCGGGGCGACGGTGACTCCGGTTGCGTTCTCGACCATCCGGGACATCCGAGCCAGATCGAACGCGTTGCACTCGGCGAAGGCAACCCGAGCGGTGGTCGTAGCGGAGGTCAGCGCCTTCTCGAACATCTGCCCTATCACCGACCGGTCGTACCCTGCAGCGGCAGCTCTCGACACCACCCTGGCCAGATCCTCCACGATCTGCGACTCGGAGTCGACCTGCGCCGGTTGCGTAGCGGTGACGAAAGTCCCCCGGCGTTCCTCCGTTCGCACCAGCCCGTCGACGGACAACCGTCTGAGAGCCCGGCTCACCGTGGACGGGTTCGAACCGAAGAGATCCGCCAAGGCCCGGCAAGAGGGAAGGCGCGAGCCCAGCGGGAAGGAACCCGCGCTCAGCCGTTCGAGGATGAGGAGATAGATGTCGTCGACCGACCGGGACGCTCGGCTCATGGTCTCGTCCCGACATAGAGGGTCAGCGGATCCTCGTAGGGAAGCGGCTCGACACCGGCGAATCCAGCCTCGCCCAGCATGGCCTCCAGTGTCGCCCGCGAGTGGGCCGCTCCCCCGGTCTCCACCCGCATCATCACGTCGAACAACGCCCCGAACGCCCCGGGTCCGCTGTCGGCCGCGAAGTCGTTGACCACCACCCGGCCTTCGCTTACCAGCGTATTCCGAACCCGACGCAGTAGATCTATCCCCCTTTCCCGTGGCAGGTCGTGCAGGAGGTGCGACACAAGTGCTGCGTCCTTCGAGGCGGGGGCTACACCGCAGGAAGGATGCTCGAACAAATCGACCGCGACGACCGAGACACCGGTACTCGCCAGGCGGTCCGCCGCCCACGCCGCCACCGGGGGGAGATCCACCAGGGTGACCTCCGACCCGGCCGCATCCAGGATGCGGGAGTATGCACCGAGCCCTCCGCCCACGTCCAGCACCCGCCTGCCGGGCGCGAGCGCCCCCAGTTCGTGGAGGGGCGGACCTCCGATCCTGGCGAGCACGTCGAGTGCCTCGAGGAAGGCCAAAGCCCGCTCGGGATCGGTTTCCAGTTGCGATCTCCAGGGCTCCATCGCGGGCCGCCCCTCGAGAACCACCCTGTCGAGCCGGGTCCACGCTTCCGCGAAGACCGCCTCCTTGGCCACGACCAGAGCCATCTCACCGTCGCGGCCGAGGCGCCGGGCCGCGTAGCTGGTGGCAGAGTAACCCTCGGTGGTGGCGTCCACGAGACCGAGCGACGTCAGCGCGTCCAGCAACGCGGCGAGGTTCGACGGGTCCGCCGAAATCTCCCGGGCCAGGTCCTCCGCCGATCGAGGAACACCGGGAAGGACCTCGAACAGGCCGATCCGCTGGGCGGCTGCGATCACGGCCGGCGGCTGGTAGCCCGTAACCAGATCCAGCAGGCTGTGGTCGTCGTCGATCATCGGCGTCTCAACGTTCGGTAGAGGCGCCAGCCGCGGCGGGCAGCCGACAGGCCGGATAGCAAGCTACGTCCCGAGCGTCCGCGACCGAGATCCCCGAGCAGGGTCATCGCGGCGTTCTTGCCTGGCATGCCGGACAGGCCGCCGCCGGGGAAGGTGCCGGCACCCGACAGGTAGAGCCAAGGCGCCTCGGTGCGGTATCCCTGAGCGGTGGGGGGCCGGAGCGAGAACATCTGGTCGAGGGTCATGTCGATGTGGTTGGGATTCCCCGACACCGCCCCGGTGCGCCTCTCCCATGCTTGCGGACCCGTCACCCGCATGTCGACCGTCCGATCTCTGACATCGTCGCCGGTGATCGAGGCGAAACTGTCGAGAACCCGCTCCGCCGTGGCCATGAGGGCGGCCTCCGTCCAATCCCCACCGTGAACGCGGGCCGGGACGAAGGTCGACATCCACGCGGTCCCGCCACCCGGCGGCGCCCCCGAAGGATCGAGCGCGGACGGTGACGCCCACAGGATGGACGGCTCGGAAGGTATGAGACCGGCCGCTATCTCACCGAAGGAACGGGCCATCGCGCCCGGCCCGGGCTGGAGCATCCATATCGCTTCCGCAGGGCCGAAGCGGCCGGGTGTCGCCGGCGCCGAAAGTGCGAGGTCAACCTTGAACTCGGCCACGTTCAGCGAACCACTGGTCGCGGCCCTGGCGCCGACCTCCAAGGCAGGCAGGCCGGAGACTACGAGACGGCTGGTGCGGGCGATGTCGAGGGTGGAGACCACGATGTCGAACCGGTGGTTGCCGTTGGCGGAGGTCCGTATCGCCACCGGAGTTCGCGACCCTTCGATCGACAGAACCCCTTCGCCGGTGCGGAGGCTTCCGCCGGCGGCTTCGAGCGACTTGGCCAGGGCATGGATCAGCTGCCCCGAACCGCCGATCGGGCGCCCCGGACCGTGTCCGTGCGACCCGGCCAGCAGGAGGCCGAACAGTCCCGTGCCAGGGAGCCATGGGGGTAGTTGGGAGAAGGAGCCGTACATGGTGAGGGCGGCGGCCAAGTGACGATCAACGATGTAGTTACCCACGAGCTTCTCCGACGAACCAAGGACGAGGCGCATGGGGTCGATGCCTCCGATCGGGCCCAAGCGAGCTATGTCGGCAAGTGAGGGGCCGGTCGACAACCCGTCGAGGATGGCCAGCAGGCCCGATCCGACCTCTGCGAGCGTTCTGTAGCCGGCGAGGTCGCTCTGTTCGAGTCCGGCGAAGCCCTCGAGCGTGGTCTCGAGTTCCCGGTGGAACAGCAAGCTTGTCCCATCCCCGAATGCGGCGCCGGCCGTCACGTCCCGGAAGACGTACTCCAGCCCGAACCGGCTGAGTTCCAACTCCTCTGCTACCGACAGTATCGGGCCGTGGTCGATCGCTCCCCGCTCGATCCGGTGGCCCGAAGGTAGCTGTTCGGTCCAGATGCACCCGCCGGCCGCCGGGTTCGCCTCGAAGACCGTCACGTCGAGGCCGGCGTTGGCCAGGTAACAGGCACACACCAGCCCGTTGTGTCCTCCGCCGATTACCGCGACCCTGGTCATAGGAAGGAATGGACGCCGCTCAGGCCCGCCCGGGCCGCGACGGCCCTGGCCAGGGAGCGGCCGCGGACGATCTGCTCTGTCTCGTCGATCGTGGTGAGCCGGCCATCGGCGAGCAACCGGTGCCCGTCCACCCATACGTTGCTCACCGACCGCGGACCGGCGCAGTAGACGGCCTGCTGGTACGGGTCGTGGATGGCGGCCAACTCGACCGTCGGATCGAGAAGGACGACGTCGGCTCGCTTTCCCGGCTCGAGGCTGCCGACCCTGCCGTCGATCCCCAATGCCCGCGCGCCTCCGAGTGTCGCCATCTCCAGCGCGTCGCGGGCGGACATCACGGCCGGATCGAGGTGATGCACCTTCTGGAGCAGTGCCGCCATCTTCACTGCTTCGAACATGTTCTGTGAATCGTTCGAGGCTGGTCCGTCGGTCCCGATCCCGACCGCCAGCCCTGCCGAGACCAGGCGGGACAGCGGGCAGACTCCGGAACCGAGGATCATGTTGGCAACCGGGTTGTGCGCCACGGACGCGCTACGAGCGGCGAGCAGGTCGATGTCCTCCTGGGTGATCCAGATCAGGTGGGCGGCAAGCATCGGAACGTCGAGGAATCCGAGAGCCTCGGCCTGAGGTACCGGGCGTCTCCCCCACCGCAGCGAGGCATGGACCACCTCCTCCCTCACCTCGGCCAGGTGGGTATGCACCCCCCAGCCGTTCCGGCGGCACACGTCCGCTCCGGCCTCGAGGAGCTCGTCGGACTGGCCGAGCAGCGTGCCTATCCCGTACTTGAATTCGAGGAGTGCCGAATCCCCGGCGAGCCGGGCCAGGTCGTGCTGCTCGTCGAGAACCTCCTCGACCGACATCGGCGGGGTCTCGGTGATACCCCCGAGAGCGTCCTCGGCGCCGAAGCTGACCGTCCCCCGCAATCCCACCTCGTTGAGACCTCCGGCAACGCCGAGCGATGCCCTCGTTCCGGGGTTGGAGTGCACGAACATGTCGTTCACACACGTGATCCCGCTGCGGATCATCTCGATCGCCTTAAGGCGGGTTCCCTCACGGGCCATCTCGGCGGTGAGGTTCTGCGACACGGGAGTGACGATGTCCTCACCCCACTCGTACAGGGTCTTCTCCGAACCCATGCCCGGCACCAGCGCCTCGGAGAGGTGGGTGTGGACGTTGACCATTCCAGGCATGACGATCCCGAACCCGTCCCCAATCACCGTCGCGTCGGGGTCGATGGCCCGCAGCCGGTTGTAGGGACCGACGTCGGTGATGGCTCCGCCAACGATGCGGACCGCGCCATCCTCCAGCGGGGGACCCCCGCCCATGCTGAGAACCCAGGCACCCCGGACCACCACGGTCTCCCGGGGCGGCAAGGGAGCCACCGTCAACCTGCCAGCTCAGCGATCGATGAACCCAGCGCCCCGATGAAGCGGTCGATCTCCACACGCCGGATCACCAGCGGCGGTGCCACCCGGACGGTTCCCGCCGAGTTGAGCATCGAGCCGACCACCACCCCCCGCCGGGCCATATCGTCGACCAGCGGCTGGGCGAGTCCGGCCGGATCGACATCGAACGCGTACCACAGTCCGATGCCCCTGATCCCGACCAGGGTCTCGGGGTGGTCCTCCTGGACGGAGCGCAGACCATCCGCTAGGTACTCCCCCATCTCTGTGGCTCGCTCCACCAGACCGTCCTTCTCGATCACGTCGAAGGCGGCAACCGCCGCCGCGCAGGAGACCGGATTGCCCCCGAACGTTGTCAGGTGTGAGAGCGGCGGGTCCAGGAACGTGGCAAAGATCTCCGCCGTAGAGATGAACGCACCGAGCGGTAGACCTCCTCCGAAGGCCTTCGCGATGGTGATCACGTCCGGGGTGACCCCCCAGTTCTGGCAGGAGAACCAGTGTCCGGAACGACCCATTCCCCCCTGCACCTCGTCGCAGATGAGCAGGGCCCCCCGCTCGGTGCACAGTTCGCGGAGGCCGGGCAGGAAGTCGTCGGACGGGATCCGCACACCGCCTTCGCCCTGCACGGGCTCGACGATGACAGCGGCGATGTCGCTGTCGATGGCTCCGCTCGCGGCATCCAGATCGTCGAAGGGGACGAAACGAACCGGCTGCAGCAGCGGCTCGAAGGGTCTGCGCCACTCCTCCTTCCAGGTGACGGACAGGGACCCGAACGTGCGCCCGTGGAAGGAACGCTCGAACGCCACGAAACCGGGACGGCCGGTGTACTTGCGGGCCAGTTTCAGCGCGCCCTCGGTGGCTTCGGTCCCGGTGCTGGTCAGGAACGCGACATCTAGGTCGCCCGGGGTGACCGAAGCCAGTCGCCGGGCGATCTCCACCTGCGGCGGCAGCGTGAAACGCCCGTACACATCAACGTGGGCGAACCGGTCCAGCTGGTCCTTGATCGCCTCCACCACCACCGGGTGGCAGTGCCCGACGTTCGAGACCGCGATACCCGAGATCATGTCGAGCAGTACCTGGCCCTCGGCCGTCTTGAGCGAGCACCCGGCGGCGTCCGCGATGACCCTTTCCTTGATCCCGGGGACCGTCTGGCACAGGTGCGCCACGAAGTCGTTCCGGTAGGCGTCGGCATCGGCTCCGGTCATCACCGGCCGGGTGTCGAGTTGTTTGGGACCGGTCACGATCGATGACCCTCGCCCGCGCCGGGCGACTCCCCGAAGGTGCGGAGCATCCACTGCTTCGCCCTGACCAACTCGGCCCCCGAGTCCTCCATCCGCACCCTCCACATCTTCTCGTGTCTGGTCTCCATCCTGATGCGGGCGCTTCGAGCCTGCACCACCACGCGAGCCCGTTCTTCCAGGAACCAGAGGCGGGTGGCGGCTTCCAGGAGATCGCTGCCGACCGACAGCGCCCCGTTGGCCGCCAGGAGCATGCTGAAGTCGTCGCCCAGGGTCGCCGCCACTCGGTCGGCGTGCTCGACGGACTTGACGAGTTCGATCTCCGGATGGACCCGCACCACCGCTCCTGCCATACCCCCGAGCCCGTGCAGTAGAGGAAGGCGCTCGGTGGTGGTGCCCCATATCACCGCGAACGGCGGGTGGCCCCTGCAGATGGCCGCCACTCCGGGACGGGCCCGGTAGATGGCATCGTGCATCGGCGCCTCGAGAGGGAGCCGGTCCACCGGCCCCTGCACCGGAACACCCGCATCGACCGCTATCACGTCCTCGGCCGTGCAATCGGACATGGGACGGGTGCTGGTGATCAGGAACCCCCGCTCCGATCGAGCCGACACATGCCCGAACGCCTCGACCAAGCCGGCCGATGCAACCATCCGGGCGGTGGCCGCCACGTCGCCACGCCGGGACCGAGGGGTCGAGATCATCGGCTGTCGAGCCAGGCCACCAGGTGGGTGAGGCTCTCGGGAAGGCCGAGCGGGGTGTCGTTGCCGTCGCCCCGGGCGTAGACAGCCCGGACCGCACCCGGCGTTGCCTTCCGGCCCTCCGCCTGCAGCCGGACCGCCAGCCGGCCGCGGGCCTCCTCAAGCTGGTCCTGGCTCGGCATCACCTTCACCATGCCGGGAGCGGTCTCCAGTACACCCAGCAGCTGGACCGGTCCTTCGAGCCCGCTCCTCGACATCGGCAGTCCCTCTGCCCGGCGGAAGGCCCGGTCGGCCAGGAAGCTGCGATGCGTCAAGCCCGGTGAGACCCAGGCACCGATGGATGCGTAGAAGGACGACAGCCGGGTGAGTGCCTTCGCGATCACTTCTGCCAGGTAGTTATGAGTCTCTGCGTAGGCTTGGCGCTCCGCGGGTCCCCACCTCCACTTGCCATTGCTCAACGGAACGGCCGTGCAATCCGCCCGCTCGGGAGAAACCGAGGTCCCTCTTGCCTCGAATAGACCGGGATCGTCGTAGGCAGAAGCCGGGCTCCGCCGCGCCTCCCAGTAGTAGATGTCGGAGTAGGGCACGATGGCCATCGGTTCGGAGAGCACGAAGCGGTCCAGGTACACGTTCCCCTTCCGTAGCGGGCCGTCGTGCAGGAGGGCCGGACTCTCGCCCTCGTCCAGGTAGCCGGCCAGGCCGGCAGGTGCTGCGGATACACCGTCCGGTTCCCAACCCGCCGACAGGAGCGCCCCGTTGATGGCGCGGTGCTCGCGACTGGTCGAATACGGCTTGTACTTCGTGCAGGGAATCAGCAGCGCGACGCGACGGGCGTCGACCGGCGTCGACGGAGGTGCCCACCGGTCCGCTATGTACTCGTGGAAGGCGGCCACCTCGGGATGGCTCATCGCATCCCGATTGGCCTGGGGAGAGTAGAACCGCAGTGACGGATCCAACTCGAAAGGTGGGCGGATCTTTCGCGCCGATTCGTCCCAGCGTGCGTCGATCGTGGTTTGCTCTGTGATGGTCATCGTTTCCTCCCGACGGGCTCACTCATCCCGGACCCTCATCATCATGGAGGTGGGATTGAAGTCATTGCACGGGGTCAGATCCTGGGGACAGGCTGAGAGCAGCACGACCAGGTCCTCATGGACCTGCAGGGTGATGGTGGCGCCGGCCTCGTGGGCGGCAGGATCGGTGACCACATCCCCGTCGTCGGTCACCCGGTTGTGCATGAAGACGTTCCAGGCTGTCTCGCCTCGCAGTTCGACATCCTCTCCCAGCAGATCCCGAGCCTGCTCGAGGTTGGCCAGACAGTGGGGATGATCGTCCAAGCCGTAGTCCCGCTTGAAACGCTCGTGATCGCAACAGGGAACGATGATGTCGTGCTTCTCGACGTCATCGCGCAAGATCGTGAAGACCGGGTTGCGATGGTTGGAGAACAACTGGGACCCGGTGACCAGCAGGATCGAGGCGTTGCACGACACGGTGTGGGTCGGGGACAGGTACTCGGAGGGATCGTCGCGGAACCAGGCAATCAAGTCACCCACCTGGTGACCTTCAAGATCGACGATATCGAGCAGCTGACCCTTCTCGACACATACGCCCCGGCCCTCCCGAGCCGGAACGATCACTTCGGTTGCCTGGCTCATTGTCTCCATCTCCAGTTGATCACGTTGTCCGTTGCCCGTTGCCCGTTGGTGGTTATCTCCTACTGACCACAAGCCACCAGCCACAAACCACAAGCCACAATCTTCATACATGGGCTGATCCGGGAAGTTCCCCGACCTCGGGGGTGACCGTAACCTGGCGGGCCGCCGCGGGGGTGTTGCGGCTCCGTAGGGCCCGGATGCGTCCGTCGATCAGCACGGCGCTGATGCCTGGTATGTCACCTCGGGCAAGGGCTCCCAACGCGTCACCTCCATACGATCCCCAGGGTGCGTCGGCCACAACGATATCCGCTGGCCGGCCCACCTCGATCTTCCCCGCTTCCAGGTCGTATACGTCGGCGGTAACTCCCGATGCCCAGGCCCAAACGACCGCCGGGTCGGAGTTGGTGAGCGACGACAACTCGGCCATGGTCTTCATCACACCCAGAGGCATCACGCCCGTCCCGGTGGGGGTATCCGACCCGATGATTATCCGGTGCTCCGCGCCGTGCCGCAGTGCTGCATTGACGATATGGATGGCGCTGCGGATGTTACCGGCCTGCACGATCTGCAGAACGAGGTCGGTGTTCCTGACGATCTCGAGGATCCCGCCGTCGTCGAGAGAGGACGGACCGCCGTTGATGTGACCGCAGACGTCGGGCTTCAGCAGCATCAGGTGTTCGGTGGTGATGGGTTTGGAACCGGGAATCGATGCTCCCCCCGAGTGACACATCACCCGGATCCCGACCTCCTGGGCGGCCCTGACCTGTGGGAGGCCGTCGGCCGGATCCTGGTAGCGGCCGAACCCGAACTTGGCGAGACGGACACCCTGCTCAGCCAGGTAGCGGAAGTGCCTCGGCTCCAGCGTTGGTTCGAGCACCACCGCCCCGCCGTGGACCTTCATTCCGTTGGGCCGGTAGTTGCTCCAGGAGCGCTGGGCGAACACCGCCAGAGCGACCACCCCGTCGGCGTCGTGGGGACGACCCGGCGCGTGTATCTCTCCGGGTGAGATCGCCTGGGTGATCCCTCCGTGCACGTAGGAGCTGAGGAAGCCGACCACGTTCTGCCGGGGCGTGAAGTCTCCGATGACCACATGGCAATGGGAGTCGATCAGTCCGGGCCCCACCGTAGCTCCGCTGGCATCGATGATCTGGTCGGCCTGCTCGAACCCCACCACCGACCCGATGGAGGCAATCCGTCCATCCTCGATGAACAGCGCTTCGGCGTCACGAACCGGCTGGGCGAGGTCGCCCGTGACCAGGGTTCCGATGTTGATGACCGCGGTCTGAGACACCCGGGACCCCTAGCGCAGCCCGTCCTCGCCTATGACGTCCTCGGCTGCCAAGCCCCCCAACCGTGCGTTCGGGCGCCCGCGGTTGGCTGCCGCCACGGCCACCACAACCTCGTCGGGTCGGGGAGCGTCACCCGGATACAACGTGGCAGCGTCGTAGTTGTCGCGCACGTAAAGGGCGTCCTTGTGGGCGAGCGGGATGGTGATCGGAGTACCGGCAGCGCCGACGATGGTCGCCGACGACATCCAGGCCACCCCTCCACCGACCTCCTCCCTCAGGGGGTTGGCGAAGGCGGTGGAGAGGAACATAACGACATGTTCCTGGGAACCGGCCAGCCCCGCGATCCCTCCCTTCCCGTAGGATTGCACCGGGTCGCCGAGTGCTTCGGTGGCCATCACTCCCAACTTCACACCCAGGTTGGCCGAGTACTCGACAGCTTCCGACAGATCCTCGTGATAGCCGCCCGCGTACGGGTTGCGGATGACGGCCGCCACTATCACCTTCCGTAGCGGGGGATCTGCTGTGATGCCTTCGCGGCTGTGCTCCTCTTCGATCTGGGTGATGAGCTTGCGGATCGGAAACTCGAGACTCAAAGGGACTCCCTCCTGGCCGCCTCAGCGGCCGGTGGGTATGTCCGGTCGAACAGACCTTCCTCCAGGTGGTCCAGGTAGTCGAGAACATCCTCGAGGTCTGTGACGTCCACGTACTTCATATGCAGGTCGAACAGCGCGATCTTGTGGGACAACTCCCCACGATCGAACACCGCCTCGTGGGGAATGGTCACGAGGAAGTCGTAGGAGAGGGCATCCACGGCGCTGGCGCGGACGCAACCGCTGGTGGTGGTGCCGACCAGGATCAGGGAGTCGGCTCCCATCATGTTCAGGTGGCTCACCAGGGGCGTTCCGAAGAATGCAGAGGGCTTGCGTTTCTCGATGAACAGGTCACCGGGATCCGGCGCGATCTCGGCCACGATCTCGTTGCCCTTGTGGCCCATCACATCGACCTCATCCTCCGACCGGGTGCTCTTCAGGGTCCACACGCCGAGGTCGAAGCCGTCGGCGCGCCGCGGGTTGGTCGTGTAGATCACCGGAAGGCGCTTGCGACGGGCTACGTCAAGGATGCGACGGATCGCCGGTATCGCCCGGTCCCAGGCCTCCGGACCGCACGCGTAGCGCCACTTCTTGATCGACTCGAGGATCGGCTCGGCCCGGTCGCCGCAGAAGTTGTAGTTGACGTCGATCACCATGACCGCCGGCCGCTCCCCGTATCCGGCCCGCTTGCCCCAGCCAGCCTCCTCGAAGACAGCCCGGTCGGTATCGGTGAGTACGTCGTCCCAGATCGCCACGTTCATCCCTCCTTGACACCTCTGTACCGGGTCGTCTCCGGAGCGAAGCCGGGACGGACGAAATCGTCGGCCAGCCACCGGTCGGTTGGAGCGGCCCGCACCGGGCTGATCGGATCGATCATCCGGCCCTTGGGGGTTAGCGACCGCGGCACGTACTGGCCTCTCGGCTCCCCTACCGGACGCATGCCGGGGGAGTCGTCCGCCCACTCCGCCGAGACCTCGCCGCGCAGGATGGTCATGATCGGCCACCCGGTGAACGTGTGGCCCTCCATGATCGACCAACCCGAGCGGGTGTTGATGTGTTCCTTGCCCACGGTCACCTCGCGGCCTAGGTCGACGATCACGAAGTCGGCGTCGAATCCGGGCAGCAGCGAGCCTTTCTTGCCCCATAGCCCGGCTGTCTTCGCCGGGTTCTCGCAACTGACCTGGACGGCCCGCTCGAGACTGATACGGCCCTTGTTGACGCCTTCGGAGAGCATCACCGGCAGGAACAACTCCACCCGGGAAAAGCCCGTGCGGCAGTCCCAGATGACAGGGTTGTACATCTCCTCGTGGGAGGAGGGCTCCCACCCGACAACGTGGTCGGATCCGACCACATCGACTATCCCCTCCGCCAGGGCCACCCAAAGCGCCTCGATGTTGTCGCGCCGACGGAGCGGGACGTTGATCCGCCACCCGTACTCCGGCTCCGCCCACAGCCACGGAGGTCCGGTCTGGGCATACAGCTCGAGCCCTTCAGCCCTCGCCCTGGCCACTTCCTCGAACGACAGCTTGGTTGTGCAATGCTGCAAGTAAAGGGGCACGTTCCCCGGGGTCTGCATGGCGAGGTAGGCGTAGGAGCGGATGTGGTGCGCCTCCAGGAAGTCGGGCGAGCGGTCGGTCCATGATCCGAAGTCGGTCCTCCCGCCGTCGCGGAGGCGGTCCTCGAAGATCCGGCCGATCTCCCAGTTCTCCGGATGGATGTGGACGATGCCTGGACGGCCGATGTGGGCCACCTCCTCCATCACCATGAACACGGTGCCGTCGTCGATGCCCTCCCCGAGACCGGCCCGCCGCGACGGCCAGTTGGTGTCCGTGTCGTCGCCGAAACCCTTCATGGAACGGGTCTGCAGGTAGAGCTTGAAGGAAGTGACCCCGTGCTCCTCGGCGTACTGGGGAATCTCGCGGGCGTGCTCGTCTGTCTCGAGCATGTAGGTCAGGTAGGCGTCCACGTGGCTGACCTCGTTGATAACGTCACGCCCGGAGGGGAACGACTCGTTGAAGGACACGACATCGGCCCTGGCCACGACCTCCTTGAAGGGCTTGGTGCCGAGACGGGTGGTCGGCGCCTGGATCCCCCAGGTCGTGATGCCGGCGGTGGCAGCCGCCCTCGACTCGGTCGTCATGTCGTAGTCGAAGGGCACGTAGCACCCGGGATGGGCCTCGGAATCGACCACGCCGGGAAGTACGTAGTTGCCGCGCGCGTCGATGGTCCGCGATGCCGACGGCATCATTTGCTCGGGGGCGAGCATCGCCACCCTGCCGTCCTTCACACCTACGGCAACCCGGTACCGACCACTCCCGAGCACCACCGTCCCGTTGACTACCACCAGATCGAGAGGTTCTCCTGCCATAGGTTCGCTTCTCCCCGTGTTTCCTGTAAGCAACAGAGACAGTAGCCCAGATACGCCCCCCGCCCAACCGGGAACTGGATGAAGTAGCGCCGTCCGGCGTCCGGACATCCTCAACCGGAGTAAGAGTCAGAGCTCGGACGGGGCCAGAAACGGGAATTCGACCGGTACCGAGGAGACAGACATCCCACCGGATGTATCCGGGGAAACGATAACGTTGCGCAGCCAGCGTCGATCGTCACCATGCGGATAGTCGGAACGATGATGCGCCCCCCTGCTCTCGGTCCGGTGTAGAGCGCTATGGCACAGGGAAGCAGCTACGAGCATCAGGTTCTCGAGGTCCATAGCCTCGTTCCAGCCGAGGTTGTAGCGACGACCTCCGGAGGGCCGGACGGTTTGGAGTCGTTCGCTCAGTTCGAGCAGAGTCGCGACAGTCCTCTCGAGGCCCTGCCGGTGGCGTACCACTCCCGCTCCCATCCACATCGCTTCCTCGAGGCTCTTGCGCATGCGGTGCGGGTTCTCGGTACCGGCCGGATCACCCATCAGCGCCTCGGCCCGCCTGCAGATCGACCCAGCCTGTCCCACAGGAGTGCCGACCGGTGGCGCACTCGCAGCGAAGCGCGCCATCTGCTCCCCCGCCCGGGCTCCGAAGACGGTCGACTCCGCGACCCCGTTGCCTCCCAGCCTGTTACAGCCGTGCACCCCGCCTGCGTCCTCGCCGGCCACGAACAGGCCTTCGATCGGAGTCCGACCTTCGGCTCCGATCCTCACCCCGCCCATGTGGAAGTGCGAGGTGGGAACCACCTCGATGGCCTCGCTGGTCAGATCCCGCCCGGCGAGCGAGGCACGGTCGACCATGCCCGGGAACTCGGTCCGAACCTGTTGCGCCCCTAGGTGGCTGACATCGAGAAACACGCCACCCTGCGGGGAGCCGCGACTCTCCATCACCTCGAGGTAGATAGCCTGCGACACGATGTCCCGGGTAGACCGTTCCATCCGCTCGGGATCGTGGGCTTCCATGAACCTCTCGCCCGCCACATTCAGCAAATGGCCGCCAGCTCCTCTCAGCCCCTCCTCCACAACCGATCCGGTGAGGACCGAGTCCCCCGCCAGCAGGCCGGTCGGATGGAACTGGAGCATCTCCATGTCCATCAGTTGCAAACCCGCCCGGAAGGCCATGGCCACCCCGTCCCCCGACTTCTCCATGGAGGGAGACGAGTAGCGGTACATCCGGGCCCCGCCTCCGGTGGCCAGGAGAACCGCCCGCGCCCTGATCACCAGGAATTCGCCGGTGCGAATGTCCAGTGCCACCAATCCCCTGACCCGCGCCCCGTCATCGGAGAGGAGTAGGTCGAGCGCCCGGTGCTCCTCGAGGATGCGGACTCCGGGGTGGGTCATCACGTGGTCCGCCAGGCGGGAGACAATTTCAATACCGGTCAGATCCCTCCGGTGGACGGTACGGTCCAGGGTCATGCCTCCGAACGGTTTGAAGTCGTAGTCCCCCCCGGGAGCACGGTCGAATCGGCACCCCAGGACCTGCTCCATCTCCTCGACCAGCGCAGGGGCGTCGTCGGTGAGCGTCTTGGCGAGATGCTGGTCGTTCAGGTAACCCCCTCCGACAATGGTGTCCCGCAGGTGGATCTCAGGGGAGTCCTCTGCTTGGAGGGCAGCGTTGTATCCGCCCTGGACCATCCGGGTGCATCCGCTCTTGCCGAACAGTCCCTTCACTACGACGGTCACATCGAGGCGGGCCGGGTGCGCGGCCGCTCTCAGCGCCGCGAACAGCCCTGCTCCACCGGATCCGATGATGGCGACGTCGGTAGTGAGCTCGTTCATGACCCCGCCCGCAGGCCCCAGACCCTGCGGGCTGCCATCCGCTTCAGCCTGGAGATGGCCTGTGGGAGGGCAAGCTCCTTCGGACAAACGCTGAGGCAATCGAGATGGCCTCGGCATCCGTAAAGCCCGTCGCCATCGGCCAGTTCTCTCAGGCGGGTCTCGGCTTCGGCCCCGGTAGCTTCCTCGACCAGCCGCAGGCCGCGGAACAGGGCGGCCGGACCCAAGTACTCCTTGTTGATTGCTGCCATCGTGCATGCAGACAGGCATGCCCCGCACGTGATGCAGTCCCCGGTGGTCTCGGGGCCGGCCGGTTGCCCGCTCGCAGGTCCCGACCCTGCCGGATCAACCCCTATGTACCGATCGAAGAAGGGCGCCGGGTCCACGACGAGATCCTTGATGACCGGCAGGTTGCGCAGAGGGCCTACCCGAACGGTGTGTCCTGGCGGAGGGGCGGCCGTCTGGCAGGCAAGCGCCTCCCGACCGTCCACAACCACCGCGCACGTACCGCACATGCCCACCCGGCATGAAGATCGAAACGAGAGGGTCGGGTCATTCCCCTCCACGATCGATCTGAGGAGGTCGAGAATCGAGGCCTGCTGTCCGGGGGCCACCTCGTACCTGGCCTCATGCTCTCCCTTGGCCAGGTCGAACCGGGATACCAGAACTTGAACCGGCTTCACAGCGCGATCACCCCACCCCAGACGCTGATGACCGTTGCCAGCACCGCGAACGGGATCGTCAGGCGTTCCGCCGCCCGGACCCGGCCAAAGTCGATCATCAATGTCCTGATCCCGAACAGAGCATGAAACGCGACAGCCGCGATCAGCACCACGTCCATTGCACCGTTCGTGTGGACCGCGGACATGGCGTCCCCACCCGGCACGGCTCCCCTGAACGCCCATCCGCTGACGACCTTCAGAGGCACGAGGACCAGCAACAACACCGACGCTATTCGCTGGACAACCCACACCACAGCACCCTGGGTGGGCCGGCGGTCCCTCAGCCGGGAACCGGCGGACGGTGAGGACGACCTCCGGTTCATTGCTGCGTCTCTTGAACGTTGTGCCGATACCCGCCCACCAGGCGACTACGTACGGGCCCTCCTCTCAAGCCGGTCCCGGAGAGTGTGCTTGGCCTGTACATCTCGCTCGCCGGACACCCTCGCCGGATCGACTCTGGAGCTGCCGGCCCTCCAGCTTGCATCCGATCCCTTCGTGTCGTCGGTCGTGGACCGGTTCGGTGTCCCTGCTCCCGGCTGGCGCAGTGATCGATACCGCCGCGACCCCGCGGATGGTACTCGCAGGAGGAACCCACTCTGGATGACCTGCATACGCTGGTAAACCCCCGGAGGTCTATGGGTGGGCCAGCATTCGGCTCCGACCAGCTGTCGTTGATGGCTTCCCGATCCGACCATCCGGCACTGGACCATCGAGCCATGGACAGCGGCAAGTCGTCCGATGTTCGGCAGTACTCGTACTCTGGAGTAACCTGCCATCGGGAGGTCGGCACGATGCCGTGTCACTTCGACGCAATCACAAGTGTGGATCGAGGCCGGGAACCTGGGACTGTCCTCCATGTGCTCGAGAACAAGATCCCCATGATGGCTCCTTCAAGACCGATCACATCGTCCGCCGGACCGGTCCGTCGATGACTTACGTCCGGGCCGGATCGATAAGCGAGGTGGTCTCTCTCCTAGCGGACCAAGGTGAGGAAGCCCGTATCCTGGCCGGCGGGCAGAGCCTGATCCCGATCATGTCGGCGGGGCTGGCGCACCCGTCGATGTTGATCGACGTCATGCGGATCGAGGACACACGGGCGTTCGATCTGGAGGATGGTCAGGTCACCATCGGCTTCCAGGCTCGCCACATCGATGTCGAGCGGGTGGAACCAGCCATAGCGTCTGTCGCTCCCCTGCTGCCGGCGGCGGCTCCCTTCGTCGGCAGCAGGGCAGTGAGGAACCGCGGCACGGTGGTGGGGAGTGTTGCTCACGGGGACCCGGCGGGAGAGTGGCCCGCGGTTGCTATCGCGCTCGGCGCGAGGGCCCACCTGGTGGGCGCGTCCGGTTCTCGGAACGTTCCGGTCGGCGAGTTGATGGTGGGCCCGATGTGGGTGGACCTTGCTCCGGACGAGATGATCGTCTCGGTCACCTTTCCCGCCATGGCCTGCGAAGAGGATCGTTCCGTGGGGGCCGGTGTCTACGAACTGGCCCACCGGCGGGGTGATTACGCGATCGTAGGTTGTGTTGCCCAGTTGGTGGTCCGCGCCGGCGGTCGGATCAACGAGGCCAGGTTCTCGCTCTTCGGTCTCGGAGACGTTCCCTGGCGAAGCACCGACATCGAGTCTGCCCTATCGGGCGAGGGGCGCGATGAAATCCGAACGATCTCTCGCGACATCCCTTCCCAGATCGCAGCCGCAACGGATGCCAAGGCGTCGGCCGCGTACCGGAAGCGGGTCTCGGGCGTCGTAGCGGCGCGTGCACTAGAGCGTGCCTACGACGACGCCCGCTCCCGTCTGGCGACTGGATGAGAAGATCGGCTTCCGCAGGGCCGGTTAGCTCAACAGGCGCCATCCGACCAGGGCGCGGGGTGTTCGGTTGTGGTTAGGTTGGTGGCTGCCACGGGTCACCGCCTCCGTACCCGTGCGGTCATGATCACCGAGGCGATCGACGCCAGGACCAGCGACATCGTCCACAGGACCAGGTAGTTGCCGGCCAGGTCGACGCTCCAGCCTTGGATAGGTGGACCTATACCCAGCCCGGCCATGAACCCGAACATCACGACTCCGGATTGGGAGCCCGCCCGACTCGAGCCGGTCCGGCTGATCACCGCCAGCATCCCTACCGAGTTCCAGGAACTGGTTGTGAAACCCATCATTAGAGCTCCGGCGGCCAGCTGCCACATACCGACCCCGTAGGGAGCCGTCAGGATGAGGCCGAACGCGACTGCTCCGGCAGCTGCTTGCCATTGCAGGGCCCTCTCGAACTCACCGCTCTGATCCGCGATACGCGCCCAAATCACGCGGCCGACTACGGCCGCGAATCCTGCCAGACCAGCCGCGGCACCGGCCAGGACCGGACTGAGCAGCAGCACCTCCTGCGCGTACAGCGGTATGAATGCCACAGCGGAATTCGCGAACCCGAGCAGGAACGCGAACACTGTCAGAGCCACCAGGCCCGGATCCAGTTGGAGTACGGCCTCCTCAGAAGCCTCGCCTTGCTGACGCTCGGGCTCCCGGGGAACGGCGACCCCCGTCGAGACCAGCGCCACAACGGTCAGTGCCCCGACAATGCCGAGCGCGGCTCGCCATCCGAGAAGCAGCGCCACCGGCGGCAGCGCAACGCCGCTCAGGAAGAGCGCCAGGGAAACCCCCGATTGCTTGACTCCGGTCACGATCCCCCTCCGCCGGGGCGGAAGGTAAAGGGCGATGGTCTTGTTGGTAGCAGAGTTGGCTGCCGATAGAGGCACGGCTGCGATGGCCGATGCCGCATACATGACCACCATGTTTCGGGCTAGGGCGTAGAGAAAGAACGACAACGCGCTCACGGCGAAAACGGCGAGCAACGAACGCTTGGCGCCGACCAGGTCTACCGCCCGCCCCGCCGGGATCGCGACCACAGCGGCGAGGGCGGAGCTCACCGCTATCACCGCCCCTAGTTCGGCCCGCGTGATGGAGAACTCTTCGATCAGGAAGCCCGCCAGGATCCCCAGTGCGTGCGAGGCCATGGTGCTCACTCCCATCGCCAGCAGCATCAAGGTCGTCAGCCCTACGAGGATGCCGGATTCTCGCTCCACGAATGGCGACCTGTCAGCCCGAGGCTCGAGCCCAGCCGAGGTTCAGTTCTCTGCGCCCGCAAACCCGCACACCGATCAGGCAGGGCCGATCCGGCGAAACCCTCCAGGAGCGTGCCGTACCCGTGGTCACTCAGGACCGGGTTGGCCGCAGAAGACAATTCCCAGCGGGGTTCCGGAACAGGTGCATCTCGTCAGGTGAGACTTTCTCTACTCCACACGGATTTCAGCAGTAGCGTACCTGTCACCGGAGGAGGCCCGCAGTTATACTTCGACGATCCGACGAAGGATCCCGCTTGGGTGCGCTTCGAATCGCGAACGCTCAACAGCAGCCCGCCCAGCGATCCGCCCTGCCTCAGACCCCCACCGACTCCCACATCTTCCATCCGGATCCATCCGCGCGCATCAAGGTCCCGTCCACACGATGAGACGCCCTGCCGTCGTCACCCGTGACCTGTCGATCGTCTACGGCTCGGGCAAGGAAGCCGTCGTCGCTCTCGACGGCTTTAACGCCGAGGTCGACGACAACGAGTTCGTAGCGATCATCGGTCCATCCGGCTGCGGGAAGTCGTCACTTCTGAAGGCCATCTGCGATCTGTTGCCCGCAGAGGTCGTACAGGGTCACATAGATGTGCAGGGACGGTCACCCTACGATGCGCGTCGTGACAACGCCTTCGCGTTCGTGTTCCAGGACCCGGTGCTCGCCCCCTGGCGTACCGTCATCGAGAACGTCTCACTCCCTCTCGAAGTCGTCGACTCCGACCCGGCTGACGTCGACACCAGGCCACAGGAACTCGTGGAACTGGTCGGTCTCAGCGGATTCGAGAACGCACTACCCCACTCGCTGTCCGGGGGCATGAGGCAGCGGGTAGCGATCGCCAGAGCCCTCACGCTCGAGCCGTCGATCCTGTTGCTGGACGAGCCGTTCGGGGCGCTGGACGAGTTGACCCGCGACTACATGCACGATGAGCTTCTGAAGATCTGGCGCACGACGGAGGCAAGCGTGCTGCTGATAACGCACTCGATCCCGGAGGCCGTCTACCTCTCCGACCGGGTACTGGTTCTCAGCGAACGCCCGGGTCGGCTGATCACCTCTGTGGACATCCCTTTCTCAAGGCCACGGGACCCGAATCTGAAGACGTCGGTAGAGTTCTTGAAGAAGACCAACGAGGTGCGGGCCTCGCTCAGCCAGGAGTTCCATGACTGAGGAGATCGAGACGAGATGAGCGCCGATCGAGGTACCGCGCCATCCCCGGGTCTCCGTTCCGCGGTGATCCCGCCCGAGCGGGAGATCAGGCTGTTGCAGGACATCGCCAAGAGATCCCTGGTTCTGGTCATCCTCATCGCCACGATCCTGGCATGGGAAGGGTGGGTGAGGTTTCGCGACATCCCCAACTACCTGTTCCCCAAGCCGTCAACGGTGGTGGATCGACTGGTTGCGAAACCAGCCGTGATGGCCGAGGCCTTTTTCTTCACATTCTTCGAGTCGATCATCGGCTTCGCCCTCGCCTCTGTGGTCGGGATTGCATTGGCGATCCTGATCGCTCGGTCAGCGCTGCTCGAACGTCTCTTATACCCGTACCTGAACATCATCAGGGTCACACCGGTCATCGCTATCGCACCCCTGCTGACTATCTGGTTCGGGCACGGCATCCTCCCCCAGGCGCTCATAGCAGCGCTGATCGCCTTCTTCCCGATCGTCGTGACGACCGTCCTGGGGCTCAAGTCCGTGGATCCGGAGTTGGTCAGCCTGATGAGACTCTTGAACGCGACCGAGGCGAAGGAACTCTGGAAGATCAGGCTTCCGAATGCCCTGCCGTACATCTTCTCCGCGTTCCGGATTTCCGCTCCGCTGGCCGTGGTCGGAGCGCTGGTCGGGGAGTTCGTCGGCGGGGCGCAAGGGCTCGGTTGGATTCTGATCACCGCTCGGGGCCGCCTGGACACCAGCACCGTATTCCTCATGGTGGTCCTGGCTGTGCTACTGGGGATCGCGTCGTTCACGCTCGTCGTGGCATTCGAGAAGCGATTCGTCAAGTGGCACCCCGCAGTCGTACTCGAATAGTTAGGAAGGTCATCACAAGCAGGGATGGAGCTAGCTGTCCTCATGGATGGCACTAACGGAAGGAGGGAGAGACGCGATGTTCACCAAACGCTTACTAGGACGAGGTGCACATTCGCCCCGTCGGGCTATCGCGAAGGCCATGGTTCTCTTGGCGGTGGTAGCACTGGTCGGAGCAGCGTGCGCCGAGGAAGAGGCCGAAGATGTCGTCATCCGTTTCAGCTTCGACTGGAAGATGGACGGTGACTGGGCCCCGCTGATCTGGGCCGGAGCGAACGGCTACTTCGAGGAGGAAGGTCTCAACGTCGAGTGGATGGAAGGAGACGGATCGAGTGCCGTGCTGCCGCTCTTGGGCGCAGGTGAGCTGGAGATCGGCCAGATCTCGGCTCCACCGCTCGTCCTGAGCGTTCCCGAGGGTCTCCCCGTGACGGTCGTCGGGGTCCAAGGGACCGGTAGTCCTAATGTCTTCCTGTGTGACCCGTCGATCAAGACACCGGCAGACCTGGCCGGAAGGAAGTATGCAGACCAAGTGGGTGAGTTCGAGCATGCGCTGTGGATTGCGTGGACAGCCGCGAACGGTGTGAATATCGCCGACGTGGACGTCATACCTGCCACAGGCGAGAGCAGCGACGTGCTGTTCTTGGAGGGAGAGCTCGACTGCTACATCGACTTCTGGACTTCGGGGGTGATTCCTGAGGTCTTGAACGCGCGTGAAGGCGAAGAGTCGCTGTTCTTCATACGAGACAGCTTGGCCATCTACGGGCAGTCGATGGCGGTCAACAACGACTTCCTGGAGGAACATCCTGACGCGGTCAGAGGATTCCTGCGGGCCTACGCAAAGGGGGTCCAGTACGCGGTCAACAACCGTGACGCGACGCTGGAGAAACTCATCGAGGAGATGCCGGCGAACGACCCGGACTCGTTGGCATGGTCGATCGACCGCTACATCGAGCAGTGGGACAACGACCTGTCGCGGGCTGAGGGAATCCTGGCCTTCGAGGCGAGAGGCTTCGAAGCGACCAAGGAAGCCCTGGTGAACGCCGACCTGATGCCTGACGTGGACATCAGCGGTCTCTACACGTTCGACTATCTGCCGGATCCGCCCATAAAGCCGTAGCCCTCCGATAAGGTATCGGCCACCCGCGGCAGGTTCGTCGGGGGTGGCCGACACCGTTTTGAACCCCACACGTGAGAGAGACCGAATGAAGGGTGTGACGACCGTCTCCACGGAGGCTCTCCGTGACTACTGGCATCCGGTGGCGTTCTCCGCCGATGTATCCGAGAGCCCGCGAGCCGTAACGCTGCTGGATGAACGGGTGGTGCTCTACCGGACCGCGAGCGGGCGCTCCGTTGCCCACAAGGATCTGTGTATCCACAGGGGTACGCCCTTGTCGCTGGGATGGGTCGAGGAGGAGACGCTGGTCTGTGCCTACCACGGCTGGTCGTATGCGCCGGACGGCAAGTGCATCCGCATTCCGTCCGTTGACCCGGCGCGCAAGATCCCGCCAAAGGCCCGCCTCACCACCTTCCGGGTCACTGAACGGTACGGGATCGTATGGGTCTGTCCCGGCGACCCCGCCGCTCCGATTGCCGACTTCCCGGAGTTCGGCGAGGAGAGCTTCCGGACCTTCCTTACCGAACAGGACGATTGGAATGCGAGCGCGGCCAGGCTCGTCGAGAACTTCGTGGACACCGCTCACTTCGCGTGGGTGCATCCAGGTCTGTTGGGAAACCGGGATCAACCGCGCGTTCCACCAATCGCGATCGCCCGCGACGGTCACAGGATAGACGTGACCATGCGAATGGAGGTTGCCAATGCGGTGCACAAGGGTGCGTACAGCGAGATCTACGACCAGATAACGTTGCCATTCACCCTCCGCCAGGTCAGAACCGACCCCGACGGCGGCCGTCACATCGTCTTCCTTGCAATATCCCCAGTCAGCTCGAATCGGCTCCGGCGCTTCTCCTACAAGATGCGCGACTACGACCTCGACGCTCCCGACGATCGCTTCATCGAGAAGTCGTCGATCGTCTCCGCTCAGGACCGGGCCATCGTGGAGGAGCAGCGCCCGGAGGAGCTTCCGGTGGACCTGACTGCCGAGTTGCACGTGAAAGGACCGGACGACCCGGCGCTGGTGTACCGGAAGGCACTCGCTGCGATAGGTGTCGAGGTCCATTGAACGGCGCCGGCGCACCGACCATGGCCAACCCGGACCTGCCGGTTGGAGATCCGGGACCCGGGCGTCCAAGCCAGATCACAAGGTACCTCCGTTGATCATCGATATGCACGCCAACCTCTTGCCGGATGACCCGGAAGCTATCGACCAGATGCGGCGCATCGGCAACGTGGTGGCGGATCCGGCTCGCTGCACGCTGTCCGGTACGGTCGAGCGTCTCGACAGCTACGGGATCGACCAGGCCGTGGTATGGCGTATCGGCAGGTCGGCCGGCGAGTGCCGGCGCAACAACGACTTCGTCGCGGCTGCCGCCGGGAGGTACCCCGATCGGCTCATCCCCTTCGCGACCGTTTGGCCGCACGACCAGGATGGAGCGGTTCACGAAGCGGAGAGGGCGGTCTCCGAACTGGGGATGAGAGGCATCAAGCTCCATCCCGTCCTGATGAAGGAGGAGATCGGAGCCCCCGGCTTCCTCACCGTGGTCGACTGCGCCCGGCAGTTGGACGTTCCCTTCGTGACCCATGTAGACCTCACGGTGCTGGGCCAGTTGACACCCGGAGGTCCGTACACGGCGGCCGACCGGCCCCGCCCCGAGGACCGCTCCCCGTTCGCCGAGCCGGAGGGACTGTCGGGGGTTCTCGACGTATGGGACTCCCCTCGCGTGCAGGCAGCACACATGGGCGGGCTCTGGCTGGAGGAGGTGCGTTCCTCGAAGATCACGTTCCAGACGACCGGCGCATCGCGCCGTGTCCTCCAGTGGGCCGTGGACAACCTAGGAGCGGATCGGATCGTCTTCGGGGCGGACTATCCGTTCTATTTCGTCGACGACGAACTGATCAAGGTGACATCCTTGCAGGCGTCCCAAGCCGAGAAGGAAGCCATCCTTTCCGGAAACGCACTCACCCGGGTGCTGGCCGAGCCCCGGTAGAGTCCTGGCCGACTCCTTGGCCACGTCCTGCCAAGGCCCCGCCCCGACCATGGACGGCTGTCGCTAGTTCGTCGGACTCTCGATCCGCCGGTGTCAACCGTGAGGATGGGAGCGACGGTAGCCATGGGACGATCTTCCCTCCCTTCTTAGCCAGGACGGCTTGACCTCCTCCTCCAGCCCGGCCGCACGTATGGTGTAGCGCGAGACCTCGGCTGCTTCGGCCAGGAGTTCCGGAATGTTCACCCCGACCAGGTCCCCGCCGAGCAATCGCGGCTCTCCACCGACCAGCACGTGGCGGACGTTCCGGCTTCCGGCGGAGAAGACCAGCGCGTCGACGGGGTTGTACGCCGGCCATGATCCCAGCGCCTCCAAGTCCACCACGCACACGTCCGCGGGTGCGCCCGGTCTGAGTATCCCCGACTCCAGGCCGAGGGCCCTTGCCCCGTCGCGTGTCGCCATCCGGAGCGCCCGTTCCGGTGTCACGGCCTTGGGATCGCCGCTCACCGCCTTATGGAGAAGCGCCGCGTAGCGCATCTCGCTCAGCATGTCGTACCGGTCGTTCACCATTCCGCCATCGGTGCCGAGTCCCACGTTGATGCCGCGCGAAGTCATCGCCGGTACCGGGGCGACTCCGGCACCGGTCCTGGAGTTGGAGCTGGGACAGTGGGAAACCCGCGTACCAGTTCGCTGAAGGACCTCGATGTCCGGCTCGTCGAGGTGCACCCCGTGCGAGATGACCGTGGCAGGGCCGAGCAATCCGATCGCCTCGGCGTACTCGAGGGTTCCCACACCGCTGCTCGCACGAACCGCCTCGACATCGGCCTCCTGCTCCGCGCAATGGAAAGTCAGACGGAGCCGGTTCCGCTCCAGCGCGGCCGAAATAACCTTCCCGAGATGCCGGTCGGCTGCGCTCAGCACACGCAACCCGAGCCAGAGTGCGGCCCGCTCGTGTTTGTCGCGTCGCCACCGCTCGACGAATCCGGGGAAACCAGGGCCAGCCACATCGAGAGAGTCGGAACCGGCATGGGAGTGATGATGGTTGCCATGGGAATGATCCGACGCGCCATAGCCGGCCCCCGAAGCCACTGCCACTGCGAGGCCCGCCCGGATGCCGATATCCCCGGTAGCTGACGCCACCCGGGTTGCCAGGTGGGCAGGCACCTCCGGGTCCAGTACAGCCGTGGTGCCGGAACGGAGCATCTCCACGCAAGCCAGCCTGACACCGACTCGGATCGAGTCCCCGTCGAGTTGCGCCATCAAGGGATGCTTGCGGTTTGCGATCCAATCGACGGTGTTCTGCTCACCTCCGCATCCCCGCCAGAGGACCTCGGCCATGTGGGCATGGGTGTTGACGAATCCTGGAATGACGATCGAACCACGGCAGTCGATCGACTCGTTGTGGCGTATGTAACCGTCGACGATGCCGGAGATGCAACCATCCTCGATAACCAGGGTGGCCTCGCGGTAGGCGGGTCTGGTGCGGTCCATGGTGAGCACCAGGCCACCCGACAGGCTACCGACGGTCATCAGACGGGCAATCCCTCGTCGCTGTTCCGGTCGGTGAGCGCCGCCAGGAGCTTCTCGGGGGTCAGGGGAAGCGAGGTGACGCTG
Source organism: bacterium (assembly GCA_028821575.1). GTDB lineage: Bacteria > Actinomycetota > Acidimicrobiia > Spongiisociales > Spongiisociaceae > JAPPFW01. The sequence goes on along the minus strand of JAPPFW010000054.1, from coordinate 27,613 downwards.
ACTCGCACCGCGTCGAGTACGGCGTTGGCAACTGCCGGAGCCGGAAGCATGATGCTCGGCTCCCCTGCCCCCTTGGCGCCGAACGGACCGGTCGGATCGGGACACTCGACTATCTGCACCTCGATGGTCGGACCGTCTCCTGCATATGTCACCGTGTAGTCCATGAGGTTCCCGTTCACAAGGACACCGCCCTCATCGACGATGAGCTCTTCCGTGAGCGCGTAGCCGAGACCCTGGTGGGTGGCGCCCTCGATCTGGCCTTCGACGATGGTCGGGTTGATCGCCGTCCCGACGTCCTGGACTGCCAGCATGCGGTTGACGGTCAACTCGCCGGTGTCGATGTCGATGTCCACTTCGGCACAGTGAACCGCGTAAGTGGGAGCGTTCTCGAACTCCGTGTAGGCGGTCTCGACGATGTCCACCCCTTTCATGAGCGCGCGACGAGCCAGGTCCGCCACCGATATGCCGTATCCGGGGGCGCCGACCGCAAACACCACACCATCCGCTACGGTCAGGTCGGCTGCATCCACCTCCAAGATGTCCGCCGCGCTGGCCAACATCCGGTCCCTCGCCTTGGTGGCCGCGGCCATGACAGCTTGGCCGCATCTGTACAGCGAGCGGCTGGCGTTGGCGCCCGAATCGAAGGGTGTGGCCGCACTGTCTGCAGGGACGGTACGCACGCTTCCCACCGCAACCCCGAGAGTGTCGGCGCAGATCTGGGCCAGGGTCGTGCGGATCCCGGTGCCCATCTCGATGGCCGCCACCCGCAGGTCCACCGTACCGTCGCGGTTGAGGCACACGGTCGCACCGCTGAGGTCGATCGACCCGGGCTTGCCCGCGATGCCGCTCTTCCAGGAGGTCATCGCCATCCCACGACCTCTCCGCAGGTGGGACTCCGGTGGCGGAGCGGTGGAATCGCCCCATCCGAAGGTCTCCGACGCAACCCTCAGCGTCTCATCGAATCCCGAAAGGTCGAGCGGGCGTCCCTGGGGACCCCACGGTACGCCGTCCCGCATCCGGTGTCGCTTCCTGAAGGCGAGGGGGTCGACGCCAACCGACCTCGCCGCCACGTCCATCATGTGCTCTAGCGCGAACACCGACTGGGGGCCGCCGTAGCCCCTGAATGCCCCCGCGACCGGGGTGTTGGTAAAGACGCCGACGACCTCTATGTCCGCGTTCGGGATGTCGTAGGTCTGGAGGAACTGGTTGGCGATCACCCTGAGAACCCGCGGACTGTGACTCCGGTAGGCGCCCCAGTCGACCCGGCACCGGGCTTTGACCCCGGTGATCAGCCCTTCCGCCGAGAGGGACATCGCCACCTCCGCAACCATCGGGTGGCGGGCTTCCGTACCTACGAAGTCCTCCGTGCGGGAAAAGACCAGCCTGACCGGGCTCCCCGTGACCAGGGACAGCGCCAACGCGTAGGGCTCGGCCGTCAGGGCGTCTGCCTTGCCGAACGCACCGCCGATCTCGGGATTGACCACCCGCAGGCGTGTCTCGGGGATGGAGAAGAGGTGGGCCAGCGTGCTTCTGGCCCGGTGCGGGGATTGGTGCGAGGTCCATACTTCCATACGGCCATCCGTGGCCGGTATCACCAGGCAACCGGTGGGCTCGAGTTGGCATTGCTTCTGCCGGGGGGTGTCGAAGCCACTCTCGACGACCCGATCCGCGCCCGCGAAGGCGGACTCGGGATCGCCTGTGGCCACCCGGAAGGTGTCGGCGATGTTCGAGGAAATCGAATCGTGGATCACCACCGCGTCCATGGCGATTGCATCCTCGATACTTACCGCGGAGGTGAGCGGCCGGTAACGAACGTCCACCCTGTCCGCCGCAGCTTGAGCCTCCTTCCGGGTGCGGGCCGCCACCGCCGCCACCGGCTCTCCCACGTAGCGGACCCGCCGGTCGAACAGCCGGAAGTCACCGGGCTGGGGATCGAAGGCAGGATCCCTCTCGAAGTCGTGGCACGCCGGATCGAAGGACGGACCACCTGGTGCGACCGTTCCGATCGTCGCGGAGGAGAGGACCCCCTCGACACCCGGCGCCGAACGTGCCGGGGCCTCCTCCACAGTCACCACGGCGTGGGGCGAGAAGCTTCTGGTGAGAGCAGCGTGCAGCATCCCTGGGACCTGGATGTCCTCGACGTACGCTGCCGTCCCGAGAGCCTTCGACAGGGCATCGACCCGTTCGACACGTCTCCCGACCGACCGGGTCTCGATCATGGCCCGTCCCTCGTGAACGCTGCCGCTACCGCATCGACGATCTTCTCGTAGCCGGTACAACGGCACAGGGTGCCTGAGAGGCCGTCCGCCAGGTCCCGACGGCCCACCGGGCTGCGCTGCTCCGCGAGGAGCGCAGCGGCCGCGACCAGGAAGCCCGGGGTGCAAAAGCCGCACTGGATAGCGCCCTTGGCGATGAACTCCTCCTGCAGGGGGTGCAGATCCGACCGCGAGCCGAGACCCTCAGAGGTGGTGATCTCCCGGCCCTCGGCCTGCACGGCCAGCACCAGGCAGGAACGGACCAGATCGCCGTCGATGAGCACGTTGCACGTTCCGCAGATTCCCTCACGACAGCCGATCTTCACGCCGCGCTTGGCGAGCCGGTCCCTGAGCGTGTCGACGAGCAGTTCAAACGGCTCCGCCACGAGATCGTGCGACACATTGTCGACCCTGAGGGTCAGGGAAACGGCAGGTTCACCCAATTGCTCGACTCCGCGACGGTTGGTCCCTGGCTTTACAATAGCCCTCGGCACCTGGCTGGACCCGGTCCACGCCCGGCGGCCATGAGTCCCGGTCGGCGCACAGCAGGCCGGGCGGGATCGGAGGACGGGAGAGTTCCGGGATGGACAACGTAATGGACCTGTTCCGGCTGGACTCGAAGGTGGCCATTGTCACCGGCGGGAGCAAGGGCATCGGCCGCCACTACGCCGAGGCTCTCGCCCAGGCGGGCGCCCGCGTGGTGGTTGCCGACATCGACCGGGCCACGATCGACGATACGACCGCCCACCTGGAGGAAGCGTATCCATCGCAGGTGATGGGAATCTACCTGGACGTCACGGACCGGGACCTCATCGAGGAAGTGGTCGCCCAGATCGAGGGTCGTTGGGGCAGGCTCGACATATTGGTAAACAACGCCGGACTCTACGCTGCCCTGCCCACCCGCGAGTCGGCTTGGGGAATCTCCGACGGGGAGTGGGACCGGATCATGGCGGTGAACGTCCGTTCCATCTACGTGATGACCGAGATCTGCCTGCCCCTGCTGAAGAGAGGGGGTTGGGGCCGGGTGATCAACATCTCCTCGGGCCTGGCCATACGCGGCTCTCCCCGCCTGATTCACTATTCGGCCACCAAGGCGGCGGTGACCAACCTCACCCGCACCACCGCGCTGGCGGTAGCCGGGACGGGTATCACTGTGAACTCGATCGGACCCGGGATGACCGCCAGCGAAACGGCCCTGGCGGCCAGAGGCGCCGAGTACTACCGGAAGCCGGTGGCGCCGCAGGTCATCGACCGGGTGGGGGTACCTGCTGACCTGATCGGCACGCTTCTCTACCTGGCGTCGCCCGCCAGCGACTTCGTCACCGGGCAGATGATCCTCGTCGACGGGGGCGGCATCTTCCACTGAACACAGCGTGGGCTCACCACAGCACCGGAGAGTCCGACAGGAGAAAATCGGGGTCCCCATGCTTGGCGGCTGCAGCCTTGACCGAGGGATGGTCGAGGGTCAGCAAGCGACCGCGATCGACCAGGAGTTCCCCGTCCACCGTGATGGTCGGCCGGTCGAACTGGCAGTCGCAATGGGAGCGGCCCGGCCCGACTCGGTCGGCCGCGTCAAGTGAGTCGATCCCGAAGTAGAACGCCCCGGCATGCTTCTCACGTTCGAACTGCGGTGCTCCCTTCACCCGAACCTTGGGGTTCAAACCGATGAACGCGTGGCGCATGTAGTAACCGCCGGGCGAGAACAGTTCGAGATCGCGCACCTCGATCCCGCCCGATAGGTCCACCACCCGGTTGCTCTCGAAGTGGAGCGTCAGAGGCTCGCTCGGTACGCCGGTCACCGTGCACTCCTCGATAACCGCGCGACCGGACGTTTCGTCCGGATACCAATTGAGTCCCCCATAAGGGAAGGGCGACCACGACCCGGACTGATTCAAGGGGCCGTTGTCGGTGTCGAACCGCATCTGTGCGAAGCCGATATCGGTGCCGAATGATGTGGTTACCCGGATCTCGGAGGACCCCACGACCCGATCCAGTACCCGTTGCTTGATCTCGTAGAAGATCTCCGGCGGGAACCGGGCCCCGGTCGTGAAAGCTCCGTACGTGGCGGTGTGGTGCAGCGCTGCCAGTCTCGCTCCCAGACCTCGGAGTTCGGTGAAGAACAGCGGTCCTGTGTGAACCTCCGCCCACCAAGCACAGGAGATGACGATGTCGGCTGCCTTCCACGCCGCCACGACGATCGGGCTCGGGTCGACCGCCCCCATACCTCCTGGCTTCCAAGGGTCCACATGGAGGATGGAGACATCCCCGCCCCGGAAAGCGGCAGCCGCGCTGATCGCTCCGACCAGTTCGGGGTGGACGGCGTGTTCGGCGAGTACCAAGACCGACTCCCCGACCGACAAGGCGACATAGTCCATCAGGTTCCTGGCGCCTGGCATGAGCAACGGCATCACTCCCGGACCGGGAGGGTTCATCTCTGCGTAGGATCTCGGTTCCACAGCGTTCTCCCGTGTCCGGAGGCGGTAGAGGGGCCCCTGTCCATGATCGGGCAGCTAGCTTCAACCACCGCTCAGGCTAGTCCCAAGCACACTCACTCAGCGGCTGCCACCTGCAAGGGCAGCGGTGGGAATCACCCGATCCTGGAACAGTTCTCCGGTATCGACCGAAGGAGGTTCCTGCGGAGCGAAGCACCGAAGCGGCTGTTAGGCGGTGCGCCACCGGCACGGGTGCGCGGCTAACTTAAGCTGGCGGAACCGTGTACAAAGCCCGACGTCGGGGGCTCCGGTAGCCTGCCTTCACAGAGCGGCGCAGATCCCGACCGGAAATGACGGAGGTCAGCAGAGATGGAGACGATGCAGGCGGCCCAGGTTGACGAAGATCTGAGCTTGAATATGAACGAAGTAGAGCGACACTCCCCCGGGCCGGGGGAGGCCCTCGTGAAGCTGTATTCCGCCGGGGTCTGCGCCACCGATCTCCACGTGCTCGAAGGGATGATCCAACCCGACGAGTACCCGATGACCGTGGGACACGAGGGGGCCGGAGTGGTCGTCGAGGCTGGCGATCGATCCACGGTCTCCTTAGGCGACCGGGTGGCCGTGTACAACAAGATCTTCTGCGGAGCGTGCGAGCAGTGCCTGGTAGGTCGACAGAACATCTGTGACAACGAGCCCGGGCAGTTCGGCTTCAACCTCGACGGCGTGTACGCCGAGTACATCACCTCACCTTCCCGCAATCTGGTCCCGCTCCCCGACAATGTGGACTTCGCCACCGCATCGGTACTCGCCTGCGCGGGGATGACCGCGGTGCACGCTGCCCGGCTCTCGAACATGAGCGTTGGCGAGACGGCCGTGGTGAACGGCATCGGCGGGGTCGGCTCGATGGTTCTCCAGGTTGCCGCCCTGGCCGGCGCCAGGGTCCTCGCCATCGCTGACACCGAGGACAAACTCGAGATGGCCAAGTCGTACGGCGCCTCCGGAGGGATCGTGGTGCCCGACGCCGCGGGCTACGACGACGTACCGGAGCGGATCCGGGATCTGACCGGGGGCAGGGGTACCGACCTGTTCTTCGAACTGGTCGGTACCACGAGAACCATGCTGGCCGGTATTCGCTCTCTGGCCAAGCACGGCCGCTTCGTGTCCACCGGATACACCGGCGAGTCTTTGGAAGTCCATCCGATCGAGTTCATCCTGCCGGAAACGGTCTGGGTATCCACCGTGGCCGCCACCGTGCTCGACCTCGCCGACGCCATCCGCCTGGCCGCCGACGGCCACATCTCGGTACCCATCGCAGCCACCTACCCGCTCGAAGGTGCCGCGGAGGCCTTGGACAATCTTGTACAACGCCGAGTGCTAGGCCGCCAGGTTCTCACCCTGGCTTGACATGAGGGGACCCGTAGGAACATGACAGTCATTGAACGCCCCAGCATCGACTTCCTGACCCGCCCCAAGCGACTCTTCATCGGAGGTGAATGGGTCGACGGGACCGACACGTTCCTGACCAGCGATCCCGCCACCGGGGAGGTCTTGGCGGAGATACCGGTCGCCGGTCCGGCCCAGATCGACCAAGCCGTGGAAGCGGCCCGGCATGCGTTCGACAACGGCTGGCGCGACATGGCGCCCACCGAGCGGCAGCGGCTCATATGGGGACTGGGCGACCTGTTGGATCAGCACAAGGACGAGTTCGCGGTACTCGAAGTCCTCGACAACGGCAAGCCTCTATGGGAGGCGGAACTGGTCGACATCGCTCTGTCGATCGAGATCCTCCGCTACTACGCCGGTTGGGCCACCAAGATCCACGGAGACCTGCTCCCGAACAGCATTCCCGGGTTGATCAGCCTCCGCAAGCGGGAACCGATCGGCGTGGTGGGGGCTATCGCACCTTGGAACTTCCCGCTGCTGGAGATCATCTACAAGCTCGGCCCGGCGCTAGCGGCCGGCTGCACGGTGGTGGGCAAGCCGGCCACATGGACACCGCTGACCACTCTCCGCTTCGCGGAGTTGGTGAACGAAGCCGGGATCCCGCCCGGTGTGATCAACATCGTCACCGGTCCGGGACCCGAGGTCGGAGCAGCGATCGCGTCCCACCCGGGTATCGACAAGGTGGCCTTCACCGGTCAGACCAGCACCGGCCAGGAGATCCTCAGACAGGCGATTCCCACCCTCAAGCGCGTTTCGCTGGAGTTGGGCGGCAAGAGCCCCAACGTCGTGTTCGCCGATGCCCACCGGGAAGCTGCGATGGCGGGAGCCTTCGGCGGGGCCTTCTTCAACCAGGGCCAGGCGTGCGTGGCCGGATCCCGACTGTTCGTCGAGGATGCCATCGCCGACGAGTTCGCCGAGGAACTGACCGAGAAGGCCAAGGGAGTTTGCCTTGGCCAAGGACTGAACCCTGATTCCCAGATGGGACCTCTGGTGTCGGCGTCCCACCGGGAAACTGTCAAGGGTCACATCGCCACAGCCGCGGGCGGAGGCGCCGAGATCGTGGCCGGCGGGCGCGAGGCCGTCGTGGATGGCCTCGAGGGCGGATACTTCCTGGAGCCCACGGTGGTCGACCGGGTGACCAACGACATGACAGTCGCCCAGGAGGAGATCTTCGGTCCCGTCGTGTCCATCCTGCGCTTCACGGACTGGGAAGAACTCATCTCGCTGGCGAACGACGTTCGTTACGGGCTGGCGGCGGGTGTCTGGACGTCGGACGTCAACAAGGCCCTCAAGTTCGCCGACGCGGTCCGGGCCGGCACCGTCTGGATCAACACCTACGGCATGTTCGACGTGGCGGTTCCCTTCGGCGGGCACAAGATGTCGGGCTTCGGGGGCCGCGAACTCGGCGAGGAGGCACTCGACGCCTACCTGCAACCCAAGTCGATCTGGATCGATACCGAGGCGGTGATTCCGACGCAGGGCCAGGGCATCTCCCGCTGACGCTGTCGCGGCCCGGCCTGCACCGCCAAACCGAGCCTGGCTATCCGGCCGTATGGTCAGTTGCCTCAGAGGCAGGACGGCGCCCATGGCGATCATCTATCGTTCGGGACAACCGTATGGAAGGAGACTCGGGGTGGACAAGCTCGTAGGACCTCGCTGGCTCGAAGAGAACCTGGCGGCCCCTGACCTGCGCATCCTCGACTGTTCGGTCGTGTTCGAGAGACCGGGCGGGGTGCTCAACATCGAAAGTGGCCGGGAACGGTGGAATCAGGAGCACATACCCGGAAGTGTCCATGTCGATCTCATGACCGAACTCGCCGACCAGACGGCGAAACTCCTGTTCACGATGCCGCCCGACGAGCAGTTGGTGTCGGTCATGGAGTCGGCCGGCGTCGGCGACGGAACCAGAGTCGTCCTCTATGACTTCGACATCAACATGTGGGCAGCCAGGGTGTGGTGGATGCTCTACTCCATTGGATTTGACGAGGCCGCGATACTCGACGGCGGACTTCGACGGTGGAAGGCGGAAGGCCGATCTGTTACGGCTGATCCCGCGCCCCGACATCCTAGGGCCGCACTCACAGTTCGGCCGCGACCGGGCATCTTCGTCGGCAAGGAGGAAGTCCTCGCTGCGATTGAGGACGACGACATCGCCATAGTCGACGCCCTTCCGGCGGCCCACTACAACGGGGTGATCCAGTTCTACAAGCGTCGCGGCCACATCCCGACCGCGGTCAACGTACCGGCCGGCTCAATCGTAGATAGCCGCACGCACGCCTATGCCGACGCCGACGAACTGCGAAACTTGGCCACCCCAGCACTCGAAGCCGGCTGCAGCCGGACGATCGCATACTGCGGAGGTGGCATATCGGCGGCGAGCACAGCATTCGCACTGTCACGCCTGGGATTGGAGCAGATCTCGATCTACGACGGTTCGATGAGCGAGTGGGCGGCTGACCCTTCGTTGCCCCTCGAGGACCCTGCGTCGGGATGATCCGCGGCGGTACGTAGGTACGGGAGGAGGGAAGTGGGCGCTGACGAAGTCGCCCGGACAGCCATCGAATCGGTGGACCTCGACCTCGCCGTCGAACTTTGCCGGGAGGTGTCGCGCATACCGAGCGTCCTGGGCGAGGAGGGACCCCTGGCGGAGTTCATCGCTGCCACGCTCCGGGAACTCGGGTTCGAGCGGGTGGAACTCCAGCCGGTCCTACCTGACCGACCGAATGCGATCGGGGAGCTTCCTTTCGGTCCGGGCAGGCGGGTCGTTCTCACCGGTCATCTGGACACCAAGCCCGTTTCGCATGGTTGGACGGTTGCCGAGCCGTACTCGGGTGATCTCGTGGACGGGCTGGTCTACGGCCACGGGATCATGGACATGAAGGGCGCTCTCGCCTGCCAGGTGGCGGCCCTGGTCGGACTGAGGGAGGCCGGATTGCCGCTCACGGGGACGGCGGCGTTCGCCGCGGTGTCGGACCACATGGGAGAGCAGCGGGGTTCGATCGCGTACTTCGAGGCTCATCCGGCCGACCTCTGCGTACTCGGGGAGTTGAGCGAGAGCACGATCTGCCTGGGACATCGGGGCAGGTACTATTTCGATGTCCACGTGTACGGTCGGTCCGCGCACACATGCCACAAGTACGACGCGGTGAACGCCAACTACCTGGCGGCGCTGGCCGTCATCGAACTGGAGCGCAGCCGGCTGGAACCTGAACTGGAACCATGGGTCGCCGACCTGTTCGGCAAGGAGACGTTCATGGCACCCGGGCGGATATACGGAGGCCTGCCGCCAGGAGGGCCCTCCATGATCCCGGACGAATGTGTGATCAGGGTGGATTGCCGCCCGCAGCCCGGGGTGAGCAAGGCAACGGTCCGCGCCGAGATAGACCGTGCCCTGGCCGCGGCCGCCCGGATGGACAGCCGGTTCCGAGCCGACGTGGTGCTCGCCGACGAGAAGGCCGGACACCTCGTGAACCGTGACTCGGAGGTTGTGAACCTGATCCAGGAAGCGGTACGGGCCGCCCGGCCGGGACACGAGCCGGCACTCCGGGTGGAGGCGTGGCTGGGCGACACTTCCAGTTTCGGGCCGCTGGTCGAGACGGTGATCTTCGGTCCGGGCGGTGAGCCCGTCTACTCGGCGGACGAGAACCTCTCCCTCGAGGACATCCACGACGCCACCAAGGTGTACGCAGCATTCGCGGCACTGGCGCTGTCCCGATGACCTATCCGGGTTTCGACACAGTGCTCGACTCGTGCCTGCAGGTGCGGCCCGGAGAGGAGGTGCTGCTGCTCACCGACGAGGGAACGGACCCAGAGGTCGTGACGGGGCTGACCGAAGGCATATCGTCGCGGGGCGCGGTGCCGCTGGCGGCCCGTATGCCTATGCCGCACATCCCCGGCTCTGAACCGCCCCGGGCAGTGGCGGCGGCACTGCTGTCGGCGGGTGCCGCGATCGAGTTGACAAGCCTGTTCGTCGGGTCGAGCAAGGCACGCCAGCGGGCCTCCGCGGCAGGGGTCCGGTACCTGGCGATGCCGGGCGTGCAACTCGGCACCTTCCGGGACGCCGGGCCGCTTACCGTCGACTTCGACTCCCAACGCGCCCTGGCCAAGGTTGTGGGAGCGGCGTGGGACCACGGATCCCGGTTCAGGCTCACCAGCGCGGCCGGGACCGACCTCCAAGGCTCGATCGAGGCCCGGGCGGGGCGGGTTCTGGACGGGATCGCCCGGGCCGACGGGCAGTACATGGCGCCACCCGACATCGAAGCCGGCACCGCTCCGGTCGAGGAGACCACCACCGGGGTAGCGGTGATCGACGGCGACCTCCTGTTCATGGGCAAGGGACCCTTGCCCGAGCCGGTCGTCATGTACTTCGAGGCGGGACGGATGGTCGGGGTGGAGGGAACCCACAAGGATCGCCTGATCGAGATGATGTCACGCTGCGATGACGACCGGATGGTCAACCTGGCCGAGGTCTCGATGGGCCTGAACCCGCTGGGAACCATCTGCGACGTGCCGATGGAAACCGAGTCCGCCCTTGGGACCGCCCACATCGCACTCGGCAACTCCATCGCCTACGGCGGTACGGTGGACGCGGTCGCCCACCTCGATTGCGTGATGGCGAACGCCACCCTCGAGATCGACCGCCGCGTGGTGATTAGCAACGGGGAACTAGCCGGGTGAGCAGGCCCCGGATAGTGCTCGCCAAGCCGGGTCTGGACGGGCACGATCGCGGGGTGAAGGTGATCGCCATGGCCCTGCGGGATGCCGGCGCCGAGGTGATATTCCTCGGTCTGCGGCAGCCTGCGGACAGGATCGTGGCGACTGCCGTGCAGGAAGGGGCCGACGTGATCGGCGTCTCGTTGCTTTCCGGAGCCCATGTGGCCCTGTGCCGCCAACTGGTCGAGGAACGATCCCTGGCCGGCATCGAGAATGTACCGATCGTCGTGGGCGGAACCATTCCCACCGCAGACATCGGCAGGCTCGAAGGACTCGGAATCTCGGCCGTGTTCCCGGTCGGATCCGCGCTGGATGAGGTTGTCGACGGGATCCTGCAGGAGGCGTCCACGGGAGGCGGCCGCAGATGATCGACGAGCGACGAACCGATTCCGGCATCCCGGTCGCCCCTGTCTACACACCCACCGACATCGGAGGACTCGACCCCGACGCGCACCTCGGCCTCCCCGGGCACCCTCCTTTCACCAGGGGTCCCTACGAGACCATGTACCGGGGTCGTCTGTGGACGATGCGCCAGTTCGCCGGGTACGGGAGTGCCGAGGACACCAACCGCCGGTACCGGTTCCTACTCGACCAGGGCCAGACTGCCTTGTCGGTGGCCTTCGACCTGCCCACGCAGTTGGGATACGACTCCTCGCATCCGATGGCCAGAGCCGAAGTCGGCCGGGTCGGAGTGGCGATCGACACCGCTGAAGACATGGTCGACCTCTTCGACGGCCTGCCCTTGAGCGAACTCTCGGTGAACTTCACCATCAACGCCACCGCTCCCATCATCCTCGCCTTCTACCTGGTGGCTGCCGAACGCCAAGACGTCCCTTACCGGCAGCTGTCGGGAACCCTGCAGAACGATCTGCTCAAGGAATTCCTGGCTCGCAAGGCCTTCATCTTCCCCCCAACCCCTTCGATGCGTCTCGTGGCCGACATCGTCGAGTGGTCGGCCCGGTCCCTCCCCAGATTCAACCCCATCTCCGTAACGGGCTACCACGCCCGGGAGGCAGGCTGCACGGCTGTGCAGGAACTCGGCCTGACAATGGCCTCCGCTATCGCCTACGCGGAGGAACTCCTCGGGCGCGGTCTGGCCTTCGACTCGTTCGCGCCCCGGTTCTCGTTCCATTTCGCCACCACCATGAACCTCTTCGAGGAGGTCGCCAAGCTCCGAGCCGCCCGACGCCTCTGGCACGAGATCGCCACCACCCGGTTCGGGGCACAGGATCCCCGGTCGGCCAGGCTGCGTTTCTTCTCGGGCAACTCCGGGACCACACTGACCGCGGCCCAGCCGCTCAACAACATCATCCGCTCGACCATCCAGTGTCTCGGAGCGGTCCTCGGCGGCGCCCAGTCGATCCACGTAATGGGCTACGACGAGGCTTACGAGCTACCCACCGAGGAAGCCGTGACCCTGTCCCTGCGCACCCAGCAGATCGTCGCCCACGAATCGGGAGTGGCCGACACCGTGGACGCGCTGGCAGGCTCCTACTACGTGGAGTGGCTCACCTCCGAGGTCGAAGAGAGGGCCCGGAAGGTGATGGCCACGGTGGAAGGTCTGGGCGGGGCGGTGAAGGCCCTCGAGGCAGGCGCCCCGCAACGGTGGATCGCCGCAGAGGCCTACCGAAGGGAACGGGCTGTCTCCGACGGGACCGAAGTGAGGGTGGGGGTGAACCGGTACGTGGATGACGGGGAAACTCCCCAGCAGCCTCGCCTGTTCACGCTGGACACCGGAATCGGACAACGCCAGATCGCCCGGACGGAACGCCGCATGGCGACCCGGAACCAGCGCGGTGTCGACGCAAAGCTCGCAGCCCTCGAGAGGACTCTCCGTGACGGCAGCAACGTCATGCCCGCCCTGATCGACGCGGCCCGGGCCGGTGTCTCCCTTGGTGAGATGAGCGATGTGATGCGGGCGCAGTTCGGCGAGTTCCGGGAACCCGACCCCTGGTGAGCAGCGCCGGCCTGCTCGATGGGATACGCGTCCTGGACCTGACGAGATTCGTCTCCGGGGCGTACGCGTCCTTCACGATGGCAACCCTCGGGGCCGAGGTGCTGAAGCTGGAGTCCCCCAGAGGCGGGGACCCCTACCGGAAGCAGGGTACTGCCCGGGTGGGAGATGAATCCGTACTGTTCATGACCCTCAACAGTGCCAAGAAGAGCGTCTCGCTCGACTTCCGGGCTAAGGATGCCCGGCCTGCGACCGAAGCACTGCTCGCCTCATGCGACGTTCTCCTGGAGAACGGGCGACCGGGCAGCCTCGCTAAGTACCGGCTCGACTACGAATCCGTGCACGCCCGGCATCCCCACATCGTCTACGGGTCGATTTCGGGGTTCGGGGACGTGGGTCCCGACGCTTCCAGAGGCGGTTTCGATCTGATCCTGCAGGCCTCCGGGGGTCTGATGAGCGTCACAGGGCACGAGGACACCGGCCCCGCGAAGATCGGTGCTCCGGTCACCGACATCGGGGCCGGCCTCGCCTGTGTAGTCGGGGTGCTGGCCGCGCTCGTCGACAGGGAGCGAACCGGGGTGGGACGCCAGGTGTCGACCTCGCTGCTGGAGTTCTCGCTGGCGGCCCTTGCCACCCTCGCCACCACCTACCTGGTGAACGGGGAGCTTCCCGGTTTGCTCGGTAGCCATTCCCCCACCTTCGCGCCCTACGGAGCCTTCCGGGCGAGCGACGGGATGTTCGTGGCGGCGGGTGCCGGATCCGAAGCCTTGTGGCGGCGCTTCTGCCGGGCGTTGGATGCCCCTCACCTAGTCGAGGATCCCCGCTTCGTGGACAACGCTTCGAGGGTGGCGGCCCGCGCCGAGCTCACCAAGGAGATTGAAGCGTTCACCACCAGGAGGACTGTCGCCGAATGGCTCGCCGTATTCGAGAGGTCCCGGGTTCCCGCGGACCGGCTCAACGACGTGGCCGGGGTGCTGGACGGAGCGCAGGCGTTGGCGTTGGGAACGGTACAGAGGCTCCTCCACGAGACTGCCGGTGCCTACCCCGTGCTGGGGATACCCGTCCGCATCGACCGCGAACCGCTGCCCATCCCCTCGGCCGCGCCGCGCCTGGGCCGTCACACCAGAGAAGTGCTCCGGTCGGTGGGGGTGACACCCTCCGAGTTAGAAGCCCTGATCCGCACCGGCGTCGCTGCCGAAGCGCCATGAAACCGGAGGCCGCCGGCATCGTCCTCGAACGAACCATCGAGTTGGCTTCCGTCCCTGCTCCACCCCTCGACGAAGCGGACCGGGCAGCAAACGTTGTAGCCCGGTTGAGGGACGGGCAGGGTCCCGCAACCTTCGTGGCAGCGCATCTCGACACGGTCTTCGGCCGGGACGTACCCCATAGAGCCGAGCAGCACGGAACCCGGCTGAACGGACCCGGCGTGGGCGACAACACGGTCTCGGTGGCAGCGCTCTCGGTCCTCGACGCGCTGCTGCCGCGGCAACTCGATCGACCCGTCTGGATCGTGGCCACCGTCGGGGAGGAAGGACTCGGCAACCTGGCCGGCGTACTCCACCTGGTCCAGGATCCACCAGCCGGGATCGGAGCACTGATCGCCCTCGAAGGTAACTATCTCGGTCGGGTGGTCACGGTCGGCGTCGGATCGGTCCGCTGGTCTCTGGAGCTGGCGGGTCCTGGCGGCCACGCTTGGGAAGCAGCGGACAATCCCAGCACCATCCATGACTTGGCCCGGATCATCGCCAGGCTGGACCCGTTGCTGGCGACGCCCGCAGCCGGGCCGGGTGCTCGATCAACATCGGTCACGTCGAGGGAGGAGAGTCCATCAACGTCAGAGCCCGGCGGGCTGCGTTTCGTATCGATATCCCCTCTGCCGACCCGCTGGTTCTCACCGATCTCGATACCGGAGCCCGCCGCCTGGGTGAATGCCGAGAAGTCCCCATTGGTGACGGCGAACTTCAAGGAACTGGGGAAACGGCCGGCCGGTTCGATCCCCGCCGCCCATCCCCTCGTGAAGGCCGCCGCAGATGCCCTCGCAGAGGTGGGAATCCAACCCGAGTACGCTGCCGCCAGCAACGATGCCAACGCGGCCGGGATCCCGGCGATCACTCTCGGCATCACGGTCGGCTCGGGCGAGCACACCCACGGGGAGTGGATCGAGACCGAACCCATCGGAACCGGACTCGCCGCTCTGGCCGATACCATCATCCGCTATGACAGGAAGGCAGGATGATCAGATGCAGACCGGTGTAGCCCTACAGGGTCGCTATCCCCCGTCCGTATTCGAGGACATGGTCCGGGTGGTCGACCGATGCGGGTACGACTACCTCTGGCTCACCGACTCCTCCCTCCACACCCGGAACCCCTACATGCACCTGACGCTGGCCGCCCGGTTGACCACCCGCATGGTTCTGGGAACCGCGGTGACCAACCCGCAGACCCGCCATCCCGGCATAGTCGCAGTCAACGCTGCCAGCCTCGAGGAGTTGGCACCGGGAAGGACGGTCCTCGGTATCGGGGCCGGTGATCGACCGCTGCGCTCCCTAGGCCTGCGACCTGCCCGGCTCCTGGAGATGCGCCAGTCGATCGAGGTGATCAGGCGGCTCCTCTCCGGGGAACACGTCACCTACCAAGGCTTGGGATTCACGATGGAGGACGCTCACCTCCGGTTCGAAGCCTCCTATCACGTACCGGTGTTCATCTCGGCGAGCGGACCCAAGACCCTGGAGTTGGCCGGCGAGATAGCCGACGGGGTCATCTTCCTGGGCGGCCTCTTCCGGGATGGCGTCGCCTACGGCTTGGAACACATCGACCGGGGCGCCGAACGAGCAGGGCGGTCCCGGCCCCACGTATCCGTGTTCGGCTACGGAGCGATCGACGACGATGATCCTGCCGGGGCCCTGCGGGCCGCTCGCTCGATCGCCGCTTGGTTCCCCCAGACCGCGCCGGTCTACTGCGAGTTGGCCGGCCTGGATCCCGCGATCTCGGCCGAGGTCAAGGCACGATACGCAGGAGGTGAATTCCAGGAGGCCCTCGCTGCGGCCTCGATCATGCCCGAGGACTTCGTCAACAAGATGGCCTTCGCCAGCGACAGCGACCAAGCACTGGCCCATCTCCGGACCCTGGCCGACCTCGGGATCGACTCTGTGACCGTGTTCCCCCTCGGTTCGAAGCGGCGAGAAACAGTCGAGGCATTCGCCAGGGTCTTCTCCCGGCTCTAGTGGTGGGTCTGTCAAGTGGCGGTTCGGTATCCCATGGCAGCGGCGTTCCTTGCAAGGCCCGCCGATGAATGCGTACCGCGCAGCGGTACGTCGAGGAGACGGAACACAGCGAGGGACGCCGATGGCTAGCAGAGCACGCCGGGTTGTTTCGCAAACAGACGACCAGCGCTGATGGTCCGGGAACCGACGCCCGCAGTGTGGCCGCCCCTGCTCAGGATCCACCATGTGGCCTTTGCCCACACCCCGACCTCCGCACCACACGACCGGTTCGCCGGACTGTTGGGGGTCCCGGTCTGCCACGAGGAGGACGGACCTGGATTCGTGGAAAGGATGCTGCCGGTGGGGGATGGATTCGTCCAGACCCTCGAAGCTAACGGACCTGGGGTGGTCAGCAAGTTCGTAGCCAAGCGCGGCTCAGCGCTTCACCATATCGCGTTCGAGGTGGAGGACATTCAGGAGCATCTCCGACGGCTCCGCAGCCTGGGCGTTCGCCTTATCGACGAGCACCCCCGCCCCGGAGGGATGGGCACGATGATCGCCTTCGTCCACCCCCGGGAGTTCGACGGCGTGCTGGTTGAGTTGGTCGAAACCCGTCGCTGAGTCGTTTCAGGGTTACGGCGTTGTCGTGATCGTCCGTCCGGCAGAACTAATGAAGGCGGATCACGCACAATTCTGGAGGCCGCGGCCCGTCTCATCGGTGGGGGCGCTCAAGCCACCACACGAACGACTCGACATCGCCGAGCATGGAACCGTGCTCGGCGAGAAAGACGGAGAGGGCTTCGAACAGCACCGGCACATGGTTCCGAGCGGAGCGCGGGAATCGCCGGGGATGGGTGAAGACCACTCCCGAATGGCTGAGTCCCGAGGCAGAGATGCGCCGGTGGAGCACCGCGAAATCCTTGATGTTCTCGGTGACGACCGCCCTCCGATCAGCCGTCGCGGCCCGAAGCAACTCCTCATCGCCGAGCCCGATGAGGTCGGCGCTCTCCTTGACGGCGACGGCATCGTGTCCGCCATGGCGCATCCGGGCCGCGACGGCGGGAGCATGCATTTCATCCAGGAGGAGCTTCACCCCGAGAGCAGCCTGCGCTCGTTCTCCCATGCGGCCAGTTCGCGATCGGCAATGTCGTCGTTGAGCGCGATTTCGGCGTTGATCTCGTCGGTGAACTCGGCGTAGTAGCGGCTAGTCGCACGGACCTGCGACTCGGTGAGGCTGAGTTGGATGGCAGCGTCGGCCACCCGCTCCTCGACGCTTCCCCTCAGACCCCGGAGCAACCCTGCGATCTCCCACACATCGGGCCCCGCGGCCAGAGCGGCGCGCCGGCCGCTCGGCCCGTCTCGGAACACGATGCCGGGATGGGCCTCCATGCGCAACCCCTCATCGATCAACCGCTCCCCAACCGACGAGATCGACTCAGCCCGCCGGGCAGCGTCGCGCTTGAGCCGCTCGTAAGCGCCGGGTCGCTTGAAACGGATAGACAGCACCGTCATGGTGACAGCGTAGCCGATTGTCACCAAGAAGCCGCCCAGCCAAGCGGCGGCTGCTCAAGTCTCTCGACATCGGAGCGGTCCCACCCCCTCGTCAGTGCGCTGGGCTGTCCGGGCGTGTTCCCTACCGTTCGAGAAGTCCCGCGTACTCCTCCGGCACCTCCATCCGGTTGATGCAGCTGGAGAAGCTCTCGGTCGCCTTCGCCAGCACCTCCTCCTCGTCGAATAGCAGGAACTCGCGCCCTTCCATCACGACGGTGCCGTCCACGATGGTGGTGTCGACCGCCGCGCTCTCGGCGCTGTAGACCAGATGTGAGATCAAGTGGGTCTTGTTACCCGGCACCCAGGGGGTGAAGTGGTGGTTCCGCAAGTTGATCAGGATCACGTCTGCCACCTTGCCGACACTCAACTCACCGGTCTCGTGGCCGAGGGCCAGGGATCCGTTCCTGGTCGCCATGCGCAGGATCTGGGGTGCCTGCAGGATCGACGCGTCCTTGCGCTCGGCCCGGTGCACAAGGGAAGCCCATTTCATCACCTGGAACAGATCGCAGCTGTTGGTGCCCTCAGCAGAGTCGTGTCCGAGACCGATGTTCAATCCCGCCTCGAGCATCTCCGGTAGCCGGGCGATGCCGTTGCCCAGCTTCGCATTGGACGACGGGTTGTGAGAGATGTGAGTTCCGGTCTCCCTCATGAGGCCGATCTCTCGGTCCGACATGTGCACGCAGTGGGCGGCGACGCAGTCGGGACCGAGTATCCCGGTGTCGTAGGCAACCTCGCTGGGCCGGCGGCCGCCGAACGTCTGCTGCGAGATCTCCACCTCGCCGAGGGACTCGTTCAGGTGGATGTGTATCCCCGTGCCCAGCTCGTCGGCCAGTGCCCTGCAGTCGACCAGCAAGGCCTCGGAGGCCAGAGGCAACCACTCGATGCCCAAGTAAACCTCTACCCTGCCGTCGCCCATCCCGTGGCACTGATGGTAGGCCGATTCGTTGTCGTCGAGAACATCGAGGCCGTGTTCCGCATCCGCGACCACGTTGGAGAGCACCACCCGGATACCGCTGTCGACTGCGGCCCGAGCCAAGCCCGGAAGCCGGCGTAACATGTCGTTCGCCGTGGTGACCCCCGCCTTCAGCGACTCGCTGTAGCTGGCCATGGCGGCCCAGTAGGCCTCCTCGGTATTGATCGACCGGATCATCGGGTACCAGAACGCCTGCAGGATCTCCCACAGATCGAGATGGTCGCAGTATCCCTTGCCGATGGCGGTGTGGTAGTGAAGGTCGACGAACCCCGGCAGGGCCGCCTTCCCACCGGCGTCGATGATCTTCGCGTTCGTACGGTCGAAGCCGGATACCGCCTCCGATCCCCCGACCGCCACTATCCGGTTGCCCTCGATCACCATCGACCCGTCGAAGATGACGTCCTCGTCGTCGTTCATGGTCACGATGGCGGCGTTCTCGATGATGATGCGATCAGCCACTGTCTCCTCGCTTTCGCAGTCGCTGTTTCCACGTCTTCAACCGGTGGGATTGCGCAAGATTCGGTTGCTGCACTCTCCTAACGGCGCATGGTACGGGTTGTCGGGCCCAGCTGCTCGGGGAGCACGGCATAGGCGTCTTCGATCCATCGGCACAGTATGGGCCTGGTCTGGCGGGGATCGATGATTTCAGGGACTCCGAAGGCTTCCGCCGTCCGGAAGGGTGACGACAGATCATCGTATTGTGCTTCCAACTGTGCGAGCCTCTCCTCTGCTTCGGCGGCGGGCAGAGCATCGAGTTCGCGGCGGAAAGCAGCTCTCACCCCTCCCTGGATCGGGATCGAACCCCACCGCGCGGAGGGCCACGCGTAGTGCAGATTCACGCCTTGGAGCCGCCCATAGCTCGTACCGGCCAGACCGAACAGCCTCCTGATGATCATGCCGCACCACGGAACCCGCGACTGCTCGATAGCCGAAACAAGCCGGATCGTGCCCCGTACGGCTCCCTCACGCTCGGCTTCCAGCCCGATCACGGTGCCGGGTTGGTCCACGAAGTTCACGATCGGAAGGTGGAAGGTGTCGCACAGATCAACGAAGGTCTCGACCTTCTCCGCGGCCGCCCGGGTGAGACCGCCACCGAACCGGTAGGGGTCGTTGGCAATCACCCCGAGCGGATAACCGTTGAGACGGGCCAGCATCGTGATGGACGACGGCCCGTAGGCAGGCGCGACCTCGAACAGCGAGTCACGGTCGAAGACCAGGGAGAGGAGGCGTCGCGAGTTGTAAACCATGCGCTGGTTGCGGGGGATGATCGCGGCCAACTCCTCCTCGGTCCGGGAGGGGGCGTCGTTGCAGGGCATCCGCGGCGGTACCTCAAAGACGCTCTGGGGTAGGTACGACAGGAATTGGCACGCTTGCCTGACTGCCTCCTCCTCAGAGTCGGCCGCGTTGTCGATGACCCCGCTCTGCTCGGTGTGGATGTGGGCGCCCCCAAGTTCCTCCTTGTCGATGTCCCTACCCAGGGCGACCCGGGCCACGGGAGGGCCGGCCGCGAACACCTGGCTGGTACCGCGGACCATCACCGAGAAGTGGCTGCTGGCGGCCTTCATGGGGCCGAGACCCGCCGACGGACCCAGCACCAGGGCCACCACCGGTACGTAGCCGAGCATCTCGGCAAGGGGCCACATGCGGTAGCCGGGGATCTTGGTTCGGCCCATCTTCTCGAGTAGCCGCACACTTCCCCCGACGTTCTCGACGAGACGGATCATCGGTATCCGCATCTCAAGGGCATACCGGTTGATGAACTCCCACTTCTCGGAGATCTGGGCTTCGGTGGAACCCCCCCTTATGGTGTAGTCGTCAGCCTCCACGGCGACCCGCCGACCTCGAACAAGGCCCGTTCCGATGATGGTGTTGGCCGGCCTCACGCTCACGAGGCGGCCCTCCTCATCGTAGGTGGCTGCCCCGGTGAAGGTCCCGATCTCCTGCCAGGTGTCCTCGTCCACCAACAGGCCGATCCTCTCCCTGGCGGTGTACCGGCCCGCTCCGTGCTGGCGGGCGACGGACTCCTCCCCTCCCATCGAGTGGGCGAACGCCTTCCGGCGTTCCATCTCCTCGAGTTCGGGCTCCCAGATCACTTCGCCTCCATCCCCATCCCGACCCTAATCAGATCGGGAATGTCCTCCACGCGCTCCGCTATGAGCGCCCCGGCAGCCGCCAGCGTGTCACGTTTCACCACCGACCGGTCGGTATCGGTCCGCACCATCGCGGAGAGGTGACCGAAGGACGATCCCGGGGGGTGGGCGTCCTGGAACTCGCCGACGATCAGCGCCACGACCGGTTTGGTCACCTCGCCACGCTGCATAGCGGCGGCCAACCGGATCTCGTGGTCCGATCCCGGCTCCCCGAAGACCACGATGGCGTCAGTAGCCACATCCGCCTCGAACCAGCGGGCGTATTCGGCCATCGTCCTACCGGTGATCGCTTCCCCTCCCATCGAAACGCAGGTCGAGACACCGCTTCCTGCCTCGGCAAGGGCGAGGGCGATCTCGGCGGACATACCTCCCGACCGGGAACAGACACCCACGGTTCCCTCCCGGAACAGGTCTTGCGGCCGCGGCCCCCCGATTCCTCCCAACTTCGTCTTGCCCGGGGAGATGATCCCGTTGGTATTGAACCCGATGAGGACCGAGCCGGCGTCGCGGGCCGCAAGAGCCGCTCTCCATGCATCATGACGAGGTAGGTTCTCGGCCAGGGCCACGATCGGGGTGAGCCCGGAGGATGCCGCCTCGATCACCGCATCCGCCGCGTGGCGGGCCGGCACGTACTGGACGGCCGCGTTGGCGCCGGTCCGGTCGACGGCTTCGGCCACCGTGTCGAAGACCGGCACGCCCGACACCGACCGACCACCGCGCCCGGGTGTCACCCCGGCCACGATCCGGGAGCCGTACTCCAGACAGAATCCGGTGTCCAGCCGTCCCACCGAACCTGTGATGCCCTGCACCAGGATCCGGGTCCGATCGTCGACCAGAATGCTCACCGGTTGCGTTCGACCCGCACCAGGATGTCGCCGGCGTCGATGACATCGCCTTCCGCCACCGGGATGTCCACCACTGTCCCCGGCGCCGGGGCGAGGACGGGAATCTCCATCTTCATCGACTCGAGGATGAGGAGTTGTTGCCCGGCTTGCACCCGTTCACCTTCGGTGACCGTGATCCGCCAGACGATCGACGCCATATCGGCGGTGACGATCACCGGCTGATCCTGACCAAAGTGTCCACGGCCTCTCCCAGGCTCGCTCCGGGCGGAAGGTACCGCAGACCGGCGCGTCCTGCCGCCAGCCGCCGGGCCCGGTCGGCGTTGAGACCCTCGAGCCGGACCACCACCGGGATCCGGCCGTCCCCGTATCCCATCCGATCCATCCCCGCTAGGAGTCTCTCGACGATGAGGTCGCATGGAGCCAACTGCAGGATGTTGAAGCTGACCAGGAGACGCGAGAGGTTGGGATGGCCGAGCACTGCCTCGATGAGAACGTCCAACTTCTCGGCCGAGACCCCGGCTCCGAGGTCGCTGTGATTAGCCGGTCGCACGCCCGCTTCGACCAGCAGATCGTGCTGGTACAGCCCGGCGCCGCCCCCACCCACCAGCAGCCCGGTTTCCCCGTCGAGTTCCACGTAACGCACGGAAGCACCGGGGAGCCGGCGGTCGGCCCGTGCCACGACGGCCTCCCGCTCGGTAAGCCCATAAGGACGCCATCGGAGTTCCGGATGCCTGAAGAGCGCGTTGCCGTCCATCTCGATCAGCCCCCCGACTGCAGTGAAGGTCCCATCGGCCAACAGGGCTAGCGGGTTTAGTTCCACCACCAGTGCATCGTCGAAGAAGGCGCCGGCAGCGGCCACGGTAAGGTCGACCAGATCGGGTGGGACCGGGGTGTCGCCCAGCGCCCGCTGCCAGAGATGATTCGCCCCGGCTCGGGTGATGGGTGCGGACCCTTCCAGCCGGAGATGGATCAGCGCATCGCCGGAATCCTCGATGTCCACACCTCCGGCGATGGACGCGGTGACCTGCGGACCTCGCGGGCTCCACGAGAATGCGGCGTAGAGTTCTCCGGTTACGGCAACGGCCTCCTCCACGTATACCGACCGGCACGGGTGGCCCAGGATCCGGGAGTCGAGCAGTTCATGCGCTGCTTGCCATGCGCCTTGCGGCCCGACCGGGCCTACCACTCCGTTGTTCTTCGACCGCCGATTCGCCGGGACCAGTGCCTTGACGAATACCTCGCCGCCCAATGCCACGCCGGCTGACCGGGCCTGTTCCGGTGTGTCGGCGACGACCCCGCGTGGAACCCTAACCCCTGCTCTAGCCAGGTGCGCCTTGGACTGGTGTTCGAGCAACCTCATCCTGGCCCCGGCTCTGCCTCGCAACCGACCGCGTGGGGTTCTACCAGGCCCGTCAGGACCCCATCGTTTGTTGCCGGATGGATGAACACGCGGCTCCCCCTGACATCCTCGATAGGGATGCCTGAGACGAGGCCACAGCCGGCGGATTCAGCCACGGAGGTCGCCTCGGCGAGCGAATCCACCCGCAAGCACAGGTGATGGAGGCCCTCGCCCCGTCGAGCCAGGAACCGGGCCAGGTCCGAGCCATCTCGCGTTGACTCGAGGATCTCCACGTAGGCCGTGCCGGAGCGCAGCAGGTGGCTCCTGATCCCCCCCGGTAGGTCCTCGGTCCGAACATCTACGAACCCCATCGTCCGGTAGCGGTTCTTCGCAGTTTCCGCATCCCGGACCGCGATGCCGACATGCTCGATAGCGACCACCGGTGAGTCAGCCATCGCAGCCCCCCTGCTCGAAGGCGGCGACGCCGCTTGCCAGCCCGCGGAGGTGGGCCCTACGTACCTTGCCGGTTGGGCCGCGCGGTATCTCCTCGACCACCACAACGGCCTCCGGGCAGTGGATCGGAGGGATCCCGGCGCGCTGGAGGAATTCGGCCAGGTCTGCGGTGCGAGGTACGAAACCAGGTCGCGCTTGGACGCATGCCACGGGCCGTTCCCCTAGTCGACGGTCGGGGACTCCGACCACCGCCGCGTCTCTAAGGAGTTCGTGGCCTGCCAGCGCTCGCTCCACCCTTTCGGCAGGTATGTTCTCCCCGCCACGTATCACCATGTTCTTGACCCTTCCGGTGATCACCAGATAGCCGTCCCGGTCCGTGTAGCCGAGATCCCCCGTGCGGAAGAATCCGTCCTCGTCGATGGCTTCGGGAGAACCGCCACCGTGGTATCCAAACATCAGGAACGGTCCCCGGAAGGCGATCTCACCCTCCTGTTCCCGCCCCAGCCACTCGCCGCCCGTTCCGAGTACCCGCATCTGGATCTCGGGATGAGGGTGACCCTCGGTTTCCAGAAGCTTGTCCGTCGGCGCGCCCGCAGTCGTGGAACAGACGTGTCCGAGTTCGGTCATGCCGAAGGCCTTCGACATCCGGCCCGGCAGCTTGTCGACTACCTCCCGTGCCGTGTCGAGGGCGAGTTTGGCACCCGCGCACGTGAACAACCGCAGCGAGTCGAGACGCCCCCGCCACTTGGAGCGGCAACCCAGCAGGTCCACCAGGAAGGCCGGGGGACCCGAACTCACCGTCACCCCGTACCGTGCACACGCCTCCAGCATCCGGTCCGGATTCCAGCGCGCCTGCAATACCACATGGGCGCCGGCATGCAGGCCCAGCCGGACACCGTAGAAGTATCCGAAGTTGTGCCCGACCGGCAGCGCGACGTGCACCACGTCCGAAGCCTCTATTCCCTGCCGGGAAATGGTGGAAAGAATGCCGGCGGTCGCGGTGGCGTGGGTATGGAGTACGCCTTTGGGCCGGTCGGTCGTCCCCGACGTGAAGGCCAACTCGGACAGGTCGTGGGGTGCGGGCGGATCGGGAAGTCCCCGTCCCGGACACCTCCCGTCGAGCAGTGCGTCGAGACGCGGCCCCGGCCCCGAGGGAGCGGCAGACACCACCGGGGTGACGCCCGTGCCTTCGAGAGTGTCCGGGTCGTTGGCGGTCACCACCAGGGCCGGGCAGGCGAGATCCACGATCTCGCCGAATGCCTTGCCGTCGATCGCCGGCAAGATGGGTGACACGACCGCCCCGAGCCGCTCTGCGGCGAGGAACGCCGGAACGAACTGCCGCACGCCGTGCATCTGGACGATGACCACGTCGCCGTGGCGGACACCCATCTGCCGGTACCTGCCGGAAAGCAGGAGCGTGGAGTCGACGAGCCCCCTGTAGGTGTACCCGCCATCGCCATCGGACACGGCGGTCGCACCGGGATGTTCCACGGCGTGGCGCGCCACATCGTCCCACAGGGTCCGTCGGGGCCACCGGAAACCGGCGGGCGAGCGGTGCTGCCTTAGGGGAGATGTCACCTGTAGAGGCTACGCAGCGGCTCGACGCGGTGACCACGGTCGCCGGACGGCACGATCACCCGATCGTCGTGGCCCGGCAGCACCGTCATGCCGTAGCGCTCCACCAAGCGGCGGACCTTGACCGCCGATCTGGCCCACTCTTCGGGGAACTGGTTGAGGATGCTGGGTACGAACCGCTTTCCGTACGTGTCGGCCAGGTAGATGGCATCAGACGCGATCAGAATCCATCCGTCCCGCTCGAGCCGGACGGCGACCCCGATCGTCCCCCACGTGTGTCCGGGCAGGGTCACGATCCACACCCCGTCCAGCAGCTCGAAGTCGGCGAACACCTCGACGGCCCGGTCGGGCAGCAACGAGGCGAAGTCGGCCCGTGTGAAGCCCTGCGGGCTGGTGACCCCCCACAACGTCACCAGGTCGTCGCGGATCAGGCCCCCCTTCTGGCTGACCGCACCTCTCAGCTCGTCCTGGCCCACGTAGATGCGGGCGTCGGTGGGGGCGAACATCCGGACGTTGCCGGCATGATCGGTGTGTAGATGGGTGATGACGACATGATCGAAGTCGTTCGCGGACAGGCCCAGCGAGGCGATCCGCTCCGGGAACAGGCCACCGGCCCCAGGGTCGTAGAACATCGCGTTCTGATAGAACTCGTTCTTCCACTCGGAGCGGAACCGGACCGACACGCCGGTGTCGACAAGAACTCTGCCGTCGGGATGCTCGATCACGTACACGTAGATGGGGTGCCGGAGCAACTCCTTGTGGCCGGGGTTGGCGGCGGTCGCAAGGCGGTCAGGGTGCCCCGTAAGGGCGAGTTCGAAGTCGAGGGAAGTCCGCCCGCATTCGATCACCTTCAGTTCCATCCGACCCTCCTCCGGGCGCGACGGCGACTCCCGCATTATGGTCAGGTCACCAAAGGAGGACCACGGTGAGCCGCACGTTGGTGATGGGAGATCCACTCGTCGTCCTCGGAGATGACTCCCCGGGGTATATCCGGGATGGCGCGCTTGTCGTCGAGGGTCGCACCATCGTGCGGCTCGGCAAGAGGCACGATCTGGAGGGTTTCGGTCCTTTCGACCGCCGGGTCGGGTCTTCCCGGCACGCCGTCCTGCCAGGATTCATCAACGGTCATTACCACTCGGGCTCGGCTCTGAACCGGGGTATGCCCCAGTACATCTTCGAGCGAGCCAACGTCCACGTGCATGCCATGTGGAGCCCCGTGAGCGAGGAGGACCTCTACCACGCGGTGCTGGCCAACGTCATGAACGACGTGCGGGGAGGCCAGACTGGGTTCGTCGACCTCAACTATGGCCGGTCCGGCCTGCCCAACTTCGGGTACGACGCCATCCTGGCGGCCTATCGGGACCTCGGAGTGCGAGTAGCCCTCGGCGTGGTGACCAGGGACCGGAACACCCTGGTCCATGCCGATGACGAGTCGTTCCTCGCCATGCTTCCCGAGGATCTGGCCGCGAGGGTGCGCGCATCGACGATGGGTTACGCATGGCCGGTCACCGACGTGTTCGCCGCCTACCGTGACCTGGTCGCGCGCTGGGATCACCGGGAGGGCCGCATCCGTGTGCTGCTCGCCCCGGACTGGACGCCGGCGTGCTCGGACGAACTCTACGTCCGGAACCGGCGCCTGGCCGACGAGTTCGGAACGGGGATCATGACGCATGTGCTCGAGACGCGCTCCGAGATGATGTATGCGCTGGAGAGCGATGGCAAGACCGCCATGCGCCGTCTGGCTGACCTCGGTGTTCTGGGGCCGGACGTCTCGTGCTCCCACTTCGTATGGGCCACCGATGAGGACATCTCGATACTGGCCGATACGGGGGCGGTCGCGGTCAACAACCCGGGTTCCAACCTCAGGCTGAGCACCGGGATAGCCCGGGTTCGGGACATCATGGACCGGGGCGGGCGCGTTTGCTTCGGCACCGACAACATCTCTTTCTCCGACTCGGGAGACTTCTTCCAGGAACTCCGCCTCGCCGCCTACCTGCAGAGGACCCCGGGATTGCTCGAGATCGGACGCCTCGACTCGGAGAGCGTGCTGCGAGCCGCCACGGCTAACGGCGCCCGGGCGATCCGCTTCGAGTCCGAACTCGGCTCCCTCGGCGTGGGCAAGGAGGCCGACCTGGTGGTGTTGAGCCGCGACCGCCTGTTCTGGCCGGAGGAACGTTACGCGTCCTCCCCGCCCCTGGATGTGATCCTCGACCGCGCCTCCTCCGCCGATGTGGCTTCCGTCATGGTCGCCGGAGAGATCGTGTTCAACGATGGAGAGTTCACCCGCATCTCGCATGCCCGGGTACAGGACTACGTTGCCGAAGCGGCTCTGCGCATCATGGGCAGCGACCCCGACCCGGACTCGGTGCGCCTGGGATGGGAGGTGGACCCCTACGTCCTCGACTTTTACCGCAGGTGGGCCCTGACGCCGGTCGAGCCCGCCGCGGTGTACAACGCCAAGCATCCGCCCTTGACAGGGAACGGCTAGGAGAGGAGTGACCATGGCCTTGGTGGTGGACTGCCATATGCACATCATGGAACCCGACTGGAACCCGATGAACGTGTCCTCCGGTATGGCCGAGTCCTGGGCCCGGCAGGTCCGGTGGTACGACCCGCCAAAATCCGATCCCGGGTATTTCGCGGAGGCGTGGAGAGTGTCCGCCGACGGCAACGGTGATAAGGCGGTGGCGCGTATGGACGAGGCGGGGGTGGACGCGTCGGTGATGA
>JAPPFW010000003.1 GCA_028821575.1 bacterium | reverse complement strand
AACCACTAGCTGGTGTCAAATAAAACACTCCTCCGGCGAACCCGGGGCGGTTCACAAGCCACAAGCCACAAGCCACAAGCCACAAGCCACAAGCCACAAGCCACAAGCCAAAGGCATACCACTCTGACAACGGACAACCGAGTGGGCGGCAGTGGCCCGGTTCAGGGACCGATCAGCTCGATCAGTTCTCCGCCCGGGGCCTTGACAAGGATGCTCGTACGACCCTCGTAAGGCGGGTGAGTCACGGCCAACGCATCGGCGACCACGCGTGCTCCCGCGCCCACGGCCCGGACCACCGATGCCTTGAGGTCCTCGGTGATGAACGAGGCCATCCCTAGGGCGGGGGGCAGCTCTCCGGGGAGCGTGGGACGCGGTCCGGCGTGGTCTCCGTAGCCGCCGAGCTCTATCAGGGTGACACCCCTCGTCTTGAGGGCGGCGATGCGGATCTTGTCGCCTTCCGGCCAGTTGTGCTCCCTTGCCGCGGTGGGCCTGTACTCGAACTCCAGCTTGGTCTCCAGACCGAGGCCGCCGGTGTAGAAACCGATGGCCTGGTCGTAGGATCGAGCGGCGAGAACGGCGATGAAGATGCCGCCCACCTTCGCCCCGGGCGGGGGCACGAGCAGTTCCATACCGGGTATCTGGTACAGGACCTGGGTGAGGAAGGTCTGGAGCCCGTGGGGTCCGACGGCCTGCATGGCCCGCTGCCCGGGCGGGTCGTCGGAGATGGCCAGGTCGACCGGGTGCCCGTTCACCCTGAAGTGGGCTGAGGTCGAAACCTGCTCCATCATCCCGTCCACGTCGGCAACACAGATCTCGATAGCGTTCCAACCCCACGTGGACAGGGGAGCGGGCGATGGGGTCGGACCCTCCACGAGCCGTAGCCACCCTCGGGTCTCGCCCGCGGGAGCGAGGCAGGCCATCCTCCGATCGGAACCAATTCCCCAAGACTCGCCGAGCGCCCCCATCGCTCCCGACCAGCGGACCACCCAGTCGAATTCGGACGTGTAGATAGCGATGGCCGAGTCGAGTTCGCCCATGGGGACGGTTGCGGTGACCGCCAACAGATCTTCGACGTGTGCGGATGTGGGCACGGTGTCCGGCAGGGTAGCGGCAGCCGAGCTGTGGTCTATCCCGTAGGATTCCGGAGTCGACACTCCGGGGGGTGGTGCCATGCTGGTTTCGGAAGTTCGGATCGTGAACCTGTCGGTCGCGTCCCTGGACAATGCTCTCGACCTGTACTCGGGGGTCCTCGGTCTGGAAGTCGTGGGCCGGGGCCGGCTACCGGCGGAACTCTCGGCACCGTGGCGGATTCCTCCAGGTGTGGGAGGGGAGATGGCCCTGCTGGCCGCCGGGACGGAACGCACCGGGATGCTGAGGCTGGTGGAGTTCGATGCACCCGGAGACCTGATCCGGACCAAGGCCGACCAACTCTCCGGGAACGGCTTCTGGGCGCTCAACTACCGGGTGCACGACATCAGGGAACTGCTCCCCAGGATGATGGAGGCAGGCGTCACCGGCACCGGGGAGGCGATGAACTGGTCGATCACCGACGACGTGGAGGTGTGGGACTCGATCAGCACCGACCCCGACGGCGTCCATCTGGACATCTACAGCTACGAGCGAGGGGCGGAGTTGCGGGGCGGAGAACTGGTGGGCCCGATCAGCGCCCTCCAGACCATCGCCATGTGTGCGCACGACCTTGCACGAACGCGGCTGTTCTACGAAGGCCTCGGATTCGAGGTCCTGTGGGAGCGGACCATCGCCGGCCTCGAGGAGATGCTCCAGATACCTGACGGGATAACCCTCCACGACGCCAACCTGGTGCGCGACCAGGCCATAATGCCCGGCCGGGTGGAAATATTCCAGTTCCTCGACACCGGCGTCGTGCCCCTTCCGGAGCCCGATCCCATCACGGAGCGGGCAGTCCCACCGGCCCGGGGAATCCTGTCCGTGTCGATGGAAACTCCCGACCTCGACGACGCAACCCGGCTGATCGCCGGACTGGGAGGCACGGCCATCGCGGGCCCGGTCGAAACCGGTATTCCCGGCACCGGACCAGTCAGGCTGGCAACCTTCCTCGGCCCCGAGGGTGAGTGCGTGGAGATCTACGAACCGGTCTAGTTGGGGGTGCGCTTATCTCGCTCATCCGATGAATAACACCTCGTCGGCTGTCCCGGACCGACAGCACCCCGACCGGCCTGCGCCGCAATCACCTACGAAGGCGATGCTTCGTACGACGCGTCGCTCACGGGTTCACCAACTACGACAACTACGCAGCCGGAGGAGTCCTTGTAGAATGATCCCCACACCGGCAACAGCGCCCGAAACCCACGCTTCCGCGCAGCCTCGTCGTTAGGGAACCCATGGATGCTCCGAACGTCGTCATGATCCTCCTTGACGACCTGGGTTTCGCCCAGCTCGGGTGTTACGGCGCCGGGATCGCCACCCCTAATGTCGACCTGCTCGCGGACGAGGGCCTTCGTTACAACAGTTTTCATGTCACATCGCTATGTG
Organism: bacterium; assembly: GCA_028821575.1. GTDB lineage: Bacteria > Actinomycetota > Acidimicrobiia > Spongiisociales > Spongiisociaceae > JAPPFW01. The sequence continues at coordinate 56,684 of JAPPFW010000003.1, read as the reverse complement.
GGCCGACAAGAGCCTCGCTCATGACCGGTCGTAACCACCACGCGGTTGGTATGGGGATCGGTCCTGAGGTCCCGATGGGATACACCGGCTATACCGGGCGGATACCGAAGTCTGCCGGCACCCTTCCCAGGCTGCTGCGCGAAGCCGGCTACAGCACTCTTGCGGTGGGGAAGTGGCACCTGACACCCCGCTTCGAGCGCAATCAGGCAGGCCCGTTCGGACATTGGCCGCTCGGTCTCGGCTTCGAGCGCTACTACGGCTTTCTCGGCGCACTGACCGATCAGTGGACTCCACATCTCGTCTGCGACAACCGCTTCGTCGAACCGCCGCTGAACCCCGAGGAGGGCTATCACCTGACCGAGGACCTGGCGTCCCAGGCTATCCGGCTCATGCAGGATCAACAGCAGGCAGCACCCGGCAAGCCTTTCTTCCTGTACTTTGCCACGGCGGCGCCTCACTCACCTCACCAGGTCCCGGACGCCTGGATCGAGCCCTACCGCGGGCGGTTCGACGACGGGTGGGAGGCAATGCGTTCTCGCACATTCCTGAGGCAGAAGGAACTGGGCGTGATTCCACCCGGCACGACCGACACCGGGCGTCCCTCCTGGGTGGCCCCGTGGGAGGATCTGCCCGTCGGGGAACGTCGCCTGTATGCACGCATGATGGAGGTGTACGCCGGGTTTGTCACGCATGCCGACGCCCAGATCGGACGTCTCATGGAGTTCCTCGCCGCGATGGGCATCGCGGACAACACCCTGGTGATGTTCCTGTCCGACAACGGCGCCAGCGCCGACGCAGGGCCCCACGGCATGGTTCGCCGCTACGGGCAAGGACCGCGTAACCGTGACATCGACTCCATGGCCAGTCATATCGACGACCTCGGGGGGATAGGCGTAGCGAGCGACTACGCCTGGGGGTGGGCCTGGGCCGGCAATACCCCATTCCGGCTCTGGAAGCGCTACAGCTGGCTGGGCGGGGTTCGCACTCCCCTCATCGTGAGGTGGCCGGCCGCCATCCCGGCCGGTGACAACCGCGACGTGCGCCAACAGTTCTGCCACGCCATCGACCTGATGCCCACGGTTCTCGAAGCGGCCGGAGTCGACAGTCCCGCCGTGCTCGACGGCGTCGGCCAGCAGCCCCTCCACGGAGAGAGCCTCCTGCCGACGTTCCGCGAGGCGGACGCCCGGATAGAACGGACCCCCCAGTACTTCGAGATGCTGGGGTCCCGCGCGATCTACCACGAGGGCTGGAAAGCAACGACCGACCATGTCGGCAGCATGGTTGCGGCCGAGCGTGAACTGATCGAGGGCAGCACCGACTTCGAGTCCGATCGGTGGTCGCTGTACAACCTGGAGGAAGACTTCTCAGAAGCGAACGACGTCGCCGAGGCGCACCCCGGGCGGTTGAGGCGCCTCGTCGAGTTCTGGTGGTACGAAGCAGGCCGGAATCAAGTCCTACCGCTCATGGATGGTTTCTGGGACTCGAACCACGCCGCCGCCATCGAGCCGCCCCCGCACGTCGGCCGGCGTCGATACCTATATCTACCCGGAGGGGGACCCATCCTTACCTCCGCTCTCGTGTCCAGCTTCCGCCTCGTTGCCGACATCCAAATACTCGAAGATCGGAAGGCGGCCGGAGTCATATGCACCCAGCGGCTTGGAATGATGGACTACTTCACCGACTGTGGGTGGGCTCTCTACTTCCTCGACGGCCGCCTGGTCGTGGCCTTCAACCTACAAGGCACACCAGAACGGCTCGTGGTCGGCGAACAGATTCCAGCAGGCACACACAGGCTTGAGCTCCTGCACACCGAAGGCCCGGACGTGAACGACCACACCATCAGTCTGGTGTTGAACGGTCGAGACGTGGGCGCCATGGACCTCTCCGACAACCCTCTAGGCGTACAGTTCCGGCTAGGACGGCTGCTAATCGGTAGGGACTACGGAACACCCGTGAGCGCCGACTACCAACCACCCTTCCCCTTCACAGGACACATCCAACGCGTCGTCTGCGAAGACCTCAGCCAACCCCAGCCCCAGGACCTCCGTGAACAGATCATCCTCACCATCGAGAACGACTGATTCCCACAACGTCGACAGATAGAGGCACCCTTCATGCCGTGTGTTCGACGACGAGACTCTGGATCGGCTGATGGACCGGATGGATCGTTTCGTCTCGGCGATTCACGCGTCCCCTACAGGTCGTCAAACCAACCGGCAGGTCAGGTGGGTGTGCTGACCGAGTGACGCGAAGGGTTCGGACCGACAAACCGCCTTCTCCAACTCTATGATCTGAGCGAGCCTCTGCGGTCCACCTAGCTTGTCGACCACATGATCGTGGAAGATCCGGATGCCCGCCCTTGCGCCCACTTCCAGACCCTGCTCTTCCAGCCACAAGACCACCATCTCGTTGTCCAGGGCGGTCGCACCTTCCCCCCACCCCCGCCTGATCGGGCCACCCTGGTAGTCCTTGAGGGCGGCTTCGAAATCACCGGCGAGGGTTCGCTTGAGGAGCGAAGCGAAGCGGTTGTAGAACATCAGGGATAGCTGACCTCCTCGCTTCACCAGCCTCGCCAGGTCTCCAACGGCGGACTTGGGATCGTCGAGCCACTCGAGGACTGCATGACACAGAACAAGATCGAACTTTTCGTCCGCGATGTTCGCGTACGCCTGAATCGACAGATGGCGGATCTCGATCGAATCGGTGACGCCGGCCTCTGCGGCTCTTCTGGCCGCCTTAGCGAGCATCTCCTCAGAGACGTCACACAGGACCACCGAATGGCCCATGCCTGCCAGCCGTACCGCCATGTGCCCGGATCCACCTCCGGCGTCAAGGATGCGCATTGATTGATCAGCCAATCTCGGCACATCTTCGTTCAGCACGGTCCAGAGGACGGCGAGCCTGACGCCGCCCTTGGTGGAACCGTAGATGTCGGACTCGAACTCGGCTGCGATCCCATCGAAGGTGACGTCACCCATACGGCTCACCTCACGTTCCCCACTGCCCAGGCTCGATGATTCATCTAACTGAAGACTAGAGCCGCCCACCTACCCGCCTAGAGCACTACAGCGGAAGGGGTGGCAACCGCCACACCGTCGGGTCGTTCGTACAGGTCACGTGCCGTCAGTGATTAGGTAGAGGAACCCGATCCATCCTACAGGTTGGACGGATTTCATCCTACAGGTTGGACAGGTTTCATCCTACGAGTTGGACGGATGTGATTCTGCGACGTGGTGTTCGAGTCTCTGTGAGGGTTCGTCGAACTCCTACCGGGAAACGAACCCCTCCTAGCCACGGACGGGTGAGGCCAGGGTTTCCGCGAGGTCGCGAGCCGTGATGTCCTCCAGCGAACCAACCGCCTCCTGGATCGCGGTCACGGACGACGAGGGCATGGAGAGGTTGGCGTTCAATCTGAACTTCAGGGCCAATTCCTCTGCTGACAAGGGGTTTTCCGGGCCGCCGCGGTTGTGCCGTACCCGGTGTTCGACGGTGGAGCCGTCGCCGAGTCTTGCTCTTAGAACGCCGGGAAACTGGTGGGGGAAGATCTCGGTGGCCTCCTCGTCGGCGATACAGGTCACCACGCCGGCCAGGCGGAGCCGTTCGGGGTCCTGGATCGTGTCCCGGGTGAAGTCCTCGAGGTAGACCCCCAGGCCGCCTCCGCCTACCAGGGCGGCGGCCACGCAGAACGGACCACTGAAGCGGGAGGTGTAAGGGCTGGTCGGGCGGGCCTTCAGGTCCGGTGGCTGGGCGATCGTGCGCAGCACGGGCTGGGGAACGCCCAGTTCCATGGCTTCGACCTCGGCCGGGTCGACCCCTCGAGCGAGTATGGCGAGGGCGGCGTCGATTCCGGCGTGGGTGAAGTGGTTGGTGGGGTACGGCTTGTACCAGACCCGGAGCAGATCCCACCGCTGCCCCAACTCACCGACCACTGCCTCGGCATCGAACCGGCCCTCCGAGTAGGCGCGGTAGAACCCGAAGCGGCCCTCGAGGACGGTGGGTGGACCCGTCAGGCCGTGATAGGCCAACTGCCCTGCGGATACACCGGCATGGGCGGCCCATCCGCAGTGGATCCGCTTCACGCTGCCCCCCGTGCGATTCGCCTCTATGATCCCGGCCCCCATGCTCGCGGCGATTCCCATGGCGTGGGCGACGCCGTCCCCGTCGAGACCCAGGAGGAGCGCAGCAGCAGCAGCTGACGCCAGGGCGCCGCAGATCGAGGTGGCGTGGAGGCCGTTCTCGAAAAAGATCGAGTTGCGGATCTCGGGATCGTATGAGGCCATCCCCAGCCTTATGCATATCTCGGTGCCGGCGGCCACCGCGGCCATCAGGTCGGCGCCGGACGCATCCGCCGCTTCGGCAGTTGCTATCGCGGCCGGGACCACGGATGCAGATGGATGCAGCACGGACGGCAGGTGGGTGTCATCGAAGTCGAGAGCGTGGCAATGGGTGCCGTTGACGAGTGCTGCCGCAGCCGCCGGCAGCCGATCCTGCTCACCCCAGACCGTCGATTCCGCTATCCCGCCCTGGTTCCGCACCAGGCCTAGCGTGGCCTTCCCCGCATCCTCCCCCCGCGCGGCGAGACCCACGCCGAGCACGTCGAGGATGCGGTCATGCACGTTGGCCGCCACGGAGTCGGTCACCCCTGCATCCCGCAGGGCTGTCGCGAAGTGCCCGAGGCGGACTACGAGGCCCTCAGGCATCTACCAGCGCGATCGGGCGGATCGGTGACCCGGTGGCCCCGACGATCTTGAGCGGGGAGACCACCAGCACGAACTCCGCCGACCCGGAGGCCGCAAGTCGGGTCAGGTCCATGGTCTCGATAATGTGGATCCCAGCCTCCACCAGCAGGATACGGTGGACTGGCAGGGTCGCGTGGCCGGCGCCGGGACGGATCACCTCGAAGGCGATGGTCTCCCCGCCAACGAGGCGCACGCACCGGTCTGCCAGCCAGCGTCCGGCCGCCGCGCCTGGACCGGGGGCGCCGTCGATCTGGCCCCGGAACATGTCCGGGTCGCCCCAGTGCCTCGCCCAACCCGTCCTGACCAGCACCGAGTCGCCTTCCCGGACTTCTACGCCCGCTCTTCGCTCCGTGTTCTCCATGTCCTCGGCAGTGATCTCGTAAGCGGGCGGGAGACACTCGACTCCGTGGGCGGCGGCCACGTCGAGCAGGATCCCCCGGCCCACGATGGGTTCCACGGTGTCGATCCCGAGCGCCGCCAAGCCGCGGTTGCCCTGCACCCCGGCGGCCTCCACTCCTCCATGCAGCATGCCGTCCTGGGAGACATGGCCCAACGCGTCGATGTGGGTTCCCACATGACCACCTAGGGTGATCATCTCGTTGGCTGCGGACCCGCCGTCGGGCCGGACCACGTCGCCGTGACGGCGCATCATCGCTATCTCGAAGGCCGGGTGGTTGGGCGACACCGGCATCCCGCGTTCCATGGGCTGGGCCAGGTCGATGACCCGAGCGCCTGCGAGGTGTCGAAGGTCCATGGCTCAGATCACCCCGGCCTCGGCCAGGGCGTCGATCGCGGTTCCCGAAAGCCCCAGTTCTGCGTAGACCGACCGATTGTCCGCGCCCAACTCTCTCCCCGCCCAGCGGACCTCTCCAGGCGTATCGCTGAGCCGGAACATGACGTTCTGCATCTTGACCTGCCCCAGATCCGGGTCGTCGACGGTGACGATCGACTGCAGAGCCTGGTATTGCGGATCGTCGAGGATTCCCTTCGCGTCGTAGATCGGAGCGACCGCAGCCTCGGCCTGCTCGAAAGCAGACACGACTTCCTCCAGGTCTCGGTCCCCGATCCAGGATCCCACGCACCCGTCGAGCAGGTCGGCATGCTTGGCGCGCTCGCGGCCCGACTTGAACCATGGCTCGTCGATCAACTCAGGACGCCCGACCAGTCGCATCACCCGTTCCGCCACGCTCTGGGCGCTGGTCGAGATCGCCACCCAGTGGCCGTCGCTGGTCTCGTAGGTGTTGCGAGGAGCGTTGTTCACCGACCGGTTGCCGGACCGTCGCTGCGCGATCCCCAATTGGTCGTACACCGTCGGCTGAGAGCCGAGCACGGAGAGGATCGGTTCGATGATCGCCACGTCGATGATCTGCCCTCCCCCGCCACGCGCATCGCGGTTGTAGAGGCACATGAGGATCGCATTCGCGGTGGCCTGGGCCGCGATGCTGTCGGCCAGACCGAAGGGCGGCAAGGTAGGCGGTCCATCAGGCTCCCCGGTCATATGCGCGAACCCGCTCATCGACTCTGCGAGCGTGCCGAACCCCGGCCTCGATGAGTAGGGCCCGAACTGGCCGAACCCCGTAACCCGGGTGATAGTCAGGCGCGGATTGACGGAGTGCAGGCGCTCGGGGCTCAGGTTCCACCGCTCGAAGGTCCCCGGCCGGAAGTTCTCGATCAGGACGTCGGAGCGCTCGGCCAGCTTGAGAAGAACCTCTTGGCCGGCTTCCTTGGACAGATTCAGGGTGACGGCCCGCTTGTTGCGCCCGACCACCTTCCACCACAGCGGGACCCCGTCCTTGGCATGGCCATGATCGCGGATCGGGTCCCCGCGGGGATGCTCGATCTTGATGACGTCGGCCCCGAAGTCGGCCAGGATCATGGCCGCCATAGGCCCGGCTATCAGGGTCGACACATCGACTACGCGTATCCCCTCGAGCGGCAGCGATCCTCCGATAGCCGGAACCCTCCTCAGACGAGCGCCGCGACTCTACCAGTGGCCGGTGCCGACCTCGGTCGGAGCGGGCCGTCGGACGGTAAGCCGCGACCATGGGGAGCCCGGCACTTCTCAGAGGTTGAAGGCGCTGCTTCCCAGTTCCCAGCCCATATCCGCGCCGGTGGCCGACATGGTGAAGATGATCAGACCGGCGCCCGCGATGGCGAGATTCTTCATGAACATCGCCATTTCCGTGGTCCGGGTGGGCTCTTCGTCCGACCAGAAGTGGTGTATCAGGAAGGCCGCGATCAGCACGTATACGGTCAGCCCGAGCGCGGCGAGGTCCATCCAGACTCCGAGGATGACACCGAGACCTCCCGCAGCGATCAGCACACCCGAGATGCGCACCCGCCATTCGGCAGCCGGCATGCCTCGCACTTCGGCGTACGCGGCGGTCTCTTTCGGCTTGGCGAGATGCCCGATCCCGGCCCCAAGGAATATCAACGAGAACAGAATCCGCCCGATGATCAACAACGCTTCCATGCCCTACCTCCCCGGGACTAGACCGGCCGCCGTACTCGGACTGGATGTTAATGACAGCGCCGAGGAACGCCCCCCGGGTACCTGGCATCGAACCGGGCGGACTCCAATCCACCCGATGGGTGCGGGCCAGGTGCTAATGAACCTCTACGAGATCGGCCACCGTGTGACCCGAACGCGGCCGATCACCGACGGTACCGGGGAGTCCAGAGTCTGTGGGTCGTCAAGAAGTAGCGCCTCACGGTTCCTCGGGTCTGTTGGCAGATCGCATGTGCCCAGCGATGCGCCACATCGTGATGCCACTCGTTCTCGGTGTATGGGACGGGGTATACCGGATTGATGGTTGCAACGGTCGCGTTCGTCTCGTCGACTACATCCTTCCAGACGAGTGGGAGCTGATCGTCAGCAGTAAGCAGTGTCCATCGATCAGAGCGTTTGGCGAGACGGCGCAGGATCTCCCCATCGTCCCGTTCTTTGAGATCTAGCGCCGCGATCGTGATGGACTCTCGCCCCCGATTGCGAAGCTCCGTAGCTATTCGAGTTGACAAGCTCTCGTCCACAACGATCTCCAGCACGGACTACGCAGCAGCGAGATACGCATCAACCGATCGGAGCCAGGAAACGGCGTCATCGATCTGAACGGGCTCGAGGTCGAAGTCTGTTCGGAGTAGATCCCTACCGCCAGCAGTTCGAGCCGTCTCAGCAACGAAGCGAGCCGGTATGCGACGTCCCTTGATCGTGGGTCGGCCGGACAGCCGCTTCGGGTTGACCTCGATGTGTTCGAGGTCGGGAAGTTCGCGGGCCGCCCATCCTCCTCTGCGGAGATCGGCGGCGATCTGTTTGAGGTTCCGCTCCACCGTTTGGTAGATCACCCCGCTACCCGGCATCTTCGTGGCATCCGCTTCGAACAACTCCCCTGAGTCCATCAGCAAGATCCGGCGATCGGACTCAGCGTACAGGGGGGCGTCTTGAAGCGGCCAGGGTCCGAACTCGTCGCGGAGATTCCGGACAGCCGAGCGAATGTTCCTCATCGGCATACCGTCTTGAATCAGCGCGTGTACCACCATGGCCTCCGCCACGTCTTGGTACGAGTAGACACGCGGCGCGCCATCCGACTGGGAGGAACGGATATAGCCGTATCGAGCCCACTGGCCGATGCGGTCACCGGAGACTCCTGCTAGCTGCCCGACCTCATACGCCAGGTAGTAGCCGACAGGGGGAAGCTTGGCCGGGTTCATGGTCGCGCAGGCTAGTCCGCGACCTGAAGTTTGCGAGACAATGGCCGCCTCCGGCCGCTCCACCGTAACGGTGGGGCGCGGTTGCTTTGGGTGTGTAGGGCTCTGAGTATGGCGACGGTGTGGGGGTCTGGGTCGGGTGGCTGGTAGCCGCAGGTTTGTGTTCTTGGTGGTATGAGGCGGCGTCTTCGGGGTGGTGATTGGGGGTCGATGCGCATGCCTCGCCGGTGTACGGCGACGTGGTGGTGGTACCAGCAGAGACTGGTGAGGTTCTCGGCTGTGTTGGTCCCGCCTTGGGATCTCGGGGTGATGTGGTGGGCTTCGAGCCGGTAGGTGGAGGTGCATCCGTCGATGGTGCATCCGTCGTCGCGGGCGAGCACGGCTCGCCGCAGGGATGGACGCGTCGAAGCGGTGGTTCCGTGGTGAACGATGTTCTGTCCGGCCACGGTGATGACCTCGGTGATGCCTACGCATTGGACGAGGTCCACGGTGTCGGGTCCTACCCGGGCTCCCGCAAGCACTGCTACGCCTTGTTCGTTGGCGGACGCCTCCGCGAGTGGCTGGTTAGCGACGACCATGAGGGCGGGTTCGCGTCGTCTGCGGCGGGCTTGGCGGATCCGTTCGGCGGTTGTCTGGGCGGGTTGAGGGGCGCGGTCTAATTCGTCCTGGCATAGGGTGGTGAGCGCCAGGGCCCGTCTCTGCCCGGCGTCGGGCCGGGTTTCACCGGCGGGTACCAGTCTCTCGCCTCTGCGGTCGAGACCATGGCGGCATATGTCGGCTTCGAGCGCGCCGAGCCGTCCGTTGACCTTCACGTGGCTGCCGTCCAACGACGGCTGCATGCTCAGGTACTGACCGTCGAAGATGGCCCGCTCGTCTTGGCGGGTCATCTTCCGATGGGACTGGAGCAGCCGTTTGACCGCCCCGAGGTCCAGGTCCCGGCTGCGTTCGATCACCTCCACCGACGCGCCCGCCTCCGCCAGGCGGGTCTCGGCCAGTGCACGTTCGTAGGAGACGGCACCGTAGCGGATGCTGTCGATCTGGTGGTCTCCCAACCGCTCGGCCAGATACACCAGCTCCCGGGCCACGGAACGGCGCATATCGAGGCGTGACGCGACCATCTCGGTCGGGTTCCGGTATCCGAACCGGGCCACAGCACCCCGCCGCAGCATATGTCTGACCCATCCCAGTTGGTCGCCCCGGGTCCGGCTCACCTGAGCTTCGCCCCTCACCAAGGCGGCCTCCGCTTTGGCGTCCTCCACATCCCCATGCGCATACCCACCGTCCTGCACCATGTGGGCGGCCCGGTCGTACACCCGCTGCCGTTCCCTCTGGTAGCGGCTGGTGAACAGGTCGCCGTCCAGCCGGGGAGTCTCAACACCGTTGAGGTGCCGAGGTTGGACCGTGTCCTGGTCTGGGTAGTCGAGCAGGTATTCGTACATATGTTCGCATAGTACAACCTGCCTGTGACATTAATATTCCCAAACAGATCAGAATGCTTCGAAACAGGTTCAAAACGGTTGCTTACAGTGGGGAGTGATGAGTGGGCAGGGGGCAGTGATCAGGACTATCTCGAGAAGAGGCGGGTCAGATCGCGGATGTCGTCGACTTCCTCCAAGGCGTCCAGGACAGCGGCCATCTCCCTTGCCTGGGGCTCACCGACCACCACCGAGGCATTGCGCACGAACTTGGCTTCCAACTGCTGGAGCGACATCGGGTTGCGCGGGCTGCCGAGGTAGTCCTCCCGGCGGATCCGGCCTTGGTAGGTCTCTCCGGCGGTCGCAATCTCCACCTCGTTGACGTAAGGACTCTCGGAAGTCTCGAGCCTCACCCTGCGGGTAAGGGCGCGGCGCTCCGGATCGGCCAGGCTCGCGGACGCCAGCCAGTCCGGTCCGGCGGGGTGGCCCAGGATGACGTTGGCGATGGCCCACGGGACGCATCCGAGCGCCTTCCAGGCTGTATCAGGTTCCGGATCGATGAAGACGCTGTCCGGGTCGTTGTAGACGGCACTGCCGCGGAAGGTCACATGGTTGATCGTGGAGGGATCGATCCGGTGTTCCGTCACAAGGCGGTCGGCGATCTGCATACCTCCCATGAAGCCGTAGCTACCGATCCAGGGCTTGAAGTTGAGTTCGTTCGTCAGGTAGTGGAAGGGCGCAGGAGACTCCCCGAGACGGTCGAGGCGGTAGATGTCAGCCGCCCCGTGGTCGAGGATGTCGGGAGGACCGCCCGTACCCGAAGCGACCAGCAGAGCCGACTGGATACCGATCTGGCAGCTCCACAGGTTGTGCTGGCTGTTGGGCCAGTCCAGCCGGGGCGTCAGGTAGATGTGGTTCATATCGGGCGGCACCATGGTCCAGGCGAGTCCGATCACCCGGTTGATGGCGTCTGCGTCCAGGCGCAGCATCCTTGCCGCCGCTAGAGCCGGGTTGACGACCAGATGCCTCCGGAAATGGGCCGGGAACAGGTGAATGAGCGGGCTCGTGTCGGCGAGGTTGCGAGCGAACCGGCCGTTGATCTCGTAGCTCACCGCGATGGCCGCGATCACGTCGCGACCGGAGGCCCCCTCACGCTCGGCCATGGCCACAGCTGTCTGGCCTATCGGGGAGAAGGCATGAACTCCGGGACCCGACTCCTCGAAGTCGGAGTGGGAGGCCATCTCCGCGTTCACCCCGGCCGCCAACCCCGCCGACACGAGGGATCCGTCCCCGATCACGGTCGCTTCCTGATTCCCTCCTACCTCCCGGGCGAAGCACACCAACGGCTGGTCGAGATACTCGTAGGCGAGCATCGCCACACCGATGTCATCCATCAACGCCTGCTTGACGACGGAGACGGCCTCGACCGGCAGATCATCGAACTCCGATCGGGCTACCTCGTCGGCCAGGCGTTGGGTAATACTCATGTGGCTTGTGGCTTGTGGCTTGTGGCTTGTGGCTTGTGGCTTGTGGATTGTGGTCAGCGTATACGAACTCTCTGGTTTCGTCGGGCTCCGGTCGATCATCCATCATCGACAACCCTCCGAGGCGATGGCGGCGGGTCATGCTGTGCCCTAGTCTGAAGCCAGCAGGCAGGCCGAAGGGTTCGGGTGGTGACAGGCGCACGGCGGGATTCGACTCAGTTGTCCATCCCGGCTCAGGCGACATCGCCCGCTGTGCGCGCCCTGCGCAGCTTCACACGCACCATCAACCACAACTGGGCGACCCGCGTTGGCGCCGTGCTGGTGTTGATCTACCTGCTCTTCGCCGTATTCGGGCCGGTGCTCACCGGCGATCCTCTCGAGTTGTCGACAAAGCGCCTCGGCTCACCGAGCGGGGAGAGTCTGTTCGGGACGGATCATCTGGGGCGTGACATGCTGGCCCGATCGGCCGACGGGGCGCGTATTTCGCTTCTGGTTGCCGTGATGAGCGTACTGCTGGGCCTGATCATCGCGGTGCCGGCGGGCATGTTCGCCGGCTACCGGGGAGGCACCATGATCGACGAGGTGATCATGCGCGCCGTCGACGTCATCCTGGCTTTGCCCCTGTTCGTCCTGGGGATGTTCGTTCTGGGCCTCACCGGCATCGGACCCACCCAGATCGGACCCATCCAGATCCCGGGTGCCTGGAAGGTGGTGATGCTCATCGCCCTTGCCGCCACCCCGTTCTTCGCTCGGGTCGCCCGGGCCGCCACCCTGGTGGAGGTTCACGAGGATTACGTCGATGCCCTGAGGGTGGTGGGCGTGCCCCGCCGCCGGATCCTGTTCCGGGAGGTGATCGTCAACGTCGCGCCACCCGTGCTCGTCCAAGCATTTCTCTGGATCGCGATAGCCATCTTCGCCGAAGCAGCTCTCAGCTTCCTCGGACTGGGAATCCAGCCCCCTGCTCCCACCATCGGCAACATCCTGTTCGATGCCACCGCCTTCATGCTGCTGGGGGCGTGGTGGTATTCCCTGTTCCCCGGCATGGTCCTACTCGTCGCCACGGTCGGCTTCAACCTCGTGGGCGACGGGCTGAACGACCTCCTCGACCCCCAACTCCGCCAGTAGGAGCAGGCAGGCCTCAGTTCCCAACCGCGATCGGGTCCTCCACCCTCCCGCTGCTCAGCGTCGTTCCGGCTGCGTAGGTCGCCTCCAGCCACATGCACCCTGTCTCGGAGGCCGGACCGCTCTCCCAGGCCCACACAGCTCCCGGTGGCTGTTCGATGAACCAGTCGGGACCGACCGCGGTACCACCATCCCCTACCTGCAACGACATGTCTCCAGCGATCACGTAGGCGAAGCGGTGTGCACGTTCGTGGTAGGTGGCTCGGATCTCTGCGGGAGCCACCCATCCGGGCGGCACGTGGCGTAGCTTGGCCCGGAACCCCCCGATCGGGTCCTCACGGAGCCACTTCATGCTGGCGCTCCCCAGTTCCGGATCCGCCTCCCACTCCAAGGTCGTGGCAGTCTGGCGGATGAAGTTGTCGGGCCAGTCGACCACATCGTCAGGAACGTTGTCCGGTCCGGCCAGCAGCACCTCCGACGGACCCTCCTCGTAGTTGAGCAGGACGCACGGTCCCTGGCGGAACGCGGAACGAGGGTAGCCCTGCCCGGCGTGCAGGCTGTAGGCCGGCCTGCTCATGAAGGTTCCCTCACGGAAGTGGACCAATTCACCCTCGATCTGGCGTGGATGGACGAACTCGTAGATGACGAAGTGACCCGACAGGCAGTAGGCCCACTCGTGGTAGGTGTGGTAGTGGGGACCCTTTCCAGGATCGTTCCGGTCCCAGGCGGCGTTGCCCGAGAAGTCGACGTAGTCGAGATGGCTCCCGTCTGCTCCTTCGAAGAGCCGCTTGGATCGGCCACCGAACATCTGGGCGGTCCAGTCCATCCCGGAGACATCGGTAAGGACTACCGACTCCATGATTCCCTCCCTGCGCCCGGCCGGATCGTGCTGGCCCGATGTTACCCCCCAACCGGTGGAGCCATCATCGGTGCGAGCGACCTCACGTTCGGGAGCGCTTCGATCTCGGAGAGAGCGTCGTACAAGGTGGCGGCCCGGCCGGAACCGATGCCGGGTTCAACGAGCGACAGGAACTTGTCCCTGAACACATCCTCGGTCATCGGGCTGCGCGCACTTCCGGGCACGTCACGCATCAGTATCGACTCGGTGAACACCTGTCCCCTGGCCTCTATCTCCACCGTGTTCGCCATCTCGCCCCGACGCTTCTCGTTGCGAGCCCGTGTCGCCTCCGGATCCTCGACGATCTCGACCTTGGCGCAAAGCCTCCTCGAGCGAGCGTCGCCCAGGCGTTCGGGCGTGAACCAATGCCGACCGGGAGGTACCTGCATCGCCTGCATGGTGATGCCCCAATGCGTGCTGTAGATCGCCTCCCAGTAGTTCTCGGGCTCTGGTTCGAACTGGTGGGCATCCAGGTAGATACTCGGCAGCCGGGCCGTGATACGTTCGATCTCGTCGATACGCAGGGATTCCCGCCGGACGATCCGGCCGACCAGCTCGAGAGCCCCGTTGCAGCCCCGGCTGGCCGGGAAGGGCTTGAGCTCCAGTTCGTCGGCGGTGTGAGCGAACCCGGTAGGCGTGGCTATCCCTCGAAGGTCGTAATCGGCACTCTGGAAGTCGAGCTCGTCGGGCAGACCGCCGTAGCCGTGACTGGCCAGCAGAGCCGCTTGCACGCCCAAGCGGCAAACCCACAGGTTCCCTATCCCCAGCCGGCTCACGCGCTTGGGCTGGGGAGGCCAGGAGCGGAGTATGTCGCTGGTAGGCAATTCCCAGGAGAATCCGATGGCCCGATTCAGAGCCTCCCCGCCGAGACCGAGGAGCTTGCCTGCCACGATGGCGACACAGGTGGCATGGTGGCGGATGATGTCACCGTCGCGCCTCGCGTGATGGAAACGAGCGTTCACCTCGTACCCGATGGCTGCGGCAGCCAGCACATCCGCGCCGGAGGCGCCCACCCGCTGGCCGACTGCCAGAGCGGTGTGCACCATGGCCGGTCCGGCATGAAGCCCGGGACCGGTCTCCTCGAAATCGGTATCCCGGGCGACCTGGGCGTTCACAGCAGCCGCCGTTTCCGCCGGAACCCGGCGGCCGTCCGCGACCAGCACGGCTTCCTCAGGCCCGCCGAGTTCCACCGCGTATGCAGCCAACTGCCGACCGGTCACCTCGTACCCCATGAAACAGTTGGCGACCGAGTCGACGATGAGGCGCTCTATCCGGTCGACCGCAGCTCGGGGAATCTCCCGGAAGGACGTCTCGATTACCTCGCGAACGAGCGCCGCCGTGACTGTCACGACGGCGCCCGTCTACTCATAGGTCCCTGCGATCAGGCCACGAAGCTGGTGTTCTCTAGCGCGAGACGGTTGGTCCGCATCGGGCCGAGCAGGTTGCCCTGCAGGCTGGCATGGGTCGACACGACGAACGGCGGGTACACCGGCGGCGTCATCACGAAGTCCAGGGTCAGGATCTCGTTGGCGCGCCTCCACATGGCGAACCGGGTCGCGTCGTCCGGCTCGCCGAACGAGTCGCTGATCAACTGCGTGTACTCGTCGTTGTAGTACTTCATCGTGTTGAAGAAGTGATCGGACCGGGCCGTTCCCAGCGAACTCCATGCGGTAGCTCCCTGCGACGGTCCGTCGGTCGACACGCTGACCCCGATGTCGTAGTCGGAGTCGAAGAACAGGGCCACCCAGGCCGCGATTTCCAGGAAGGCCAGGTTGGCTCGAAGGCCCACTGCCAGCCACTGCTGCTGCAGCACCGCCCCGAGGTCGCGAACCGTCGGCGAGTTGATGAACATCACGTCAAACTCGACGGGATCTCCCTCGGCGATGTTCCCATCCTCATCGAACACGAGGTTGGTGGCATCCGACATGAGCGCCCTGGCCGTCGCCAGGTCAGCGGTGTCGGTGAAGGGCTTGAAGTTCGGGTCGTAACCGCCGGTGGCCGGTCCGAGCATGCCTTGGGC
Source organism: bacterium (assembly GCA_028821575.1). Taxonomy (GTDB): domain Bacteria; phylum Actinomycetota; class Acidimicrobiia; order Spongiisociales; family Spongiisociaceae; genus JAPPFW01. Next base: position 41,301 of record JAPPFW010000003.1, on the reverse strand, counting down.
GATGGTTCCCAGCCCACCGAACACGATGTCGTTCACAGCCTGGCGGTCCATGGAACGGGCCATGGCTTCCACGATTCGCTTGTCGTTGAACGGCTCCCGCCCGACATTGTTCCACCAGAGGATCTCGAAAGGGGACTGCTGGTTCAGAACCGTGATGTTCGCCTCCGCTTCCAGCAGCGGCACGGAGTTGGGCTCCGTTTCCGGATACACGGTGGAGTCACCCCGGATCAGATTGACCAGCCGGGCACCGTTGTCCGCCACGAACCGGAACTCGACGCCCTCGATCGACGGCTGGGTACCCCAGTAGTTGTCGTTCCGGGCGAAGGTCGCCGAGGAGCCCTGGTCGTACGCCGTGTGAACGAAGGGACCGGTTCCAAGGAACTTGTCCGTCGCCTCGAAGTTGTCGGGGTGCCGGATCGCCATGAGGGCCAGTTTGTCCAGGAAGATCGAGAACGGCTTGCTGAAGTTGACCCGCAGCAGGTTGTCATCCAGGGCCTCGGTGCTGTCGATGCCGAACGCGAAGCGGCTCCTCCAGATGCCCGACTCGGCGCCCTTGGCGAACAGGTCGACCACATGCTGGGCGGTCAGCGTGTCGCCGTTGTGGAACTGGACGCCCTCCCTGATTGGGATGTCCCAGGTGAGTCCGTCGTCACTTGCGGTCGGCAGTTCCGAGGCCAGCCAGGGGATGATCTTGAGGTCATCGTCGTAGCGGTAGAGGGGTTCCTCGACCAGATCGGACATCCAGATCACGTACTGGAAGTTGAACTGCCACGGGTTCAGAGCAGGCGGCTCGGTGGCCTGGTCGACCACGACAGTCCCTCCGACCTGAGCCGGTTGCGTCGTCGTCGGGGCAGTCGTGGCGACGGTGGTCGTCAGCGGCGCCTCGGTGGTTGCCGGCGCCGCCTCATCCGCCATGGCCTCCGTGGTCGCGGTCGTCGCGGCCGTCGTCGCCGGTGGGGATGTGGCCGCCGGAGTGGTCGCTACCTCTTCTGCGTCCTGACCGCAGGCGGCCAGCACACCGCCGGCTGCGGCGACCGCCGACATCGTTATGAATCGACGCCGGGTGATCAGCTTCCGACCGTCGTCCGGCTCCACGATCCCTGCACCCTCGGGCGTGCTCCGTGCCATAAACCCTCCCGTGATAGTGGCAAAACGACACTACTAGAACCGCGCGATCCACCGCCGGGAAAAGCCGCTAAATCAGCGCTGGTGCCGCTACGAGCGTAAGATCGGACTGTAGAAGCACGCCGGATACCTTCGCGGGGGTGAATTGCGGAGCTACGTCGTCCGTCGACTGGTCGCCACGGTGATCGTGTTCTGGGCCGTCCTGACGCTGGTGTTCATGTTCATCCAGTTGACACCGGGCAACATCGTGCTGCTCTTCACCGGTACAGACGCCACTCCGGAGCAGCGTGCGGAGGTGATGGCGAGGTTGGGTCTCGACCAGCCCCTCCTGGTCCAGTATTGGCGCTACCTGGTCAACGTCCTGCAAGGCGATCTGGGCCAATCGAACCTGAGCCTCACGCCGGTGACCGACCTCATCGCCGATCGGGCGATCCCGACCTTGCAACTCGCCCTGTCCACCGCCATCGTGGCGACTCTGGTGGCGATGGTGCTGGGCCTGATCGCCGCAGCCAGGTACGGGGGGTTCCTCGACGGTCTCATCCGGGTGGCGTCCGTGGTAGCCATCTCGATCCCGAACTTCTGGCTGGGCCTGCTCCTCTTGATGGTCTTCGGCCTCTACATCACCGATATTCTGCCGGCAGGAGGTTGGGTGCACTTCTCGGAGGACCCGGGACAGAACCTGGCACATCTGATCCTGCCGTCGTTCGTGCTCGGCCTGGCGACGATCGCCATCGTGACCAAGACACTACGGGCCTCCATGCTCGACACCCTCCAGCGCGACTACGTCACGTTCGCCCGGTCGATGGGCCTGCAGGAACGGAGGGTGGTGGGCAGGGTCGCGCTGCCTAATGCGATCATCCCGACCACGACCGTGATCGGCCTGCTGGTGGGCTTCCTCGTCAGCGGATCGGTGATCGTGGAGACCGTGTTCACCATCCCCGGGGTGGGCCAGCTGATGGTGGACTCCTTTCGCAAGCAGGACATTCCGGTGGCGGTGGGCGCCACCCTGTTCACCGCGGTGTTCTTCCTGGTGCTGAACTTCGCAGTCGATATCCTCTACGCATACTTCAACCCGAAGATCCGGGAGCTCTATCTGAGCACCTAACGCTCGTAGCCAGCTGTCGGTTGCTTGAGGGCCCCAACGGACTACGGACCACCAACCACCATTCAGGCGAGGGCCGCCAGGCCGTCGAAGGTGGCGAACAGGTCGGGATCGACAGGCGCCGGCCTCGGTAGCGTGCCGATCGGTGCCAGGATCGGAACATCGACTCCGGCATCCCGGTACTCGTCCAAGCGGTCCCTCGCGTACTCGGGCGGTCCCCCGATGGCCAGGGAATCGAGTGCCGCGTCGGTTACCCCTCCCGGACCGAGCTCGACCCCTGCCACCTTCAACTGGTACCGGTAGTAAGGGAACCGGTAGTAGCTCTTGATCGAATAGTGCAGCAGCGGGATCGCTTCCTCCCGAGTAGGGCGCAGGAGCGTGTTGACGAAAGCGTAGATCTTGATGGCGCCGGGGTCGCGGCCGTTCGCCCGGGCGGTGTCGTCCAGGAGCTTGCGCATCCTCCGGATGTAGGGAATGGGCGCCATCGAGAGGATCACACCGTCGGCAGCTTGGCCGGCCAGCTCGAACATCTTGGGCCCGAGAGCGGCCAGGTAGATGGGAACCCGCTGGGGAGGCACCCACGCTACTGCCGGACCGGTGATCCGGTAGCGCTCGGTGCGGATATCGAGCGGACCGCCGTCCGAGTCCAGCGCGCGTCGAACGGTCGCCAGGTAGTCACGCATCCGTGAGAGGGGCTTCGACATGTCCATGCCCCATCCGTCCACGTTCACTTCCTGGTGGCCGGTTCCGAGACCGAGGATGAACCGGCCGTCCGACAGCTGTTGTACGACGGCGGTCTCGTTGGCGAGCTGGTACGGGTGCCGGGCGTAGATGTTCACTATGCCCGAGCCGAGCGTGAGCCGCTCGGTCTCGACGGCCAGCGCCGCCAGCAGTGTCATCGCGTCGTTGTACGCCTCGGTCACGAACAGGTGTGACAACCCGGTGTCCTCCAACCGCCCCGCGTACTCGACAAGCGGCCCCGGTCCGGTCACCCCCTTGAAGAAGTACGCCACTCCGAGATCGGCCATCCGCTCCTCCTCACGCTCGCCGCCGGTTCGATCAAAGGCTACCCACCCCGAGATTCGGTAGGGTGTTTTGGCAGCGACGCGACGGGGTGGCCATGGGCCTGCGGAAGGGCTACGTAGACACGGACCGGGGACAGGTTCACTACCTGGCGAGCGGAGAGGGAACACCGCTCGTGCTGCTCCACCAGACTTCGGACGCAGCCAGCATGTGGGAAGCCGTGCTGCCCCTGTTCGCCCGGGTCGGCTACCGAGCCGTGGCCATCGACATGCCCGGGCACGGCCAGTCAGACCCTCCACCCAGCCAGCCGGACGGGCCCGAGTACGCGCGCCGGGTCGACGAGGTCACCCACCTCCTCGGGATGGACCGCTACGCCGTGCTGGGCCATCACTTCGGCGCAACCGTGGCTCTCTGGATGGCTGCCGACTACCCGGACCGGGTGACCCACCTGCTCTTCTACGGCTTGCCCCAGATCCCGGAGAGAAACGAGCACTTCGACTTCATCAACCGGCAATACATGAGCAACGCCAAGCCCCGCACCTACGATCGCGATGGCAACGAGGTGCTGAGGGCCTGGATCACCCGCTGGGATATGAGCGAGATGCTGGCCGAGCCCGGGGATCGCCTGGTCTACAACAGCGACATCGCCCGCCGCACCCTGATTGCGCGCCTCCAAGTGGGGCCCGAGTGGTTCCACGCGTACCACGTCATCGGCAGGACCGACGAGGTCGAGGTTGCCAAACGGGTGACTGCGCCAACCCTCGTGATCTGCGGAAACCGGGACCACTTCTGGGAGGACAACCGCACCACGGCGGCCGGGCTGTTCGCCGATGGCCACTTCGCTCCCATGCCCGGAGCAGGCGTCGACGTAGCAGATGAGTATCCCGAGGAGTTCGTGGAGATCGTTACCGGGTTCATCGGCGGCCACTGACCACGCGCAAGCGCTCGACAGGTCGCAGCTATCCTGTTTCGTCCAGGTCGGGACCCGATCTCCGACTCTCGAGAGGACTGCTAGTTGACCGACCTCCCGTTTAACAAGACCGTTGGTTTTGTACGCCTGAACGGTCCCCTGGTGGGAATGGCCTTCTCGGTCGTGGTCATGGGAACAGGCCTGGTCGTGATACAGGCGTCGGACTTGTCGGGCGTGCAGTTCTCCTTCTGGCGCATCTGGTGCACCGTGGCCGCGCTCGGAGTCCTCGTGGCGGTCCGCGCTGTCTGGTTCGGCGTCCGACCGCCGCTGGCCTCCTTCAAGTGGGCGATCTGGCCGGGTCTGTTCGCCGGCTTCGCTCAGCCAACGATGTTCACCGCAATGAAGTGGACATCCGTGACCGACGTCGTGCTGCTGACCTCCATCATGCCGCTCCTCGTCAGCCTGGTCGCCTTCCCGATCCTCGGGGAACGCCCGGGCGGCCGCTTCCTGGCCTGGTCGCTGCTGGCAGTGCTGGGAGCAGGAATCGTCGCCTACGGGGGGTCGACCGGGATCGAAGGCCACCCGCTGGGAATGACCCTGGCGGGCGCCAGCCTGATCGGGTGGGCCTTTTACATGGTGTATCTCAAGATTGCCAGGATGCACTTGGACGCCTTCACTCTGCTTTGGAGCATCTTCGCGATAGCCGGGGTCGTCGTGACGATCTACGTGGCGGTGACCGGCTGGAACTTCGGCACGGTCTCCAACCGCGACTGGATGCTGCTGGCCTACATGACGGTCCTTCCGGGAGGCGTCGGCCTGTTACTGATGACCTGGTCCTACCGTTGGCTCCCGGCCAACATCCCACCCCTCGTCCTCCGGGCCGAGCCCGTGGTGGCGAGCGGACTCGCCTGGTGGTTACTCTCGGAACCAATCACCATGATGCACCTCGTCGGAGGAGGCCTAGCGCTTACGGGAGTTGTCTGCGCAATCCTCAGCCCGTCCGGGCAAAGACTCATTACCGACGAGCAGAACAGAGCGAAGCTCGCGGAAGGACTATGACACGACAACCGGTGGTAGACGATGTGGCGACGGGGACCGTGACGGTCGCCGAGGGCCGGCTGGACGAGGCCGTCCGTGCATACCGACACCTGTTCGGATACGAGGTCCGTCACGAGGGCCGGCTAGGTGAGCAACTGGCCCTGACGTGGGGGATCTCCGATCCGAACCGATCAGTGGTGGTGCTGGGGGCCGAGGGGGAGGAGCGCGGCCTGGTGCGATTCGTCACCGGCCCGACTCCACCTCCCGCGCCTTACGGGAGCCGGGGCTGGACGGCCCTGGAGATAACGGTACAGGACGTGGACTCCCTCACCGAGCGGGTTCGTTCCTCCGGCTACTTCCATGTGCACGGCGAGGCGTCCGACTTCGGTTTCGGAGGCCTGCCGCCGGCCATCCGGGCATCCCAAGCCATCGGTCCGGCAGGCGAGCAGGTGTACCTCACCCAGGTACTCGCCACAGGAACCAGTCATGTCCGGCCTCCGCCCGGTTGCGACGTCGGCGCGCTCTTCGTGGCGGTCCTGCTGTGCACCGACCCCGATGAACAACTCGAACCCTACGTGTCGGGTCTCGGGATGAACCCTGCATGGCGGTTCGAAGCCGCTGTGGAAGTGATCTCGAAGCAGGCCGGTCTACCGCTCGATCATGAGTACGAGTTCATCGTGCTGGCGCCGCGCGGTCGAACCAGGGTTGAGGTGGATCGATTTCCCCCGGACCGTCCCGCCAGGAAGCACCCCGGAGGAGAGCTCCCGCCCGGCTTCGGACTGCTGTCGTTCTACACGAGCGACTTCGATGCCGCGGTGACAGGCATGCGAGGCGCCGGCTACCCGCCCGTGGGGCCGATCTCGACCGTTGACACACCTCCGTACGGCGGCGGACGTTGCGCCGTGTTCACCGGTGAACTGGGCGAGAAGATCGAACTGATCGAGAGTCTGACGAAGGAGACACCATGAAGCACCAGACCTACCGCGGCAAGGTCGTATACCGGAGCGACACTCTGGGCGAGCGAGGCCGTGAGTGGTTCACCGTGACCTCGCACAGCGACGGCCACCGCACGATCCGCTCCTTCGTGGAGGTGCTCAACACCGGTCTGGTGCGGGACGTGACCTACACCGTCGACAGGAACTGGCAGCCAGTGGACGCATTCGTCAGGCTGACCGAGAACGACGAGTTCATGGGGAGCGGCTGGTTCCGCTTCACCGACGAGTACGCCGAGTGCGAGACCTACACCGCCGATGCCGGCCGTATCTCCCAGCGGATGAAGCTGGACGGCCTCCCACCCTCCTTCGGGCCGCACCCGGTGGCATGCGATGTCTGGCACATCGGGGCCTTCGACATGGGCAGCGAGGACAGGATCCAGACCATCAAGGGAACGCTGATGAGTTCGCCGCGGCCGGACGGCGCTTCCGGCCCCGTGCTGAGCCGGACCGTTCTCGAGACCGGCGGCGTGAGCACCGACGAGTTCCGCATCGAACACGTAGGACCGGAAACGGTCACGGTGGAGGCCGGGACCTTCGAGACGGAACACTTCAGGTTCCTGCTCGGCGAGGAATCGATCCCCGAGGACATCTGGTGCCTTCCGGGAGACCTGATAATCGTCAAAGTCCGATTCGACGTGATGGCCACCACCTACGAACTGGTCGAACTGGAGCGATGACAGGGACATCGAGCTCCCATCCTCACGACTACGTCCGGCCCAACCTCATCATCGAGACGGGCGAACTCGAGGCTCGGCTCGGCGATCCGAAGCTGCGGGTCATCGACTGCCACATCTTCCTCGAACTCCGGGCGGACGGCGGCTATGACTTCTGGTCCGGGAGGGAAGCCTGGGTCGGGGAGCACATTCCCGGTTCCGCGTACGTGGACCTGTCCGACGAGTTGGCCGATGACCATCCGTATCTCAGGTTCATGCTGCCGCCGGCGGGGCAGTTCGCACGGGTGATGTCCGGGCTGGGCGTCGGCAACGAGCACGACGTCGTGGTCTACAGCCGGGGCATCGGCTACTGGGCGACCCGCCTCTTCTTCATGTTCCGAGCGTTCGGATTCGACAACGTCCGGGTACTCAACGGCGGCTACGACAAGTGGGCTCGGGAAGGACGGCCGTTGACGCCGGAGACGGTGAAACACCCTGCCGCGACGTTCGTTGCCGACCCCCGGGCAGGATTCATAGTCGGACTGGACGAGGTCGTGGATGCCCTCGACGATCCTGGCACCAGCCTGGTGAACGCACTGGCGCCTGACGTCCATCAGGGCAAGCGCCTCGTGCCGAACTATCACCGGCCCGGACGGATAAGGGGTAGCGTCAACGTCTACGCTGCCGACCTTGCGGATCCGGACGACCGGACCTTCAAACCCGCCGATGAGTTGCGAGCGCATTTCCAGGAGGCGGGCGTGCTCGGATCCGAGCGGATAGTCACCTACTGCGGAGGGGGAATCTCCGCAACCACCGACGCATTTGCCCTGCTGTTGCTGGGCCACGAGAACGTGTCCGTGTACGACGGCTCGATGACCGAGTGGGGTCGCGATCCCGACCTGCCCATGGAGGTGGGCCCCTGAGACTCGCTAGCAGGTGACTGGTTCCAAGCCTTAGGACCGCAGGCGATCGCACTGAACCCTTGGTGCACACCGACGCAAAGCACTACCGAGACCGGAAACCACCCGATCTAACGCTAGCAACTAGCCCTGATTCTTCATGTTTCCCGACACACCCACCGACGAAAGGCCACTTCAGGCCTGTTTTCGCGGCTCGGTCCGCATGCACCCGACGGGTGACGGTGGATGTCGGCTCGGACGGGCTTGTCGAGTCCGCCCTTATACCAGGTCAGGAGTCCGATCAGAAGCCCCTTCTTCGATCAGACAAACCCCGTGCATGAAGAATCGGGGCTAGCAACTGATGAGTTCTACGAGTTCGTAGGTGGTCTCCGTATAGTCCCAGTCCATCCGGATCAGAATCAGGTCATCTCCCCAGCACCAGGCATCCTGGGGTGGCCAGCCATTCTCGTGGAGGAAGCGGAAGTGTTCTGCGTCGAAGGTTCCGGCCGGGACCCTCACCTCCTCCGTGCCCAGGTACTCGATCGGCACGTCGAGCGAGGCCAGCAACGGTCCGGATGCACCGTCATGAAGCGGAGAGGCGGTGAGCACCTTCATCGTCTGTACCCGTTCCCCGTTGTGACGGTAGGCCGCGAAGTGCCACATGTCGGCCTGTACCGGATGCGGGTTGAAGCTGTCGGGAGGAGCTTCGAGGACCAGGTTCTGGCTGATCCGCCCGCCGTCCGCGAGGAACGCCTCGCATTCCGCCCTCCGTCCGTCGAAACGGAACCAACTCGATCCGACGAACCGGTCGTGGATCCTGAGCCGGATCGCCGCATCCTTCGGACGCCAATCACGGTCGGCCGTATAGGTGACATCACGAAGGATGCCCGAGTCGTAGATCTCCGATACCGCCCTGATGGTCCGGTCGCCGTCGGTGTGGGCGGTGAGGTGGAAGCTCTCGTTCCCCCGGACCAAGCCGTCGAACCGCCGGTAGGCGATGCGTCCCGTGACGGTCCGGTGCTTCACGTCGCCCTGATCAGCGAGTTGGTGGCGTAACGTCGAAGTACAGGTAGTTCTTGTCGATGTAGGCGGCGTAGCGTTCGGGGACCTCGTCCTCGGGATAGATCGCCTTCACCGGGCACACGGGCACGCAGGCGTAGCAGTCGACGCACTCGATGGGGTCTATGTAGAACTGGTCCTCACCCTCGTGGATGCAGTCCACCGGACAGACGTCGACACAAGAGGCGTCCTTCTCATCGATGCATGCTTCGGTGATGATGAACGTCATAGAGAAGGATGCTATACGACGGGGTCAGTGGTTAGCGGTCAGATGACGGACAACGGACAACGGGCAACGGACCATCAGCAGTCCTCGTCGAGGAAACCCCTGAGTATGCCGGCGAACTCCTCGGTGTGTACATCCATCATGCCGTGGCCCCAGCCGGGTAGCTCCAGGAGTCTTCCGTTGCGGATGAGGGGCTCCGAACGTCTGGTGGGTTCGAGGAGGTCGTCGTGCGGGCAAAGGACGAGTGTGGGGTGGGTGACGAGCGGGAGCCGGTCGCCCATCTGGTACTCGAACGCCGCCCGATGGCCCCACCAGGCGCGGCTTCCGGCGCGGAAGACCTCGGCCACGGTCTGATGGACCATCTCGATGGTCTGATCCGGACCGCGCCACTCCCAGTGCCCGTCCCACACCTCAAGCAGGTGCGCGCCCCCCTCGTCGAACCAACTCGGCTTGCCGAGCGTCGCGTGCTGGCGGGCCAGTTCCTCCTCGGTGTATACCGGAGTCGAGACCAGCACCAGCCTGCGCACCAACTCGGGCCGCTGCAGCGAGAGTTCGATGCCGATCTTGGCCCCGGTGTGGTAGCCGATCACGTCCACCGGTCCCAGCCCCAACGAGTCAGCGAACTCCCCCATCACCGCGGCGTAGTCACCGATCGTGGGAGGCGAGCCCGGTGGATCGGAGCCTCCGAAGCCCGGATTGTCCGGCGCGATTGCCAACCGGTCATTGCCGATCTCTCCCAGCAGACTCTCGTATATCACGCCCGACACGGGGCTCAGGTGGAAACACATGAGGGGAGTCCGGATGGCGTCGCGGGACCCCGCCATCCGGTAGTGCAGTTGCCCGAAGCGGTAGTCCGCGTATGCCCGGCGAACCGCGACTGTCACTCGATACCGTAAGCCCGGTGCCGGGTTACCGTCATCACGCCAAGGCTCGTGCCCTCGAGGCTCAACGGGCGCTTCCGGTCGACATATCCGGAGTCGCCGAAGGCGTTCTTGATCATTTCCGACCAGAGACGGTGGGCCTCGCCATCGTGGCGCATCTCGATGGAACCCCAGGCGATCACGTGAGCCAACGTGCCGGCCTGCGCGAGCGATACCGTCGCCCGCGGGTCACGCTCGAGATTGCGCTTCTTCTGCTTGCCCGTGAGGCTGAACAGCAGGACCCCGTCGCGCAGCCCCATCATCATCGGCGCAACATGTGGGCTGCCATCGGGACCGATAGTGGCCAGATGGACCCACCCGGCCGGAGTGTGGATCTTCTCGATCGCTGCTCTCAGTTCAGGGTCCACATCTCACCGTCCGCCCGGGAATCGACATCACGCTAGTCCGTTGTCCGTTGTGGTGTGCCACAAGCCACAAGCCACTAGCCACAAACCTCTATTCGCCATCCAGCCGGGCTCGTGACCACGACGCGGGGGCCTCCTCCAGTCACGGTATCGGCGGTTGGCAGCGACTCGACGGGGTGTCCTCGGACCTCGGCGCGGGAGACCAGCGCGTCTAGGTCGTCGGTGTCGAAGGCGACTCCGAGGAACCCGCAGGCGGGTGGTCGGGCGCTCGGGTAGAGGTCGGTTCCCTCAACGCCCACGTACTGCACGAGCTCGATCTTGCCCAAGTCGTCGTGCGGGTCGCCGAGGATGTGCATGTCGAGTTTGGCACCGGCCGGGAGCCCGACCATGCGTTCCACTTCGGGGCCCTCGAACAGGTGGTAGTCGAGGTGCTCGAGCTCGAACACCTCCTCGAAGAAGGCACGCTCGGACGGGTTGTCCGCATTGGTACCGACCACCTGGGTGACCGCCATGTATCCCCGCGGCGTGTATGGAAGACCGTCACCGACCAACTCCACGAGCGACAGGTTGGTCACATCCGGTCCCTTGAGTTGCACTTCGTAGATCTCCATCGTGTCGACCGGCATCCTGACCGGGGTCGAGCCCATCACCCAGCCGGCCCCGACCAACTCCTCGTAGCGCTCCTGCATCCCGGTGAGCCGGACGTCGAGGTTCTTGGGACAGAGGTCGAAGGCTCGGGCCCCTTCGCGCACCGCCGGCTGCGGATCCACAAACTCGACGAGGTGCAGCCGGCCGGTCACCGCTGCGGGCATCCCCACCAGCGCCTGGCGGCGGATACTGCCGGACGGCAACCCCCACAGCGTTTCCAATCCGGGATCGTCACCTTCGACCTGTCGGATCACCGAGAGCCCAAACGTGTCGACCCACAGCCTCACCACCTCGTCCAGGCTCGTAACGCCGACGATCGCATGAGAGAAGCCGCGGCTCAAAGGACCTCCACGACCGTGTGGACGATGCCGTGCGGGGCCACAAGGGTCATCGCCCGGGTACGGCCCCAGGGCCCGACCGCGAGTTCAACCGGCTCCGCGATCATCTCGTCCGGTTTGGCCGCCGACACGACCCTGCCGAGATCGGCGACCGTGCACACCGCGCCGGCGATCCCCCGGTTGGGAGGCCGGGCGCTTTCCCGCAGCGAGCGCCGGGTCGTGTCCCCCGTTCCGTAGTCGATGACCCCGAAGTAGAACTCCTGGGTCGTACGGCCGATGTTGGTGCCCCTTACGTTCCAGGCCGAAGAGTCGGTTCCGACCAGGTCCTTGAAGCTCTCGGCGTCGAAGCCGTACCGGTGTACCACTTCGAGGCCGAGCACCCGGTCGTACCACTCGACAACGGGATCCAGGTCGTCGACCGGCACCGAGATGCTCATCGCCTCCGAGAACAGGCGATCGGTCAACTCTACGAACCTGGAGGCCTCGATGGTGTGAAAGTCGAGGATGCCGATCACGACCTCCTCCGGACCGTAGGCGTGAGTTTCGGTCACCGCCCCATCCTCGATCTCGTAGCTGGACCTCACATCGGACACCATGAAGCCGGCTTCCTCGAACCGGGCGAAGCCTGCCTCCGCATCGGAGGTCACGACATCGATGACCTTGAGGGCATCGGTGTCGATCCCCTGCATGCCGTCGCGTATGACGACTTCGGACACCGGGTCGAACTCGACCAGGGCCACCCCCGCGTAGCTGGGAGGGGTGGTGAGCATCGTGACCCGGGCCGAGCGGGCGTCCACTCCCCAGAGGCTTCCCGCTTCCCTACCGGTGAGGGCCTGCTCCGACACCACCTCCATGCCGAGCACATCACGGAACAGGTCGATGTGGCGATCCGCCTCCGACGTGCTGATCATCGCCGCGACCAGTCGGGCGCCCCCACCTGCCATGGTCAACGACCAGCGGCGCCCGAGAGGAACCGGACGAACTCGAAGACGGTGTCATCAGCATCGGCGCCGGTAGCCAGCCCCGGGTGGGCCAGCACGTCGGCCTCGGGCAGGATGTCGGGAACTGCGGCCAGGTGTTCCAGCAGCGGGTCGGTGGGTCCTGCGCAGACGAGCGTCGGAACGTCGACCAGCGGGAGTCTCTCCTGGGTTCGGTAGCGGAATGCGGCCGCGTACTGATGGTGATAGGTGCGGCCCCCCTTCAGCATCTCGAGAACCCGGTCGTGGAGCACATCGGGGTGGGGCATGGACGCGCCGTGGCGGACACTCTCAGCCTTCTGGGAGAACCACGGCCAGAAGACCACTTGGTCCCGCATGAAGTTCCAGGCCCACACCAGGTGGCTGCCGTGGCGGTCCGGAACCATGGGCGGCGGGTACCGGTCGAGCCACTCCCGGGCCTGAGACTCGTCGTAGGGGATGATCCCGTCGAGGATCAGGGCGGAGACCCGGGAACCCTGGCTGATAGCCATCTCGATGGCGATGTGCGCTCCGGTGTGCGAACCGTACAGATCGAAGTCTCCCACTCCCAGGCCGTCGAGCCCTTCGACGAGTACCTCGGCGAGGTCGGCGATCTCCGGCTCACCCGGTACCGGCGACGAGTCCCCGTTGCCGGGGTTGTCGAACGCGATCACAGGTCGCATGGCGGCAAACCGGGTGGTCAGCGGATCCAGATTCCTCGCCGAGGTGGGCGAAGCATGAAGCATCACGAGGGGTCGGCCTTCCCCGCCGCTCCAGTGGACGTGGAGAGCCCCTACCGAGACCTCGACGAAGCGCCGCCGCAGGGAACCCGGCACCAACTCGGGCTCGGTCTCCGGGGACGCGTCCGGGAGTTGGTCACCCTCCCCCAGGAAACAAGCGGTGAGTTCGGCAAGCCTCGCCACGTCGGTAGCGCCGGTCTCCACGGTCACGTGGTCCCCCAGATCGGCGCCGCCCGCCAGGTACTGGTACAGGGGATCGGCGGGGAGGGCGATCATGAGGGTGGGCACCGTGAGTCGGCCCATTCCTTCCGGGACGTTGTAGCGAAAAGAGGCTCGGTAGGCCTTCCCGTAGTCGGGGATCGCCCTCAGGAAGTCGACGAAGTGATCGTGCATCTCCCCGGTGGACGGGATGTCCATCGGCATGCGGTGGTCACCGTCTCTGCTGAACCAGGGCCAGAACATGTGCATGTCCCGCCGCATCGCCCAAGCCCGGACCAGGTGCGTGCCGTCCCATTCGGGCGAGAGGTCGATGGTGTAGTTGGCGAGTAGGTCGGCTCTCTCCTTCGGCGTGTAGGCGCCGATCCCGTCCAGTACGAGGCGCCGCACCCGTCCGGGGTTGTTGCCCGCGAACTCGACCGCGATCTTCGAGCCGGTATGCGTTCCGTAGAGGTCGAACCTCCCTAGCCCGAGGGCATCCAGGGTGTCGACCAGCGCAACTGCGAAGGCGTCGATCTCTGGTTCGTCGATCCCGAGACCCTCCGACTCCCCGTATCCGGGTGTGTCTATGGCGATAACGGTCCTCGAACCGGCCAGGAGAGCGATCAACGGTTCGAGCACGTAGGAGCTGCCCGGCGAGGCATGCAGCATCACGAGCGGCGGGCCGGAACCGGCCCGGCGGTAGTGCACCCTACGGTCTCCCGCGTAGACGTAGCGACGTTTGATTTCCATCTGTCGGAGACTCCTTCTAGGTTGCGAAATGGCTGTCAACCGGCCGCTTCGATGATCTCGAACAACTCGTCGTTGGGTCCGGCCATGACCATCACCCGACCCCGGTACTCGGGAACTTCGGCAGGACCCACGAGGACCGAGTTCCCCGAAGCCAGAACCCGACGATGGACAGCCTCGATATCGCCCGTCGTATGGGTGAACATCGCCACCCCCAGATGATAGGGACGCATCCGGCCTTCCAGCCTCCGCACCGACGCCTCGTAGAAGTGGACGAGGAGGAGTTTCCCGCTCGGCTCGCCTTCGGCCCCGTAGAGGATCAACCGGACGCGGGTCCCGGAAGGCACGCCGGTCAGCGTGTCGGCGAGTTCCCGGTACTCGTCCTCGACCTCGTCGTCGGTGAACTTGGTGAGTCCCAGCACATCACCGTAGAAGTGTCGGCTGGCAGCCAGATCTCCGCACACCACCGAGGTGGTGGCGACCTCGCTGAAGGGCTTTGCCGCATCGAACTTGCGACGGAAGGCCTCCGGATGGCGCCAGGCCACCATTAGCAGCATCGGGTAGCCGTCCGGACCGGAGATGTTGATCTCCTCACTCTCCACCGTTCCGATCTCCCAGCGTATGGGCTCCGAACGCGCCCGGCAGCCAGCGTTCTCAAGTGTATCGATCCAGCGCCTGATCGGTGGCCGTACGTAGAAGTCGATCGCCTTGACCCCCACATCGGTGGCTGTGTCGGGGCCGCCGTGATCGTCGCGTACGCGGACCGTGCGGGGCGGGGTTGTGGCGAGCAGGCGAAGCCGTCCCACCGGATAGCCGGAACAGGACAACTCTACGACCCGTGCCCCCTCGATGCCCTCCACCCCCCACAGCGACAGCAGGTGTTTCGAGGGAACGTATTCAGCTTCCACGTCGAGCTTCATCACATCGCTGAAGAGCCGGACCGACTCGTCCAGGTCGGAAACGCCGACGGTGACATACTCCATCGCTCCTACCACTGTCCCTCCTTCACTCACTCGAGGAGTGCCGCCAGCAGGGCTGCTCTCGACTCCTCGAACGCGCTCAAGTCGAACCCCAGCCTCGCCGCCACGATAGGAGCAAAGATACCGACGGGAACCGGGACCACGGTGTCCACGCCTGCGATCTCGGCGAGTTGGGCAACGATGCGGCCTGGCTCGGTCACGGTGACGAACTGGTGGACCAGGTCGTCGTCGATGGCAGATACCGCGGCAGCCGCCCTGCCCTCGCGCAGATGGTTGAGCGGTTCGGCGGCCCCCTCCTGCCCTCTCAGTTCGATAAGCCGCGGCTGGAATCGTGGAATGGAAAGTACACCGGCCAACTCCAGGCGGGCCAGTTCCATAGCACGGTCGAGGTCTTCGTGAACGGCAACCGGGCGCCCGACTCCGACCCAGAAGGGATCCGGGCGAATGCGAGTCACCAGCGTTAGCCGCTCCGCGAGAGTCTGAAGGGGAGTGAAGATGTGAACGATCACCCCGTCTGTCTCCGCGGCCGCCAACTCGGTCATCCGAGGCCCGTGTGCACCCAGGATCACCGGTAGCTCCTCCGGCTCGAGACCCATTCCCGTCCCGACAGCCCGGTAATAGGGCCCTTCGTGTGTGACCGGTTCACCGGCCGAACGCCGGAGCAAGGCGCTGACCGCACGCAGAAAGTCCATCATCCTGGGCAACGGAGGGGAGTATCCCGCGCCATGGCGGGTCTCATTGGTGTCCAGGCTGCCGATACCCAACCCGAGAGTCACCCGACCCGGCGCCAGATCCGCAAGCGATCCCGCGGCGATGGCCGTCTGCAGGGGGGACCGCGTGGGCAGGGCGACGGAAACAGCCAGGCGGATAGACGAAGTAACGGCCACCGCGACGCCACCATCCACGAAACAGTCGGCGCCGGCCGTATCGGCGCTGTTCACCTGACCCAGACCGGCAGCCTCAGCCCTCCTGACCAACCGCGCCCATGATCCGGTGGAAGGAGCCAGCGCTCGCGACAAGCCGATATGCGACCGGGAACCCATCGACCCGCAGGGTAGCTGCCGGGTGCCGGGTGCCAGGTGCCAGGTGGTCCGTTACCATCCACCACCCACCATCCAGGAGCACCACTTTGGCGAAACAGAGGACCGGATCCGCGCTCGGCATCTCGTTCATCGGCGTCGCGGACATGGAGCGTTCGTTGGAGTTCTACCGGGACGTGATCGGACTCAGGGTCACCGAACCGCAGGACTGGTCGGGAGAGTCGCTCGCTGGGCAGTGGCAGTCACCGCCGGGCATGAAGGCGGAGGCAGTCCTGGCCACCTATCCGGGGAGTTCGGTCGGCCGGGTCATGCTGGTCCGGTTCCACGCCGACTCCCGCAAGGAGGTGAGAGCCGAACGCCAGACGAGGTGGATCGGCCTCGGGAACCTCAACTTCTACAACAACCACATCCACGAGACAGCGCGCAGGCTGAGCGAGGCCGGGTACCGGTTCTGGAGCCTCCCGACCACCTACGAGATGAGCAAGGCGGTCGGGTCCCCCACCGAAGTGGTCTTCGAGGCGCCCGACTCGGTACCGGTCAATCTCGTTCAGCTGGTTCGCGGTACTCGAACCCAGACAGGGGAGATGGCGACCTTCCTGGATTCCCACGGCATGACGCCGACAGGGTTCACGCAGGTAACGACGTCCGCTCACTATGTACGCGACATGGACGCGGCGGTCGAGTTCCACCGGCGGGTGCTGGGAATGGAGCCCCTCATCGATGAGATCCTCGACCGGCCCGAGCAGAACAACTTCCTAAGCCTGCCCGAGGACGCCCGCACGCACGTGCTGTTCGTAAAGGGCGGGCACATGTTCGGGAAAGTGGCGCTCTGCTCCCCGCTCAACTACGAGTGCGACGACTTGGTTGGCCGGGCGGAGGCCCCCAATATCGGCTACCTGGCGATGGGATTCGACGTGCCGGACATCGACGCGGCTGTCACGCGGGCCCGTGAATTAGGAACGGAGATCCTCGCCGACCCGCGGGATCTCTTCCTCCCCCATCTCGGTGTACTGCGTGGCGCGGTGGTCCGAGCCCCCGGATCCGGCGCCCGCTACCACCTGTACGAAACGGTGCGGTGAACCACCTCAACGGCAAGGTGAGCCTCATCACCGGCGCCGGTCGCGGCATCGGCAAGGCCATCGCCGTGTTGTTCGGGCAGGCCGGTTCGCGGGTGATGTGCACTGCCAGGTCGATGGGTGCAGCAGAGTCGGTCGCCTCCACCATCCGGGCCCGAGGGGGCATCGCGGCGGCATGTCCCCTCGACGTGACCGATCGTACCGCAGCCACCTCGGCGGTCTCCCGCACGGTCGAGGAGTTCGGACGGCTCGACATCCTCGTCAACAACGCCGGCAACTTCATCCGCGGGCGGGTGGAGGAGATGGCGCCGGAGGACTGGGACAAGGTCATCGCGACCGATCTCAACGGCGTGTTCTACTGCGCACGCGCAGCCATCAAGCAGATGGTCGGCCAGGCGCCGCTGGATGGGGTCCGCGGGCACGTGATCGGGATGAACTCGGGCGCGGGGATCCGTGGTTTCCCGACAGGAGCGTCCTATTCGGCCGCCAAGTGGGGAATGATCGGGCTGGCCGAATCCCTGCGAGGCGAGGTCATCGAACGGGGCGTCAAGGTAACCGAAGTGGTGATCGCGTCGACGGTGCGCAGCGGCATGTCAGCGGGGCGCGACGTCCCGAAGATCGAGCCGGAGGACTTCGCGGAGACCGTCCTGGCGGTGGCGTCGTTCGCCCCCACCGTCGCCATCAGCCAGATAGTGGTCGGCCAGATGGACCCTCAGTAGCCGACGAGATCCGCGAGGGCCAGGTAGGCATCGACCGAGAAAGAACGGTATCCCGTATCCACGTCAGCCGGGTCACGGGTGAACGGCGCCAGGATCGGCACGTCCACTCCTGCTGCCCGGTACTCGCCGAGGAGGTGGCGAGCATGCTCCACGGATCCCGCTATCCCCAACTCCGCCACGTCGGCGTCGGTGAGGAGGGCTTCTCCGAGCAACTTCCCCTCCCTTCTGAGTTGGCGCCGGTAGTTGATCTGGATCAGGGTCAACTCGACCCTCTCCCTGAGGCGGTGCAGCGCGAGGGAGGCATCGTCGTCGATGCAGGCGTAGACCATCGTGTAGATCCGCAACTCGGACGGATCCCGGCCGATCATCCCGCAGTGCTCGTCCATCAGGGCCCGAAGCCGAGCTATCTGGGTGCGGCTGACCACAGACGTGAAGATACCGTCCGATACTTCCGCCGCCATGCGGACCATGTTCGGGCCATGTGCGGCGACCACGATGGGCACGCGCCGGTCCGGTGCCCATGCCACCGTGGCGCGCGGGCCCCTCGCGGTGAAGCGGGATCCCTCGTAGCCGATCGGTGCGCCCCGCGAGGCGAGGCCGGCGCGCACCAACTCCACGTACTCGCGCATGTCGCGTACCGGCTGGGACATGTCCAACTCGAGACTGTCGACGTTGACCATCTGATGCCCAACACCGAGACCTAGGAGCATCCGGCCGCCCGACACCTCCTCCACCCCCGCCGCTGCCTGGGCCATGTGAAGGGGATGGCGCAGGTAGATGTTGGCAATGGCGGATCCGATCGTGGCGGTCGACGTGGCGCATGCCATCACAGCCATCGTCGTCATCGCGTCGTTGTTCGACTCGGTGACGAACAGATGATCCATCCCTAGGTCTTCGAGCTCGGATCCGAGTGCGGCCACCTGGGTCGGACCCCGGTTGCCGAGGCTGAAGAAGGCAACACCCAGCGACGGGGAGGACACCCTCAGCCTGCTCGGCTGCGGTATGGGACCGGCCCGGCCACCCGACCTGAGCCACTTCGACTCTGGGCTGTCAACAGCGAGTCCCCGGACCGAGCCAGGAGCTACCTACCTTGCTCCATCAGGTGGCAGGCGGCCAGGTGCCGGGAATCGATCATCGACAGCTCGGGAATCTCCTCCGGGCAGCGGTCGAAGACGTAGGGGCAACGCGTGTGGAAGGTACATCCGGAAGGCAGGTCGATAGCGGATGGCACTTCACCGGAGATGGGCTTCAGCTCGGCCCGCAGTTGCGGATCGGGGACAGGTACCGACCCGAGTAGCGACTGCGTGTAGGGGTGTTGGGGGTTCTCGAAAATCTCCTCGGTGGGGCCCTGTTCGACGATCCGCCCGAGGTACATGACCGCGATCCGGTCGCTCACGTGCTTTGCGATATCGATCTCGTGGGTGATGAAGAGGTAGGTCAGATTCTCCAGGTCGCGAAGGTCGATGAGCAGGTTGATGATGCTGGCCTTTACGCTCACGTCGAGGCTGGCGGTCGGCTCGTCGAGGATGAGTACCCCGGGCGAGACCGCCAACGCTCTGGCGATGGTGACCCTCTGCAACTCACCTCCGCTGATCCCGCTCGGGAACCTGTAGAGGTAATCCGGTGACAGGCCGACCTCCTCCAGCAACTGCGCTGCCCGCACGGTCCTACCGGCCCGGGTGTCCACCAGGTCGTGGACCTTGAGCGGCTGGGTGAGAGTGTGCTTGATGGTCTTGCGGCGGTTCAACGCCGACCAGGGGTTCTGCGACACGAGTTGGACGGCTCGCCGGGCGGAGGTCGTATCCTCCATCGCGAGCAGGTCCTCGCCGTCGAGGCGGATGCTCCCCGATGTGGGACGCTCCAGCCGGAGGATCAACCGGGCGATGGTCGACTTGCCGCAGCCCGACTCGCCGACGATGGCCACCGTCTCGCCGTCGCGGATCTCCAGGGAAACGCCGTTCACGGCCTTGACGTACTCCCGGGCCTTGGCGAACGTACCCCGCCGCACCGGGAAGTGCTTCACGAGGTCGCGTACTTCCAGCCTCGGGACTTCAGCCATGACCCGCACCCGCGTAGAGATGGCAGCGCACGAAGGTCTCCTCGACGGTTCGCTCCTCCGGCACATCGGTGTGGCAGTGATCCATGACGCTGGGGCACCGTGGGGCGAAAGGACACCCATCGAGGAGGTTGGAGCCGATGGCGCTTCCCTCGATCGAGGTCAACGGCTCCCCTCTCCGGTGCCGGCTCGGCAGCGAATCGAGCAAGGCGATGGTGTACGGATGGCGCGGCTCGTGGAACAGCGTGTTCACATCGGCCATCTCCACCAGCCTCCCGCCGTACATGACCGCCACCCGGTCACATGTCTGGGCGATCACACCCAGGTCGTGGGTGACGATGATCACAGACAGCCCCAACCTGTCCCTCGCTTCCAGAAGGAGGCTCAGCACCTGCGCCTGAACCGTCACATCGAGGGTGGTGGTGGGCTCATCGGCCATCAGTACGTCCGGCTCTCCCACCAGCGCCGCGATCGCAATGAGCATCCGCTGCAACTGGCCTCCGGAGAACTGGTAGGGGTATCCGGAGAGGCGTTCGACCGCCGCTCGAAGTCCCACCCGGTCGAGCATCGACTCCATCGCTCCGGTCAACTCTTCCGGTCTTCTCGCACCGTCCCGCTGGAGGTACCACTTGAGCTGCCTCTCGATGGTGGCGACGGGACTCAGCGAACTCATGGGGCGCTGGGGAATGAGGCTTATCCGGCGCCCCCTCAACAGCCGGATCTCCTCATCCGACAGATCGAGCATGTCGCGATCCTCGAACACCAGCGCGCGCGCGTTCATGTCGGCGTTCTCCGGGAGCAATCGCAGTATCGACATCAGCACCGTGGACTTCCCGCACCCGGACTCCCCGACCAGGCCCAGGAACTCGCCCTTGCGGAGTTCGAAGGAGACGTCACGGACCGCCGGCACCGGGCCGTCATGGGTCCTGAACGTCGTGTTCAGACCGTCGACCGCCAGGACCCTCTCGACAGACCCCCCGCGGCCCGCCTTACCTGCCGCGCCTCGGATGCCGCTACTGCTCGTCAAACGCTCAATCTCCCTGCCAACCGTCCCAATGCGTGAACTCCGCGGCGGGGATCCGCTTTAGAGGCTTGAACTCGCCAGTGGGATAACCCAAGGGTATCAAGGCGATGATCTGTGTCTCTTCGGGCATTCCCAGCAAGATCTTGGCGTCTTCCTCGACGATGTTCATCGCGGTGGTGAAGCATGTTCCGATGCCGAGAGCCCTGGCCGCAAGCATCAGGTTCTGGATACAGGGCACGGTGGACGTGTAGTTCACCTCCGCTCGGAAGGCCTTGAGGACCCCGTACCGGGGATAGTTGTTCTTGGTGATGTTCATCGCGACGACGATGAGAACCGGACTCTCCTCGAGGTGGTCCCGCAAGTAGTAGGACATCTTGATCATGGTCTTCTGGCCGGTCCGGCTGTCGTACGCCTTCCTTCCCTGGCGTCGTGGGTGATCGCGCAGGAAGTCCCAGCCGTCCCGGTAGATGTCTGCGATCTTGCGCTTCAGTTCGGGGTCCTTGACGACTATGAACTCCCAGGGCTGCGCGTTTGCGCCGTTGGGAGCCCACGTGGCGGCCGTCAGGATTTTCCGTATGTCGTCGTCCGACACCGGATCCGGCTTGAAGCGCTTGACACTGCGCTGGGTCCGCATCGCCTCGAACACGTCCACTTTGTCTCCTCTCGACTGGTCGGCCGGTCCGAACGTTACTCGTCGAAGTGCCCACTCTCCACGAGAGCCCTGTTTTCCTCCGGGGTGGTACCGGCCCGATCGATGAAGTAGTTCACATGGTGACGATCATGTCGCAGCAGGGCGATGAACCCGTCCTTGGTTCGCATCGGGCCATGGCTGACCCAGGGGTCGCGCCAGAAGTAGTCGCCCGGACCCATGGCGCCGAGTTCGGCCACGTTGTCCATGAACATATCGCCCTGGATGACGTAACACTCCTCGACGCAGGGGTGGAACTCGAGGAGAGGCGAGTCCCACCACGGAACCACCCCCAGCAGGAACGTGCGCTCCCCGGTCGTCTCGTCGTACCGCACGGTCTTGTGGCACAGGCCCTTCGGAAGCCCCACCCCGGCTCCCCAGGTCCACTCCCACGAATCGGTGTCGATGATCGTAGGCTCGGCACCGCTCGAAGGCTCGACCAGATCCGCCGATCCTTCGTAGTGGGCCAGGATCGTGGTGTCGTCGCGCGCAACCACTGGGCCGTACCCGACCCCGGCGGGTACGAACAGGTAACTGTTGCGGCCGCATCCGATGTCACCCACGCCAAGCGCCCCTTCCAGCACGTAGAGCTCGGCCTGCTGCGCGTGGGCGCCGAACGGGGCCTCGTACCCGGCCGGAAGGCGTACCAGACCGCTGAAGGCAGCACTGTCTAATCCCCTGGTCAGGTACTTGACCCGGCGGCCGGATGGCGCGCCGTCCGGATCGAAACTCGTCCAAGCCACGTCCCGTCCCCGTACGAACTCGATGTGCTCCCGGGGGCTGACGTTCGTCACCACCGTCACGGATTCCTCCCTCTGAACGTGTCTCGAAGCCTATAGCCTCCGAGACGACCGTGACGGTCAGGCGGCGCTAAGTTCCCAGGATGCAGGACAAGGGAATCCCACCAGGTCTCGGGGGTGCCGCCCCCGCACTCCCGACCCGCACCCTCCGCCGGATCCTTGCCGCCGGGAGCATCGTCGTGCCGGGAGTCACCGACGCTCTCAGCGCCCGGTTGGTGGAGCGGGCCGGCTTCCCGGCGGCTTATGTCACCGGCGCGGGGCTCGCCAACTCCGTCTTCGGGCTTCCGGATGTAGGGCTGGTCAGCCGGACCGAACTGGTCGAACAGGTAGGGAGGATCCGGGAAGCCTGCCGGCTGCCCCTCATCGTCGACGCCGACACCGGGTTCGGCGGTCCCCTGTCGGTGATGAGATCCGTGTACCAACTGGAGCGAGCCGGGGCATCGGCGGTCCAGATCGAGGATCAGCAGGATCCCAAGCGGTGCGGGCATTTCGAAGGCCAGCGGCTGGTCACGCCCCCGGAGATGGCGGAGAAGATCGAGGCAGCCGCCCGAGCCCGATCGAATCCCGATCTGATGGTGATCGCCCGAACCGACGCTCGCAACGTCATGGGCCTCGCCGAGGCCATCTCACGGGCAGAGGCGTACCTGGCGGCCGGCGCCGACGCACTGTTCGTGGAAGCGCCCCGATCGGAGGCCGAGCTGGCCGTGGTGGGATCCGCGTTTCCGGGTGTCCCTCTGGTGGCGAATCTGGTGGAAGGCGGGAAGACGCCTCTGCTGCCCACCGCCCGACTCGAGGAACTCGGCTTCCGCATCATCCTGCGAGCCAGCCTGCTGCTCCGGAGCATGGTCAGCGCGGCCCGCGAGGCGCTGGCACGGCTGGCAGCGGACGAGGCCGACCCCGCCATCGAGGACCGTATGATCTCATGGGGGGAACGCCAGGAGTTGGTAATGCTGGACGAGTTCGACTCTCTGGCCGACGACATCCGAACGGAACGGGGAGGGACGGTATGAGCGACCCCACGTGGATGGCCTCGGTGCCTGAGGCCGACAGGGGTGTGTACCGGTTGGCCGGGTTCGCCAACCGGGTCG
Organism: bacterium; assembly: GCA_028821575.1. Taxonomy (GTDB): domain Bacteria; phylum Actinomycetota; class Acidimicrobiia; order Spongiisociales; family Spongiisociaceae; genus JAPPFW01. The sequence continues at coordinate 17,888 of JAPPFW010000003.1, read as the reverse complement.
GATTCGGGAAGCGGCCGGCGGTACTCGTCATCGATCTCCAGTACCGGATCGCCGGGGACCATCCTGCCCCGATCGAGGAGGCGATCACCACCATGTACCCGACCGCCTGCGGTGAGCAGGCATGGGAGGCGGTCGGCCATGTGGCTCGGCTGCTCGATGCGGCCCGAGCTGCCGGAGCGCCGATCATCTATCCGTACGTCGCCCCCAAGCGAGCTGTCGACGCAGGGCGTTTCGGTCAGATCAACCCCCTCGTGACCACCATCCCGGAACGCGGATACCAGTTCATCGAGCAGATCGCCCCGCAGGAGGGCGATGTGTTGCTCCCCAAACGGCACGCCAGCGCTTTCTTCGGAACCGCCCTGGCCAGCTACCTGGTCGACTTCAGAGCCGACACGGTTCTGGTCACCGGAGCCACCACCGGCGGATGCGTCCGCGCCACGGTCGCCGACGCTTTCTCCTACAACTTCCACACGATCGTCGTCGAGGAGTGCGTGTTCGACCGGATACCGATAAGCCACGACATCAGCCTGTTCGACATGGATGCCAAGTACGCCGACGTGGTGCCCGTCAACGAGGTGATCGAGTGGCTGGTGGCTAGTGGCTAGTGGCTTGTGGCTTGTGACTTGAATAATCCAACAGCAACTAGCCGGCGGTTGTGTTGGCGCCATGCTCGTGGCTGTGGGCGTAGAAGTCCCGGGCTAGACGATCGAGCCGGTCGTCTAGCCGGTTGAAGCGGCCCTGCATCCACCGCGCCAGGGCAAGTACCACTATCGCCGAAGTGGCCAGGACGTTCACCACGGTGGCGAGAAGCGTATCGGTCAATTCCATCGGGGTCATCCCCCTTGCAGTTGCGTTGCTCCTTCAATTCATAGCATATCACACGCTATATTGAACTCCTATATCTTCTTAGATATTCTATCCACCACACTGTGTGCTGGTGGCTCTGTGCACCGGCGAAGTGTGGCAGCCGTTCACCTAGTACCAGCCACAAACCACAAACCACAAGCCACAAACCACTAACCGCGGCGTATGTGTTGTCCCCAACCCGGAGGGCCGACCAGGTCCCCGTTTTCTTGAACCACTACGCCCCTGACCACGGTATACCGCGGCCATCCGGTCAGAGACCAGCCGTCGTAGATGCTGTAGTCGGCCCAGGTGCCCAGCATGGAGGAGTCGACCTCCCTGGTCCAGTCGAGGTCGACGATGGCGAGGTCGGCGTCCATCCCGACCCGGAGGTCCCCCTTCCGGTCGGCGCAGCCGAAGATCTCCGCCGGGCGCCGGGCCGCCAGGCGCGCTATCTCGGGCAGCGGGAGTCCACGACGGTGATGGCCCTCCGATAGCAGCACCGGTAACACCGTCGGCAGACCCGGGAAGCCTGCGGAAGCGGTCCAGATCGATCCCCGCTTCATTTCCAGACGCCTGCCCACATGATCGGATCCGACGGTGTCCATGGTTCCGTCCCCCACGGCCTCCCATACCGCGCTCACGTCGTCGTCTCCCCGGAGAGGCGGGTTTATCTTGCCCACCACACCGAGCTCCGAGTCGTGGGTGTGGGTGAGGTAGTGAGGACAGGTCTCGGCGAGCAGGGTAGACCCTGGGAAGGCTGCCCGGGCGCCTCGAACGGCGGCCAGAGCGTGCGCCGAACTCAGGTGGACGAAGTAGACCCTGGCCCCGACGAGGTCGGCGAAGAAGGACGCCCTCCATATGCTCTCGGCCTCGACGAAGGCCGGCCGGCTCTCGTCCCAGGCGCGGAGATCATCCCGGCCCGAGGCCCTCACCTTGTCGCGGAGACGCCACACGACCTCGATGTTCTCAGGGTGTATCTGGAGGACGCCATCCACCGCGGCAACTCCGGTGAGGATGCTGTGGAAGGCGCCGTCGTCGGTGCCCTCGATCCCCAGATATGCTCCCTCGTCACCCCGGAAGCTCATGTAGTACTTGTAGGAGTTAACCCCCCACCGCTCGGCCAGTCCCGCCAGTGCGTCCACATGTTCGTCGGTCATCAGGGTCAGGTGGAACCCGAAGTCCACATGGCTCACCCGGTCGAGAACCTCGCGGTGCTCAGCGATCAGCGGTTCGTAGGGGCCGCTGTCGATCAGGATCGTGAACAGGCTGGACACACCGCCGATCGCCGCGGACCCCGTGTCGGCCTGGAACGACCCGAAACCGCCCCCCATGCCCAGATGAACATGGGGATCGATGGCACCCGGCATCACGTAGAGGCCCCCGGCGTCGATCGTCCGGACTCCGGGGCCGAGCCTGCCCGGTTCCTCGATGGCCACGATCCGTCCTCGATCGGCAGCCAGATCGGCTCTCCGCGGGTCTGCTCGTGATCCCACGAGAACGCCATTCTTGATCACAAGCTCGTACGACGCCATGGCCAGGCCCTCCAAACCCACAACCGCTACGGGTAAGCAACCTAGTAGCGATCGAACCGCCGGACACGTGTTGCGGTATGGTCGCAGCGAGACGGCAGGGGGTCGCACCCATGGGCATAACCAACCGACTGGTCGAGGAACTGCTTAGCGCGGACCTCGCGGACATACCGGCGCGGGCTCGGGAACGGATGCAGCGGCTGTTCATCGACACGGTCGGAACCACCTACGGCGGCCTGCCCGTATCGGGTCAGGAGTTCATCGCGTATGCCCACGACGTGGGCGGCACGCCCGAGGCGGTCATACTCGGGGGTGGCCTGCGGACGTCCGGCCAGTTGGCGGCAGGGATCAATGCGCAGCTGGCCCGGTCCCTCGACTTCGAGGAGACCGGGCCCGGCATCCACATCGGACCTTCGCTCGTGCACACGGTGCTCGCTATCGGCCAGAGAGTGGGAGCTACCGGGGCAGAGATGCTTGCCACCGCCTGCGTGACCTACGAGATCAACGGTCGATTCCACTACGCCCGCTACGACGGCGACATCCAGCGCCACATAAACGTATGCCTGGCGATGGCCACATGCCGCCTGCTGGGCCTGGACGCCGAGACCACCAACCTCGCCATGGGACTGTGCTGGGGATACCCGGTTCGCCAGTCGCAGCTGCTCAACCCTCCCGAGCCCAAGCGGATCAGCCATGTTGGAATGGGCAACCTGTTCCTCTGCCACGACGGTATCCAGGCCGCGCTGCTCTCCTCGATCGGCTACGGAGAGATGCCGGACGAACTGGAGAGGCGCACGAAGGAGTACGACATCGACTCGATGGCAGCTTCCCCGGAGCCCTTCGGCTACACCGCCGGCGAGATCCAGCTGAAGCCGTGGCCGTCGAGCCGGCTGTCGCAGGGAGGCATACAGTTGAGCCTCGAACTCATGAAGGAACACGGCCTTTCCGCCGGGGACATCGAGCAGGTCACGGTCCACCTTCCGGACATCTACCTGCGCCCCCACCAGTACGATCCGGCCCCCCGGAGCTTCTGGGAGGGTATCTACAGCGTCCAGTGGGGAACCGCCCTCGGCATACTCGGAGTCGAACCCGGCCACGAGTGGTTCACCGAGGAGCGGCTCGCCGACCCGGTGGCGCGTGGGATGGCCCGCCGCATCGAGATAGTGGAGGATCCGGAAGGTTCAAGGGTGTTCGCCGCCCGCCGCTTCCACGAGGTTCCCAACACCGTCGAGTTGCGGGCGGGAGGCCGGACCTATACCAAGTCGGCGCTGATGTACGACATCCTGGGAAGCCCCGGCCGACCCATGCCCAAGGCCATGCTCGATGACAAGTTCCACCGGCTCACCGATCCCGCAATCGGCCATGGCCGCGCGGGAGTGCTCCTGGAAGCCCTCTACGACCTCACGTCGATCAGCAACGCCAACGACCTCGCAGAACTCTTCTGACGCCGGAAGCCGAAGGGACCTCGGAGATGGCAGGCTATCCGGCCTGGCGGTAGGTGGTTGGAGGCTGATCGACGTCCGGCTCGGAGGTGTGCCGGTCTCTCCCGGCAGGTCTAAACCCTTCACCGGCCTGCAGGTAACCCTCTATCCGGGCAACCGAAACCTTGATCTCCACGATATCCCGCGCCATGGACTCGAACCGGGCATCCACCCTGTCGAACCGGGCATCCACCCTGTCGAACCGGGCATCCACCCTGTCCAAGCGGGACTCGAACCTCGCCTCCACCTCCCCGAACCGGGACTCGGACCTCGCCTCCACCTCGTCGATCCTGCGGTCAGCACGCAGGAACAGCGCAATCATCACCCCGATGATCGCCATTGCGGTACTCAGATCCACCAAGACATCGGCTGGCATCCGATCCGTTCCTCTCTCCGTGCATCCGGCTCGCTCGGCAAACGATCCACTGCTTCCCACGTCGCCCACCGCCCAGGTCCGTGTCCGGGACGTTTCGCGTACCTACCACACTCTACTACATCCTCATCCTATGACATAGGAAGACAACATAATTTTTCGTTATTCTCTAGAGACACAGTCCGTGTTCTTGTCCGATGCTTGCGGGTTTGCCGGACGGGCCTACAACTCGCGGCCGCGACGGGACAGCTGCGGGTGGTACATTCAGGGTGTTCCCCCACCGACGACGGTCGGGGAGCTATCGGGAGGTGACATGTCACGAGGCGGGTTGCAGGAGATCGCCATCGTCGACCTGAGCGCCGGGACAGTGGCTTTCGAGCCGGTCACCCCTGAGTTAGCCCTCGAGTACATCGGAGGCCAGGGCATCGGCTCCTACCTCCTATACCGCTTCGTCAAGCCGGGAGTCGGCGCGCTATCGCCCGACAACGCCTTGATCCTCGCACCGGGCTCGCTCACCGGGACCTCGGTGCCGTCGGCATCCCGGTCCACCTTCATGAGCAAGTCCCCCACCGACGGCTGCTACCTCGGAATGTCCAACGGCGGATCCATGATCCAACTCCGCCAGGCCGGATTCGACCTTCTGGTGGTCCGGGGCCGGGCCGAGCGTCCCGTGTATCTGGAGATCACCGATGGAGAGGTCCGGATCAAGGACGGACGCCACCTCTGGGGATTGGACACCTTCGAAACGTCCGAGGCGCTCTGGTCCGAGTTGGGATCCCACTTCGACGTGGCAGCCATCGGACCCGCCGGCGAGAACCTCGTGCGATGCGCGTGCATCATCGGCAACCGCCACGTGGCCTGGGGGCGCACCGGCATGGGCGCGGTCATGGGATCCAAGAACCTCAAGGCCATCGCCGCCTACGGTTCGCGGGGGACGTATGCCGAGTACCCGGTCAAGTTGCTGGGTCTCTCCAAGAAGACCGCCCGGGAGCTGGTGGCAGACGACGAGTCGATCCAGCTGTGGCGCGACGGGGGCACCTGGAAATGGCTGTGGGACTCGGAGAAGCCGGCCCGGAACCCGCAGTCGGACCTGTGGGATCTCGACAGGTACGACGCCAAGCTCCTTCACCGGCCCGAGGCTTGCCCGGGCTGCCCGGTGGGCTGCAAGCACGCCCTCAAGATCGCCCCCGGGTACAAGTACGAGGGGCTCGAACTTGTGGTCGGCTGCACCTACGCCACCATGAACGGCCCGTTCGGGCTCGGGCTCGGACTCCAGGACATGGAGGACATGATGAAATGCGGCGAGTGGGTCCAGCGCCTCGGCATGGACTCGGAGGTAACCGCTGGAGTCATATCAATGCTCATCGAGATGCACGAGAACGGGGTGGTGGGCGACGAGTACACCGACGGCCTCGACCTCGGTTGGGGAAATCCCGAACTGGCCTTCACCCTGATGCAGAAGATCGCCTACCGGGAAGGTGTGGGTGACTGGCTGGCCGAAGGCGTAGCCCCCATGGTGCGCAGCCTGGGCGAGGCCGCCGAACCCTACCGGGTGTCGTTCAAGGGCATGGGCCGAGCCCTCACGGCCCACGGCGGAGGCGATGTGCGCAAGTCCCTGGCCACCTCCTGTTTCGCCTGGTCGGTCAACTACCGCGGTCACGGCGACCGGCACCGCTACCCGTTCTCCGGCGGTACGCCCGACCAGAAGAAGGGGAACATCGAGTTCCTGCTCGACCGGGCCGACCACTTCGGCATCCCGCCCGAGGAACTGGTCGGCATAGGCGATACCTACGAGGAGATCGTCCCCCGGGTGATGAAGTACATCCAGGACTACAACACGGTGGCCTACGCCCTCGGATTCTGTGACCGGCCGGTGATCCTCAACGCCATCCCCGTGCAGCGCATGGCGGATCTCTACAACGAGGCCACCGGTCTGGGTGTCACCCCCCGTCACCTGCTGAACGCGGGCCGGAGGATCTGGAACCTCGAGAAGGTGTGGGTGACCTCCCAGGGACAGAGCAAGGCGGATGACTACCCTCCGTCGCGGTTCTTCAACGAAGCGGTGGAGTACAAGAAGCCGGGCGGTCCGATGAAACGCTATCCCCCTTTCCCCCTCGAGGCCTACGAACGGATGCTCGACCGCTATTACGAGTCGCACGGGTGGGACACGGCCACCGGCCTACCGACCGACGAGACGCTGCAGGGATTGGGCTTGGACTGGGTTCCGGCGCGCTTCAGGGACGGCGCTCTGGTGGGCGCGTCATGAACGGTCTGCAGGATATCGCCATCGTCGACCTGAGCGCCGGGTCGGTCACCTACGAACCGGTGACACCACAGTTGGCCCTCGACTACATCGGCGGCCAGGGTATCGGCGCCTACCTGCTGTACCGGTTCGTCAAGCCCGGAGTCGATGCTCTGTCACCTGCCAACGCCCTCATCCTTGCCCCCGGATCGCTCACCGGAACCTCCATACCGTCGGCGTCCCGGTCCACCTTCATGAGCAAGTCCCCCACCGACGGCTGCTACCTCGGAATGTCCAACGGCGGATCCATGATCCAACTCCGCCAGGCCGGGATCGACCTGCTCGTCGTCCTGGGAAGGGCGGAGAGGCCCGTCTACCTGGAGGTGACTGACGGCACAGTGCGGATCAGGGACGCCCGCAACCTCTGGGGCCTCGACACCTTCGAAACGTCCGAGGCCCTGTGGTCGGAGTTGGGACCGCACTTCGACGTGGCAGCCATCGGACCCGCGGGAGAGAACCTGGTGCGGTGTGCCTGCATCATCGGCAACCGTCATGTGGCCTGGGGTCGCACGGGGATGGGCGCGGTGATGGGTTCCAAGAACCTCAAGGCCATCGCCGCCTACGGGACCGCCGGCATCCCGGCCGCCCAGCCGGTCAAGCTGCTGGGGCTGTCCCGCAGGACCACCAAGAGCCTGGTGGGCGACACGAAGTCCATCGAGACCTGGCGGGAAGGTGGCACGTGGAAGATCTACTGGGACTTCCCCAAGCCCGCCTTGAACCCCGACTCGGACCTCTGGGTACAGGAGACCATGGATGAGAAGATCGAGCACCATCCGGTGGCCTGCCCCGGGTGCCCGGTCGGATGCAAGCACGCGCTCAGGATCCGGCCCGGCTACAGGTACGAGGGCCTCGAGCTGACCATCGGATGCACCTTCTCCACCATGAACGGACCGTTCGGGCTGGGACTTGGCCTGCAGAACATCGAGGACACCATGAAGTGCGGCGAGTGGGTCCAGCGCCTCGGCATGGACTCCGAGGTGACAGCCGGAGTCATATCCATGCTGATCGAGATGGGCCTCAACGGGGTAATCGACGAACGGCAGGTCGACCACCTGGATCTGCGCTGGGGCGATCACGAGCTCGCCATGCGCCTGATGGAGAAGATCGCCCATCGGGAAGGTGTGGGAGACTGGCTGGCGGAGGGCGTGGCGCCCATGGTCCGCAGCCTGGGTGAAGCCGCCGAGCCCTACCGGGTCTCGTTCAAGGGCATGGGCCGGGCGCTCAACGCCCACGCCGGAGGCGACATGCGCCTGGGCGTTTCCACCCCCCTCTTCGCCTGGTCGGTCAACTACCGGGGGCATGGGGACCGCCACCGCTACCCGTCGATGGGCGGGCGCCCCGACCAGAAGAAGGGCAACGTGGAGACGGTGCTGGAGAAGGCGCCCCACCTGGGTATCCCCATCGAGGAGGTCTATCGGCTGGGCGAGTCCGACGAGGAGATCGTACCGGCCGCGATGCGCCATATCCAGGCGTACAACACCGTTGCCTACGCCCTCGGGTTCTGCGACCGGGCGGTGGTTCTCAACGCGCTGCCCATCGAACGCATGACCGAGTTCCACAACGAGTCCACCGGCCTCGGGGTTACCAGCGAGCAACTGATCGAAGCAGGCCGCCGGGTGTGGAACCTCGAGAAGGTGTGGGTCACCATGCAGGGCCAGACCAAGGCGGACGACTACCCACCTCCGCGGTTCTTCGACGAGACCGTGGAGTTCATGCGACCGGGCCGGTCCCCCGTGGAGTACCCGTCGTTCCCTCGGGAGACATACGAGCGTATGCTGGCCCGCTACTACCGGTCGCACGGCTGGAATCCCGACACCGGCGCCCCGACCCCCGAAATCCTCACCCGGCTCGGCCTCGAGTGGGTGGTGGACGAGTTCACGTCATTCCTGGACGGCGAGGCTGCACCGGACGCCGGGGACATGGAACGCCAACCGGAGTTGGTATGCCGGTAAAGGCCCACGATGGACCCAAGTCGCCCGAGGTGACCATGGGCGGCAAGCACATGTTGGCCATCTCGGACAACTGCACGGGTTGCCAACTCTGCCAGATCGCCTGCTCGTGGGTGAAGTTCCAGGAGTTCAACCCGGTCGTCGCCTTCATCGACATCCAACCCGACGATGCGCAGGAGGGGCGCTGGGACGCCCGCTTCACCGCCGACTGCGACGCCTGCGGATACTGCAGTTTCTTCTGCCATTACGACGCCATCGAGTTGACCCGGCTGAGGGTTCCGACGAGGTCATGACCGGCTACGAAGTACTGCTGTGGGTCCACGTACTGCTGTTCGTCTACTGGCTGGGCGCCGACATCGGGGTTTTCATCTCAGCCCGCTCTCTCATCAACGAGAACCTCCCGGTTCCCGGCCGGGCCATCGCCGCCAAGATCCTGTTCACCATCGACATGGCGCCCCGCACCTCGCACGTGATGATGCTGCCGATCGGTTTCTCACTGGCAGCCGCCGCCGGGATCTCCCCCATCACGGGTGTCTGGCTGGTCCTCGTGTGGGTAGTCGGCCTGGCTTGGTTGGCATTGACCTGGTACATCCGCATAAGGACGGGAACGGTGACGGGCCGCACCGCCGAGAGGTTCGACGTGTGGTTCAGGGCGGTGCTGGTGGTGGTCCTGATCGTCACCGGGCTCGTTTCGCTCATCGCGGACGCGCCCTTCAGCGAGAACTGGCTGGCCCTGAAAATCGGACTCTTCGGCATCATCGTGGCGTCCGGGGCAGGAATCCGCCTCACCCTGAAACCCTTCGGGCCCGCCTTCGCCCAGCTCATGTCCGACGGACCCAGCCCCGAGGTCAACGACACCCTGCGCTCCGCGATGCGGCGCAGCTATCCGTTCGTGTTCACCATCTGGACCCTGGTGGCCCTATTGGCCCTGCTCGGCATCGCCAAGCCCTAAGTGGTCAGTGGTCGACTACCACGCCTCGTGCATAGTCAGCAAGACCTATCTCGGCAGCTGAGTACCCTCATGAATCGCAACGGGCAACGGGCAACGGGCAACGGGCAACGGGCAACGGGCACTTCCTACCTGACTCGTTCGACGACCTCGAACGACAGCAACTCGGATGCGATTCCCACCGGCCGCCGCTCGGCGTTCCGATCGGGCTGTGAGTGGCCCTTTCTGAACTCCTGGCTGCTCACCCAGCGCTGGAAGTCCTCCTCCGACCGCCATCTCGTGTAGACGAAGTAGCGCGTCTCGCCAACCACAGGCCGGAGCAGTTCGAACCCCTCGAAGCCTTCCATCCCCTCCACCCGGTGAGCACGCTTGGCGAACCGCTTCTCCAGTTCGCCGCCCATGCCGTCCGGCACGGTGATGGCGTTGATCTTCACGACGCTCATGGACTACTCCTCTCCGGAGGTGCTTCCTCCCGGTACCAGTCGGTGATGGCTGAGCCTGTCATGAAGACCGTATCGGTCCGTGCGGACAGGTCCTCCAGCACCTGCCTGAGGTATACGAACCTGTGCGGGATCCCTATCAGGTGGGGATGCAGGCCGAGGGTGAGTATCCGGGGCGCCGACCCCGCCTCCTGCTCGTAGGTCTTTAGGGTGTCCTCCACTCGGACCGCGAACTCGCGGGAAGGGTGCCCTTCGACGCCGAACAGCAGGCTGTCGTTGATCTCCAGGTTGTAGGGAACCGCCAGCAGCGGTCCGTGCCGGCTGTCCATCCACGCCGGTAGGTCGTCGACCGCCCAGTCGAGCACGTAGTCGAGACCGGCTTCGGCAAGGACGTCCGGCGTGTCGAACGTCTCCTGCAGCCCCGGACCCAACCAACCCCTCGGTCGGGATCCCGAGAACTCCTCGAGCATGTCCAGCGTGTCGCGAACGGTCTCCCGTTCGGTACCGGCCGCCAGGGCCCGCTGCTCGGTCCCGTGACCCACCATCTCCCAGCCGGCCTCCACGACCCTCTCGCCGATGGCCGGCTCCTCCTGGAAGAGAAGCGCGTTCACCGACGCCGAGGCCGGCACGCCGAGCGAGTCGAAGAGGCGCAGGATGCGGGGTAACCCGCTGCGGAGCCCGTACTCCACCCAGGAGTAGTTGGGAACGTCGGGTATGCGCGGCTCGCCGTGCGGAGCGGGGAGCAGTGACCTCGGGAGGGCGGCGTCGAAGCGCCACAGCTCGAGGTTCACCACCATCTGGACGATGATCGGCTTACCGCCGGGGGGCAACAGCGGAGGCCTGTCCCAAGACTGGGAGAAGGGGATCCGGGACCGGCTCATGGGGCGGAGTCCTGCCATACGGAGATCACCTCCGAGGTCGAGCAGACGACCGCGTAGCGATGGCGCGCCGTTGCCAGGGCGGCCTCGTGCAGGCCGGAGTGCCAGGAAGCGCAGGCGTCATCGGGAATCACTACGTAGTAGTCGAGATCGAAACCCTGGCGAGCGGTCGCCTCTACGCAGACGTTGGTGGAGACCCCACACACGACGATGGTCTCCCTCCCCCGCTCCTGGAGCACGGTGTCCAGTTCGGTGCGCGCGAAGCCGCTGTACCGGTGCTTCTTGACCACCAGGTCACCCTCTCGGGGCACAAGTTCGTCCACCACCTGCTGTCCCCAACTACCGTCGAGGCAGATATCGAGGGAGCTGTAGGTAGCTCGCCCCCGGGCATCCACCCAGGGGCCTGAGTGGCTGGCCCCGTCCGGCATCGTCGAATGTTGCACGTACACGACCGGGACACCCGCGGTGCGAGCTGCGGTGGCCAGGGAGCCGATCGGCCCTATCGTGGAACGAGCCGCATCCACCGCACGCCCGTTCCCGGCGACGGTCAGACCCTGCGGATGGACGAAGTCGTTCACCATGTCCACTATCACCAGGGCCGCCACCGCCGGCGAGCACTTGTCAGCGAGACCGGACCGGACGTTGACGTTGGCGTTCACCGTGCAACCCCGTGGATGGCCAACCGCATGATGTCCCGCACCTCGCAGGCTTCGATGGAGTACGCCATGTCGATGAGATGACGGGCGGCGTCACCGATGACCGGCTGCATCGAGGCGTGGGCCTTGAAGGCGAGATCCTCGTCCGTCATGGGCCGCTCGACGCTTCCTCTCGCGTGGTCGACGCCCACTTCGATCCGCCGCCCGTCCTCCAGATCGACCGCTAGGCGGGCTGCATCCCGGGCCAGGCTCGGATCGGTGACCACCTCGACTATGCGGCGCAGCGCGGTGGCATCGGGTGAGTTCACTCGCTCGTCGGAGAACTGGGCCGGCCCTCCCATCCCGTCCAGGAGACCGATCGCCGCGCAGTGGTACACGCTGAACTTCGACTCCAGCCCGTTGGCCGGTTCTTCGACACCCATCACGTCGAGCACGATGGGATTAACGGTAACCGTGATCCGGGTCGGGCCGTCTGTGACGCGGGTCCTAACTTCAACCGCCGCATCTATGACCGGATGGCTGACGATCCCGCAGGCATACGGCTTGAAGGTGTTCAGGGTGGTCTCCCACTGCTCGCCCAGTTCGCTGGTGACCCTCGGGGGTTCGGGGTCAGGACCCAGCGCGTGGAACATGGTCGCCTCCTGCTCTGCGGTCAGCGGAGCCGGGCAGCGCCCGTCCAAGGCGTCACGGACCGCCAAGATCCCGTCGTATGCGGCCTTGCCCGGATGGTACGGCTTGGTCATGGTGCCGAAGGCCGCCTGTATACCCGCCGTCTCTGCTGCGGAGCGGGCCCACACCCTCACCAGAGTGGCCGTGTCCAGACCGGCCAGCCGGGCAGCGGCGGCCGCAGCCCCGTACCGGCCCGTCGACCCCGTGAGGTGCCATCCACGGTCGAAGTGACCCGGCCCCAGACCGAGGCCCATCCGGCACGCAACCTCCACCCCCACCACCACAGCTTCGAGCAGTTCACGCCCGCTGCTCCCATACACTTCGCCGACGGCCAGGGCAGCCGGAACTACCGGTGCCCCCGGATGCACGACAGTGGCCAGGTGAGTGTCGTCGTAGTCCTCGGCGTGGACCGCGATACCTGTTACGAAAGCCGCCCACTCCGCCTCCACCCGGAGGGACCGGCCAGGGATCGATGCTTCAGGACGTCGCGTCAGGCGTGAGACGACTTCGCATGCCGCTTCGACCGCGGGATGCCGGGCCGCCCCGACCGCTAGCGCCAGCGCATTCAGGAGGGTCCGGCGGCCGGCGTCGGCCACGTCCTCCGGCAGATCGAGGGAGCCGACCGCGAAGCCTGCCAACCGCGCGAGAACCGAGTGCGTCCGGGTCATCGCCGCGTCCGGTCCGGGAGTACCGCGGCGACCAATTCGGAAGCCCTCTCCATCTCCCACATCCCGGCCGCCTTCTCCGCGAGACCGTCGGTGGGTGTGGCCGGGGAGACCATGGGCTTCATCAGGCCAATCCGGCTGCCGAGTCCCCCTGCTGTTCGAGCCGCTGGAGGGAGATCGAACACTGCGCCTAGGAGGCCGCGGGGATGCTCGATGGCGTCGGCGGGACCGGTGAGGCCCGCCTCGGCGAGGAGGGCAGCCAACACTCCGTTGGAGGCCGACTTTCCGGCCTGCCAGGCGGTCTCCAGGGCAACGGCGGCACCGACGGAACTGCTGGCCCCGATGCCGATTGCCGAGAGGAGCAGATCGCCGCGGAGATCGACAACCCGAGCAGCCGAGATGGCCGCACAAGTAGCAGCCGCCGCACGCAGTCGAGGCCCACAGGCGGAACCGACCATCTCTCTGATGAGCAAACCCAGTTCGCACCCGGCCAGGATCGCCGCTCCCAATCGGGCGCCGGAACACGGGCGGGGGATGGCGATGGCGAGCGAAGCACCGACGACCGGAGCGGCGAGATCCACAAGATCGGCATGGTGTTCCGAAAAGGATCCGGCACGCAGGCCGGCAGCCAACACCGAGGCATCGGTCAGCAGATCCACACCAAGAGGGGCTGAAGCTGGATCCGACCGGGAGCGAGCCGTCGTCGCGGCGATCGCGATCAGCGTGCGGGTGACCAAGCCAGAGACAACCGCACGTGAGTCGCCATCGACCACTCCGGGATCGATCGACTCGATCCATCCAGCGATCTGGCGGGTGGGTCCGGTCACGGAAGGATCACCGGCGCGGTCGGACCTCGACGAAGCCCGCCGCGGTGAAGTCACCGTCGAACGCCAACGCTTCGGCGATGCGCTCCCTACGCATGATCGCGAAGCTCGTGGCGTCCACATACGAGTAATGCCTCTCGTCGTGGCGCCGCAGCCATCCCCAGGCTTGTCGATCTATGGTCTCGTCCACTACCACCACCGATACTCGCCTGGACTGCCCGAGTCCTTCAAGAAACCGGACCGCCGCCCGGTGATCGACTCTTCGTCGAATCCATGTCCATGTCTCGCTGAGGACCAGGTTCGAAGTACGCACGGGCCCACATCGGTCCGCCATAGCCGGACCGCGTCGACATGTCGGAGGTCTCGGGCACCTGAAGCCCGATCCAGAATGATGTGTCGGCGAATCTCACTTTCAAGGCCGTAGACAACCGAATCGATGTCCTTGTCCGGATCCACATCGAGCCAGCCGATCAACTCGTCGACCGCATCGGCAGGAGTATCGAAGTAGGCGCTCAGGGAGACTCGTACCGCGTCCCGGACAAGTGCCGATCGGGAGACACCCAGCCGGGCCACCTCAGCGGACCGGGCGTCATCGAGTTCATCGTCCATATACAGCTGTATACGCCGCACCAGTAGAATATACACCAGCTCTTGGGGCTCACGAACTGTTCGGAGCGCACCACCATCCTCCCGTATGTGACAATGTTCTACAGGGCTGAAGCATCGTATACAACTGATAGCGGGATAGAAAGAATACAAGGCAAGGGCCGCGTATGTCGATAGGGTGGCGGCATGTGGAGAAGGGAATCGTCCGGGAGTCCCGCTGGGAGACTCAGGCTGTGGGCGGCGCTCGCCGGGTTGGCTCTCTGGATAGCGGCGGGGTGGACACCGGCCGCCGGCGCCACCGGTTTCTCGGATGTCGATACCCTGAACGTCCACGCGTCCGCCATCGAGGCCTTGGAGGCGCAAGGGGTGTTCGAGGGCACGGCATGCGCCGCGGGCGGACCGGATACCGCGGAACTCTTCTGTCCGTACGACCCGATCGAGCGTTGGGTGATGGCAGTGTGGCTCGCGCGCGCCATCGGCGTCGGCGCGGCCACCGAGTCGGCGTCAACCTCGCCTTTCGCCGACGTGAGCGACGACGAGTGGTGGGCGCCGTACGTGACGCGCCTCGCGTCACTGGGGGTGACCAGGGGTTGCGATACCGAACCGGCCCGGTACTGCCCGCGCGGGACCGTCACCCGCGCGCAGATGGCGAGTTTCCTGAGCCGCGCCTACCGCCTCCGGGCCGGAGGGGAGAATGCGGGCTTCACGGACGTCGCAGGCAGCGTCCACGCCGGCAACATCAACGCTCTGGCTGCTGCCGGCGTCACGGTGGGCTGCGAGAAACGACCGGCCCGGTACTGCCCCGACGAGGATGTGACGAGGGGGCAGATGGCCACGTTCCTCCACCGTGCCCTCGATCTGCCCCCGGCGGAGACCTTCCTTGTGCCGGTGGAGGGCGGTCTGGTAACCCCGGCGCCCCCGAAGGTGTGGTCCCGGGCCTGGATCGTGTACGACGATACGTTCGGCCGCGTCCTCGCCGAGCACGAGGCCGACACGCGCCGGGCAGTCGCCTCCACCACCAAGATGATGACCGCGCTGGTGGTACTCGAGGCGGCCGACCCCGCCAAACTGGTGCAGATCTCCGAGAATGCCGCCGGTGCGGGGGAGTCGGAGATCGGCCTGGTCGCCCACGAAGACCCGTGGACGGTCGAGGACCTTCTGGCCGCCCTCTTGCTGTGGAGCGCCAACGACGCTGCGGTGGCTCTGGCGGAACACGTGGGCGGATCGGTCGAGGGGTTCGCTCTTCTGATGAACGCCAAATCGGCCCGGCTCGGTATGGAGAACTCGAACTTCGTCAATCCCCACGGTCTGGATCATCGCGACCATTACAGCTCGGCCCGGGACCTGCTCACCCTGGCCGTGACGGCGATGGAGGACGACCGGTTCGCCCGGCTCGTGCAGGCCCGCAGGTTCTACGTGCCCTACGCCCCTGACGGGAGCGAACGGGCCAGCCGGAACCGCAACAAGCTGCTGGACCGGTACGAGGGCGCCATCGGCATCAAGACCGGTTTCACCAGCCGGGCGGGACTCACCCTGGTGGCGGCGGCCGAACGTGACGGGAGGCGACTCTACGCAGTCGTTCTAGGCACCGACGACCACTACCGCGATGCGTCCACCCTGCTCGACTGGGGTTTCGAGAAGTTCACCACCGTCACCCCGGGGCGCACCGGCGCCGGATGACCGGCCTCCCTTCCGCCAACCCCGACCCGTGAGACGCACCCCGCACCGCAGGTCGGTAGCCGGAGCGGAACGCCAACTCGCCCGCGACACTCGCCTGTTCCCGGCTACCGTGGCGGGAAGGTTCACCCGGTCCCGGCCGGTCTTGGCATGCCGGCATGCACCCGGACTGATAACGCGTCGGGCGAAGTCCCGGACAATGGCATCGGTGACGAACCGGAAGGAGGCGAGCGTATGAGGATGCTCAAGCACTTCGGGTACGCGGGCGGAAGAGAGGTGCATTATCGGCGTGTCGGGCGAGGTCCGGCGCTGGTGCTTCTGCATCCCGCTCCCGGCAGTTCGTCCGCCCTGGAACCCCTCATCGAGCATCTGGCATCGGACAGGACCGTAATCGCCCCCGACACGCCCGGCGCAGGCGAGTCGGCAGGCCTGGGGGTAGGGGCGCCAACCTGCGCCGACTACTCCGACGCACTGGACGAGACGCTCGGATGGATGGGGCTCGACCGCGTGGACCTCTACGGATCGCACACGGGAGCGACCCTGGCCCTGGACTTCGCCCACCGCTATCCCCGGCGTGTCAACCGGTTGATCCTCAACGCGTTGGCGGTCTACACGCCCGACGAGCGGACCGACCTCCTCGCCAACTACACACCGTCGCTCGAACCGCAGTGGGACGGTTCCCACCTCGTCCGGACCTGGGCGGTCCGCCGGGACATGCTGCTTTTCTGGCCCTGGTACAGGCGAACTGCCGATGCCCGGAGGGTTGCGGACATGCCGTCGGCCGACGGACTCCACGACAAGGTGCTCGATATGCTGCGGGCCGGTCCTCTCTACTGGCAGCTCTACCATGCTTCCTTCCAGTACGACCCGCGCGATGCGCTCGCCGGCCTGGACATGCCGACCGCGCTAACGGTCGGGCCCGGGGATCCACTCGCCGACCATCTGCCGCGGTTGCCCGAACTGCCCGGGACGGTCGAAGTCACACCCCGCACCACCGATACCCGGGAGGAACTGGCCGGGCTGATCCGCTCCTTCCTCGCTGGATCCTGCCTCCCCGATGCTCCCCCACCGCCGGCTGAAGGGCAGGTAGCGGGCACGGTGAGGCGTGGATACGTCTCGACCTCGGTCGGGCAGATCCTGGTGCGTCGCAGCGGCGGGGAGGGACGACCCCTCCTCCTTCTGCAGGCCTCGCCTCCCGGTTCGAGCGCCGCGCTCGAACCCCTGATGCGGGCGATGGGCACGGACCGGCCCACCCTTGCTCTGGACACTCCGGGAAACGGGGATTCGGCGCCGTTCCCGGGTGAGCCCGACATGGCGGATCTGGCCCGGATAGTGGCCGAGGTGTGCGATGCCGAAGGCCACGACGACTACGACGCCTACGGGAACCACACGGGTGCAGTGCTAGGCATGCAGCTGGCGATCGAACGGCCGGCGCTCGTGCGCCACCTGATCCTGGACGGCATCCCTATCTACACGGCCACCGAAAGCAAGGAGTTCATCGACAACTACCAGCCGCCGATGGTGCCGTCTTGGGACGGCGCCCACCTGGTCTGGGCCTGGAACTACATGCGGGACGTGTTGCTTTGGTGGCCTCTCTACGATCGCACCGCGGCCGCTACCCGGGTGGGCAGTTTCTCGCCGACCGAAGACATCCACCACAGCCTGGTCGAGTTCCTCAAGGGTGGCCGCACCTTCCACGGAAACTTCCTCGCCCTCTGGAAGTACCCGACCACCCAACGCCTGCCGCTCATCAAGGCCGACATGCTCATATGCGCCCGGCCGACCGACCCATGGATCGTGCATCTCGAGGCCGCTTCACGGGTCCTGCCGAGCGCCCGCGTCGAGGAGACCGAGGATCTGGCCGTCCCGATCCACAGCCGCTACCGACAACTGGTGTCGCCACCCAGCGCGATCGCCCTGTACCGCGCGTTCCTAGACGACACGCTGGGCTAGTGGTCAGTTGTCAGCGTAATCGAACTGCCACTAGCCACTAGCCACTAGCCCTGATTCTTCACGGGGTTGGCGGGTTGGGGGTGTGAGGGGG
>JAPPFW010000045.1 GCA_028821575.1 bacterium | reverse complement strand
CCCAACAAACTGGGGCAATCCCAGTGGGAATCCAGTATGAGTGAATCAGGGCTAGTTGTTAGTCACTGACCACTGACCACCATCCACCAGATACGGGATCGGCAACCGGGCTTGGTATCGTTGTGCCACCGACGGATACGGAGAGGGCGTTGGCTGATCGAACTTTGGTTCTCAACGCAACATACGAGCCCTTGTCGATCGTAAGCGCCCGCCGGGCCGTGGTCCTCGTCCTGCGTGCAAAGGCCGATACCCTGGCGGTGACCGACAACCTCTGGCACAGCGCAGAACGCACGTTCGAGGTCCCTTCGGTAGTACGCCTGCGCGACTACGTCAAGGTCCCGTACCACCGTCGAGTCCCACTGACCAGGACGGCTGTATTCGCTCGGGACAGCCACCGATGCCAGTACTGTCGCGCACCCGCCGAGAGCCTCGACCATGTGGTACCCAAGGCCCATGGCGGACCCCATACCTGGGAGAACGTGGTGGCATGCTGCCGCCGGTGCAACATTCGCAAGGGCAACCGCCTTCCTCACCAGGCCGGCCTGAAGCTCACAAGGACGCCTGTGACCCCCACCTACCAGGGATGGCTGTACGCCGCCTTGGGGAAGTCACGCGACCCGCGGTGGGTTCCGTACCTTCTGGCCGAACCAGCTTGAGGCTAGTTGCTAGTTGCTAGTTGCTAGTCTATGTTGGGTTATACCGACTACTGACTACCGACCACTGACTACCGACCACTGACTACCGACCACTGACTACTGACCATCGACCACTGCCGCTAGCCTTCGCTTGAATCCATCGTCTACCCGGAGTTCCGAGAATGGCCCTTGAGAAGTCCACCATGCTGGCACTGGGGACTACCGCCCCTGACTTCAACCTGACAGATACGGTGAGCGGCGACCCGGTGGCTCTCGGCGACCTTGAGCAGAGCAAGGCCCTGGTGGTCATCTTCCTGTGCAACCATTGTCCGTACGTTGTCCACATCCAGCAGGGCTTGGTCAACTTCGGGAACGACTATGCCGGCGCCGACGTAGCCATCGTGGGAATCAGCGCCAACGATGCCGTGACCTATCCCGACGACGGACCCGAACGCTTGGGCGCCGTGGCGCGGGAACGCGGATACACTTTCCCGGTCCTCTTCGACGAGACCCAGGAAGTCGCCAAGGCCTACACCGCCGCCTGTACGCCGGACTTCTTCCTGTTCGGTCCGGACCGCGAACTCGCGTATCGGGGGAGATTCGACCGTTCCAGACCAAACTCCGGTATACCGGTAACCGGCGAAGACTTGCGATCCGCGCTGGACGCGGTGCTGGCAGACCGTGCTGTCACCGTCGCCCAGTACCCATCCATGGGATGTTCGATCAAGTGGAAGCCGGGTAACGAGCCGATCTAGTAGTTATTGGTTAGTGGGTCTTGCGTAGTGTGCGGCGCCACTGCAGGTACTCCACCATCTCCTTGGTTGAGGGATCGGCGTCGCTCCGACCGTACGCTGTAGCGAGGCGCCAGTCCCGGTAGGTCGGCTCCGGGCGGGGAAGAAAGGGAGGTTTCCGGAACCATCCGGGCGTGGCGGTCGCCAGCGCCGTGCGTAAGGCCTCGGTTGCCAGGACCGGGTGACGAAGAACCACGCGTAGGAACACCGTACCCAAGCCGGCCATCAAGCCCTCTCCCGAACCTCGGCAACTGAAACTCGACTACCCGTAGCGACTCTCATGCCTGCTTGACGCGGGTCTGCCGTCCCCCCGACCAGGCCACCGGCGAGCAGATCGCCGCTAGCCGGAAGCGCCCGCGATCCGGCGGTCAACCTCCTCCCGTGTGCTCCGCACAACCGAGAGGAACTTGTCGCGTTCCAATTCGAATCGGGTCACGTCCTCCTCGACGTTGCACGTGATCTCGTCTAGAGCCACGAAGAAGGCCAGTTGACCTTCACGAAGAATGTCGATTATCGCATCGTCGTCCTGGGCGACCTGGAAGACCGATACACCGTCGGTGGCTAGTTTCACTGCACGGGGATCGACGCCGTTGCGGCTGAGGTAGCCCCAAGCCCGTCTGATTCGCTGGAGGGACATGCCATTGTCCTTGAGACTCCTTACCGCTCTCAACTGCACCAGATCCCGAAACGAATACACCCGCCGGACGCCAGGGCGCCCTCCGGTCTTCTGGATCGACGGCTGGACCAGCCGGACTGAGTCCCAATAGCGGAGTTGGGACGACGTACACCCTGTTAGCCTCGACGCCTGTTCGGCAGTGAAACCCTCTTGCAAGACCATACTCCCTTGGACCTGGGGAGTACGAGCGCACACCCCGAACCGGATTCATTTCCCTCATCTGCAACCTCAGTGGGCGGTTGCAACGCCCGGCGCGAAGCACTTCGACAGCCTCATCGAACCCCTCCGCCTCAGAGCGATTTACTGTAGTGGGGATGGTCCGTCAGCGTCGGAACGGCCAGCGGGAGTTCTTCGCGCTCGACAAGAAATCCCGCGAGTAGGACTCCGAGTCGCCGCGCGAGCCGCGTCTCTTCTGGACCAGCGCGCTTATCGACAGAACCAGCAGACCGAACCCTGCCAAGGCCAACCAAGTCCCCACCCTGTCGAGCCAGAACGTGCTGAGCAGTACCAGTCCCAACGCGACTCCCGCCGCCGGAAGTCGAGGGTTCCCGTGGTCGAGATCGGAAAGGGACGATGCCTTCCGCACGAACTCGGGGTCCTCACGGAACTGCCGCTCGATCTCCTCGAGTATCTGCTGCTCCCGCTCGTTCAATGGCATCGAAGCCGCTCCGCTCTCAACGTCCGCCCTGCACAGTATACGCGCCCGTGAGCGCAAGCGCGAAGAGAAAGCCCGGGGTGGTCGCCCGTTCGGCAATCCGGAAACGTAGAACTAGCGGGAGGTACGGCCCGCGCCCGGCACGCCCGACTCGACTCAGTGGCCGCTCACGCGTCGCGAGCGGCATGATCGGAATCCGGTCGCCGGAGACGCGCAGGCTCCACAACATGGCGGCCGAAGCGGACCCTCAACTCGTCTATTGCCTCCTCCAGATGTTCCCAGCGTTCCTCTTGGTCGACCATCAACTGCCGCGGCGCGTCACTGGGCTGCAAACCACTGACCGCGACGCCAAGAAGCCGTACAGACCGGACGCCCACCTCGGCGCGGTCCAACAGGCGGCAGCACGACTGGTAAACCTCCCTCGACACATCGGTCGCGGCTCGCAGGGTCTCCGCGCGGGTGATGGTCCTGAAGTCGGCGAACCGGATTTTGAGAGAGACTGTGCGTCCAGAGAGTCCCGCTCGGCGCAGCCTCCACGCAACCTGATCGGCCTGGCGTAGCAGTCGCGAGCGCAGCGCCTCGACACCCGAGATGTCCTCCCTGAAGGTCTGCTCGACCGAGACCGACTTGGCGCCACCGTAAGGCTCGACGACCCTCTCGTCGACTCCGTTGGCCAAGCGGTGGAGGTGATCCCCCGTGGCGTCTCCCAGGTGACGCCGTAGGAGCGGCAGGGGCACCCTGGCCAGCTGACCCACCGTGCCTACACCCATCGAAGCCAGCCGGCGCCGGGTGGCCCTGCCAACTCCCCACAACTCCTGAACGTCTAGGTGCTCCAGGAACGCGTTCTCGCTTCCTTCGGTGACGATATGGACACCGTCCGGCTTGGCATAACCGGACGCCATCTTGGCCAGGTACAGAGAGGTGGCGGCGCCCACCGAGGCCGGGAGGTGCAGTTCGCGCCTGATCCGAGTCCGGATCGCCTCGGCCACCGCAAGGCTGTTCGGGTAGTGCCTGCGAAGACCTCGTATGTCTAGGAAGGCTTCATCGACGGAGAGCCCCTGCACCAGGGGAGTGAAGTCCTGGAATATGGAGAAGACCTGCTCCGAGATCTCGCCATAGCGTCCATGGCGGGGCGCCACGATTACCAACCCGGGACACATCCGCCGGGCGGTGCTCATCGGCATGGCCGAGCGAACACCCGCGGCCCTGACCTCGTAGGAGGCGGACGCCACCACCCCTCTGGGTCCCTCACCACCGACGACCACCGGCTGGCCCACCAGCCCTCGGTCGTCGAGTCGTTCCACCTCCACGTAGAACGCATCCATGTCCACATGGAGTATGGGCTCGGCGATGCGCGGCTCGTCCATGTGCGGTCAAACCTAGCGGCTGGCGGGGACGACGCGTCTCGTGGCGGCTCTGCTACGTCGCTCTCGCGACTGCGGGGTGGACATCGACGGAAGGGGGCCAAGTGCTCGCCGGGGGGTAGCCTTGTGCCCATGGCCTCTGTCGTACATCTGGTGCGCCACGGCGAAGTGGAGAACCCTCACCACACCGTGTACGCGGACCTGCCCGGGTTCAATCTGAGTGCCCGTGGCCGGCGCCAGGCGGCATGGGCAGGAAGCGTTCTCGCGCCCTGCCGGATCGCTGCCGTCTACACGTCACCCCTCGATCGAGCGGTACAGACGGCCTCCGCGATCGCCGATCGCCACGAACTGGCATGCAAGGTCGTACCAGACCTGACCGAGTGGGCGCTGATGAATCGATGGAGGGGTGTTCCTTGGCCGGAACTCGACCGGTACCGGCCGGGAGAACTGGACGCGTACCTGACCGATCCCCTACGGATGGACTTCTCCCCTGAAAGCGTCGAGCAACTCGCGGCGCGCATCGCCGGAACAGTCTCCGACCTTGCCGAGAGCCATCCCGACCAGGAGATCGCGGTCGTTTGCCACCAGGATCCGATCCAGGCGGCGCGCCTGAAGCTCACCGGTCGGTCGCTCGCCCTCCTCCACCACGCCAAACCCCGGCACTGCGAGGTGTTCAGCCTGGTCCCCGGCGCGCCGTGGAAGGAGAACGCCCGCCACGCTCCGGCCCCATGACCGAACCGGAGGATGATCACCTCCTGACACTCACCGGCCATTCAGCGGTTGGTACCGGTTGCCCCAATGGGCGCCGCGGGTTGTCCTCACGGACGATCGGCTGCACAAGCCACGCCTATACCCATCTGAATCGGCTCTATCAGACCGTCTTGCAAGACCAGTTCCAGGGTCAAGCACTCGGGTTCCGTCAACAGGATGCGACCGGTGAACAGAAGCCACTCCCTCTCGGAGTCGCACGGCCCTACAAGAATTGCACTGGTCGGGCGGGACAGATTCCCGAATCGAAGAGCCGCGCGATCGCGAAAGCTCTCGCCTACCCGTAACTCGAACGCTGCTCCACGGCGGACAAATAGCGGTGTCTTGGGGGCAATGAGGAAAGCCGGATCCTCGGTCGGTTCTGCCCCGGGAGAGTGGCTTGCCGAATGCGCACTCCGGTGCGCGGAAGCGGTTCGCAGCGCCGCAACCCCGCCAACAATCCGGAGATCGGGATTGCCCCCCACATCCCACGGATCGACTCCCGGCGCCGCAGATATATCGACAACCGCGCTGTTGCATGCGAGGGAAGCCGAAGGGGTCACCCCGCTGAGTGGCGACGATGGGCGCCTTGTCTCCCCGTCCTGGCACGACGAACCCACGAGGAGAACCAGTACTAGCACCAGACTGAACCGGATCCGCTTCGGCACCCTCCTAGGAGGGTGGTGTGAAACCCCTTCGCGGACCGTCAACCGATGACGTAATGTTTGGTCAGTGGAGGACGGACCGTTGCTACCCACGGTTTGGACCAGCCTCCTAGAAGCTCTCCGCTTCCATCATCTGTTCGAAGAGCGCCGCATCCGTCTCGAAGGCGAGTTCGGGAAGGTCATCGAGCGGGAACCAACCGACTTCGACCGCGTCCGAGCCGGGGCGCGGGTCTCCTCCCGTCACGCGCCCGGCGAACCAGATGCAAACGCTCACCTTGAGCGGATCGTGGAAGTTGGTGGCCACATGGATAGGATCGGCCACCTCGACCACGAGACCGGTCTCCTCGAGCACCTCTCGGGCCCCTGCAGCCCTGACCTCCTCGCCGTAGTCCATGTAGCCGGCCGGGATAGACCAGAAGCCGGGACGCGAGGATCCTGGACCACGTTTCACCATCAGCACGCGACCCCGCGCGTCGCGGAGGAGTACCGCCACCGCCACGGAAGGCGACCGGAAGTCGATCCGGCCGCAGTCGGGGCAGGCACCACGTGTCCGCCCGTACAGTAGGGCGCGCTCGAGAAGCGTCCCACAATCGGAACAGAACTTCGCCTCTCCCGGCCAGGATCCCTCATCTCCGAACACCACCGGCGCCATCGTAATGGTGGATGGTGGATGGTGGATGGTGGATGGTGGATCGTGGATGGATGGGGCACTAACGGACAATGGACAGCGGACAAACCCGATCGGGTGCGCCACAATGGGGAGCATGCCAAGAAGAGTCCTCGTAGCGGCCGCCTGTATCCTCTCCGGCAGTCTTCTCTGGACCGCCCGGCTGCTGTTCGGGTCATCACCGTGGGGGGCTAACAGCTCGGCCCTCTTAGCGCTGGGGCTGCTGGTGGCCACATCAGTCAGCCTGGTAGCCCTACTCCTGTCCCCCGGCCGATGGGTGAGGAACGCGATCGCGGTCACCGCAGGCGCCTGGGCCCTAACGGCCATCGCTCTGGAAGCGGACCTCCTGTGGATCGCGGCGCTTGCGATCCTGGCCGCCGGAGCGGTTTTGACCCGGACAAGTGCTATGGACAGTTGGTTCCAGCAGGTGAAGGCCGACCGGGTTCCTACCAAGGCGACCGTCCTCGCCTTCGGACAAGTTTGTTGGCCCGCCGTGGTGGGAGGTCTCGGAATCCCGGACGTCACACCCGCCGGTTGGGTGCTGGCGGTTTTCGGACTGGTGGGTGGCTGGGCCTATGCCAGAGCCCTGCCAGGCTCGCTATGGACGCTTCGCCTAGTGCTTCTACCACTGGGGATCGCCGCCGGTCCAGGGCTGCGACCGGCGGCGGCTGCAGCTTTGGTGGCGGTGGCACTGGCCCTCACACTCCTCTCCTGGACTGCCGAAGCCCGGTTCGCCGTCGATTCATCCCGGCCGCGGCGGGTGAGGCCGGTGTCCATCCTTCCCGAGGTCACACCGCCGGGTCTCATGGAGTCGGCCGGCTACGACCGGAGGGGCCGACCGCTGGCAGGGTCCGACTGAGGTGACCAGACTCCGATACAGCTTCGTGGCGCCGGTCCTGCTAGCCGGAGTAGTGGGAGGATTCATCGGTTGGACAGTGACCCGGGTGGGATGCTCCGACGCTAATGCTTGCAGTGCGTTGAGCAGCCTCGCAGCGGGTGTCGTATCGGGCTGGGTCGCCGCGGCGGGCGTAGGCATCGTCGTGGTGCTGGCCGATCGGTCGTTGCGAGAGTGGCGAGAGTGGCAGGGGAGCGACGATTCCCGCAGTCGTAACCCGGGACCGGCCGAACGTAACAGATCGATGGATGACTGATGAGCGACGGCAAGGAGCCGATCCGGAGAAGCTCGCTGGCGGACTTTGGGCTCGTGAGCCTGGTGGTCGGCGGTGCGGCGGCCCTGCTGCTCGGCATGGTGGTTCTCGGCGCGGCAGCCTTCCTAGGACGCATCCCGCTTCTGGTCGCACTCCTATTCGGCGTAGCGTCCCTGGCCACTTTCGTCGGTCTCGTCGTGACCATCGCCACGGTGCGCCGGGGTAGTGGCTAGTGGATGGTGGATGGTGGATGGTGGATGGTGGATGGTGGATGGTGGATGGTGGAT
>JAPPFW010000026.1 GCA_028821575.1 bacterium | reverse complement strand
CCGGCCTCGATATACTCACGTAAAACGCTCTCCGGTAAACCCGGGGCAGTTCAGGGTGTGTCGTGGTGGGTGGGCCATAGGGGGTTGAGGGCGGCGGCTGTGGTCGGGTCGGGGGTGATCGGCAGGGGCGGGTAGTTGGTTGGGCCTCGATGGGGGCGGGCTTGGCGGTGCGTGCGGGTCGGTGGCTCGGGTGTAGGATCCCTGGTGTGACCTTCAACGATAGGTCCTCGCTCGCCGAGCTGACGAGATTCCCGGTGGATAGCAGATGTCGCTAACCGAAGCCCTTGACAATATACGTTCTGCGTCGGTGCCGCCGAATGAGGTGACCGCGAAGCTGCAGATTGTGGTACCCATCCTGCAGAGGCTCGGCTGGAGCCTAACTCGTCAACAAGTTGTCTTTGAGTACGGAGTTGAGGGCGGAAGGGTCGATATCGCTCTATGCGGGCCTGACCGTGTCGTCGCGTGTTGACGATCATCGAGGCGAAAGCACCCGGCGTTGGCCTCGGCCGTCATGTGGAGCAGGTCGTCAGGTATGCGTTTGCGGAGGGTGTGGACATCTGCGTGCTGACCAATGGAGAGGAGTGGTGGCTCTATCTACCTATGCGACGGGGGGTTCAGTTTGGGGAACGCCGGTTCGCGACATTGCGGACGAGAGAGGATCCATTAGAGCGGCTCGGGTCCGATCTGGAAGCCTTTCTCAGCAAGACCAACCTCGTGGACGGCACGGCTCTACAGCTGGCAGAGGAGCGATGGACTCAGACCCGGCGAGATGAGGCGTTGAGGATGGCGATTCCCGAAGCTTGGCGCCGGATGCTGGCCGAACCTGACGAGGACCTGCTTGATCTAGTGGGCCAGCGCGTCGATGTTGATGAGCAAACAGGTCTCGAACCCACCAGGGATGAAGTGAAGAGCACTCTCGGACCGTTCCTCGGGCCGCATGACTCCGAACCACTAACTTCCCCACCGTCTGGACCCGACCCGCCGGTTTCCCCGCCTCGAACGCCTGATCCCGACTCCGAGCCCAAACCCTCAGGAATCCGGCTCTGGGGCAGGTACCTGCCCGTAAGCAGCTGGATACGGGTGTTGGTTCTCGTGCTGGAGGGCTTACACGACCGCCACGGTGCCGACGCGTTCGAGGAAGTCCTCAGCCGCCTCGTTACCCGCCGGAGCGACACCCTGGCCCGTCCCGTACAGGTAGGCGTCACAGGCTCATGGACAAACCGGAGCATTCCCATCCCCGAAATCCACCGGCGCTCGTATGCAAGTCTCAAGGCCTTCAAGCATCCCCCTACAGACCTAGAGCTCATCTTCGATTGAGTGGAGCTAGGACAGCCGCCCCGGCCTTCGATGCGGAAGATGAATCTTGCAGTCATGCTGGTAGAAGATCCGCCCGCCCCGCCCTGACCAGTTCCCGCCCTAGACCAGCCAGGCGCGGGGAGCGGAGGCGGCCGTCCGACCCTGACACGGTTCGTGGCGTGTGAGAACTCCAACAATCCCCGCGTGTTGTGAGAGGCTAAAGCCGAGATCGCAGCGCGACGCGGAGACCGGATCCCCGACGCCGAGACCCTCTCCTAGGCCCCTGATCAGTTTCTAGGGCGTGTTCACGTAAGAGTTACACTGATGTGATAATATAATCATATGGCAATAACACAAGAACAATACCAACATGTAGCAGACACGTTCCCGAAACCGCGAGGCAACATCAAGGTAACCAACCTCCAAGCCCTCAACGGAATCCTGTACATGCTCGAGAACGGCGGCAAATGGCGGGGACTACCCGAAAAGTTCGGACGCTGGCACACCGTCTAGGTGCGGTTTAGCCGCTGGGCGAAGAGCGGAGTCCTCACCCGGGTGTTCCAACGCCTACAAGAAGAACAACTCATCGACCAAGCCGTCCTCGGGTTGGACAGCACCACCGTCAAGGTACACCCCGACGGATGTGGCGCTCTCCGAAAACTGGGTCCCCAGGCCATCGGACGGTCCCGGGGAGGGCTAACCACCAAGATCCACATCGTCGCCGCCGACGCCGACACCGCGATCATCTACGCTCTTTCGCCAGGTCAACACCATGACGGCCCGCACGGACGGCAACTCCTCAAAAAGATGAGAAAACCGAACAAGAAGCCGGAAGACGAACAGCTGCAACTGTTCCTAGTCGCGGACCGGGCCTACGAAGGAACCGAAACACGCCAACTAGCCCTCGCTCTGGGTTACACACCGGTCATCCCACCAAAGAGCAACCGCCGTGACCCATGGGACTACAACCGCGACATACACAAACGGCGAAACGAAGTAGAACGGCTAATCCGCCGGCTCAAAGGCTACCGGCGCATATTCACCCGCTGCGACAAACTCGACGTGATCTTCCTAGCCTTCATCACCCTCGCCCTCATCCGCGACACCCTCAGAAACGTGAACACGCCCTAGTTCCGGACCGAACCGGATAGCATCCGGACCGCACAAGAACGGGGTGGCCGACCGGGCCGCCAGCGATCCTCCACGAACGAGACGGCTCCGGTCGTGCCGCCTCCGGAACAATAACCGGAGGGGAACCATGAAACGTACGCTCACCTTTCCAAAGGGTGGAGGCGCGGCGCCTGCGCCCGGCGGAGGCTCGACCAATCGCCACACGGTGGATTTCTTGGCAGTCGTCGACCGAACACACTGCCCTGATGTCGATGCCGGTGGACAGCCCTCCCCGGAGTAGGTAACATAGCTGTTAGTAACATGTTAGGAACTGCTGATGGTTGCGCGTAGTATGGCAGGACACACCCGCACGATCCGGGGAACCGCGGAGAGAACCCCTGCCGAGTCAGTTGAGCTGTCGCTGCTGTGGATGGGGCGGATCGTCGTGGTTGCCTCGGTCGTACTGGCCGGTATGAACATCGACGGGATCCGACTCAACTCGGCGGTGTTGCTGATGGTGATCCTGTACTTGGGTTATGTGATCAACCACTGGGAGGCTGTGCGGACCCGCCGGGTCGAGGCGGCCGTCCTCACGGCCGTCGCTGTTGGCTTGGCCGTGTTCTTGGTGGTCACCGAGATGCTGGGGTCGGGAACCGGAGCAGAAGCCGGTGTGGTCTTCTCGGCATCTCTTGGGGTGTACTACCTGGTGGCTGCGTCTTGACAGCGACCCCGCAGGGCGCACCGGGACCGTCTGCAGGGGGACCGGATCCCAACGACCCGGTCACCTGGAAGATCCGCCAGTGGGAACAGATACTCCCAGGGGCCCGATTCGACCGGATAGGCGCGGCGGCCCGTATCGTGCACCTCGGCGCGGAGTTGACCAAGTCAATGGACCGGATAGCGAGACGCGAGGGTCTCTCCAACCAGGACGACTACCAGGTGCTCTCCGCTCTCCGTATCGAGACCGGTCCCATGACCTCCACCGAACTGGCGGCACGGCTCGTATCAACCACCGCAACAGTCGTCAACCGAATCGACCGCCTCGAGAGGCTCGGCTACGTCCGCCGCGAGCCGCACCCCACCGATCGCCGCTCGATATATGTCGCGATCACCGACGCAGGGACAGCATGTGTGGAACGGACCGTGATAGCCCGCACCAGCGAACGCGAACGCTTCCTGGCCGCCCTCACCGACCGCCAACGCGACACCCTCGAGAAGCTACTAGCCAAACTCGGTTGAACCCCAACCCCCGACCGAGTACGAAAGAGTCCACCACGACAACATCCCAACCACCGCACCACTGATCCAAGTGAGCTGACTCCACGAAACCGGTAACCACCAAACCGTCCACGAAACCGGGGCAACTCCAGTACTTGTGGACGGCTTGGGGTGTAACCCCCATGACGGCTGCTATCCGCCCCAGGGCCACCCCCTGCGCCCTGGGGCGCCTGCAGTTGGGGTTTGTGCGCCTCGACAGCCGCGACAAGTCTCCGGTGGTTCTCTACAACCAGCCGGAGATGCTCCCACGGATCCGACCGCACCACCCGGTACTGGCCCACCGCCCGGCCCGGGCTATGAGACCGGGTACGGCTCGGGCGGCGCCCGACCCTTCCTCCTCCTTTCTTCTGCGCCTGGCCACTGTCCCGGTTGCCTCCTCAACACCCCACCCCTTGCGGACCCGGCCCGTGGCACACAACGACCTGACCCGGGTAAGGAACCCAATCACACGACCGCGTTCGTACAGGCGCGTACTCCCACGCGTACCCCCACGCGTACTCCCACGCGTACTGCGACGCGTACTCCGGGCTCTGACCAGCGATTTCACCCCGGCACACGAACCGGCGGCAGACAACCCGACCCAGGACCGGGACAGCACCCCTCACCAGCATCACCCACCACCACAGAACCCCACCCAGGACGCCCCCTGCCACCCGTCCGAGGCCGGCCAACCACAACAACCATCACCCGAGAGGCGGTGGGACCACCTCCGAGCCGTCGGGAACACACACCCCAACCCTCATGGCACCCGATCCGTACCCCGACCGCTACCACCCCACCCAGATCGCGGAACCCGTCGAAAGGGATGCCGGCGAACCTGAACGATCGCAACCATCCTGCCTGCCCGTTAGCCGTGTCCAACGGGTGGGCGCTTCGGTTCTGTTGATCAGCTAGACGCTGACCCCGGTTGTTTGGGGCGGGGCGACTGGTGAGTGAGGAACGAGGAAGGTGACGGGCGTTTCCGATGTGGGCCTGTGTGTCCCGGTGGTGCGTGGGGAGGGTTCTGAGGTCAACGGTAGGGGTGGTGACAGGTGTTAACGCGGGTGTTTAAGGATGTATACGCGGGCGGGTGTGGGATTCTGTTTCAATCCGCGTTGAGACGGGGGGTACGTTTGCATTAAAATGCGGACACAGGTAAACACCCCCTTTTTTGCCACGGTGCCCCACCTCGGGATACAGCGGAATCTCCTCGCTGGTTGCTCATGGACACCGCCGCTCGGCTACCCACCGGCAAGGGTGTTCGATCGTCTGGTACACGCCGTTCTCTGACACCGAATCGGCGCCGCAACGATCCCAGGATCGGTCATTGTGGTCAGTAGGCGGGCGGCTGCGCCGGCGATCACCATCGATGCTGGAGTATCGGTCCGGGGAGATACGGTGATGGCGATCAGCAACGGGGCTCGCTGCCCTGCTGGGCGTCCGCAGACTGCCGCGGCCGTGACAGGGGCGGCTTGAGCAGCAGGCGTGGATGCAGAATCCCCCAGGCTTTAGCGGACATGCATCAGCGGTGCCGCCCCACGCGGGAAGGGTCGAGGTCACCAAGGAGTGTCCCGTCGTTGTCAACTGAAAACTCAACCCCTGCTGGGACCAGCGGACGGTTCCGGCTTCGGTGGGCGACAGGCGCTGTAGCCGCGTCGTCGCCCTCATAGGTTGCCGCCACCCGGGTGTAGTCCCTGAGGAGACAGTTGGCGTTCTGTCACCAACACAGCCAACAGGGCCTCGTCGCCGAGGTCACCGGTGAACGGGGCCACCGCGGTACCTAACGGGGGGTGTTTACCTGTGTCCGCATTTTAATGCAAACGTACCCCCTGCCTCAACGCCGGTTGAAACACCCTCCCACACCCGCCCGCGTATACACCCGTAAACACCCGCGTTAACACCCGTCATCACCCCACCGGTAACCCCCGGACCCCCCACAACACGGGGCACACAGCCCCACATCACAAACCCCCTCCACTGCCTCGTTCCTCAACCACCAGTCCCCCGCCGTAGAACCCTGGTCAGCGCTTACCGGATCGACACCACCGAAATGTCTACTCGTGGAGTCGGCTAACAGGCACGCAGGAGGCAGCGGGGATGCAGGTACTTACGGCTGGAGGGCCAATCGGCTGGTTCGGAACCATGTGGTGCGAGGGTCGCCTAACCGAGCGGACGTCACGGTGCGTCGGCCTGTGTCGGGCGGAGACGCAGCACAGTTCCCCGGGGTGCCAGCAGGGCGGTGCCGCTCTTGCGGTCGGGATGCGGGTGGTGGGTGTGGAGCCTGGTGGTAGTCGGAGACCGGCTGTGGTGCCGGTCGTCTAACCGCCCGGACCCTTTCAGCGAGACTCCCCATTCTGAGTCTTCGGGGAATCGGGGGCGGTTCAGGGCTGTGACCGGCTGGGTTCGGTGGGGGGTCATGCTGGTGAGGGCTGCTGTCCCGGTTCTGTGGGGCTGTCTGCCTCCGGGGCCGTGTGCCAGGGTAAAACCCCTGGTCAGGGTGATGGCGATCAGCAAGGGCCCGGAGTACGCGCCGGAGTACGCGTGGGAGTACGCGTGGGAGTACGCGCCGGTACGCGGTCTGCGGTTATGTTCCCTAGCCCGATCTGCCCTTGTGTGCCACGGCGCTGGGACAACAAGCGGCGGGGTGTTGAGGAGGCAGCCGGTAAAATGGCCAGACGTGGAAAAAGGAAGAAGCGACGACGCCGCCCGAGCCGCAGCCGGTCTCATACGGCGAGACGGGCTGTGGACCAGTACCGCCCGGCACGGTCCGATCCGTGGGAGCATCTCCGACAGGTTGTGGTGGACCACAGGAGGCTGGTAGGGGCTGTCGAGGCGCACAAACCCGAACTGCGGGCGGCGTGCGGGCAACTCCGGGCTCAGGGGGGCCACCCTCGGGGAGATAGCAGCAGTGGTGGGGGTGTCACCCCAAGCCGTCCACAAGTACTGGCTGCCCCGCCCGGGAGAATAGACCACGGCTCGGAGGGTGTCAGCACCCCCAGGATCAGGCCTCCGCTAACGGCGTTGCTTCCGGGGACAACCCCTTGCCTCCTTTGAGGGGGTTGCCGGCGGGGTTTGTGGCTAGTAGGGGGGCGACGGGTAAGCCCGCAGCTGGGTGTAGCGGACGTCGTGGGGGTAGTCGCGGCGGGCTTCGCGGGCGGCGAGATCCCATACCAGATGCCGGTACAGCACGCCCAGTTGACGGTCGAGGACTTGTTGCATGGTGTGGGGAGACATCCACTCCAACAGGTATCTTTCGTGATGGTCTAGGAGATCTTGGGTCCACAACTCCACTACGAGTTCTGCTAACTCATCGAGGCCGAACGTCACGTCTTCGGTTTCTAACACCGCTGTTGACCCGTCCCAGTTCCCCCGCGACCTCACCGGCAGTTTGACCGTGACGGTGGGCGACCACTCCGGGGACCATACCGGTGCGTTCACCTCGGGTCCCAGAGTGACCCACTCGGCTCTGACCGCCCGCTCCGCTAGGCGCCCGGCATCGACCCCCGCCGTCGTCTGCCTGCACAGCGCCCGGCGGATCGACCATTCCTCGGTTTCCATCAGGGTGTCGAGGCGGGCGAAATACGCCGCGGGGTTCGCTATCCGCGCCAGGCTGTGTGGACACCAGACGGCCATCCATTCCCATGCCTCTGTGCCCCAGGTCATTTCGGAATCGGGATCCGGCAGGTACTCGGGGGAAGGCCAGCGGCAGTGAGCCACACCCGGGGGAGGGAGAACTATCGGCAACACCATCCTGCATCCACTATTACAACCGGGCTATGACACACAACCCGCACCCGAGCCTCGAGAGAGCCGTCTACCGCCCACGGATGGGTTATTCGAAGGCAATAGTGCCCTGCCTGCGGGTTGGTCCTGAGGGGTCTCGAACCGAGAGGGGCCACAAGCAACCGGCTGGGGCCGATCGACTCACCCAGGGTGAGGAATCTCGGCTGATCGGGACTGGGGAATCTGGCTGATCGCTAACAAGC
>JAPPFW010000100.1:58233-59652 GCA_028821575.1 bacterium | reverse complement strand
GCGGTGATACTCGACTCGGAGGCGATCAAGCCACACATCACCGAGGACGACCCGTGCGGTAACGAGTGGATCGCTCAGAACTACGCCGGTAACGGTGTCTACCGCCTTGTCGAGTGGGATCGCGGGCAGCGGATCGTGTTCGAGGCCAACCCGGCGTGGGCATGGCCCGAGCCCTACTTCGGCCGGGTCGAACTCCTGGTCATACCTGATGCCAGCAACCGGATCCTGCTGCTCGAGACCGGCGAGGTCGACATGGCGATGGACCTCGACGAACGCCAGCTGGCCCGTCTCGATGAATCGGGTACCGCCAACGTTCTCAAGATCCCGGGCCGGAGGACCCTGCGGCTCCTGTTGAACAACGAGATGCCACCGTTCGACATCCGCGAGGTGAGGCAGGCCCTCAACTACGCGGTTCCGTACGAGACGATCATCAACGACATCCTGCAGGGCACGGGCGTGCATATACCGGGCCCGGTCTCGCCGAACTCGACCTACTACCAGGACTTCGGGTTCGAGGATCTGCAGAAGTACACGTACGATCTCGACACGGCCAGGGCTTTGCTTGCCGAAGCGGGCTTCGCCGACGGATTCGAGTTCACGCTGATGATCCCGCAAGGGAACACCTTGGTGGACGAGATCGCCACGTTCCTGCGGTCCGAGTACCAGAAGATCGGTGTCACCATGAACATCGAGCGCGCGACCGGTGCCGTGCTTGCCGAGGCCATGGGTCAGGCGACCGGGGACGCCTACTTGCGTGGATGGTTCACCGACTTCGTGGATGAGCCGTTCTTCCACTTCAATCTCTGGTGGAGGACCAAATCCGTGATCAACTGGACGCAGTACACCGACCCCCGCATGGACGAGATAGTCGCGGCTCTCAAGGTCACGACAGACAAGGACGCCCAGCGGGAGCTCGCCCGGGAGGGAATGGCGCTCATCATCAACGATGCTCCCGAGGTGTGGATCGCGGGCGGAGCGACACAAGTCGCCCTGGCGCACGGTCTCCTGGGCTACGTGCACGAGCCGGACGAGTTGCCGATATGGGGAAGCCTCTACCGGGAGGGATAGGGGCCTCCCGCGCCGGAGACGAAGCTCTGAAGACTCGGAGGGTGCTGGGAAACGTTGATAACCAGGCGTTTCCCGGCATCCTCCCGGGTATCGACGGAGCCTGAGCAGGGAACCGACGACAGGAGGTCAGCGCGTGGCCACCTCGACAGAGGCTGAACTCGACGGGGACGGTTTAATCGGCCCTCCTTCAGCCGCGGGCGAGCCGGCGTCCACCACCCGCACTGACGTGTTCATGTACGTCGCCAGGAAGGTGGGCTCCCTCCTCCTGGTGTCGCTGCTCGTCGCGACGCTCACTTTCGTGGTGAGCCGGGCTACGGCAGACCCTTCCTTCCTGATGGTGGGCCAGGACGC
>JAPPFW010000100.1:0-58133 GCA_028821575.1 bacterium | reverse complement strand
TCGCCGCCATGGACAGCTCCGATTACAACCCGGTGCTCGGTGTGGTGCTCCTCGCGTCGGTCACCTACGTCCTCGTGTACCAGATCGCGGATCTCGTCACCTTTGCCATGGACCCCCGCCTCCGGATATCGCGGTGATGGGGACCACGGCCGCCGCCACCGTGTTCCGGCCGAGAGCTGTTACAGGGGCTCCTGCTCAGGGGGAGCCGGATGACGGTTGACCTGCGGGCGACCCATCCCCTTCGCGCCAGGCTCGCTCGAGCCATGGTCTGGATAAGCAGGCTGCCGAGGCTACCCACCATCATGCTGGCCATCACCTTCCTGGCGGTCCTGATCGGCCCGGCGATCGTGCCGCACGATCCCCTCCAGCCCAATCCCGCCAACGTCCTCGAAGCCCCTTCACGTAGCCACTGGTTCGGGACGAACGGCTTCGGGATGGATATCTTCTCCCGCGTGGTGGCTGCAGCCCGAACCGACGTGGGTGTAGCGGTCGCGGGGGTAACCGTGGGGGCGGTGGGGGGCTCCATCCTCGGTGCCACCGTCGCCTACACCGGCGGATGGGTCGACGCGGTGGTCCAGAAGGCGATCGAAGTACTCCAGTCGTTCCCGCTCTTCCTGTTCGCCCTGGCCCTGTTCGCCGCACTCGGCGACAACACATTCAATCTCGTTGTCGTGATCTCGTCCATCAGCCTCCCCTGGTACGTGCGTGTCGTGCGAAGCGTCATTGCCCCGCTTCGGGAAGCGGAGTGGGTGAAGGCACTCCAGAACGCCGGTGCAAGCGGCCCGCGCATCGTTGTCCTGGAACTGCTTCCCAACGCCACGAGCCAGGTGCTCGGCCTCTTCGCCCTAAGCACCGGCCTGGCGATCCAGGTGATCGCTGCCTTGGCGTTCATCGGGCTCGGTGTCCAGCCACCGTTTCCCGAATGGGGATCCATGATCAACACCGGTGCGCCGTTCCTGCTCCAGGGTAAGTGGTGGGCTTCCGCCTTCCCGGGTGTTGCCGTGGTGCTGGTCGTGATCAGCCTCCATAGCCTGTCGCGGTTCTTCGATGCAGAAACCCGCGGGATCGGATAAGGACGGCGCCATGCCAGTGCGACGCAGCCGGGTCGGAGCCTGAGGATGGGAGAGGTGGTCTCGCTCTCCGGGGCCAGGATCCGGATCGATCGGAGGGGCCTGCCGCCCCTCTATCCCGTCCAGAGCGTGGATCTGTCCGTAGGCACAGGGGATCGTACGGCACTCGTCGGTGAGTCCGGCTGCGGGAAGAGCCTCACCGCCCGGCTGTTGACCGGACTGCTCCCGCGGAACGCTGTGCTGGAGGAGGGCTCGGCCACGTTGCTCGGCCAGTTCGACCTCCGGAAGGACTTCCCGGACGAGGTCCGCGGCCGCCGGGTCGCCATGATCTTCCAGGACCCGGTATCCGTTCTGGATCCGATGGCCGGAGTAGGAACACAGATCGGAAGGGCGCTGGCGGCGGCGGGTGTCGCCAGGGCCGATCGGAGCCGGGTCGCGGTTGATCTGCTCGGCTCGCTGCACATTCCGGCGCCGGACGAGGTCGCTCGCAAGTATCCCCATCAGTTAAGCGGCGGAATGTGCCAGCGTGTCGCCATCGCGATGGCCCTGGCGCCGAAGCCGGGTCTGCTCATCGCCGACGAGCCGACCACCTCGCTGGACGTGACAACAGAAGTCCAGGTTCTCGACCTCCTCGAGGAGTACCTAGATAGTTCCGGCGCCAGCCTGATCCTCATCTCTCATGACTTGAACGTGGTGAAGCGCCTGGCCGGCAGCGTGACCGTCATGTATGCCGGCCAGTCAGTCGAGCACGGGCCGATCTCCGACATTCTGAGCGAGCCCGCCCACCCGTACTCGCGCGATCTCGTGCGTAGCAGCGTGCTCAACCGAGGTGAGTCCGCATACTCGATTGCCGGCACGCTGCCCTCCATCGAGGAGGTCGCGCCAACCTGCCCCTACCGGGCGAGGTGCAGTGAGGCTCGATCGCCGTGCTCGGATACGGTTCTCGGCCAATGGCCTTCAGCGGGCGGTTTCGTTCGGTGCCTGTTCCCGGTGAAGACGATCCACGGGGACGGTGGTGGGGAGCTGGAATGACCGATCGCGACTCTCCGACCGGGCCTCAGGACGAAGGTATGGGCACCGGAGCGGGCGCGGCATCCGGGTCCTTAGCCCTGAAGGTCAGGGGGCTGTCGAAGACCTATGTCACGAAGCGACTCATCGGTTCGGGCAAGGGGTATCAGGCTCTATCGAACGTCTCCCTCGACCTCAGAGCCGGGGAGATACTCGGTGTCGTCGGCGAGAGCGGGTGCGGCAAATCCACGCTCGGCAAGGTCATCGCAGGGGTGGAGACCACCAGCGCCGGAAGTGCCGAGGTGGGCGGCCAACCGCTGGACCTCGAGCACGGTACCCGGACCCGTGACCAGCGACGCCAGGTTCAATTCGTATACCAAAGCCCGCGGGGCTCCTTCAACCCGGCGCGGCGTGTGCGTGCGGCGCTGCGCTACAACGCAAGGCTGGCCCGGGAGGTCACGGGAGAACCGGTGGAGGAATCTCTGGAGCGGGCGGTTACCTCCGTCGGTCTCGGGAGGCAGCATCTGGACCGATACCCGCACGAGTTGAGCGGCGGCCAGCTGCAACGGCTCTCCATCGGACGCGCGCTGATCACCCGACCGGACATCGTGTTCCTCGATGAGCCGACCTCGTCGCTCGACGTGTCGGTCCGGGGTGAGATCCTCAACCTGCTCACGGGCCTGCGCGGGTCGATGGGCCTCTCGATGATCCTGGTGAGCCATGACCTCGATGTCATCTCCTACGTCGCAGACCGCATCCTGGTGATCTACCTGGGCCAGATCGTCGAGGAGGGGACCGCCACCGACATCGTGGACCGGCCCGCCCATCCCTACACGCGGGCGCTGCTCACGGCCAGCAGTTTGCCGGATCCTGCACAGCCACTCGAGTTGGCGGTCGATGTCCGGGATGCGTCGTTTATCCCGACCGGTTGCCGTCTTGCTCCCCGATGCCCGCTCGCCGAAGCGCGGTGCTCGGAACCCCAGCAACTGGTTGCGTCCGATGGAAGATCGGTGCGGTGCTGGAAGGCAGAGTCCGTGCTCCCTTAGGTTGTAAGGGGAGCACCTCAGAACAACCGCCCCCCGGACACCCTGAGCTCCGCTCCCGATACGTAGCTTGCTTCCGGTGACAGGAGCCAGGTAACCGTGGCGGCGACTTCGTCGCGGTCCGGGAACCTCCCGAGGGGGGTGCGGGCTAACAGGCTTTCCCGTACATCTTCGCCGGCGCCCGCGGTGAGCGGCGTCGAGACGAATGACGGGAGGATGGCGTTGACCCTCACCCCCAGCGGTCCCAGTTCGTGGGCCGCGACGCGCGTGGCGGCGACCAAGCCGGCTTTCGACGATGCGTATGCCGACTGGCCGGGGTTGGCTCCGTATGCCGACAAGCTGCAGATGTTGACGATCGCGGCTCCGTCGGTGACCCGGTCCTCCGTCCCGCGGGCGATCCAGCTTCTTGCGAACAAGCTCATCGCGGCGATAGCAGCAACGAGGTTCACCTCGATAGCGTTGCGTAGATGGTCGATCGACATGTGAACCAACTGTTCGTCCATCGACACGCCGGCGCAGTTGACGAGTGCCGTGGGCGTGCCTGCCCTCCGAGCAACTTCGGTGAACGCCGATTCGAGGTCGGGTGTCGAGGTGATGTCCGCTCCGAGAACGAAGCCCGGAAAGGCTTGATCGGTAGGGGACTCGACCACGTCGGGGCGGTCCAGGCCGGCCACGATCCACCCGTTCGCATCCAACGCCTCGCAGATCGCACTGCCCATGCCGCCGAGTGCGCCCGTGACCACGACAATTCCCGCACTTGTCGGTGGGGCCGGTGTCCCCTCGCCACCGCGGATGGTCACGTCTAGGTGAGCCCGCCTGCGTATTCGATCAGGCCACGGGCGTTGCCGGACAGAATCTTGCGGAGCGAGTCCTCGGGCCATCCCAGACTGACATACTTCTTCCAGGCGTCGAGAGGCTGGAACGGGAACGCGCTGGCGTAGATCACCTTGTCGGAGATGAGCGTCCCAGCTGCATCCCGGAACACATGCGCACCGGGATGGAAGGCGTAGATGGAGGCTTCGAGGTAGATGTTGTCGTTCCGGTAGGCCGTAGCCACCAACTCTTCCGAGCGGGGCCAGCATCCATGCGCGATGACCAGGCGTAGATCCGGGAAGGTGCGGGCTATCCGCTCGAACGGTCCCGGGTCACCGTAGAACTGTCCCACGAATGGTCCGACTGTGAGGACGGCGACCAGCCTGTTGGCGGCGGCGAACTCGTAGATGGGGAACATGACCGTGTCGTCGTCCCATCCCAGCGGCTGGACGGCTACAGGATCCCCCGGAGGATCGAGCGCGATGCCGATGTTTCTGCTGTCCGCGGCCGCGGCGGCGAGTTCCGCCTCCCGCTCCGTGGAGTGCGGGTCGATCCCGTAGGCTGTGAACAGGAGACCCCCGGTCCCCGCAGCCGTCTCTCGCACGTAGTCGTTGCTGAGTTGGGCCCAGCTGCTGTTTCGCCCCGTGAACACGCCGATCTCGATGTTCTGCTGGCGAGCCTCGTTCGAGAAGTACTCCAGGGGAACTGGCGCTGGCTCCGGAATCCCGAACCGTCTCCAGAGCAATGCGTAACCCGATCCGGTATACAGGTTCATGTACTCGGTAGTGTTGGGTCGGACTCGGAAGTCGATGACCTTCATCCTGTGCTCTCCTATCGTCGACTAGTTGTTTCGGCCATGTCCATCCGCCACGGGTCAGGTCATCCTACGTTCGCGCCGCCATCCACCATGAGAGATGCGCCCGTCATGTAGCCTGACGCTTCATCGAGCAGGAACAACACCACCGCGGCGACATCTTCGGGCATCCCGACCCTGCTGAGCGGCACTGATCGGGCCATCCGCTCGATCCACTGCTCCACCGAGAGCCCATCAGCTTCGAACCCGGTTCTTGACATGGGCGTCAGGATCGGTCCGGGAAGTACGCAGTTGACGCGAATGCCGCGATCGGCCAACTCGACTGCGGCCGATCTCGTCAAGCCTTCGATTCCCCCCTTGGCTGCGCTATACGCAGACATGCCGGCCATGCCCTTGCGCGACAGAACGGAACCTACGAGCACGATCGAGCCGCCGCCCCCTCCAGCCATGGCAACAGCGCACGACTCCAGCAGCCAGTAGGAGCCCAGGAGGTTGACATTGACGATTGCCTTGACGCGATCCCATTGCGAGCTGCCGATCCCTTGCCGGGCCGATGCTCCGCCGATCCCTGCACATGTTGCGAGACCGTCGATCCTCCCGACCTGGTTCGCTACGTGGGCTACCGCCTCATGAACGGCGGCAGGATCTGTGGTGTCGCACTCCAAGAACAACACCTGGCCGTTGGCAAGCAGGTCGTCGGGGGGCGGATGAATGTCGAGGATTGCGACGGACCGGCCGCGGCCCTGCAATCCTTCCACCACCGCTCTCCCGATACCTGATGAACCACCGCTGACGATGGTGGTACCGGGTTCGGCCGTCATCCCTAACCGTTCTCCCAGAGATTCGATTCAGGGCCGAGCCGGAGCGGGGTCGACACGACTTGCGCGCCTAGACCGTGCAACTCCTCGGTGGTGGATGCTTCCCCGCCTAACCGGTTCGGTACCACCCGGGTTTCGCACGCCATCCGGGGTTCAGATTCCCAGCAGGCGTCGTGCGTTCCCCCCTAGACAGCGTTGCCTGAGGGCCTCGTCTTTGAACGGAAGCGCCGCAAACTGCTCGACGCTCAGTCCGAGCGGGCGGATCGGGTAACTGCTGGCGAACAGCAACCGGTAACCCAGGTAGTAGTTGGCCGCCTTGACGTACTCGTCTGCGCCCGGGCTGTTCGGAATGTAGCCGTAGAAGTCGGGCGCCAGGTACACGTTCGAATTCTGGAACGCGACCCCGCACGCTTCCGTGACCCACGGCCAAGACGCGTGGGGGACAACGATCCGCACTTCCGGGAACCTCATTGCTACTCGTTGGATGTGGATCGGCATGCAATAGGACATGTCGGGACCCACGTAGATGCTGCTCGTCAGGGACAGGATCAGACCGTGTTCCCGGACCCGCTCGTACACCGGAAACAGGGACTCGTCGTCGTCATACAGGGCGGGGACGCACCATCCGTTGTCCATGGCGACCCCCTTGAACCCGAGTTCCGCGCACCGGTCGACCTGGTGCACGGCGTCGTCGGCCGAACCGTCCACCGAACCGAACCCGACGAACCGCCCAGGGTAGGTGTCCACCAGCTCGGCGACGTCGGAGTTGAGTACGGAACCCCACGGTGCGGGTGCGTTACGGCCCATGGCGACCGCAACGTCGACGCCCGCCTCGTCCATCTCTTCAACGAACCGCTCGATGGATCTCTCCTCGAGAGATCGGTATGGGGGGACGTCGAGCCAGACACCGGGGGCGGTCACCGGATCGGGGTTTGGATCGCGTTGCCCGTAGATGTTCAGATTGCAGAAGCTCTTGAACGGAGGCCTGACGCGAAAATCGATAATCATGCGCACGATCCCTCTACGTACGGATATCTAGACAGCCTACATTCCATCAAGGCTCTAGGACCGGTATCCGGCGAGTTACCGCAGATACCTGAGCGCCTGCAAAGAAGATGGCGAACCCATGGCGCCTACTCGGTCTTGTCGTCCATCTCGCTCTGATCGGAGAACTCCGAGTATTGGAAGCAGTTCCTACGTCAGCGTCCCAACCGCTCGAACGCCTTGAGGCCGATTCGCATCCCCCATCGACCGCAGAACTATTGATGTAAGCTATATTCTGTGTCGAATCGGCCCTATACCGACACTGACGAGGGCTATAGTCCAGCGTGAAGGTTGCCGAGCGAGCAGAGGAGCCGGCGTGGCGACAATCGAACTCGACCATGCAACATGCATAGTGTCCGGAATGTGCGCATCGGTGGCGCCGGACCTGTTCCAGGTCTCCGACGACAACAGCGAGATCGTCGTTTTGCAGCCGGCTGTCCCCGACGAACTCCTCGATGACGCGCTGAACGCCGAAGTGTGTTGCCCTGTGGAGGCGATAACCGTCCACACCGGCTGAGCCGTGCTCGGCGAGGCAAGA
Source organism: bacterium (assembly GCA_028821575.1). Taxonomy (GTDB): domain Bacteria; phylum Actinomycetota; class Acidimicrobiia; order Spongiisociales; family Spongiisociaceae; genus JAPPFW01. Next base: position 50,985 of record JAPPFW010000100.1, on the reverse strand, counting down.
GCGCGACGTTCAATAGCCGTTACCCGACGGGGAGGTGAGTGTGAGGCAAGGGACCACCCAACTCGATGTCGCAGGCGAGGAGCGCCTCTACGAACAGTTGCGCAGGTTCTGGCAGCCGGTGGCGTTCTCCGAGGACTTGGCAGACAAGCCCCACCAGGTGACCCTGTTCGGCACGCGGCTGGCTGTGGCCCGGCTCGACGGCAAGCCCTACGTATTCGACGACATCTGCCGCCACCGGGGCTCGGCACTGTCGCTGGGGCGGATCGACGGTTGCTGGCTGCGCTGCGCGTACCACGGATGGGCCTACGACAAGGAGGGCACAGTCGTAGACATTCCGGCCCGCCCGGAACTCAACGGGAAGCTGAAAGCCCAGCTTCCCGTCTATCCGGCTATCGAGTCGGGTGGCCTGGTATGGACCTGCCTCGCCGATGAACTCCCCGTCTTCCCTCCGGCCGTGCTGCCCGAACTCGACGATCCCGGATTCCGGATTCTGCGCTGGGAGCCCTACGAGTGGAACTGTTCGGTGGGGAGGCGGCTCGAGAACTACTTCGACTTCTCCCACTTCGCCCATGTCCATCACGGCATCCTCGGTGACAGGGACAACGCGGTGATCGCTGATTACGAAGCTGTACGCCAAGGGGGGGAGATCCGCATCAACGCAGGCCCCTTCCTCGAGTACACCGACAACCCGAAGAACTCGATGGTCTCCGACGAGGGTCAGACCTATGAGGCTTGGAAGCGCTACCGGGTCTTCATGCCCAACGCCATGTGGCTGGACAGCTCCGCGGGTCCCGACGAGACCTTCATCCTGTTCGTTGCGGTGGTGCCGGTGAGCCGCAAGCGGACGCGGTGTTTCACCTTCGTGGCAAGGGATTACGCCTTCGATCGGGACGAGGAATTCATCCAGATGCAACACGTGATCCTTTCACAGGACAGGCCGGTGGTGGAATCGCAACGGCCCGAGGAACTGCCGGTGGAGTTGACCGCCGAGATGCACGTCAAGGCGGCCGACCTCGGCACGGTCCTTTACCGCCGCTGGCTCTTGGAGTTCGCGGACGGCAAGATCGAACTCGCTCCCACCGGGTGAGCGTTCCAGTTCCCGACGCTCCATCGGTCGTAGTCGTCGGTGCGTCTCTGGGCGGCCTGCGTACGGCCTCCGCGCTACGCAGGCTCGGCTTCAAAGGGCGGATCACGCTGGCCGGTGAAGAGACACACTTGCCATACGACCGGCCGCCTCTGTCGAAGGAGGTCCTGACCGGTGAGAAGCAGCCCGACGACGCGATCTTCCGGACTGCCGACTTCTTCGAGGACCAAGGGATCGAGTTGCGGCTCGGTTCCCCGGCCGTCGTCCTCGATGGGGACGCTCGCAGCATCACCCTGGCCAGCGGCGAGCGGCTCGGCTACGACGCGGCGGTAATCGCCACTGGTGCGCGACCCCGCCGACTCCCCGGCGTCGGATCCATGCCGGGGGTCCATGTGATGCGAACACTCGACGACTCGAGAGCCATCCGCTCGGCCCTTGACGATGCTCGCCATCTGGTGGTGGTCGGGGCGGGGTTCATCGGCAGCGAAGTCGCCGCGAGTGCCCGCAGCCGGGGGATCGAGGTGACGGTCATCGAGGCGGCCGACCAACCCCTGGTCACGGCGGTGGGCGCCAAGGTGGGACAGCGGTGTGCCGCGCTCCACGGCGCCTACGGAGCCGAACTACGCTGCGGCGTGGGTGTAGTAGGCGTCGAAGATGGGGCCGAGGGTCTTGCTGTTCACCTTACGGACGGGACCGCTGTCCCGGCCGACGTCGTGGTGGTGGGTATCGGTGTGATCCCCAACATCGAGTGGCTGGAAGGCTCCGGCATCGAGACCGACCGGGCGGTGATCTGCGATGAATACATGCGGACCTCCCTTCCCGGCGTCTACGCTCTCGGTGACCTGGCCTCCTGGTACAACCGCCGGTTCGAGCAGCGGATGAGGATCGAACACTGGACCAACACGGTGGAGCAGTCCACCGCGGTGGCCCGTAACATCGTCAACTCCTTCGATGGCGATGACCCGGTTGCCTACTCGGGGATCCCGTACTTCTGGTCGGACCAGTACGGGCACCGCCTCCAACTGGTGGGCCTGGCATCCCAGGATGAGGTGGTCTTCGTCCACGACCCGCCCGGTGAGCGCACCCTACTTGCCCTCTACCGCCAGGATGACCGGCTCGGCGGCGCCTTTGCTATCGACATGATGGGCCCGCTTATGAAGATGCGCAGGCTGCTGCTGAGGGACGCCGCTTTCGACGAGGCTCTGGAGCATGCCGCTACCCTCTGACAACGCCGCCCGACGTCGGGACCCAACGGACATGGCATTGGCCTAACGATCCGCGGTACGTTATGCTTTCACCTCCACAACGGCGCGGGGTGGAGCAGGCTGGTCAGCTCGTCGGGCTCATAACCCGAAGGTCGTAGGTTCAAATCCTACCCCCGCTACCGAACCCAAGACCCAGGTGCAGCGCCTGGGTCTTGCGCGTTTCGACCTCTCGACCATCAGCGGTGGCCCCGGTGGCGGACTTAAATGAGAACTGTTATCATTTCGGGTAGCCTGAACAAGGCTTGGCATGGATACGGCGACCGGTGGCATCTTTCTCCATCTCCGTGTTCTCCGGTCGCCGATCCAGACGGTCTGCTGTCCATGCCACCGACCCGGCTCTCGCAAGGTGCTGTAGTAGAGTCGCCCGGTGACCGAGGGCCAGGTCGACAGCAGCAGGAGCAGGGCGTGTTCGAGGCGATGCGGCGCCGCCGCTTTGGGAACAGGGCCTCCGGCATCGTGATTCGCAGGCACCGTCGGGCTCATAGCCCGAGCGTCGTAGGTTCCAGCTCTACCCCCGGTACAGAGCGAGGATCTTTGCATCGCGAGGGTGGTCTTGCTCCCGCGGGTGAGGGCGATGACCGTCGGTGACACCGGTCTGGGGTTCACGTCTGACGCAGGCTCAATCGCGTTCGAGAGACCGGAAATCCTCGTCCCGAGGGAGGAGTTTCTCCAGCGCCAGGATTCCGCGCGCGCGAAGGCGGCCGTGGCCTCGCTCGACGGGCTCGTCGTCTACTCGAGGGGCGGTAGTGCGGTCGACATGCACCCTGAGGTCTTCTACCTGACCAACCACTACTCGCCTCACCCCTACTTCGGTGACCACCAGGAACTCGGAACGGCTCGTTCTCATGCTGTGTCGGTGCTTCCGGTCGATGGGCCGGCGATCCTCATCGTCGACGGACCGTGGTGGAGACCCGACCTTGTGGTCGCTGATGACGTGCGCGCGGCGAGTGACATCAATTCGGCGGTCGGGAAGGCGCTACGCGACAGCGGGCTGATGGGCAACAGGATCGGTTTGGTCGGTACGAGCTTCATGTCCGCGGCGGCGTACCTAGGCCTGCAGCGGCACGTCGGCAGTAAGACCACCCTGGTCGTTGCGGATATGCTCATCGAGGAACTGAGACGGGTGAAGAGTCGCGCCGAACTGGAGATCCTTCGTCGCGGAGCAATTATCGGCAGCCGCGCCGTGGACGCGATGATGGCTGCAGTCCAGGAGGGAAACCGGGAAGTTGACGCAGTGCGCGCCGCCGCGGACGTGATCGTGGGTTCGGGGGCCGTCATGTACGACATGCCCACAACTTCGGGCCGGCTCGCACATCACTTCCTATGGTCACGGCTCCCGACCTACGATGCCTACCGATCGTTGGAGCGGGGCGACTGGTTCCATGCGGATTGCTACGGGGCTTACGGGGGATATCTGTGGGACTTCGGCCGGACGACGGTGGTGGGTGGTGATCCCGGAGACGATCAGTTGATCGTCTTGGAGGCAAGCGCCGGTCTCGTCGAACATCTCGCCGCGATAGTCAAACCTGGCATGACGGCCGGAGAAGTTCACCGGAACGGGATGGAGTGGCTCTCCGAAGCCGCGGCCGGCACTCCGCTTGCGCTGAGCGAAGACGAGTCTCCGGTGCTAGGACACGGTCTCGGACTGGGATGGGAAAGCCCGTGGCTGCGGCCGAATGAGGAGATCGTGCTGGAGCCAGGCATGTATCTGGCACTGGAGGGGTTTCTCGGCGCTGAGGGGGTTGGTGGTGTCTTTCATGAAGACAATGGCCTGGTTACCTCGGATGGATTCGAGACCTGGAGTACTGCTCGCAGCCGCTGGTGGTAGATGTCAACAGACCCGCTGACGCGAGGCAGGTAAACAACCCAAACCATGGCTGACCACTGACTACTGACTACTGACCACTGGGCACTGACCACCGACGCTGTAGTACAGTCGCACGATGGCCGAGGACAGATCCCACTCCGGAGCAAACATGGCGCCAGCGGTATTCGAGGCGATGCGGCGACGTCGCATGCATCGGGTCTTCGCCGGCGATCTTCCGTCCCGCGACATCCTTGAAAAGCTTGTCTACGCCGCCGGCCGAGCGCAGGTGGCGCGGCCCGGCATCCGTCATCTCATCGTCGTGACCGATCCGCGGCTGGTGCGGACCGTGAGACAGGCCTGCCCGGGCTTCGTGAACAACGCTCCCGCCATCATCGTGATCTGCAGCGACCTCGAGAAGGCCCACGATGTCATGGGGCCGCGCGGTGTGGAGGTAGTGACCCGCCTCGACGCAGGCGCCGCGGCCGCATTTGTAACGATCGCCGCTCCCGCGCTCGGGATAGGTGTCTGCAAGGTGACCAGTTGGACCGAGGAGGTGGTCCAGGCGATCTTCGGCCTGCCGGACTACATCAGGCCGGAGGTTCTTATGGCGGTCGGAATTCCCGTGGCCGATCATCCCAAGCCGGTCAAGGGCTTCCACCCCACCGTCCACCACGATCGCTACGGGCGGGATTGGAACGATGTCCGGTGAGCGAGGCCAAGCACGACGATCCGCTCTTCGAGTTCATCCTCTACCTGGTTACTTCGGCCCGTCTCAGCCTCGATGAGAAGGCGATCTACGGATCGTTCCGCCTCATCGAAGGCGCCAGCCGCCTGATCGAAGCGGCGGAGGACGTACCGGGTTTAGAGACGGACGACTTCCTGCGGTCGGCGCGGGACTCGATCGACCAGAACAAGGCGAGGATGATGCTCGACAAGGGTGGTTACAGGCGGTGGCTTACCGACCTGGCGAGCGAAATGGCGTCGGAAGCCGTGAGGCGTAGTTTCGAACCTCGGGGTTCATAGAGCCCGATCTCGATACCCGGTTCACGTCGCCACTCCGGGGAGAGCGGTCTAACCGTGGTGGGGTCTCGCTGATGCACTCGCCTTCCACGTCGCGAGAATACATTTCAGGTTACGAACGGGCTGTTTAGCATCGGCGGAGAGCGCTGGTCGACCATGGCATCAGCGCGTCGCACCTTTGGAGGTTTCGTATGGGGACATCGAGGAGATTGGCTATAGGGCTGGCTGCGCTGCTCTTAGTGGCAGCGGCCTGCGGGGGCGAAGAGGCCGAGACGACCACCACTGCAGCTGAAGTGGCAACGACGGCGGCGCCCACCACCACCGAGGCGCCGGCTGCTGAGCCGCTGAAGGTGGCCTTCGTCCATCAGGGGCCGGTGGGTGAGCACGGTTGGAACTTCCGCCACAATATGGGACGGCTCGAGATGGAGGACATAATGGGGGACGCCGTGGAGACGGTCTTCCTCGAGTCCGTACCCGCGACAGCCGAGGCAGAGCGGGTGTTTGAAGATCTCATCAGGCAGGGGTACACGCTGCTCGTGACGACTTCGTTCGACTACCAGGACCAGGTCGTGGCAGTGGCGGAGAAGTACCCCGAAGCCCAGTTCCTGGGCCCGGGCTTTTATCTGCTGTCCGAGAACGTCGGATCGTATGATGGTGGCTTCGAGCAGGGAATGTATCTGGGCGGCTTGGCGGCCGCCACCCTCGTGGGACCCGACGAGATCGGCATCCTCGCGTCGTATCCGATCCCCGAGGTCCTGCGGGATATCAACGGATTGCTGCTGGGGGCCAGGTCGGTCAATCCCGATGCGACCGTCCAGGTCGTCTGGACCGGGACCTGGTTCGATCCGCTGATCGAAGGCCAGGCTGCCGAATCGCTATTCGACACCGGCGTCAGAGCCGTGGCCCAGGTAACCGAGCTGACCACCGCAGGAGAGGTGGCACAGGCTAGGGGCGGCTACTGGATCGAGATCTACGACAACGGGCAGCGGTTCGCTCCCGAGGCCTATCTCACCGGGGCGCTCCTGGAGCTGGGCGGCTACTTCGCCGAAGTGGCTCAACAGATGATCGACGGAACGTACGAAGCCGGCAACACCTATCTGACCCTGGGGGCAGGGCTACTCTCCCCCGGCCCGTATGCAGACTTCCTGTCTGACGAGACCGTCGCTCTGCTCGATGCGGCAGTCGAAGGCATGACGGACGGGTCCCTGAACGTGTTCACCGGTCCCCTGTACGACCAGGACGGCAACCAGGTCCTTGCGGACGGAGAAGTAGGCGACCTGGGCTTCCTCCTGGGCATGGACTTCCTGCTCGAGGGAATTGTCGGGGGCTTCCCGTCGTAGACAAACCGCCGGAGGGGAAATACCGCTAGCTCCGACCGAGGTCGCCACTCGAGAGTGGGGATGTCGATCGGCTGCGGCGTCAAACGACTTCGTGCGGCGAATCACCGTCCACCGGCCTGAGCTTATGTAGATTGTGTCCATGATCGAGAACCGTCTCCTCCTGCGCGGATCCGTCCGGATCGGTAGGCGTCATGCTTGAGGCTCACGGGCTCAGCAAGCGCTTCGGGCCGGTCGTGGCCAATGACTCCGTGGACCTGTTCCTGGCGCGCCACTCAGTACATGCAGTGCTCGGTCAGAACGGTGCGGGGAAGACGACGCTGGCCAACATGCTCTCCGGTCTCTACAGACCCGATGCCGGGACCCTGAAGCTCGACGGGGAGGTGGTCGAGTTCCGGAGCCCCCCGGATGCCCTGGCGAGAGGTGTCGGCATGGTCCACCAGCATGCTCGGCTGGTGGATCGGTTGACCGTCGAGGAGAACATCGTCCTCGGTGATCCCGATCTCCCCTATTACCTGGACTACAGCAAGATCCGCGCCAGGGTCCGCTCGCTCATGGAGCGTTACGGTCTTTCGGTACGGGTTGGCGCCTACGCCGGAGAACTGTCGGCGGGCGAGCGGCAGCGGGTGGACCTCCTGAAGACCCTGTTCCGGGGAGTCGATGTGCTTCTGCTTGACGAGCCCACCGCCGTACTGGTGCCGGCGGAAGTGGACCGCCTCTTCGAGACGATCAGGTCGTTCGCAGCCGACGGGGTCGCCGTCATGATCATCACGCACAAGCTGCGAGAAGTCATGGAGGTCTCGGACACCGTGACGGTGATGCGCGATGGTCGGGTGGAACTGGTCGTCCCGACGGCGGATACCGCGGCGGCCGCCCTGGCCACGGCCATGATCGGTCGTCCGGTGGAGCACGAGTTCTCCCGCTTGGAAGGCTCCGTTGAGTTCGGAGAACCGGTGGTGGCGGCCACGGATCTCGAGGTGTCCCGGACGAATGACCGGGAGGGCCTGCATGGGATCACGCTTGCCGCGCGTTCGGGGGAGATCGTCGGGATCGCAGGGGTGGCCGGCAACGGTCAGGAACTGCTCGCCGACGTGCTGGCCGGCCTAGTCGCGCCTGACTCGGGTTCGGTGGAGATCGGCGGAAGGGAAGTAACCGGGGGCGGTGCGAGGGCCGCCCGCGACCGGGGTCTCGGTTACATTCCGAGTGATCGTCTCCACACCGGCTTGGCGCCGGACCTGTCCGTTGCCGAGAACCTGATGCTGACCGACGCGGTGAAGGGGGGGTTCAAGGCTTCGCACGCGCAACGACGGGCACTCCGGCACATCGAGGACTACGGGATTGTGGTTGCCGGGCCTGATGTGAAGACGGGCACCCTATCGGGTGGGAACCTCCAGCGGGTGATTCTGGCGCGAGAGCTCTCCGGTTCCCCGGAGGTGCTTGTGGTTTCTTCGCCGACCCAAGGTCTGGATGTCGCTTCGGCCCAGTTCGTGCACGAGGAAATGGGTCGTCTACGCGAGGAGGGGTGCGCGATCGTGCTCATATCCGAGGACCTGGACGAGGTGCTCGCGCTCGCTGACACCGTGATGGTTCTCTACGAGGGTACGGTCGCATATGAGGCGGCGATCGAGGATCTTGATCGGGACATGGTCGGGTTGGCGATGACCGGGAGCAGCGCATGATCAGAGGTCGTGCCTTCCGCTGGCCCGTAGTCGTCGAGCCCCGACCGGCGGCGCCGCTGTGGCTGAAGGTCGTGCTTCCCATAGGGTCGATCGGCCTCGCACTCGTGGTCGTGGCGGCGTTTCTCGTATTCCGCTCGTTCAATCCGCTCGAGGTCTATGTCGAGATCGTCAAGACAGCCTTCGGATCGTGGTTCGGATTTGCCGACACGCTGACGAGCGCCACTCCGCTCATCCTCACCGGCCTCGCCGTTGCATTTGCATTCCGGGTCCGACTCTGGAACATCGGCGCCGAAGGCCAACTCATTTTCGGTGCCATAGCCGCTACCGGGTTCGGTGTATGGATAGGCGACATCATGCCGGCCCCGATCGGCATCCCGATGACGCTCCTCGCCGGCATGTTCGGCGGCGTGTTCTGGGTGGCGCTGGTCGCATACGGCAAGGCCAGGTACGGCGTGAACGAGATACTCACCAGCCTGATGCTCAACTTCGTGGCGGTCATTTTCTCCTACTACCTGGTCGACGGTACGACCAGTCCATGGCGGGACACGACCCTGCCCGGTCATCCGGTGGGTCGTGAGGTGGCTTCCTTCCTGGAGCTGCCCAGGGTCGGGACCACGAGGTTGCATTGGGGCTTCTTCGTAGCCATCCTTGCGGTGGTCGCGGTGTTTCTCGTCTTGCGGCACACCCGGCTCGGGTTCACTATGCGGGTCATGAACAGTTCCACCAAGGCCGCCCACTATTCCGGAATAAGCATCAGTTCCCTGACGGTGCGGGTGCTGCTGATCTCGGGTTCGCTGGCGGGGCTGGCCGGTGTCATCGAGCTACTGGGAAGGGGGGGACGTTTCAGCCCTGAGGGCTTTGCCGCCGGGCTCGGCTACACGGGCATCGTGGTCGCGGCACTCGGCAGGCTGAATCCGTTCGGCATAGTCGTGTCCGCCGTGATCCTCGGAGCGGTCGAGAATGCAGCCCTGACGATGCAATCGATGCCCAACCCCATCCCGATCTCGGTGTCGATAATCGTCCAGGGAACGTTGATCCTGTTCGTGGTGGGGGGAGCGACCCTGCTGTCCTACCGGTGGCGCTGGATAAGGAGGCGCGCCGGACCCGCCCGTGCGCCTGCCGCCGCTACGGGAGCGGGGGCTGTTCCACAGGAGGGATCGAGCACATGAACGACAGCGTCCTCGTCCTTACCCTGGCCGGCGCGATCACGGCCGGTACGCCGATCATCCTGGCCGGACTTGGAGAGTTGCTCAGTGAGCGGGCCGGGATCCTGAACCTGTCGGTCGAGGGGACCATGCTCCTCGGCGCCATCGGGACCTTCACGGCGGTCCAGGCGACCGACAGCGTGATCGTGGGTGTTGCGGTCGGCATACTCTGGGGCGCCTTGATCGGCGGGCTCCACGCGGTGCTCTCGGTGTCCTTCCGCGCAAACCAGATACTGTCCGGTCTCGCCCTGTTCATATTCGCTTCCGGGGTGGCGCGTTTCATCGGGGAACCGCATGGTTTCACCGTGATCAACAAGGCCGTCACCGCGATCGAGATTCCGGTGTTGAGCGATCTGCCGGTGCTGGGGCCGGTCCTGTTCCGGCAGAGCATATTCGTGTACATCTCGTGGGTGCTGGTCGCGCTGACGGCTTTCCACATATCGAGGACGCGGCTCGGGCTGTCGCTGCGCGCGGTCGGTGAGGAGCCCTCGACTGCCGACACCGTGGGGATCAACGTGATCCGGACCCGCTACGTCTACGCGATAGTCGGAGGCGCGCTGGCCGGGCTTGGCGGGGCGAACCTCATCACCGTGATCGTCACATCATGGAACGCCGAGGCTACGGTCGCCGGTCTGGGCTGGATTGCGATCGGGTTGGTGGTGTTCGCGGCTTGGCGGCCGTTCCGGCTGTTAGTCGGTGCTTACGTCTTCGGTCTGGCAGTCCGCACCAACTTCACGCTGCAGGCTCTCGGGTTCGAGGAGATCCCTGCCGAGGTCCTGAAGATGATGCCTTTCCTGATCACCATCGCAGCCTTGTTCGTCCTCGCTCGAGGCGACCTGCGCAGGCGCATAGGTGCCCCCGCTGCGCTGGGAATTCCCTACGCCCGGGAGGAGAGGTAGCGACGGTCTTCGCTAGCGGGCCGGCTAGGTTGCCCAAGCATCCTTGGAGCTCCATCCGAGGGTCGGAACTCCGGCCGAGGCCAAGATCGTCCGGCCCCCGGCGGGATGATCCCGCTACGCGAGCCGACTCTCGATCGCGGCCAGGACCTTCTCCGGGGTGATCGGCAGGGTCGTGATGGGTACACCGATCGCATCGAAGACGGCGTTGGCCACTGCGGCGGCGGCAGGCGTGATCCCGCTTTCACCTATCCCCTTGTGCTGGAGCGGATAGGTGGGGTCGAAGCTCTCGATCGCCATGATCTTGTCCTCGATCAGCGGAACCTGCGGCGCGGTGGGGACCTGGTAGTCCGCCATCGACGGATTAAGAACGGTACCCGACTCGTCGAAGATCAGGTCCTCGCCGAGGGCGAAGCCGATTCCCTGGGCAACGCCGCCCTGCAGCTGTCCCTTCAGGAGGTCCGGATTGATCGCCCGTCCCACGTCCTCCGCGCTCGCCCAGTCCACGATGGTGACCTTGCCGGTAGTCGGGTCCACGTCGACGACCACCATGGTGGCCGAGGTCGTGTAGTTGGCCGCGAAGTTGCCGACGCCGTTCTCATCCGGAACGTCGGACGGGGTGTCGAAGCTGGCGGTCGCTACAAGCGAGGTGCACTCCATTCCCTCGGGGAGCACCGCCCGCACGTAGTGGGCGAGGGCGGCCACCGTTGTCACAGGCATTCCGCGATTGGTTCCCCGGATGCGCACCTGGCCATCGGCGATCTCGAGGTCCGCAGGGTCGGCCTCCAAGCTCGATCCGGCGACTTGCATGAGCGTCTCGGCCAGGGTGTCACAAGCCCTGGTAAGCGCCGAGCCGTGCACGACCGCGGTGCGGCTGGCGAACGTCCCCAACCCGAAGGGGGAACTCTCGGTATCCGACTGCAGCACCGTCACCGTGCCAGGGTCCACTCCCAAACGATCACAGACGATCTGGGTGAAGATGGTCGCGTGCCCCTGTCCCGAGTCGGCGGCATCGGTGGCGACCACGACGCTGCCGTCCGCGTTCATCTCGACGGTCACCGAAGACATGTCCACGTCGTAGTTCACGTGCCAGCGGCACCCACCGCCCCACTCGAGCATGTTGGCGATGCCCACACCCCGCCATGCAGGTTTGGAGGCGCGCATAGCCTCGTATCCGATCGCATCGGCTACCGCGCCGGTTGCTTCCTCGATAGGCAGCGTGATCAGCTTCAGACCGTTGGCTGTGGCGGTCGGCAGGTCCCCGGATCGGATCAGGTTCTTGTAACGGAAGTCCAGCGGGTCCATTCCCAGTTCGCGGGCGGCGATGTCGAACATGACCTCGCGGGCAAAGGTCGCCTGCGGGTTGCCGAAGCCTCGGTAAGCGCCCGACGGAGGCTTGTTGGTGTAGACGACCGCACCGTCGATATCCAGCGCCGGGGTCTTGTAGGGGCCGACCGTGACCCACTCGGATAGTGCAAGCACCGCGGGGCTGATGTTCGTGTAAGCCCCGACATCCTGGGTGATCGTCTCCTTCCAGCCGAGTATCTCCCCGTCGCTGCGGACCGCGATCGTGGCGTCCCGGATATGGGGGTTGCGACTGACGGTGGCTGCGAACTCCTCAGTCCGGCTGAGTTCGATCCGGACCGGTCTCTGCAGCGCGCGGGCGGCCCAGATTGCCATTGCCTCGTTTGTATGGAGGCCTTCCTTGTGGCCGAACGCACCCCCCATGTAGGGCTTGATGACGCGGACCTTGCTCTGGGGAAGGCTGAAGACCCGTGCTATCTCGTTGCGCAGGAGATGGGGCTGCTGAGTGCCGGTCCATAGCGTGATGACGCCGGACACGTCATCGTGTTGGGCTACGGCAGCATGCGTCTCCATAGGCATGGCATGGGCCTTGGTGGTAACCAGCCGCTTGCTGATGACCAAGTCGGCCTCCGCGAGAGCGGCATCGATATCGCCTGCCCTTGTCGCCTGCCGCCAGCAGACATTGCCCTCCACCCCGTCGAGACCCTCATGGATCAGGGGAGCGTCGCTCTGCATGGCTTCTTCGGGATCCAGTAGGTGGGGGAGCGGTTCGTAGGTGACCTGTACCAGGTCCGCACCTGCCTGGGCGGCTTCTTCGGTGACGCCGATCACGACGGCCACCGGTTCGCCCACATACCGGACCTTTCCGGTGGCAAGGAGCAGCATGTCGAGAATCGGGCCGTTCGCCACGGGGCCGAGTTCCGATATGTCGTCGCCGGTGATGACCAGCAGCACGCCTTCCACCTCGCGTGCCCGGTCCGCATCCACCGATGTGATGAGCGCATGGGCGAGGGTGCTCCGGACGGTCTTTCCGTGGGCCATGCGGGGAAAGCTCAGGTCGACCGTGTACTTAGCCCGGCCGGTTACAAGCGCCCGCCCGTCGACGTTGCGCATAGAGGTTCCGATGAGACCGTTCGAGTTACCGGACTTCTTCACTGGCCCCTCCTTCCGGCGGCGTCCATGACCGCGGCCACGATCCTGGTGTATCCGGTGCACCGGCAGATGTTGCCGACGAGGTCCTCCCGTAGCGAGTCGGGATCTTCCACTAGCTCCTTGTCCAGAATGTCGACGATCGTCATGATGAACCCGGGGGTGCAGAACCCGCACTGGAACCCGAAGTTGTTGATCATCGCTTCCTGCACGGGGTGAAGGCCGTCGGTCGGTGCGAGTCCCTCGATCGTGGTCAGGGTGCGTCCGTCGGCCTCCAGGGCGAGGATGAGGCACGACTTGACCACGTCACCGTCCAGATGGACGGAGCACGCGCCGCACATCCCGTCCTCGCAGGCGGACTTGGTTCCGGTGAGTCCCAGGTCTTCCCTGATGAACTCACGCAGGAGCCGGTTGGAGGCGACCCTCGCCGAGACGGTCTCGTTGTTGATGACTACGGTGATGTCCTGATCAGCCATGACCGTTCTCCCTACCGTCGCCCGCCTCCGCGAGGGCACGTTTCATGAACTCCAGCGCCACCTTTCTCTTCCAATCTGTGGAGCCGCGGACATCCGACGGCGGATCCATGAGGTCGCCGGCGATCACGGCCGCCGCGTCGATGTCTCCCGTGTCCACAGCGGAACCCACGAGCCGGTCTTCGACTGCGGCGAGTCGCTGTGGATGGGCACCCACACCCCCCATGGCTACCCGGGCCGAAGCACACACCCCCTCGTCCCAGCCCAGCACGGCAGATGCCACGACCATGGGGTACTCGCCTTCCCGGTAGCTGAACCGGTTGTACCCGTAACTGACCGTCGCCCGCGGGTGCGGGATCGTCACTCCGGTCAGCACCTCATCGTCCGACATCGCGACCTCGAACAAACCGGTGAACCAGTCGTTTGATGCACAGGTGCGGACCGTTCCGTCTCCGGCCAGGTTGATCGTTGCATCCAGAGCGAGCAGGGCAACGGGTACGTCGCCGGCGGGATCGGCATGGGCCATACTTCCACCGACCGTGCCCCGGTTCCGGATATGGCGGGATCCCACGGAGCCCGCCGCTCTCGCCAGCACGGGCGCGGCCCGGTTGACCAGCGCGTTGCGGGCGACCTCCGAGTAGGTGGTCATAGCTCCGATCTCGAGTCCGTTGTCAGTGCCTGCTACTCCCGTCAACGCCTCGACCCGGCTCAGGCTGATGACGACGGCCGGCGCCAGGAGCCGTTGCCGGAGAAGGATTACGAGGGATTGACCACCGGCGAGGATCTTCGCGTCGCTCCCGTGGCTGGCTAGGAGTCCGGTGACCTCCTCGATGCTCGTGGGTGCGACGTAGTCGAACCGCGTCATAGTCATCCGGTGGTCACCTCCCGAATTTCAGCCAAATTTCGAGTGTATCACTGCGGTCTACCTGAAGGCCCCTGGTTCCCAAGCACTGAAAGCTGCCGCGGCTTGGACTTTCTGGGCTCCCCGAAGTGCTGGCGCGGGTTCGCAGGCTCCTTAACCGGCCGGTTCGAAGATCTGGTACATCATGGCCTTCGGGTTGTAGTCGTTGATGATGGCCACTTGGGGGCAGGAAGTTGCGGCCACCAAGATGTCGATCTCCGCTTGAAACTCGATGAAGTCGCCCTTCTCGCAGGACGGCGGAAGGAACTCCCACGTTCCGGCTTCGTCGTCCCTGAAGCGGACCGGCATGAAGACGTTGAAGGTGCCGGACGCTTCCAGGTCCTCCAAACCGATGCCGTAGGGGGCGAGGACCTCGCGGAAGAGGTCCACACAGGTCTCGGACCCCAGGTACTCGAACTCGGGCATCAGCTCGCGGATCCTGGGGGAGCAGGCGCCATTGAAGAGGTGGTCGCCGACCTTGTCGTCGATGACCCGCAGCATCACCCGTTCCCAAGGAGGCTTGGAGAACAGTTCGGTGATCCTCTTGGTCCCGCCGGTTATCAGGCCATCGGGGCGTTCGGAGTTGAGGCATGAGGACCACCACGCGCAGAACTGCTCCCTGTGATCGTGGGCGTTGATGAACTTGACGTCGGCCACCTGTTTGCCCTCATGGGCGGTGATCCGCAGGATCTGTCCGGCTGCCAGATGGAAGGCCTTTCCGGTTCCCCGCGGGATGATGAACTCTTCGATCGTCTTCCGCTCGGTCCTGGTGTCGGACATCCGTTGACTCCTGTGATCGCTGTTGGCGCTGCGTCGGTCCCCTCCGCGGGAGGGCATACGGGCGTTGTACGGGCCTGTCCGGGACACTAGAGGAAGGGTCCCCCCGGTGGAGGAACGCGTGCTGCGTTGCGCTTCTGCCGGTTGTCGACCCTGTCTGCCGCTACATGGGACGGCTGCCGGAGGCGAACTTGGGTAGGAGCGTGGCAACTCTCTGCAGATCGCCGAGTGTGTCCGCCGCCACCAGATGGTCGAGATGAGGGAATGCCAGTCGCATTCCTCGGGTCAGTGGGCGGTAAGACGGGTCGGACTTGAGCGGGCTCATCCACACGACCCTATAGGCCAGCCGGGACAGGCGGGCAACCTGGCCGGCCATCAACTCTGGGTCACCCGTTTCGAGTCCGTCCGAAGCGACCAGCACGATCGCTCCCCGCACCTGGCGCAGCGCGATCGGATCCCGGAGCAGGGTTGCCAGCGACTCACCGATCCTGGTCCCTCCGGCCCAATCGACGACCCCGGCCGAAGCGCGCTGGACGGCGAGGTCCGGATCGCGTCCCCGAAGGAAGTCCGTGGTGCGGGTGAGCCTCGTGCCGAAGCAGAACACCTCCGTGTCGAGCGCACTCGCCACGAGCCCGTACGCCAGGTGCAGCATCGCTCTGGACTGCGTCGACATAGACCCAGAGACATCCACCAGCAGGAGTAGGCGGCGCGGTGTATGGACGCGCCGCCTCCATGCTCTCCGGAGGATCTCACCTTCGCTCTGCAGGGCAATGCGGACGGTTCTACGGAGATCCAGGCTGTGGCCCGCCGTCGCCGGGCGGAGCCGCCGCGTGCATCTGCGCGGTATCCGAACCTCGATCCGGCCTACGAGCCTGGCCAAGTTGGTCTTCTCTTCCTCGGTCCACTCCGAGAAGGACCGGTGCCGGAGTATCTCGAAGAGGGAGGCCACGGCCCCGGGATCGGGGTCACTCTCCGGCTTCTCGGACCAGCCGTCACGGTGCTCGACAGAGGCGCTGTCGAGGAACGAAGCCCGTTCGTCCCCAGCCGCGGCGGCTGCCGCATCGGATATCGCGGTTTCCGGATCCTCGCCGATCTCGAGCGACAGGTCCGGGTCCGCGCCGAGGAAGAAGGAAGCGAACGCCGCGTCATATGCAGGGATGTCGACGTACTCCGATACCAGACAGGTTCTCCCAGACCAGTAGACATCTTCGAGATCGTCGGTTCCGAGGAGCGAGAATGCATGGCCGAGCGTGACGATCTGGGCGGGGCTCACCTTGACACCATGCTCACGCAGGGCACTGGCGAACGAGACCATTACGCTCGCCGGATCGTCCGCGGGACCGATCAAGCGAGCACTTCGTCGAGTTGCGGGGTGACCCGGTCGATGTCCTCCCGTTCCTTCAGCAGAGCGCCTAGGGTCGGAGTCACAAGCTCGGTCTCGAGATCATCGACCTCGAGCAGGTCGAGCGTGAGGGCCCAGTTGATGGTCTCGGCGACTCCCGGCCGCTTGATCAGGTCGAGCCGCCGGAAGCGGTGGACGGCCTCGACGATCCGTCGGGCCAGATCCTCGGGAACCTCCGGGACACGTGTCCGCACGATTGCTACCTCTCGATCCGGGCCCGGGTAATCGATCCAGTGATACAGGCAGCGTCGCTTCAGCGCGTCGTGAAGCTCACGGGTCCGGTTGGAGGTCAGGACCACGAACGGTGGATCGACAGCTGTTATCGGGCCAATCTCGGGGATGGAGACCTGGAAGTCGGCCAGAACCTCGAGCAGGAAAGCCTCGAACTCGTCGTCGGCCCGGTCGATCTCGTCGATCAGGAGCACCACTCGCGAACCTGCCCGGATGGCTTCGAGCAGAGGACGCTCGTTCAGGAAGCGGGGTCCGTAGAGATCCTCTACCACGCTCTCCTTGTCGGATCTCGCGTCCCCGACCGCCCGAAGGTAGAGAAGCTGGCGGGGGTAGTCCCACTCGTACAGCGCCTGGGTCGCGTCGATGCCTTCGTAACACTGGAGCCGCACGACCCGGCGGTCGAGCGCACGGGCGACCGCCTTGGCCACCTCGGTCTTGCCAACGCCCACCTCTCCTTCGAGCAGCAGGGGCAGGTTCAGTGACGTGGCCAGGAACACCGCGGTCGCCAAGCCTCGATCGGCCAGGTAGTCGCAACCGGCCAACCGGTCCTGCACATCGGGGACATCCGCGAACCAGCGGTGTACCGGCCAGGAACGATTCCCGGGATTGGCTGGTGGGTTCATCGGTCGATCTTCAGTCGGGACTTCCGGATCGGTGGGGAGCGGCTCTGCCGCGGGCTCCCTCCGGCCGCTAACTTGTCTTGTCGTACGGATACCTCGGAATGTACTGGCCGAACGACGGGTCGCCGACGATCTCGCCCGAGTCCATGACGACGGTACCTCTCACGATGGTCTGGGTCGGCCATCCCTTCACGTTCCAGCCGTCGTAAAGGCCCCAGTTGGCAGCCGACTGCATGTACTCGGGTGTGACCACCCGCTCCTGGTCGAGGTCGACGATGGCGAAGTCGGCGTCGGAACCGACCCGAAGAACGCCCTTCTTCGGATAGAGACCCCACACCTCGGCGTTCTGGAGGCCGAGGATCCGGGACACATCGGGTAGCGAGATCCGGCCCTTGTGGTAACCCTCGCTCAGTATGATGGGCAACAGCATTCCCATTCCGGGGAATCCAGGAACCGCATCCCAGATGCTCGTTTTCACCTTGTCGGGCTTGGCCACCACCGTGGAGTGATCGGACCCGACGCAGGTGACCGTCCCGTCGCGGAGTCCCTCCCAGAGCTTCTCCTGGCTCTCGGCGTCGCGTAGAGGCGGGTTCACCTTGGCCAGGCTTCCGACCTTGTCGTTGTCGTACTTGGTGAGTATCAGGTAGTGCGGGCAGGTCTCGGCTATCACGTCGACGCCGTCGGCCTTGGCTTGGCGGACCCAGTCGACTCCCCGTCCGATGGTCATGTGGACGATGTAGAGCTGGGAGTTGGTCTGCTTCGTGTACCAGATCGCTCTGCGGGTCGCTTCCTCCTCGGCGATGTCGGGCCGCGCGTCGGTCCATGCCTTGAGGTCGTCGCGTCCTGCGGCGATGTACTTGGCCTTCAGGTTGTGGATGATGGACATGTTCTCGGCGTGGACCATGGCGATGGCAGGCTTGCCGATGGCAGCCACCTGGCGGAGGCCGGCTAGGAACTGGGCGTCGTCGACTGCCAGGATCCCGAACACCGAGGCCTCGTCCTGGGTGTAGGCCATGTAGAACTTGTACGACGTTATGCCGCAGTCGTACGCCATCGCCGGTAATTCCTCGATCTGCTGGTCGGTTCCGATGACCGCGCTGAAACCGGCATCGATCACCGAATCACGCTGCACGGCTTCGAGAGCCCACGGGTAATAGTCGAGGAACGAGACCGAGGCGTCCTCACGGTTGAGGAGCGTGGGAACCATGGTCGTGCATCCGCCGATGGCGGCGTTCCTGGTTTCGGTTTTCACGTTGACGTCGAAGGGGCTCTGGAATGTCTGCAGGTGGACGTGCGGGTCTATCGCGCCCGGGAACACATGTAGGTCGGTCGCATCGATGGTCCGTGTGCCGTTGCCGAGCATGCCGGGGGCGGAGATGGCCGCGATCCTCCCATCCCTGACGCCTATGTCACCCGGGATGGCTTCGTCGGTGAATACGAGTGTCCCGCCGTGGACTACCAGATCGAACTTGCTCATTGAATCGTCCTCATTTGAATTGTCTTCTCCTGTTGCGCTCGTCTACAGGGACTCGAGGGCTACGAATCCCTCCCTGCCTGGGTGTTGAGGCAGTCCCGCCACCGGGCACCGGACGCGGTGTGTAATCACGCCTCAAGCCACAGCGTCCAGAGCGCCGCGGATCCCGTCGGCTAGTTCTCCCACGCCGTTGTCGTCGAGAGTAAAGGGGGGCGACACCTGCACGGCGTGCCCGAACAGGATTCGCGTGAGTATGCCGTGTTCACGGAGCGCGCCGATCAGCCTGTCGGGTAGCCCTGGGTCTTCGTCCACCGCGTCCAAGGACAATTGCACGGCGGCCATGGCTCCCACCCCGGCTCGTACCTCGCTGATCAGGTGGTGGTCCGTCAGGGGGCTGAGCCCGTTCGCCAGCTTGGCCTCCAGAACCGCCGCCGACCGCACCAAGCCTTCCCGCTCGATGATGTCGAGATTGGCGTTCGCCGCCGCGGCAACGGTTGCGTGTCCGGAGTATGTGTACCCGTGGCGCCACATGCCGGCTCCCCCCTCGAACCACGGTTCGGCGATCCACGGAGCGACTATCACCGCACCGAGCGGGAGGTAGCCGGAGGTTATTCCCTTGGCGCAGGTCATGAGGTCCGGGGCCAGGTTCCACCGTTCGCTCGCGAACCACATCCCGGTACGCCCGAAACCGGTGATCACCTCATCCGAGATGAAGAGAATTCCGGAGTCGCGGCAGATGCCACGCACCTTCTCCAGGTAACCGGGAGGTGGGGCCAACACGCCGCCCGCCCCGATCACCGGTTCGCAGACGAAAGCGGCTATGTTCTCCGGACCGAGTTCCTCCATGGCTTCGATCAAGTCGTCGTGCGAGTCCCAGCCGACCACGCGCGTGTCGGACAGGAGCGGTCCGTATCCGTCGAGGTTGGGCGCGATCCCGGCCATGCTGGTGCCGCCGGTGTGCATCCCGTGGTAGGCGCGGAACCTGCTCAACACGTAGGTCCGCTGCGGTTCTCCCTTGACCTTGTGGTACAGGCGGGCGAGCTTTATGGCGGTGTCGATGGAGTCCGAGCCCCCGCTGGTGAGAAACGACACGCTGTCGGGGACCGGAGCTATCCGGGAGAGCCGGTCGGTCAACGCCATCACGGGCGGGTTGGTGAAGTCGCCGAAGGTCGAGTAGGCCTCGAGTCTCTGCATTTGCTCGAACGCCGCCTGCGCGATCTCGGTGCGTCCGTGCCCAACATTGCAGTACCAGAGGCTCGCGGTGGCGTCGAGGTAGCGTCGGCCCTCGGTGTCGTACACGTAGTAGCCGTCGGCTCGATCGATAACAAGTTCCTGGCCTCGAGTTATGGCCCGCATATCTGCAAATGGATGCCAATACTTTGTCACGTTCACCCCAGATTGTTGCGGTCTGTGCTAGCTGCCTGCGCCATCATCCCAGATGTGGCCCAGGATCACGAAGCCTCCGAACCGGCATGCAGGCGGGCGGCGGCGTCTTCGATCGAGTCGACAATGAAGTGGTACCCGGTGCAGCGGCAGAGGTTGCCGGCTATCCCATGGCGGATCTCCGCCTCTGTCGGATCGGGATTCTCCCTCAGCAGGGCCAGCGTCGACAGGATCATCCCCGGGGTGCAGAAGCCGCACTGCAAGCCCTGGTTGTCGATGAATGCTTCCTGGATGGGATGCAGGTCGTGCGGGCCGGTGCTCAGTGACTCGATCGTCCGAACGTCCTGACCCTCCGCGTCGGCGGCCAGAACGCAGCAGGACTTGACGGTTTCGCCGTTCAGCAGCACCGTGCATGCGCCGCAGTTGCCGGTCGCGCAGCCGACATGGGCGCCTGTGAGCCGGAGTTCGTCACGGAGCATGTCAACAAGGATCGTCCGCGTGTCGACTTTGACGGTTCTGCCCTTACCGTTGACCGTCAGGCTGACCTGGTACTTCATGACACGATCACCTCGATCACATGGTCGCGATTGCCTGCTGAACCGCGCGCCGCGCGAAGACGCCTGCCATATGACGCCGGTACTCGGCATCCGAGTGGATGTCGGACGATGCATACACGGCAGCGTCGTAGGACCTTGCGTTCAACTCCTCGAATGCGGCGGGTCCGGGACCGTTGGCGAAGGCGTCCGAGGCGTCGACCAGCACCGGGATGGGCCCGACTCCACCGATGGCCACCCTGGTCGACGCGAATCCGGGCTCGATCAGCGCCGCCGCGTTGACGATGGCGAAGCTGCCCTCGACCCGGGCGAAGCGCACGTATGCCGAACCGGCCCCGTCGGGCTGGCTCGGAACGATGATGGCGGTCACCAGTTCGTCCGGTTGCCTGGCCGTGAACATCAGATCGATAAGGAACTCGTCTGCGGGCAGCCGTCGTGTCGCGCCCAGGCTGCACAACTCCACCTCGGCGCCCGCCGCCACGATGACGGGGGAGTAGTCGCAGGCGGGATCGGCATGGCAGATGCTTCCGGCGAGAGTGCCCCGGTTCCTCACCTGCACGTCCCCGATCTTCGCCGCCGCTTCGGCGAGCATCGGTGCATGGGTGGAGACGAGGGGGTTGGTCTCGACCTCCTTGTGGCGGACCATCGCGCCGATCCGGAGTCCGTCCCCGTCGGTCACTGCGGCGAGATCCGTCACGTGGTTGAGCGACATGACGACATCAGGCTGGACGATTCCCAGGTTCATCATCGGAAGCAGGCTCATCCCCCCGGCGAGGACCGTGATGTCCTCCCCTCGCTCGGCGAGCAGGGCCACTGCCTCCGCAGTGGTGCTCGGCCGCAGGAGTTCCAGCTCACGTGTTATCAAAGCGTCACCCCCTGCCGCTGCCGCGCTTCGTTGATGGCATGCCAGACCCGGCTCGGAGACAGGATCAACTCGTTGATCTCCAGGTCGAGTTCCGGCAGGGCGTTCTCGATGGCGCTGCACAGAGCATTCAGGCATGCTCCGACGCCCGACTCCCCGACACCCTTCATACCCAGAGGGGTGAACGGGGACGGTGTCTCCTGATGTTCGATCTCGAAGCGGGGTAATTCGACAGCCGTCGGGATCGTGTAGTCCATCAGCGTCGCGGTCAGCAACTGGCCGTTGGAGTCGTACGCCAACTGCTCGAACATCGTGCCGCCTATCCCCTGAGCCACGGATCCGTGCAGGTTCGCGGTCACCATCAACGGGTTGATGACGGTGCCGGCGTCGTCGACGAGGCAGAAGCGCAGCACCTTGACGCCCCCCGTGTCCGGATCGACCTCGACGATGCATGCCGCGGTGCCGCTCGGCCAGGCCGGGTAGTTGCTGAACCGTCCCTGCTTCTCGGGCTGGTGATACACATTCCCCATCCGGAAATAGCGGGTCGATTCGAGTCCCGGCTCCTCCTCGTCCGCGTACTGTCCGAACGTGTGGCGGTACACCTGGTTGGCTACGTCGTCGAAGCGGACGCGGCGGCTCTCCGCTCCCAGCACGAAGATCCTGCCATGCGCAGCGTCGAGATCCTCCGGCGCCGCCTCCAGCATCTTGCCGGCGATGCGGAACATCTTCTCCCGCAGTTCGGTTGCGGCGGCCTGCACGGCCGAGCCGCCGTACATCGTGGCTCTCGAACTGAAGTTGCCGAGACCGTACGGACAGGACTCGGTGTCGCCCTGGAGCACCTTGATGCGTTCCATGTCGCAACCGAGGAACTCCGCTGCGATCTGGGCCATAGCCGTCTCGTTCCCGCAGCCGGGTGAGGTGACGCCGGTAAGGACCGTCACATCACCTGACGGGGCGACGCGGACCGTTGCGCCGTCGTACGCCGAGATCAGGACCGCGCCCGGCATAGCACAACCCTCGGGGGTCAACTCCTGGCTGAGGCCGATACCGATGAAACGGCCATCCTCCCGGGCCCGGCGCTGGATCTCGGGAAACTCGTCCCAGCCGATCATCTCCAGAACCTTGTCCAGGGACCCCGGGTAGTCGCCGCTATCCAACATGGCCCCGGACGGCTGCGAGTAAGGGAACTCGTCCGGCTGGATGAAGTTCCGGTACCGGACGGTGGCTCTGTCCAGTCCGGTCTCGCGGGCCACACGGTCGATGATCCGCTCCATCAGGAAGGTTGCGGAGTCCTTCCCGAATCCGCGGTAGGCATTCCAGGGTGTCTTGTTGGTGACCACGACCGACAACCGGATACGGTTGTTCGGGACGCGGTACACGGTCGGCAGGCAGTAGGCGGTTACGAAAGACTGGCCCCAACCCAGGAGGGCGGTGGGGGCGCCGACATCCGAGATGACCTTGATGTCGAGCCCGCTGACGATTCCGTCATTGTCGAATGCCGCCCGATAGTCGAACCGCACGTCGCGCGAGTGGCCTGTGGTTGCGAAGTTCTCGTCCCGTCCCTCGATCCATTTGATGGGCCTTCCGAGTTTCTTCGCCAGGTACGCAATGAGTGGCTGCTCCTGGAAGGGGGGTTGCTTGAGTCCGAACGCGCCCCCCACGTTCGGTTGGATCACATGAACGGTCCTCTCGGGAACGTCGAGCGTCTCGGCCAGGAAGGTTCTGAGCGGGTGGGGGTTCTGGGTCGACTCCCAGAGCGTCAGCTTGTCCTGGTAGATGTCGTACTGGGCGACCGAGCCGCGTGGTTCCAGGGAGACGCCGGTGATCCGCTCGGAGCGGACCTCGCCCTCGATGATCCGCTCGGCTCGTGCGAAAGCCCCCTCCATATCCCCGGTTCGCCAGTCCCGCGTGATCAGGAGGTTGTCACCCCAGTCGGGTTCGACCAGGACCGAGTCGGGTTCCAGGGCTGCGCGAGGGTCGGTCACAGCCGGGAGAACCTCGTAGGTGACATCGATCAGGCCGACCGCCTCGAAGGCGGTGTTCTTGGACTCCGCCACTACCGCGGCCACTGCTTCGCCCACGTAGCGGACCCGGTCCGGAGCCAGTGCATACCAATCGACGCCCTTGGCCCCGATCTCCTTCGTGTTCCAGGCCTCGGGGATGGGGCGCATCGCGGCCTTCGCCTCGGCCCCGGTCATCACGTACACGACACCGTCGAGCCTTTCGGCCGCGGAAGTGTCGATCGAGACGATGCGAGCGGCTGCGTGCGGACTCCGGAGGATCGCTAGGTGGGCCATATCAGGGAGGACGATGTCGGAGACGAACAGGCCCTTCCCGGCCGCGAGTTCACGGTTGGTCAGGCCGAGGTACGGCTTGCCGACGTGACGAAGGGTGGTCGCGGTAGTCACGGTCTTCCCTCGAGGTCCTCCAATGGCGAGGGCATGAGCATGGTCGCGGGCGATCGAGGGGCACCAATCGAGGCTTGCGGACTTACATGTCCGGTGTGATCCCAGGCGGGCGATCCGTCGACATGCATGGCGCGCGAAACTAGCAGAAGGGGGTTCTGTTCGAGAATCTCGTCCACGTGGTGGAATGTCAGCGTCGGCTAATACCGAGCGCTTCCAGCCGGTCGAAGAAGGCCGTCCACGGGCGGTGACTGCCCCGGATGTCGTCCTTGCGCATGAGCGAACACTCCGCCGTGTCTCGGACCTACCGGTCCTTCAGCTTGGCAGATCCGCCCCAACACCCAGACGCCCCTCGATACGAGCCCTCGCTGCTCCAGCAACCCGATCCGGCGCGCGAGTTCGTTCACCGTGTCTGCCAGCCGATCACGCCGACCCATCACGCCATGGTGTCGTTGAACACCTGGCCGTGCGGGCGATCGGCATGGCTACGCTGTCGCCCGCCCTTGTCCCGTCACATCGACTCGTACATCCGGCGGGTGATCGACCACAGTTCCATGTCGTGGAACCGGCCATGGCTGAACGCGATCGAGCGCATCACGCCCTCCTTCGTGTAGCCGCACTTCTCTGCTACCCGCCGCGATGCGAGATTGTCCGGCCTGATGCTGAGCTGGAGTCGGTTCATCAGCTTGGTGGAGAACAGGTAGTCCGTGAGCAACTCCAGGGCCTCGGTTGCATAGCCCTTGCCCGAATACTGCTCGCCGAACACCTGGTAGGAGATCTCGTAGCCGTAGAAATAGAAGACGACGGGAGTGAACGCGATCCACCCGACGATGTCGGCGCCGGTACCGATCATGAGCAGCATCCCCGAGTTGTCGGACCAGTAGCCGTCCTCCTCGAACCGGCGTCGGATGCCGGTCTCGGACTTGAGAAAGTGGCCCAGAGCACCGCGCGTACTGAGGTCGTTGAGCAGCTCGAACAGACCGTCGATGTCGGCGCTGCGCACGAGACGAAGGCTGATCAACTCACCTCGTAAGGGCGGCACATCATCCTCCTGATCAGATCGGCTTGCTCTAACTCAGATACGCGTCGAGGTCGAATTCTTCGTGCCACCCGGGTCTTGCTTCCTCGAACGCGGCCCGAACCCCAGGATCGAGATCGCTGGGGATGGTGGCGTCGACCATCAGCTTCGAGTTCGGGTACTCACGGTGGAAACTGCTCGGGTCGTAAGTGGCGCCTTTGGCGTCTCCGATGACGGTCAGACGGCTCCTCCCAGTGCGGGGATCCACCGCCTGGAACCGGCGCGCCAGTGCGCCGAGCACCCGGTGCTCGTTGAAGATGTCCACGTCGTGGTCGAAGGCGATCACGAGCTTCAGTTGTGGCACCGCTCCCAAGGCCGCCAGCATTACGTTGCGCTGTTCACCGCGCTCGCCTCCCTCGACAGTGGGTTCCTTGCGAATAGCCATGTAGCAATGGAACCCGTATCCACTGGCCGGGACGTGGACCGCGGCCACATTGGACGAGGAAGCCTGGACTGCGCGCCAGATGGCTATCTCGTGGCCGATCGCGGCCATGTTGGTGGCGTCGGGATGACCGGAGAAGGCGAGCTGGAGAATAGGGTCGGTTCGCCGGGTGATGGCGCTGACCACCACGAGCGGGCCGTGCTTGACCCGGCTGTAGGACCCGGACATGTCGGCGAAGGGCGCTTCCGGATGTCGCTCGCCCGGTCGGATACGCGCCTCGATGACCACCTCCGCGTCGGCGGGCACGTCGGCGTCGACGGTGAGCGCCGGTATGAGTTCCACCGGCGCCTTCTGCAGCCCGCCGGCCAGCGTGCACTCGTCGGTTCCCAGGGCCGCCCGGTAGCTGGCCGCCAGCGTCAGCGCAGGTGAAGCCGACGGGACGATGGCGATGTCCAAGGGCTCGTTCCGAGCTTCCTGGCGGCGGAAGATGTCGGCGATGTTGGAGATGGACGTGAGCGAAGGAACGAGGGTTCGGGCATCACGTTGCATGAAGCGGTAGATCCCGACGTTCCGCTTACCGGTGTCAGGATCCCTGACGAATGTCAGCCCCATGGATATGTACCGGCCGGCGTCCCGCTCGTGATGCCACACCAGCGGGATGTGATCCAGGGAGGCGTCGTCACCGGCCAGGACCACTTCCTGAACAGGCGCCGACCGTGCTGCGGTCGTGGGTACGGGATGGGCGAGCCGGTCGCTCAACTCGGCTACCAAACGCCCCCGGTCGGCTCCCAGCATCGCGGCGACGTTCGAACGATCGGAGAATACCGACCCGGCGATGCGCCAGTCTTCGTATCCCTTGATCGATTCGAACAGAACCGCCGACCAGTCACCTCGGTCCTCGAGGGCGGTCATGACAGCGGTGACCTCTCCGACCGGGTCCGCCTGCCGCTTGATTCGGACCAGGCCGCCCTCGCGGTCGAGCAGGTCGATCCCTGTCCGGAGGTTGGTCGGGATGCTCATGACCAGGTCAACGGGGGGTAGAGCTCCGGTCGCCGATCGCGATACATGGTCTGGTCCATCCTGGCTTCGGCGATTTCCTCGAGGTCGAGTACTGCGGAGGCGACACCCGGTTCCCCCTCCGGTGCAGCATCCAGCAACTTGCCCCGGGGGGAAGTCAGGCAACTCAGACCGTAGAAGGCGGTCGTCACCTCGTTCACGGTCTCTGAGCCCGCCCGGTTGACCGCGACGGAGAACACCACGTTCTGGGCTGACCACGTTCGGATGGAGGGGATGAACAGTTCTGAGACAGCGCCGCTCGAGGCGTTGGGGATGCAGATCACCTCGGCTCCGGCGAGCGCAAGAAGCCTCCAGGCCTCCGAGAACCACCTGTCGTAGCAGATGAGCACACCGAGCTTTCCGACACCTGTAGGGAAGACGGGGTAGCCGGGCCCAACGCGGAAGTAGTACTTCTCGTCGTTGACAGACCCGCCCCAGTTGTATGACGAGATGGCGTTCTTCCTGTACACCGGGGCCTCTGCGCCGCCGGGGAGCAGCCCTCGGATGATCGAGCCGTCGGGTCCGAGAACAGCTGCGCTGTTGAAGTACTCGCCGGGGAGCGGGCCTCGTTCGAAGAACGGCACGACCGCGTGGCATCCTCGCTCCCTCACCTCTTCCCGGGCGGCCGTCAGGGTCTCCCCTTCGAGGTCCTCGGCCCACGCGAAGAAGTCGGGGCGGGTGTGACCGACGCACCAGAACGGAAGGCTGAACAGTTCGGGGAACACGACGAGATCGGGTGAGAGATCGCCGAGTTGGCGGAAGGCCCGCCGGACGGCCGACGCAGGACGCTCGTCGACCGGTCCGGTCTGGACGGCGGCTACCTGCATCCGTTCTCCGGGGAGGAACTCATGCCGGGTCGTGTCACACGTCCCAGCCGGCGTCTACGACGATGTCATGGCCGGTGATGTTGCGGGCGCCGTTCGACACCAGGAACGAGACTGCGGCCGCGATGTCGCCGCTGTCGATGAACCGGCCCAGAGCGGTCTGCGAAGCGAAGTCGGAATAGACCTCCTCGGGGGTAACCCCCAGAGTGGCGGCCTTGGTGTTGACGATCCGCGTCATGCGGTCGCCGTGCGTGACGTTGGGACAAACCGCGTTGACTGTGATGCCGTACTGGCCGAGTTCGAGTGCCAGGGTACGGGTGAGACC
The DNA here is from genome assembly GCA_028821575.1 of bacterium. Lineage (GTDB taxonomy): Bacteria > Actinomycetota > Acidimicrobiia > Spongiisociales > Spongiisociaceae > JAPPFW01. The sequence continues at coordinate 23,491 of JAPPFW010000100.1, read as the reverse complement.
ACGGACCGCCCACTTCGACGACGAGTAACCAGCGCGGTTGATGTAGCCCCGCAGGCCGCTCGTGCCCGAAATGTTCACGATCCGGCCGTCGCGACGCTCGATCATGCTGGGGATGGCGTACTTGCACACGGCGAACGTTCCCAGCACGTTCAGTTCAAGAATGTCTCTGAAGGCCTGCACGTCGACGTTCTGAGCCGGCGTTTCGATCGGCCCCGTACCACCGGCTGTGTTCACCAGGATGTCGATGCCCCCGAATCGGCTCACTGTCTCCTTCACCAGGTTCTCCACGTCGGACTCGGAGAGAACATCTGTCCTGACGACGAGTGACGAACGATGACCGTACTCACTGTCCAGGTGGTCGGCGTGATGGCGCAGGGCGTCCTCCTCCCTTGCCGCGAGAGCGATGTCCGCGCCCTGGCGAGCCAGGTCCAGGGTGATGGCGGCACCGAGTCCCTTCGCGGCTCCCGTGACTACCGCAACCTTCCCGCTCAGCGCCGATGTCGGTGCCGACGAATCTAGAAGTGTCTGGCTTGATGTCGTCAACGGCCCTTCTCCTTTGAACCTATTCCTGGTTTGGATCTCTTCGAGTTTCACTTGCGGGCGATTCGCCTGTCGTCAACTGGGTCGAGGTTGTCAAGGCCCTGCTCGCAGCTATGGCGCGCGCACCCTCGTCCAGCACGTGGAGAACCTCGGGTAACCGCGACTTCGGTAGGCGCGCCCTGGGTCCAGCCAGCCCTACTGCTGCCACGGCCTTCGTTCCGGCATCGAGCAACGTGATCGCAATCCCCCAGAGGCCTAGGTTCGTCTCCTGGTAGGAGGTTGCCCAACCCCGGCTGCGGATCGCCTCAAGCTCCTTCTTCAGTGCATCCGGGTCAGTGATCGTCGCATCGCATAGGGAAGGCAGTCCACCCTCTATGAACGCATGCAAGTCGACATCGCTCATGTAGGCGAGGAGAGCCTTTTGGGAAGCCCCTGCGTGGAGCGGGACCCGTAGCCCCGGAACCACCGACAGTCGGAGGGGGTTCCTGCTCTCGACCCGTTCTAGGCACACCGAAGTACGCCGATCGGGACCGATAGCCGTTAGCAGCACGGTCTCGCCGCTGGCTGAAGCCATCGACTCCAGAACCTTCAGACTGGCCGACCGCAGGTCGGTCGACGCGGTTGCCCTCCTCCCCAGTTCGAACGCGGAGACACCGAGCCGGTACCGCTTGGACGCTTCGTCCCTTGCCACGTATCCGTGGTGCTGGAGAGCGGCTAGGAGGCGGTGCACGGTAGGTACGGGCAGATCCAGCGCATCGGCGGCCTCGGTAACGGTCCAATCGGGGAATTCGGGTGTGAACAGGCGCAGGATCGCGAACGTCCGGTCGAGCACCCTGGGACCCGAACCGGTCGTGGTGACCCGAGGATAGAGGGCATCTCCAAGCTGGGAGCTGCGGGACGCGGCGGAAACCGTCAGATCATCCTCCGATCACCACCACGCGTTCTTCGGTCATCTCCCTTACGGTGTATCTGGGACCTTCCCTGGTGTTGCCGGATATCTTCGTTCCTCCGTAAGGCATCTGATCGACACGGAAGGTCGGCGTCTCGTTAATCGTCACGCCGCCGAAGTCGAGTTGCTCGGCGGCGTCGAGCGCCTTGCGGATGTCCGTCGTGAAGATGCCCGCCTGCAGTCCGTACTCGGTGGCGTTGGCAGCCTCGATGGCCTCGGAGAAGTGACGGAAAGTCCGGATGCCGACAACCGGGCCGAACACCTCATCCAGCCAGACCCGGCTCGCTGTATCGACATCATCCAGCACGGTCGGACCGAGGTGGGGCCCACCGTTGGTGGAGCCGACCAAAGGCGTCGCGCCGCTTTCCTGTGCTTCTTCGATCCATGCGGCTACGCGTTCCCGGGCCCTGTCGTTGATGAGGGGGCCCACGAACGTATCCGGGTCGGTTGGGTTCCCAAGGATCTTGCCGGCGCTCGCTCCGACCAGTTCGTCGACGAAGCGGCTGTGAACCGACTCCTCGACGATGACCCGCTGCACCGAAATGCAGGACTGTCCGGCGAAGGCGAACCCACTCGCGGCCACCGACCCGGCTGCTGCGGCCAGATCGGCGTCAGCACACACGACGACCGGCGTGGAGTTGCCCAACTCGAGACTGACACGCTTCTGGGGGGCTCGGGCCGCCAATTGCCAACCTACTTCGCTGGATCCGGTGAAGGTGATCATTCCCACACGCTGGTCGGCGATGAGGACGTCGCCGATCTCCGACGAGGAGCCGACTACGACGGACAGGGCCTCTCTGGGAAGGCCGGCCTCGTAGAGAAGGCCGGCCAGCGCGGTAGCTGCGAGCGGAGCATCCCGTGACGGCTTCAAGACCACACCGCATCCAGTCGCTATGGCTGGACCTATCTTGTGAGCTGCCAGGTTCAGCGGGAAGTTGAACGGAGTTATCGCGGCTATGACCCCGATCGGAACCCGGATGGTGAAGCCGCGATGGCCCACCCCGGCGGGATGCGCGTCGAACGCGACGCCTGTTCCGGTCAGGGTGCGGGCTTCGGCCGCCGAGAACCTGAATGTCTGGACGCATCGGTCGACCTCGACCAACGCCTGGCTCACAGGCTTTCCTATTTCTAGCGCCAATATGCGGGCGAAGGCGTCCCGATTGGCTTGGATACCGGCGGCTGCGCCGTCGAGGATCTCGGCCCTGCGGAATGCCGGAAGGGGTGACCGAGTCGCCTGGTGAGCCGCGTCTATAGCGTCCGACGTCTCCGATCGGCCGCCGGTCGGTACGAGTCCTACCAGGGAGCCATCCCAGGGAGATCGCACCTCCAAGGGATCCCCGGATAGCGTCTCGCCGGCTGCGACCACGTCGGGCCGGAGGGGCAATTCCGTCTTGGAAAGAACTGATGAGAGCGTCATATGTTCCTCGAAAGTCGTTGCGCGCCTGCAGACGCTGTCGACGGCAGCCTACATCCGTTCTGCCGTAGATCGAAAGCAGCTTTTCGTAGAGTGAGAACGAAGTCCTCTCGCGACCGGCGGTGGCGGAGCCGCTACCAGTCCTCGAAGAACCCATAGCCTTCCAAGAAGTCCGGCTTGGGCCACCAGCGCTTCAGGCCGAGATCCTCGGCGATCACGTTCACCGCGTTGTAACCGGGAGCGAACGTGATCGACCCGCCGGGGTGACAGCAGGAGCCGCACATGTATAGAGCCTCGACGGACGTTCGGTAGGGCTGCCGGCCGACCCCCACCTGGCCGTTGCTGTAGCTTCCCATGTGATCGTCCCCCTGAATCATGTTGATGATGGCGTTGGCATTGTCGACCGGGGTGTAGGTGAAGCGATGGACGACGTTCTCCGCCGTCATGTTGGGTGCGTACTCTCGCCATCGAGCGAGGATACGGTCGAAGTATGCATCCCTTATCTCGTCCCAGTATTCCGGGCCGCGGCCCTCTACGTCGTAGGGAACGAACTGCCAGAAACCTGCTGTATGGAAACCGCCCGGGCCTTGGGAGGGATCGAAGATGGTAGGCACCCACGCTTCACCCCCAGGCTTGGACGGAGGCCTACCCTCCTCTATCTCGCGGAAGTGATCGTGGATCTCCTCCGGTACGTCATATCCGAACGTCTGGTGGAACGTCTCATTCATGTCCGGGTATCGCTCGGCTACCGTGTAATCCGGGGGATCCCGGAGCACCATGTGCGCGCCGAACAGGGCGGACTCGTTCATCTGCCATCCTTCCACCCTTGCGACCTCTTTCGATGGGAGGTGCTCAGCGCCGACCATTCGCAAGAACGTCTGGGCGGGATCGACGTTGCTCACCACAGCCCGGCGCGCTCGGTACACCGTTCCGTCGCGTAGCTTCACGCCGACCGCTCTCCCGTGCTCCACAAGGATCTTCTCAACGTGTGCCTGCTGCCGTATTCGACCGCCGTGTGCGGTCAGGAAGTTGACTAGGGCCTTGGCGATCATATTGCTTCCACCCCGGGCGAGCCCGTACCGGCCGAGACGTAACAACATGCGAAGGGTGCCGAATCCGGTTCCGGGCAGAGCCTCGCGCATACGAACCGCGCTGGTACTGAAGAACAGGCTCGACCGAACGGTCGGATCCTCGAAGAGACCTTCCACGACCTCGGACGGACTCTTCTGGGCGAGGTCGAAGAACTCGGTCCCGACCGCGCCGAAACGGCGCTCGAGCCGATCGCGCCACTCTCCCGCCGGTAGGGGAGGGGCGTAGTGGTAGGCGCGCATCGCCTCGTAGTACCGCTGCATGTCCAGCAGGGTTTCCGCGTCCGCCGCGGAAAACTGGGAAAGAGCCCGGTAGGTTCGCTCCCCGTCCCCGTAGATCAACAGGCAGCGCCCGTCCCGTAGGGGGATGCCGAAGTTTGTGTCGGGAACGATGTAGACACCGCCGTACTTGTCGAGTTCGAAGTCTTGATAGGCGGGTGGTTCAGAAGCGAAGATATGGAACACCGAATGGAAATTGAAGTAATAGCCGGGGAAGATCTGCTCGGTGGAGAGCCCTCCCCCTTCTTGGAGTCTGCGTTCGAGGACGACCACGGAGAGCCCTGCTTTGGCTAGGTAGTTGGCGACGGTGAGCCCGTTGTTTCCCGAGCCGATCACAACGATGTCGAATGTCTCCATCCCGATTCCCTTCCGATACGGACGTTGTCAATACAGAATGCTCTTGTGCGATGGTGAGGGCAAGTCATTCGCCGGGGAAGATGGCTCGATATCACGGAGGCGGAAAGTGGTAACGAGCACGTCTGAGCATGGCCTGTCGGGTGTGACTTCCACTAGCGCGCTAGCGGAAGCAGACTGGGGAGCCTCTGGATCCCGGACAGTATCCACTCGGGAGGCTCAGGTTGGATTGAGTTCGTTGGTCAACTCGACCAGCCATCGGCGGTAGGCGACCGAGACCTTGTCGGCTGCTCTCACATGTAGCTCGGCAGTTAGATCATAAGGGAGCATCTCGGGTCGTTGACTCTCGACGACCGGGCGATCTTGTTCCTGGACGAACCGCTCGAAGTCCAGGAACTCCTGGTCGTCTGTGTCGAGGGCATAGTTCCTGGCGAGAAACCAGAAGGACCGAACATGCTTGGGACCCACGGGTGAGCAGGCCAAGAACAAGACGTAGCGTGCTTCCCCGGGTAGGTAGTGACGGTCGAAGTGGATGCTGATCGGCATCGTCAGCCGGTAGGTGTAGTCCACATCGATGAGTGGATCATCCGATTCGTAGCCGGTGAGACCCTCGATCGGTTCCTTCACGCTTCGATGGAACGCGAGTTCAGAATCGGTCGCTTTCCACACGTCGTGCTCGGGAACCTCCGGATCATCGCTACTTCCGAGTACGCCGTCGTGGACGTAGGCAAAATGGGCGAAGTCCATGAAGTTCTCGAGGCGGCGATGGGCGCTCGTTCTCCAGTCATAGAACGGTCCCCGAAGCACTTTGAACTCCGGGTTGTCGTGCTCCGCGAATTCGGGGACATCGAATAACGGTTGCTCGGCGAGGCAAACCCAGATAAGACCGGTCGCCTCGCGGGTGTGGAAGGCCTGGAGCCTCGCCCGAGTCGGTATCCGCGTACCGAATCGGGCCGGGATCGATGTGCAAACCCCGTCGACTCCATAGGTCCACCCGTGATACAGGCAACGCAGCTGATTGCCCTCGTTCCAGCCGAGCGACAGCGCAGCCCCTCGGTGGCAGCACAGGTCACGGAAGCACCTTACCTCTCCGTCCATGCGCGCCAGCACCAGTTCCTCGCCGAGCAGAACAACTCCTTCGGGATCGTCCCCGAGTTCTTCTGCATACATAACCGGGTGCCAGAAGTTCCGCATAGCGGCGTAGAGGCGCAGTTCGGTGTCGGCGTCCAACTCGTTTCGGATCGAGCTGTCCGGCAAGTCGACGTAGTTCGTCATCGCAGCCAACCGCCTCCGTTCAGGAGCCTGCTCCGGTCGGTGACGACACCGGTCTCGTTACCGGAGAGAAACATGACCACCTTCCCGGGATCATATCAGGACAGGATTTCTGGAGCACCGCCGAAAGCAGCTTCTTCTACTCGAGTCCCGGGACACAAAGCCTGAGGGGAATGGTCGGGGCAGCCCTATGCTCCGGAAGGCCAGGATCCGACTTCATCACCAGGCAGTCTGTCATCGTCAGCGAGGCCTGATGTTCCGGCGAGACCACGCGACCGGGCATAGCGTCTTGCTCGAATTCCATAGGCTGAATAGCGGGGTCATCGTCCACGTATCGTTGCTAATGTCGAATTCTGGAGGAGCCGTCGGTGCAACTGCAGGGGGCAGTGCCACGGCCGGTTCGAATAGGAGGAGTCAAGATGATCCATCGAGTGATCAAGGCGGTCGTTGTCGCTGTGGTCTTGATGCTCGTCGCAGCCGCTTGTGGAGACGATGAAGTTGAGACTACTCAGGCGCCGACGACCCAGGCACCCACGACACAAGCCCCGGCAACCACCGCGGCAAGTATGCCAGGCGAGGGCCTCCGGATGGCGTGGATCTACGACGGCGGTATCGTCGGTGGCTGGGGCCAGGGCCACGACCGCGCCCGCCAATACGTGGAAGAGCACCTTCCCGGCATCGAAACTGTCAACGTAGAGCAGATCTTGCCCGGTCAGCCCGGCCAGGCTGCGATGGCTGAGCTCGCGGAGGATGGCTACGACATTGTGGTTCTGACGAGCTTCTTCCAGCCCGACATCCTCGAGGTTGCTCCGCAGTATCCGGATACGGTGTTTCTCCATTGGGGCGGGTACGAGAACACGGAGAACTCGGCAGCCTTCGATATCGCCTCCGAGGAGGGACGGTACGTGGACGGCATGATCGCCGGCGCTATCACTGAAACCAACGTCATAGGCGCCGTGCTCGGTTTCCCGCTCGAGGGCGTGGTCAAGCATCTGAACGGGTTTGCGTTGGGTGTTCAGGAGGTCAATCCTGACGCCAAGATCATTGCCATATTCACCAACTCGTGGTTCGATCCGCCGAAGGAGCAGCAGGCCGGAGAGGCCTTCGTGGCGGCGGGCGCCGACGTGCTGGTCTCCAATTTGAACTCGCCGGCCATGGCGCAGGTGGCCACTGCGGAGGACAAGTGGTATCTGGGCTACGGTGAAGACGAGTCGGGTCTGGCGCCTGACCATTGGGTCACCTCCTTCACTTACGAGTGGGGTCCCTACTACCTCTCGGTTGCGCAATCGGTCCTCGACGGCACTTTCCAGCCGCACTTCTTCTACGGCGGACTGGCCGACGGCGTCATGGGTCTCTCCAAGTTCCACTCGGACATCCCCCAGGATGTCCTGGACCGGGCGTTGGAGCGGCGTCAACAGATCATCGACGGCGAGTTCGACATCTTTGCCGGGCCCGTGGTCGACAATGAGGGAAACACCCCGATCGCCGAAGGTGAGACCATCCCGATGAACGAGCGGGTCCTTTGCTGCACGTGGCTGAACCAGAACATCGAAGGCGAGATAGCTGAGTCCTGACCGGTCCCCTGCGAGAGGGTTTCGAGTCGGCGACCGCGCGGCGTTCCTGTGGCTGACGACACGAAGAGTGCGCAGGCTGCTCCGGTCGCGGCCGTCCGTGCGGCGTCCATCTCCAAGGCCTTTTACGGGGTCGAAGCCAACGACCGCGTAGACCTCGATCTCCGATGGGGTGAGGTTCACGCTCTCCTCGGAGAGAACGGGGCGGGCAAGTCCACCTTGTGCTCGGTCCTAGCCGGTCTCTACCGGCCCGACTCGGGGGAGATCACCGTTGAGGGGAAACCTGTGGTCTTCCGGTCACCGAGCGACGCCCTGGCGAGGGGAATCGGCATGGTCTACCAGCACTTCAGGCTGGTGGAACGTTTCACCGTGGCCGAGAACCTGGTGCTTGGACATCCGAACACCCCGATACGGCTACCGAGAAGCCAGATCGAAGCAGAGATCGGCGAATTCATCGAGGATGTGGGTTTGCCGGTTTCTCCCTCGGCAAGAACCTGGCAACTCTCTGTCGGTGAGCAACAGCGTGTGGAGATCCTTCGGCTTCTCTATCGCGGAGTGCGGGTGCTGATTCTTGACGAACCGACGGCCGTGCTGACGCCGCAGGAGTCCCATCTGCTCATTGCCAGAGTCCGGAAACTCGCGGAGGACGGGAGGGCAGTCGTCTTCGTGTCCCACAAGCTTGACGAGGTCTTGGAGGTCTCCGACCGGGTGTCCGTCCTGGTTGATGGTCGGAAGACAGGCGAGGTGACCACTGATGAAGCCGATGCGAGCCGGCTCGCGAGGATGATGATGGGCAGAGACTTCGTCTTGCAAGGACGGAGAAAGGAGCCGAGCGTGCCGCAGGTCCGGGAGTCTGAACCTGCGGAGGCGGTTCTCGTAGTCAGCGATCTGTCGGTGCTGGGTGACCGTGAGCGGGAAGCCGTCAGGGGTGTGAACATCAACGTGCACAGAGGCAGGGTGGTCGGAATCGCCGGTGTAGCCGGTAACGGGCAGCGCGAACTGGCTGAGGCGATCGCGGGCCTGCGGCCGGCCGCGAACGGGTCGGTCACGATCGATGGGCAGGATGTCACCCACAGGAGTCCGCGTGCGCGCATTAGAGCGGGTTTTGGTTTCGTTCCCGAAGACCGGCTGGTGATGGGGCTGGCTTCAAACCTGTCCCTAAGGGAGAACCTCGCCCTCAAGGCCTACCGACGGCCTCCGATTTCGCGCGGCCTGTTGCTCTCGGACAGGGAGATCCGCCGGCGGGCGGCGCGGCTGGTGGAGGAGTACGACATCCGCGGTGGCCGTGAAGAGCTTCCCATCCGCCTTCTCTCGGGAGGGAACCTCCAACGCTCCATCCTCGCTCGCGAAATCTCAGAGGATCCGAACGTCTTGCTGGCCGCATCTCCGACGAGGGGCCTCGATCTCGCCGCAACAGACTCTGTGCGCAGGCTCCTCTTGGAGGCTGCCCAGGGTGGACTCGGTATCTTGCTCATCTCGGAGGATCTCGATGAGGTCCGCGCCCTTGCCGATACCATCCTTGTGATGTTCGAGGGCGAGATCGTCGGGGAGGTGGATCCAGCGGAGTTCGACCTCGAGGCGATCGGGCTGATGATGGCAGGGGTACGCAGATCATGAGTCAATGAGCACGGCCTTGGAGGTGTCGAGGGCTCGCCTGCGGCTCGAGCCGAAAGAGAGGGCCTCGCTCACGGCGCGGATTGTGGTCCCGGTTGCCTCGGTCCTGACTGCCACCCTGGGCGGCGCAGTTGTACTGGCGATCGACGGCCACTCGCCTCTGGAAGCCTATGTCGAGCTCTTTCAATCGGCCTTCGGTGGCAGGAATCCCTTGGTGAGGACGCTTCTGCTGTCCACGCCGCTGGTCTTCACCGCGCTTGCCGCAGCCGTCTCGTTCAGGATGAGAATCTGGAATATCGGCGGGGACGGCCAGTTGATGATGGGGGCGATAGCTGCAAGCGGTGTGGCCATCGCTCTGCCGCGGTCGCCTTTCTGGGTGCTGATACCCGCAATCCTGGTTGCAGGAATCGTCGGCGGGATGTTGTGGGCCGGAATCGGTGCAGGCCTCAAGGTCTTCCTCTCCACTGATGAGGTCATCTCCACCCTCATGCTCACGTTCATTGCGACCCACTTCATGGAGTATCTGATCTTCGGGAGCTTCAGCTACTGGCGCGATCCGGAGAGCGTTGCCTACGCCACGGGGAAGCCGATTCCCGAGGTCGCCGAGCTTCCCCGATTCTGGGGACGCCTCCATGTTGGATTCCTCATCGCGGTTCTTGCCGCGGTACTCGTGTGGTGGGTGCTCAAATCGAGCCGGTGGGGATATGAGACGAAGGTCATCGGAGACTCACCGACCGCCGGAAGATACGCGGGGATGAGCGTCTCCCGCAACATCATCGCCGTGCTATGCGTCTCCGGTGCCCTCGCCGGCCTCGGCGGAGCCGTCGAGGTGGCCGGAGTCAACCACACGCTCCAACCCACGGCGCTGGAGACAGGGGTCGGTTTCACGGGAATAATCGCAGCCTCCATGGCACGCCTGCATCCCCTGATGCTGGTCCCGGTGGCGGTCTTCCTTTCCGGTCTCGTCAGTTCCGGGACCGCGCTCCAGCAGATGGGCATCCCGATCGACATCGTCTTGCTGCTACAAGGGCTCGTTCTTCTGTTCGTGGCCGCGGGAGAGTTCTTCCTCCGCTACAGGGTCACCCTCGTTGCAAGGCGCGGGCGCCGATGAACGACACGGTCCTGATCCTCTCGTTGGCTTCTATGATCGCCGCCGGTACTCCGATGCTGCTGGCCGCGACAGGGGAGATCCTCGCCGAGCGGTCCGGGGTCATGAACCTCGGGATCGAGGGAATGATGTTGATATCAGCGGCGAGTGGCTTCTGGGTTACGAGCGAAACGGAGAGCCTCGCGCTGGGAATGCTCGTGGGCATTCTCGCGGCCACTCTGCTCGCCACAGTTCATGCGTTACTGGCCGTCAGCCTGCGTGTCAGCCAGATCATCTCCGGATTGGCGCTCGTGATCATCGGGACGGGTATGTCCGGTTTCCTCGGTGACGCCACCACCCCAAAGCTCACCGGGCGTCCCCCCGGTGCTCGATTCTCGAGTGTCTTCCCGGAAGGCATAACCGGTCTACCGGTCGTAGGCCCGATTGTCTTCGACCATGATGTCGTTGTCTACCTGTCGTGGGTGATCGTGGCCGTCGCGAGCTACTTCTTGTTCCGTACCAGGCCGGGACTCTCATTGTGGGCGGTAGGTGACGATCCGGCCACCGCCGATGCGGCGGGGATTCCTGTGGTAGCGATCCGCTACGGCGCGACGCTGCTGGGTGGGGCGTTGGCCGGGATGGCAGGGGCGTACCTCTCCATCCAGATACTCGGTACCTGGCAGGACTCCCTGACTGCCGGGCTGGGTTGGATCGCGTTCTGTCTCGTGATCTTCTCCGGATGGAGGCCATGGCGGGCGATGGTCGCCGCGTATGTGTTCGGTGCACTCACCACATTGGGGTTCACGTTCCAGATCGTCGGGTTCGGCGTACCCACCGACTTCCTGGCCATGCTTCCGTTCATCATGACCATCCTGGTGCTGGCAGTGATCTCGTCCCGTCCCGAGGCCGCCCGTCGCCTGGGAGCGCCGGCAGCCTTGGGTAGACCATTCGTAAGAGAGAGCAGGTAGCGGAGTGGTTCCAACGGTCCGCGAGACGATAGGTGGTCTGCCTGTCATGGGGCTGGACAAGCCGCGTAGCGAGGTTGCGGGTCCGTTCCGACCGCACAAATGGCTGCCGGACCATCTTCGCTGGCAAACAGCAGCAATAGATCTCCTCTCCGTCACATGCACAACCTTCGTCTTCAAGCCGAAACCGAAGTAGTGTTGACGCCAGCCAGTCAACCCCGAAGAGTGCTCGGTATGAGTGGGACATTCCGGCCGATCCGGATCGGAGAATACGTCGTATATCTCCAGCTCGTGCCCGATGGAGAGGACCGCATGCGTAGGAGCCTGATCCAACGACTGCTCGGCTGGGTTGCCGTGCCCGGGATATGAAGCCGCCGCAGTTTCTCTACGCCCGGCCGCAAACCCTTGAGGAGGCGCTGTCGATTCTCGACGAGTATGGCGCGGACGCCAAGATCCTTGCAGGTGGCCAAAGCCTGATACCGCTTCTCAACTTCCGCCTCGCCCGCCCCGCCGTTCTGGTCGATATCGCATTGGTGGATGAGATCAGCGCCATCAGAGTCGAGGACGGCATCCTCTCGATAGGCGCCGGTGTTCGACAACGAGTGGTGGAGCTCTCCTCCGAAGTGGGAGAAGCCTCACCGTTGCTCTCAGAATCTGTCTCTCACATCGGTCATCTTCAAAACAGGATCAGGGGGACCGTGGGCGGCTCGCTCGCACATGCCGACCCGGCCGCGGAGTTGCCGGCGGTGATGATGTGCTTGGGGGCGACAATGGTTGTCCGATCCGGCAGCGGCGAGCGCTCGATCCCGGCCGACGAGTTCTTCGTCGGTCCCTTTACCACAGTTCTTGGAGATAGCGAGATGCTCTGTGATGTCAGGATCCCGATCAATCCCTCGGCGAGGTCCCATATCCTGGAGCTCTCCTTGCGGAAAGGGGACTTTGCGCTGGCGGGTGTGTGCGGCCAACTAACCCTATCGGAGGGGAGAGTCGCCGACTTAGATCTTATCGCCTTCGGAGTCGATGCTGTACCTCTACGTTTGACAGAAGCTGAGGATGCGGTGCGCGGTCGTCAACCGGCTCCCGACATCCTTACGGAAGCGATGCGACTTGCCGGCTCCGCGATTGACGCGTCCTTCGCTGATGTGCATGCCGACGGAGCGTATCGTGCGGCGGTAGTGGGCGAATACACGCATCGTGTTCTCGTGGAGATGACCCGATGAGGCCGGTTGGGCGCCCTACCCCCAAACTGCAGGTAACCGTGACGATCAACGGGATACCCACGGAGGCCACGGTCGACGGCCGTCTGCTACTCGCTGACTTCCTGCGCGACCAACTTGACCTGACGGGCACCCACCTCGGTTGCGAGCATGGCGTTTGTGGAGCTTGCACGGTGCTGGTGGACGGAGATCCGGTCAGGTCCTGCATCATGCTGGCAGCCCAGGTCGACGGGATGGAGGTCCTGACCGTCGAGGGGATCTCCGACGATGCGGGCCTGAACCGGCTGCAAGAGGCCTTCAAGAGCCGGCATGGGCTGCAGTGTGGTTTCTGCACGCCCGGATTCTTGATGACCCTTTCCGGCGTCGAACCATCCGACTACCCGGACGAGGAGAGCATTCGCGAGTTGCTGAGCGGCAACATCTGTCGTTGCACCGGCTACGTGGGAATCGTCGAGGCTGTCAAAGAAGCGTGGGGAATAATCTGATGACCGTGCTGCGACCATCCCTGATCGGCGCAATCGTTCCTCGACTAGAGGACGACCGCCTCCTGGCTGGGGGAGCAGCTTACGTCGCAGACATCAAAGTGCCGGGCATGGTCGAGGCTGCCATCGTCCGCAGTCCCGTCGCCCACGGGATTGTGGACGGGATCGAGGTTGACGAAGCACTTGCCGTCGAGGGGGTTATCGGTGTCTTCACGGCCGACGATCTCACCGATGTCAGCCCGTTCCCCGACTTTCACCCCGAGGAGTTTGTCAAGCCGGTGAAGCTCCTACCGCTGGGCGGGGGACGGGTTCGTTTCGTCGGGACTCCGTTGGCGGTGGTAGTGGCCGGCAACCGTTACCAGGCTGAGGATGGCCGGGACACGGTCTTGGCCGACATCGATCCCCTACCGGTAGTGACATCCGTCGAGGTGGCGCTGGCCCCGGACGCGGCGCTCCTCTACCCGGAGTGGGGAGACAACCGGTTGACCGTCTATGCACCTCAGTCCGATGCGGTCGATGAGGCCTTGGCGACCCACCAGGTCGTGTCCGGTCGGTACGGCTTCCAACGTCATGGCGGCGTTCCCATGGAGACGCGGGGCGTGCTGGCCGAGTTCCGGGATGGGCGCCTAACGGTGTGGAGTTCCACCCAGTTTCCCCACATCGCCCGCACCCTGCTGTCCTACACGCTAGGTCTGTCCGAGGACGCGATCCGGGTGATGGTCCCCGACATTGGCGGGGGCTTCGGTGTCAAGGCCCAGTTCTATCCGGAAGAAGTGTTGATCCCGTGGCTTGCCATGAGGCTTGGCCGACCGGTGCGTTGGATCGAGGATCGAAGGGAGCACATGATCTCGAGCGTGCATGCTCGCGAGACAAGCGTGGAGTTGGAGGCCGCTGTTGACAGCAGCGGGCGCTTCCTGGCCCTCAGGGGAATGGTCTACCAGGATGCCGGAAGCGGCGAAGCCGTACCTGCCGGGTTCGCACCTGCACATGTCACCGCGGGAGCGCTCACCGGCCCGTACAAGATCCCGCTGTCGGCTGTGGGCGTCACGTCGGTGGTCACCAACAAGACACCCAGCGGAGCGTACCGCGGGTTCGGCACTCCCGAGGCGGCATTTGCCATGGAGCGGCTCATGGACAAGGCGGCGAATAAACTCGGCCTGCACCGTCTCGAAGTCCGTCGCCGCAATCTTCTCGAGCGGTCCGACTTGCCCTACACCACTGCCGTGGGTTCCGAATACGACTCGGGAAGTCACCGGTTGGCGTTCGAGCGCCTCGTCGAGTTGGCAGAAGCGAGTGTGGCGCGCTGGCGGAAGGAATTCGAGGGAGTTCCGAAAGTCCGGATCGGAACCGCGGCGACCAACTACGTCGAGGGGGGCACACCCACCTATTTCGGCACGACAGGACACTGGGCCTCGCAGGACGCTGCCTCCGTCCGGATGAACCCGGACGGATCGGTAGTCGTCCTGGTGGGTGTCCAAGCCATGGGCCAAGGCCTGGTCTCGATGCTGACCACACTCACCGCCGAGTCCCTCGGCGTTCCCGGCTCCGACGTCCGGGTGGTGATGGGCGACACCGATCGCACACCCTACAGCCTGGGTGCGTGGGGAAGCCGCAGTACCAACGTTGCGTCCGGAGCGCTCGAGAAGGCGGTGGAGGAGATCCTTGGGAAGGGACTCCTGATAGCCGCCCACCTGCTCGAAGCCTCCCCCGACGACCTCGAGATCCAGAACGGCGGGTTCGGAGTCAAAGGCAGCCCCGACTCGCGGGTTTCGTGGAAGGAAGTAGCAACCACCGCCAACATTCTCGTGATGAATCTTCCCGATGGGGTGGATCCAGGTCTCGAGGCCACGGCATTCTACGACCCGCCCGGTCTGGACCACGTTCCGAACGCTGACGGGAAGATGAACGCCTGCGCCGCGTATACGAACGCCAGTCAGGCGGCCGTCGTGAAGGTCGACACCACGACCGGGCATGTCGAGCTACTCGACTACCTGATCGTCCATGACTGCGGCACCCTGATCAATCCCCTGATCGTTGAGGGACAGATTGCGGGGGGGATCGCCCAGGGCATCGGTGGGGCGATCCTCGAGCAGTTCCACTACGACGAATACGGCAACCCCCAGTCGACTTCGTTCCTCGACTATCACCTTCCCTCGACAGCCGAGGTGCCCCCGATTCAAATAGAGCACATCGAGACCCCAGCGCTTCTGCTCCCGTGGGGTGCGAAGGGAGTGGGGGAGGCGGGGATCGTCGGGCCGGCCCCGGCCATCGCTGCTGCGGTAGAGGACGCACTGGCGGAGTTCGGCATCGAGGAGATCACCCGTACTCCGATCTCGCCACCGCTAGTCCTCCGTCTCATCCAGCGCGCCGGCCGGGCCGACTTGGAGGGGACATAGCTTGGTCGTGTCGCAGGACAGTTGGTCCTGGCCAGGCAGGGGCCGGCCGGTATGCAAGGGACGTTCGCGTGATGAGCGCGCTCCGCGATCGCGTGCGATCGTGACCGGTGATCCATAAGGTAAAGGGGGTGCTTACCGCCTCGGGCTTCGAGTGACCTCCTCCCGCGTAAGGCCACTCGCTGGCTCGCCGTCGTAAGCTGCGTTGATCAGGTCAAACGAGAGCCCGCGGTTGGATCCCGAGATGGTTCCGGAACCGACAAGTGACATAGGAGGCTGTGCGTCCATGAACGAAACGAAACCGCATCCAGGTGTCCACCCGGCCCCGCGTGACTACTGGTATCCGGTGGCGATGTCGTCGGAAGTGACCGACAAACCCGTAGGGACCAGCCTGCATGGAGAAAGGCTTGCGGTCGTCAGGCTCGAGGGCGAGCCGGTGGTCTATCAGGATCTGTGCATCCATCGTGGGAGCCCGTTATCGATGGGGTGGGTCGAAGGGCCGAGACTCACCTGCGGTTACCACGGCTGGCAGTACGATCGCTCGGGAGCGTGTGTCCGCATTCCACAGCGGGATCCGTCAGCTCCCATCCCGTCCAAGGCCAGAGTCCCTATCTATCCCACGATCGAACGATTCGGTGTCATCTGGGCGACCTTGGGTAATCCGGTCAACGGACCCGGCCCGATGCCGGAGTGGGACGACCCGGCATGTCGGACCATTTTCCTGCCTCCGTTCGAATGGCAGGCGAGTGCAGGCCGGATGATGGAGAACTTCCTCGACGCCGGCCACTTCGCCTGGGTCCACACCGGCTTGCTCGGCGACCCGGAGCGGCCGATGGTGTATACCGGCCCGGTCACGCACGACGACGAAGGCTTCAGCTACGTGGTCGAAACCGACATCCGGGATGAGACAGCTGAAGGTGGATGGGTGCGGGAGGGGATCTTCTATCGGTTCACGCTGCCCTTCTGGTTCATGATCACGGAAGCGGGGTTCAGACCCACCGAGAAGGTGTTCCACGGCGATGAGGAGCAACCGGACGAGGGGGAGACTTCGGGAGCTCACTACCGGTTCGACATCGTTCTCCAGCCCATGGCGCAAACGAGGACGCGGCGGTACACGTGGATAACCCGCAACTACGACCTGGACCCCGAGTCGGACGAGAAGTACCGATCCACCCAGTACACGGTCGCCATGCAGGATCAGCCGATCGTGGAGGCGCAGCGTCCGGAGGAACTACCGCTCGACATCACCGCCGAACTGCACATCAAAGGGGTCGACGCTCCTGCGATCGCATTACGCAAACTCCTCGCTGAGAGAGGACTCGGCGCGAGCGCCCTGGCACCCTGACGAGGACCGCTGCGTTCCTCTCAGACGCGTAGTTCCAATGGGATCTGACCGGAACCGACCGTACGCTACGATCGCTACACAACGGTGTGCAACACATCCGTAGCCCGTACGCGTCTCTTCGTGGACCCTAACCCCTGGCTGCAGCTTCACGCGAAGCCCCTCGAGTAGAACGCGAGACTCGAGACAGTGCCATGAAGCATGGCAAATGACCCAAGCTAATGCTAACTACCAACTACCAACTAGGAACTAATCGTTTCAGTGGAGGTGCGTGCCTCCGTTCACCATGATGGTCTGGCCGGTCACCATGTCCGATCCGGATCCGGCCAGGAAGAGCACGACGCCGACCATGTCCTCCGGTGTCTGGGTGCGCTTGAAGATCCGTTCTTCGATGACGTAGCGGTCGACATCGTCGTCCCAGATGCCGGTCGGGATGTACTCGGGCACCACGGTGTTGACGCAGATGTTGTACGGACCCATCTCGATGGCAAGCCCGCGAGTCAGACCGACGACTGCAGCCTTAGAAGCGACGTAGTGGAGGAACCCCTGACCCTCGGGGAGTACGTACTTCTTGAAGGCGGTCATCGAGGAGATGTTGATGACCTTCCCCGAGTTCCGCTGCTTCATGAACGGGAAGACTGCCCGGGCACACAACCAGGACCCTTTGGTGTTGACGTCAAAGGCCTTGTCCCACTCCTCGACGGACATCTCGTCGAAGGGGAGCAGTTGTTGGGTCCGGTAGTAGGCGGCGTTGTTGACGAGGACATCGATCCTGCCGAAGGCATCACCGGCGGCCTTGGCCATGGCGGCAGTCGACTCGAGGTCGGTCACATCGACGTGGACGGGCAGGACGCTGCCTCCTTCCGCTTCGATGAGCCCGACCGTTTCGCTGTTGTCGGCTATGTCCGCGGCGACTACATGGGCACCCTCCCTCGCGAAACCCAGCGCGTATGCCTGGCCGATGCCCATGGCCGTGCCGGTGACGACCACGACCTTGCCATCGAAACTACCCATCTGGTCCTCCGTGGTTTGGGGTGAGCCCCGCCATCATCAGGCCGACATCCTCGGGGTCGAACTGATCAGGCGGGACCTGCCCTACGATACGCCCCTCGTAGATGACGAGAATGATATCCGCCATGGAACGCAGTTCATCGAGATCTTCGGACAGAAGAACTATGGCTGTGCCATTCCTCCGCTGCTCCAGTAGGAGTTCGCGGACGGCTCCGATGGCGGCGATGTCCAATCCTCTGGTGGGTGAGCTTGCGATCAGCACCTTCGGATCTTGAGATAGCTCGCGTGCGAGTATCGCCCGTTGAAGGTTTCCTCCCGAGAGAAACCGAACCGGAAAGTCCGTGACGCTCCCGCGGATGTCGAATCGTTCGGTGAGCCGCCGTGTGCTCCTCTTGATGGCCCCGGATGCGAGCCTCGGACCACGCCGATGCGGGGGCCACCTGTACGACTTCAGGATCAGATTGGCCTCGAGGGGCAAGCCACCCGCCAGACCCATTCCGAGGCGATCCTCGGGGATGAATCCCAGTCCCGACCGGATCCGTTGGAGGGGCGAGGCGTTGGTGATGTCGGTTCCGTCTAGGATCACCTGTCCGAGCGCCGTCCTTCGGAGACCAGCTAGCGCCTCGGCGAACTCGCGCTGGCCGTTCCCGGCGACACCCGCGATCCCGACGATCTCACCCCCGCGTACATCTAGATCGACACCGCTCACGGCTTCGAAGCCGCGATCGCCTGCTACGGTCATTCCCCGCACTGTCAGGACAGGCTCTGCTTTCGCTTTTCTGTCCCTGCGTTCAGGCAACTCCACCTCCCGTCCGACCATCAGGCGCGCCAGAGTTCCCGCGTCGGCGTTTCGGATAGGGAGTTCAGCGACCTTCGCCGTGGAGCGTAGGACCGTTACTCGATCCGAGACGGCTAGGACCTCGTCCAGTTTGTGAGAAACGAAGATGATTGCCTTGCCCTGCTCGGCCATCAGGCGAATCGTTCGGAACAGTGATTGTGACTCCTGTGGTGTCAGGACGGCGGTCGGTTCGTCCAGGATCAGGATCCGGACGCCGCGATGCAACAGTTTCAGAATCTCGACGCGTTGCTGCTCACCCACTGACAGTTGCCATATCTGAGCCCTGGGGGAGACGGGTAATTCGTAGGCCTCGCTGAGCGCGGTTACGTCGGACTCGATCTTGCGGCGGGAGAGTCGGCCCTCCGCCTCGTGGCCCAAGGCGAGGTTCTCCGCAACCGTGAACGTGTCGACTAGGCGAAAGTGCTGGTAGACCATCCCGACCCCGGCAGCAAGGGCATCCTGGGGTGACCTGAACTGGACCGGTGTTCCGTCCACGATGATCTTGCCGGAGTCGGGTCGGTAGAGCCCGGCGAGGACCGAACACAGCGTCGACTTTCCTGCGCCATTCTCGCCGAGCAGCGCGTGGACCTCACCCCATCTGACGTTGAAGTCGATGTTGTCATTGGCCTGCACGCCGAAGAAAGCCTTTTGGATCGACCGGAGTTCGGCGGCGAAGCCCGTCCCCGGCTCCGCTTCTGCCGGTTCCGCTCCGCCTGGTTCGGGCCGGCGCGCTTCGCGACGATGCCGCCGCCGCTTACTCAGGCGCATCGGGTGCTAGCGGCACGGCGTGCGGTTCGGGTTCCTCTATGCGTTGACGGATTGCCACGGTGTAGTTCCGAGTCCGAAGTCTTAGGGCGAGGCAAGTCGCGGCAATTATGACATGAATCCTCCGACCGTATTCCCCCGACGATCGCCATGCTGGCTGAAGGCCGACCGGTGGGGTTGCCAGGCTCCATTCGGCGAGGGCGTCTGCATGCGATCCGCCCGTCTCGCGTTCTCTCCTTCCGGCGGGTTCCGAAAGCCCGACGCAAACCCCACAGCCTCGTAGGCAACGCGTCGGTAGACCAGGGCGCCCGGCACGAACGATCTCCCGATACACAACGCGTCCACCCATCGCGCACGACGGGGAACGACCACATGCTGAAGCGTCCCGGGTTCCCGGAGAGTGATGATCCCCCGGTTTCGTGGAGTCAGTTCACTTGGATCAATGGTGTGACAGGTAGGTTATTGTCGTGGAGGATCTCGAGGTATTCGAATATGGCTTTGGCCGTTCTCGGACTGGTTCGACGACATGACGGCCGGCATGGGCTGGCTCGCAGTCGTCCTCGTGATCCTCGCGAGTTGGCGCTCGTTGCGACTCCTGGTCGCGGCCTAGGAGGGTGGTGTGAAACCCCTTCACGGCCCGTCGACCGATGACATAATGCCTGGTCAGAGGAAGACGGGCCGCTGCTACCCCCGTTTTGGACCACCCTCCTGCGCCTTTGGTGCAGTCTCGAGCCTCGGATTCACCCTGCGACTGGTCTGATGGAAGATCCCGACCGAGCTTCTGGCGAATCTGCCTTTCCTGGTCGTGTAACTGGTAATGGTCTTCGTCTCCGCGGCCGAGCGTCGGTCCCAGATGCCGACCCCCTCGCCCGAGTCCTACTTCCGGGAGAGGAGGTGGCAGTGCCTGACATGCTCGATCCGAACAATGCCGGGTGTCGTGCCAGCGGCTGGCCACGTGCGCCGAGCCTTTCATACGACAAGGGAGCAAGCACATGACAGCTACCGACGGAGAGCGGACCATCATGGGGACGGCGTTCTACCCGCGCACATCCGTGCTCAACGAGCGGCAGAAGTGGAATGCGTGGGATCGCTACCACATCGTGGACGCCTACACCGAGTGGCAGGAAGAGGTTAGGACGATCCGCGAGCAGGCCTCGGCTCTCGACCAGTCACCGCTGTCCAAGCACTACATATCCGGCCCCGACGCGGCGAGGCTGGTGGACTACCTGATCACCCGGGACGCCACCAAGATTGAGGTGGGTCAGATCTACTACTCGCCCTGGTGCAACCAGGACGGGGCCATGGTGGGCGACGGGCTGGTGGCCCGGATCGCGCCGGACCGGTTCATGTTCACGGCCGATCCGATGATGAACTGGTTCAGGTACAACGCCGAGGGATACGACGTGACCATCGAGGACGTCACGTTCGACTTCGGGCTGCTCGCGCTGCAGGGGCCCGCCTCCACCGCGGTGATCGAGGCGGCCACCGGGCAGAGTTGGTCCGATCTCCGGTTCTCGCGGCTTCGGACGGCCACCGTCGGCGGCGTGGAAGTCATCGTCTTCCGGCAAGGGTTCACCGGCGAGATCGGCTACGAGTTCTTCGTGCCCACCGGCGATGGCGTCGACGTGTGGGATACGCTGTTCGACGCGGGAGCGCCCCTCGGGCTGGGAGCGGGCGGTCTTCACGCAGTTGACGTGGCTCGGATCGAGGCCGGAATGGTCATCGTGGGCGCCGACTACACCCCGGCCGCCATGGACCGCCTCGGCGACCCGTTGAAGGTCTCTCCCGAGAACATGACCACTCCGCTGGAGTTGAACCTGCACCGCTTCGTGGATTTCGATGAGAGCGCCGACTTCGTCGGCAAGAAGGCCCTGCGGCGCGAGCTCGAAGCCGGGCCCAAGCGCTCGATGGTGGGCATCGAGGTCGACTGGCGCGCCGTCGTCGGCCTCTACCAGGACCTTGACATTCCACCCGAAGTGACCCCCCAGGTCATCAGGTACCCGCTACCCATCTACCAGGACGGATCCCGCATCGGCAGAGCCACCAGCGTGACCTGGTCGCCCACCGTCGAGAAGGTAATCGGCTTCGCCCACGTCGCCGCGGACCATGCCGGTGCGGGCACGCCGGTCAGGGTGGACTGGCGAGCCGGCGAGATCCATGGAGAGGTTGGCGCCACCCTGGTCGCCCTGCCGCACTACCGGCTGCGACGAGCCGGGTAGGGCGTAACCCGTCCGTGTCGAAGACGCCTGCGTTGTGGCTGGGTCGGTGGCCGTCTACGAACAAGAGGAGAATCATGAGCCCGGAGGACAATCCGGACGGAGCCCACCCCCTACCGCCTGCTTCTCACGGGCGTCACGGTGCTGACGCTTGTTCCGGGCCAACCCGTCACTCGATCACCACTACCGCTGTGACGACTACGACACCCCCGTGATGGTGGCGAAGATTCTCGAAGTGGTGGGTCTGCGGGGACGAATCGCTCGAGGGGCGACCGGAACGCCCCACCGCGGTCTCCTGCCAGCAAGGACTGCCGGGATGTCGTCCCAGCGTTCAGCCGATGAGGAGTTGGACCCTTACGGGTCAGCACAGTGGAGTCCTTGTATCGTTTGACACTTGGATCGGAACCCACTAATCAGACTGCAACGTGCCGGAACGAACCGGGGAGGGTTGCGATGACCGGAAGACGCCTGTTGACACCGTTAGCTCTTACGCTTGCTATCGCTCTGATTGCGGGAGCCTGTGGCAGCGACGATGTGGCCGAAACAACTGCGGCCACTCAGGCCGCGACTACCGCCGCGCCGACGACTGCCGCGACAACGACAGAAGCGCCGGGCAGCGGAATCGGCGCCGACGGCTCCGGCCTGAAGGTCGGTGTGATCTTCGACGGGCCGCTGCTCGACGGTGGTTGGAACGAGTCGCACAGCGCGGCGATCGACCGAGTGCAGGAGGCGTATCCGGGAATCGAGGTGACGAGGATCGAGGGCGCCAACCCGGGTCAGCGCGCACAGCTCGCTCTGGAGGAGTTGGCTTCGCAGGGCCACCAGTTGATCCTGGCTACGGGTTCGAGCCATACCGAAGACATTCTGACCATCAACGAGGACTATCCCGACTCGAAGTTCGCGACCGTGGGCGGCACGTTGCTTGCCGACAATCTTGCCCAGTACTTCACTGCGATCGAGCAGATCCGCTACCTCCACGGGATGATGGCGGGGTTGCTGACCGAGACGGGCGTCGTCGGCTTCGTCTCCGGCTTCCCGGTGCCGATCGAGGTGCGGACGCTCAATGCCGTGGCCTTGGGTGTGGAGGCTGTGAATCCGGACGCGCGGATGGAGGTACTGTGGGTCAACTCTTGGTACGACCCGGATCTCGAACGTGAGGCAGCACGTACCCTCTTCGAAGCCGGCGCCGATGTAATAGTCAGCGACATGAGTTCGCCCGGCATACCCTCCTTTGCCGACCGCGAGGGCCTGCTGTTCACGAGCTATGACCAGGACCTGTCGGAAGTCAATCCGGACTCCTGGATGGGCGGGTTCAGGATCCGGTGGGATGCCTATTACAAGAAGGCCGTCGAGGACATGATCGCGGGCGCCTGGGGGCCTGAGCTCTACTACGGCGGCATCGCCGAAGGCATGCTGGTCGAAGCGACCTACGGGCCCGCCGTGACTTCCGAGATCCTCGATGCCATCGAGGAGAAAAAGGAGCAGCTGGTCAGTGGCAGCTTCGAGGTCTTCCGCGGACCGATAACCGACAACGAGGGTGTCGAGCGGGTAGGGGACGGAGAATCACTGGGCCTGGTCGAGGTTCAGGGGTGCTGTGACTGGTTGGTGTCATTCCTAGAGGGAGCGAGCCTTCCGACATAGGGTTTGCCAGGTCGATGAGCGGACAATCTTGCGGTCTCGTGCAGGCACGCGAATAGGTGCGATGGTCCCGGTTCAGGGCTAGGGCCATCGACAGGGACCGGTGTGCCACGGCGTTATCCCGCGCCGCGGATCGAGTTCGGACGGTCGGCGTACTGATCGACTTGCCTCGTAGAGGCGTCTACCTGTGCGCGCAGATCGGAGAGTGACCGGGATGAACCTGCTTTGCCCCGATTCTTCATGGATTGGGGTGCGTGGGGGTGAGTGGAGTAGGAGCTTGGGCTCCTGGCCTGCGATTATGGCTATCCGGTAGCCGTGTCTTGGCCTGCGCGCGATACTCCCCCGCTGGGCGAAGGGTGGCCAGTCGGCAATGATGAGGCTGAGGAGGCCTGATGTACGTCGGTGTGTCGGGAAACATGAAGATGCTCCTATGTTTGTCAAGTTGGCGATGGGGCG
>JAPPFW010000027.1 GCA_028821575.1 bacterium | reverse complement strand
CATTCATCACCCTCGCCCTCATCCACGACACCCTCAAAGCGTGAACAGGCCCTAGATGGGCCGGGACGCCCATCTCGGTGAAGCAAGCGGCCAACGCTCCTGCGTCCGGTCTGTACCGCTCGCGAATCAAATCGAGAACACACCTCCCGAATAGGCTCGCGAACCACTGAATCGCATTCGCGTCGTCCGCCCCGACCGCGATCTCATCCCGCTGGGGATGCCCGCTCGGTACCACCGCAACAGTGTTCTCCGGTCCCATCACGACCCGGGTCATCAGCGACTGCAGGGGGAACTGCTGCGCCATCTCCGCCATCCTTTGCCGCGTTTCGTCAGGATCCCCAATGGGCTCGACCTGACCGAACCGAACAAGCGCCATCAACAAGCCATCATCGCCGACCACCTGCTCTGCCTCCGCGCGGAGTTCCTCCGCGTCGATCTCAACCGTTGACTCGATTGTCTGCCACTCATCGGACATGTCCGTGTGCTCGATCATCACCGCAAGTCGTCTCTCGTCCTCTACCAAACCCGCCTCGCTCGCGATCGTCCGTGCCTTGTCCAGATGGATCACTCGGACCATTCCACTGGAACTCTCAGCAGCGGTCTCGAAGCCGCGGACCCGCTCAAGCTGCAACACCGTTCTCTCAGCCTCGCTGCTACAAGACCGGATCGCTGCAGTGAGTAACACTGATCTCCGCTCTGGGTCGGTGCCGTACAGGTCAACTGCCTCGTCGATGAGGTCACGGCACGGGTAGTCGTTGTCCACCAACGTCATCAGTCCCCCAGCGACCACACCGTATTCACCGTCGGCCGTGTCCAGCGAATGGCGTACCAGTTCCGCCAGCCTCTGGATGGGACGAGCTAACAGGCCACTGTGGTTGGATTCCTTGCAGATCGTGACAGCACGCACTAGGCCGGCGCCTCGTTCCCAAGTCCTCACCGCCTCGATTCCAGCCAACTCCACAAACGAGTCGACAGCTACCTCGAACCACTTACGCGGGCCAGCATGCCTACACAGCCACACAAGATCCGCCAACCTTGCACGCACGAGCGGATGCAAACCCGGATCTGCAGCGCATTCGCACCACAGGTCCAAGACTTCATCGCCGACCCTGGCAAGCGGCATCGGATACACCCACTCCGGGAAGATGATCATCGGCGAGTATGGCCCCAAAGAAAGACCGAAGGCATCCCGACCGTGCGGATCGAACTGATAAGCACACGCGTCCCGCAGTGCTCCCAGCACCGAGTCGTCCCGGTCAGCCCTGGCAAGATCCCTCAGCCTGTCGTGGACAGCTCCAATGCCGAAACATCCCTCTGGCTTCCCAGAGAACTCCGCGCACACCCTGTTGACGATTCCTGTGCGCATAACCCCATCCGACTTTGCCGCTACCCCGGGAGGTCAACCACTTCATGGGTGGTCGCCGTCGCCGCATCCCCGACCGACTCTGTTATGAGGGGATCCTGATCCGGCTGGTGACGGGCTGTTCGTGGGTGACTGCAGAACACTTTCTGGGCGGGGCGGTGTCGGACACCACCCTGCGGGTACCTGGCTTGGTGAGATACTGGATCCTCACCCGTGAAATGCCATATCCGGGACCTTATGGCTGGTCTCTTGGGACGGGTGGATACCCGACGACGGCCCTGTAGGTGTGTTCATCGCTCAGGTTCCGTACGAGCTTCTTTACCCAAGCCTCGGTGTAGCCGTATCCCTTCGCGAGCCGGTCCCATCGGCAGTAGCGGTCATCTGTTGCCTCTGGGTCATTTGAGCCGCCGGCGGGCCGGACGGCGTAGTGCTTCCAGCACCTGGTGTGGGTGTCGATCGTGAACCGGTACGGGAGCAGCTCTCGGACGAGATTGACGACCTCGGTCGGAGTGAGCAGATCAGCGGACGCGACTGGGGTGATACGTCGTTTTGTTACGACCCCGACCTTGGAGAGTTGTTTCTCCAACTCGGGTGTTATCTTGTCGGGCGGAACGAAGCGGACCACGGCATCAGCTGAGCGTTCTCGGTTCGCTGCGATCGGTACGAAGAAGATTCTGAGGCAATACTCGGGGCTGGTGAGGACGTCGTCGTCGAGACCTGCGCGGTGGCTTGTAAGGAAGGTCGTCACATCCGCGGGGAGTTGCGCTTGGACCTTCCGCAGAGATCTCAGCGACCCCTCGTTTCGGAACCCGCTCAGCTGCAGTGGCACGGCCAGCCGGTCACCCAAGGCTGCCTCCTCGCCGAACTGTGCAACCAGGAGGTTCTCAAAGTTCAGGAGCATTGCCTGTGCTTCGTCCGCCACGGCAACGTCCAGCGCGGGCAGATACCTGTGCGAGATACGATTCCGCAGTCCGAGGAAGAAATCGAGGTTTGCTCGGACTGCCCGGTATCCGTCACCGCCGAGAGCTAGCTGAACGAGTTCCCAGGTCCCTAGTACTTTCTCGCTACCTCCGACAACGATTCGGGCGCCGCTCCCGTCGCGTTCGTAATAGTCCACACTCGCCCGCTCCAAGATCGCTTGGAGCAGCGAGTTCCAGGCAATCACCATGAGCACGATGAACGTCTCAGTTCTAAACCCCGCGTCAGGATCGTTGTAGACACGAACAGCCGCGAGAGCGCTCTCGCGGCTCTTGGCCAACAGCCCGTACTCCTCGGCCAGGTCCCGGCCCTCGGTGGGTGAGACCCCGTTCGCCCGGAGCAGGGCCTCCAAGTAGGCAATCCTTGCGCTTTGGCTTGACTGCCGTTCCGTCTCGATCCCGAGCCAACGCCTCACATACCCGGAGAACGCCTTCCCATGAGCGGTACCCTTCCCCCAGTACTCGATCTCAAGACGAGATTTGGCCTCGCCCTGCTGCCAACGCTCGTACATCTCGGTGGCCAGCTCCACATGTTGCTCATCCGTCAACTGCTCCTGATCTCGGCCTGCCACGCGGTGTTTCTAGGAAGTTGTGTTTGTTACGAGGCGTTCAGCGTGCAAGAATCTCTCAATCTCCAACTCCATTAGATCCAGCTTGATGAGCGGACGATCCCGCGTAATCTTTCCCAACTGTGGACGGCTCGTATAGTCGGTGAGACTCCCTACTATCTCTGTGAAGGTATTCACGCCTAGCGAGAGTTCTTCTGTGAACTGTTCTCGAAACACGTGATCTATCCGTGAGAGACACTCGAAGACGATATGAATCTGTTCTGCTAGATCGATCTCTACGGTGAGAGACTGCAGATCAGCCTTCACAGTAGACCATCTATTGAAGTTTCTGACCAGGTCGGTCGGTGACTCACCAAGGAGTATCGTGATGACCTTCGCGTCTGCTCCGCTCACGTCGTCTAGCAGTAGTTCACCGGAAGAGGCACGCCGCACTAATTCTTCAGAGTGGGCCAGGGATATCGAAATGTCCCAATTGGACAGCGGTAAGCCGACATGCTGAACGTAGTTTCGGAACCTATAGAGGAACCTGTAGGCAAAGTAGTCGTCATACTCGGATGAACAGGCACTTTTCCAGGCAAAATATCTGTTACCGTTGTCCACCTTGTCCAACCGCTTGAGTTCACACTCCGATTGATCCAGGAACATTCGCATCGCAGCCAGAAAGTTCAGCACGGATGCTGTTATTGGCACTTGGTAGGCACTTGGATCAAGAGGGGCCTTCGAGTGACCAGCAAGTTCCTTCATGAGTTGCCGTTCTAGTAACACGAAGCACAAGTAGTTATGCTCTACTACACTCCAAGTCGTCTGTCCGAGTATTCTTCTGAACATGTGATTGGCGGTAGATAGGCGCTCAAACTGGTCATCGGACAGCCTGCGTACCTCTCTGAACACTAGAGTGCCGTCTTCTCCACGCTCCCCAACTACAAGACCCCAATGGCTCATGGCATACCTATAGCACCGACGCTGACTTCGTAGTCTGCTAGACGTACCATCGTTAGGCCGACATTCACGTCTTCGCCTCGTCGCCAAGAGAGGCTGCTACCCTTCACAATCCCAATACCACAGAATTCTTCATCATCGATTAGTCGTAGAGACGTTTCCATGGGCAACAACATCAGTTCAGGCTCGGGTACCAAACTCAGAGTAAAACCATTAGGTATACTGGGTCCGATAGGTACAGTATCCGGTGGTCGCTCACCAATGGGACTATGTATTCGCCACAGTTCGGCAGAGATAATGTCGCTACTAGCGAGCTCATGGTCCCACACGGCAAGGGATACCAACGATGACACAATACTATGAATCAAGGAATTCAAGAGCAGTATAGCGACCGGGACTTCAGCCTGGGCCGAAGCCACGAGCTGATACACTCTCGTCTGCCACTTCGCCAGTGTTTCGCCTTGGCGATGTTCCACTCGTGATTTGAAGCTATCACGTATGCCTCTGAGATGCTGGAGATCAGATTGTTGTAAACAAGGCAAGTACTCCAAGGTTGCTTTCATGATCGGGGTCTCTTGTAGTTGATCATGGAGCCGACCAACTATCTGCGACATCGGTCGAGACAACGCATCCGCTTGACTACCCTCAATGACGTCGCGAGGTCCCGGATACATCGGACAGAACGGTACCGGCACGTTGTCATAGTCGATGAACGCTTCGGCATAGTCACTGAGCGGACCAGACCACAACACGGACACAAGACTCTTCACAACCGGAAGCTGCTCCCGCAATACTCCGAACAACTCCCGATCTGTGTTGCCCACTGGTCCTTGAACAAGCCGCTCTGAGTCCCTCGGAAGAAGGGTGAGCGCATTGAGGTGCCTGACCAGATCAGGGCCTGGCACGTCCTTGTACATGCTGTAGGGCAGCACCGACTCACTCTCAGCCGATCTGTTTCTCCTTAAGGCTGCACGAGTCCGCTGTCCGAAACCGGTGACCCTTAAATCCTTCGCCGCCTGCACGAGTACCCGCTCGAGATCAGAAGGTGGTGAGTCGAACATATGAGCAGTCAAATCCTTAACGGCCTAGAGTGGCACGGGAGGTCACGGAGCCTCCCAACGTGTGGCGTGTTCGGTACCTCTACGGACGACCCACTGTAGGCACAAACTACACCTCTGTCATTATAGACGACACTCGGCAACTCCGTCGCGACCGCTGAAGTCAAGCTGGGGCACGGTGAACTGGTGGGGACCGGACCAAAAACGGGTCAACGCTCAAAGTGTGGTCTGGTTCGCGGCGAGAGCTTCCACTCCTGAGGGGATCAAACATCCGCTCTCGGGCCGCCTCTCGGCCCGAGGCCGCGGTCTGTACCGCTGCGGTCCCGGCATGGTCCATATCACTGCGGCACACATATCAACCGGGCGCTGCGGCGTGTGGCCCACCGGCTCTTCCCTGCTGGCGCGCGATCATCATCAAACCACCGCTGTCGACACCGAAGACCTGCCGACGCGCCATGAACCGACCTGGCTCTACTGCTGAGCCTTCTCGTACAACCCACCCAATAGGTGGGCAAATCACCCTAGTCTGACACCGTCGACCGGAACGTCTCAGAAGACGTTCCGACATGCTCAACCTCAAGCACCGCCCTTGGTCGCCCCTACCAAGTTCCCCGACGGCCGCGGCCATAGTGTCCTACCCGTCAACCATCAACCCTCTGGATTGCAGGTTTTCCTAGCTGAGCCATGCGTCCCCGATCGACCCCCCTGCCCTATCGTTATTATTTGTCAACATCTACTATCTCTTATCACAGTAGCGATACGCATATAAGAAATCGATCTATCAAGCTCAAGTAAGAGGGTTCTCCGAATTCGCCAACTACAACGGGACGTCACGCCCTGAATCTGTCCCAAAACCCCTGGCGAATCGAGTGTTTCTGATGACGATCAGTGAAATTCCCCGGAGTCGATCAGCGAAGTTCCCCTCCCCGGGTGTGCTGGTGAGTCTAGTTCGCGGCTCCTTTTGGTCGCTGTTTGCGGGCTTGGGCTTGGTAGGCGCGTAGCCGGTAGCTGTCTCCTGAGATGGTGAAGACGACGCTTCGGTGGAGGAGCCGGTCGAGCATTGCGGCGGCGATGGTGGTGTCGGAGAAGATGTCTCCCCAGGCGGCGACGTTGCGGTTGGTGGTCAGGATTATTGATCCTTTCTGGTAGCGGCGGGAGATGACCTGGAACAGGGAGGCGGCGTCTTCCGCGGGCATTGGGAGATAGCCAAGTTCGTCGATTATGAGAACTTTGGGGCCGGAGAAGAAGCGCATGGTGGGGGCCCAGCGGCCCTCGAGGGCTGCCTTGCGGCAGCGGGCTGCCAGATCGGCGGCGGTGGTGTAGTAGACCCGATGTCCGCCGTCGAGGGCTGCCCGACCGAGTATGACAGCCAGCATGGTTTTTCCGACTCCGGGCGGTCCGATGAACAGCACGTTGGTCGCGTCAGCGAGGTAGGCGCCGGCTGCGAGTTCTCTGACGAGTTTCTCGTCGATGCTGGGCTGGGCGGAGAAGTCGAAATCGTCGAGTTGCCAGGGGGTGGGGAAGTTCGCGAACCGCATCCGGCCGTTCCAGCGGCGGGCTTCGGTGGCTTCGACCTCGACTCGGAGCAGTCCCTCGAGAAACTCGGTGTGACCGGCGTCTTGTTGTCGGGCCTCATCGAGGTGGGCTGGCAGGGCCTCGGCAGCTGCTGGGAGCTTGAGGTAGGCGAGATGGCCCCGGAGCTGTTGGTAGAGGGTGTCTCGGCTCATCGCCGGCCCCGGTGTTGTTGGTCGATGTGGTTCTGGTAGACCGTAAGATCGATCACTGGGTCGGTCTCTGCCACAACGCTGCCTGTGTCGGCGGCGATCGCCAGAGCCGCTGCCGACGGTGGCCGGTTCGGTTTCGGTTTGCACGGCCGAGCAGTCGAAAACGAGGCGAGCACGACCTTCTCCAGGGCTTCGGTGTGGTCGGGGAGGCGGACTACCCTGCCCTGCCCTCGGGGGGCCTTGCGGTGGGTGGCGACCAGTCGCCCAGAAGCAGAGATGACATCGAAGGTGGAGTCACCCAGCCGCCAACGAACGCTGACTTCGGTTCCAATCACAGAAGGGGGTAGCGAGTAGCGGTTGCCCCACACTGATATCAGCCCGTTCGCAGCCACTTTGCGGACCATGGTTCCCTCCGCCGGATACGGCACTGGGGGCAGCGGAAGCAACGGCTCGGCGTCAGCTAACTCACCGACGGTGCCCCCGTCCCGCCGGCGGGCATCTCCCACTGTCACACAGAACCGGTCGAGGCTGTCCTGCGCCTCGGCCACCGCACCGCACCGCAGCGGTGCGCCACCACCGCTGAGCTATGTAATGGATGGCTTTCTCCACCGCTCCTTTGCGGTTCGGACGCCGGGGAGGACACGGATCGATCCCGACCCCGTAATGCTTGGCGACCCCCACGAACGAGGCCTGTATCCGATCTGTGCCCGGCACAAGGACTGTGGCCATCCGATCCACCCTCCACCTCCGGGCAGTTCCCCCGAAGCGGCGCAACACCTCGTCGAGGCCCTCCACCAAATGCGGCTGGTCCTGGCTCGCCGACAGCCACGCCCGGAACCTGCCCGAATGCGACAGCACACCCACCAGCACAGACACCCGAGACCCCCAAGGCGTGTCCCCCAGCTCCAGCCAGTCCCACTGGCATTCCTCGCCCGGCGGATGGTCGATGATCGCCACCACCCGGCCCCGGGTTCCCGCACACGCCGCACACGCCGGACGTAGCCCCCGGTTCCGGATCTTGCGGTTGAACGTCTCATAGCTCTGCCCATAACCCAAGCCCCTCACTTCGTCGAACAGCACCGTCGCCCACACATGGGGATCGTCGACCAGCCGCTGCCGAACATAGGGCTCGAACCCATCGAACACATCCGGCGCCGGTCTCCGCCGCGCCCGAACCTCCCCCGACAGGTGAGCCCGAACTGTCTTGCGGTCTCTACCCAAATGGCGGGCAATAGCCGAAATCGACCAACCCCGCTTCCTCAACGCGTGTGCTTCCACGTATTCCTCCTGTGCCAACATCAGCCGTGGGGCTCCCTCTCCTCGCTGCCGGATCTCACAGCCAGCAGCTTGGAGAGGGCCCCACTCAGCGTCTGGTATTTGGGGTCACAGGGTGGGGATGCTCCTACGGTTGT
>JAPPFW010000004.1 GCA_028821575.1 bacterium | reverse complement strand
AGCAACCGCCCCGATAATCACACATCAGAGCTACCTAACAAGGTAAAGGGGAATTCCAACGATCAAGACTGGGGAGTTTCAACGATCATCAACAGAGCAGCAGACGAATCCCAAGAGTAGAGACAGAAGAGCAGATGGGACCAAACCGTGAGAGCAAGCAACCAAGACAGAGTCTGATAGAAGATGCCGTACACGTTTGCGTTAAAATGCCAAAGCCCCCTTTGCCGTTAGGAAACCCCCTTTGTAACTCGGGTTGTCGGCGGGAGTTCGGCTACTGGTGGGAGCCACGTTTTGCGGACTGCCAGCGGGGTGCGGTCGATCACTTCACCGATGTATTCAGGGGTCCTCCAAACTCGTAGTTCCGTCGCTATCACGGCCCCGTAGCTCGCTTCGGCTGCTTCGGTCGGTCAATATCGGCGTTTCGACTCGGTTTCGGCTTTCTTCAGGCGGCTCTGCGCGTCGTGGTCGCGTCTCGGGGCAAGTGCTTGGGCATTCGTAACCGACCGGCGGCGGCTTTTCCTGGGCATTGCTCAGGGGTCCCGGCGGCACCTCCGCTGCCCTAGTATCCCGAACAGGTCGCTCTGACGGGCTGTGGGGAGACCGATCTGGCGGATTTCGCGCTATGCGGCCACACGGGGGCCACACTGGTAGGACTACCTGGGGTTTCGCGGGGTTGGTGTGGCCCCGGTGTGGCCGCCTCGCGCCTTGCGGAGAGCGTTCGTGTGGCCGCCCTTGGCGTGATGCAGCTTCTGATGGGTTTGAGTACTGCGAAAATCGGTGTCGCCCTCGCCGGGTATTACGCGTCTGAGGGGGTTCTGGGCGCTGTTTTCAACTACGCCGACGGTGGTGACCATGCATCCGCCCACCACAACGCGCTGGTCGCACGGCGGCTGCAGCGGTCGAAGGGGACTGCCCTCCAGGCAGCGCTCGGCTGCTCGGCTTGGCGGCCGAGGTTCAGGAGATGGTTACCGACGGGACGATCATGACCGACCACGGCGACAACCCTAGTTGTCTAGCCACCAGGACGGCGTCGACCATCAGGCCCGGGCCGATCTAACGAAACAACAGTTCGTGTACATCCCCGCCGGGGCGATGACGCTGGCAACGGTCGGAGATGGGTGTCAAGGATTGGATGCGGGATCTCGCCAATAAGGGCCGTGACCCGCTCTGGCCGCCGACGAGTACGACAACGCGGACGGCTCCACGACCTCGAACGGGTATGCATCGACGCCAAGCAGACAAGGACGAATCCTGCCGCCAGGTCGCCCTACCTACCAAGCAGCAGAACGTGAGGTAACGAAACCACCGCGACGACCGGGCGCAGCGCCAGGCCGGCGGGGGACTCCGACCCGAAAGGAAGGCAACCCCAATGCCAAGTGGGGAGGCGGAGTACAAGGCCGAGCAGCCGAAGAAACTAGGCGAAGCGCCACCACCGCCCTCCGGCTACCCCCGAAGAACACGTCACCCGCACGCCGGGAAGAGCTGCTAGCCCTGCCGGACAGCCGTAAGGCATTCGACCGCTACTGGCAGTGCCCCGCAGTCTTTATCGAGGCTGCATCGGTTCCCGATCTAGCCCAGGCATTCCACCGTGAGGAACTCGCCCGCTACTACCAGGAGTGGTCGCACAACGACCCACCCGCAGGCGGCTGAAGCAGGGATCAGCCACCCGAGATTCTCGAGATACCACAGGCAGTCTGACCCGATGACGAGACTCCCCCGACTCGGTACACCAGCAAGAACCGACGCTTCCTGATAGCGCCACAACGCTCCCAACACGACCGTTCTGCGCCCGCTGGCGGTCAAATGGCCGTTGAGGGGGGGTGGGCACTGTGCCCACCCCCCCTCAACGGCCATTTGTCTGTGCCAGGGAGGTGGCTGTGGTTGCGTCGCTGCGGGCGCCGAGATCGACAGTTCCGACTACCGGCAAGGCAAGTCGATCGTCGGAACCGAGGCACCGAAGCCCAAACCAACACGCGCTGAACGTGCGGCCCGCCGCCATCGATACCGCCACCGACGGTGCGGTCCGATCCCCGTGACCTTCCTGCTTCACGCCGTTCCGTGACCAGCCTGGGCCGTGGTCACCCCGGTGACCGTCCGCGTGCGGGGGACGGCGGCCAGCACGTCGCCACCTGGCACCGTCTTGTGGAGGCAGCACCCATGCGCCCCGGTTGGCGAGCGTACTGGGACTAGAGATGGACAACAGCCCGGCGACGCAGCCGGCTCGTAGTCTCCCTCGGCGAGGACCCCCACCAAGAGAGGGCGACCAGGGACGGAGTCGGCCACACGGGCCACATCCGGCGCAGGTGGACGTTCTCGGAAATGCGCTCTGACCAGGGGCCGTGTGGCCCCGGTATGGCCCCGTATGGCCCCGTGTGGCCCGATATGGCATGTTGGTGGCCAGCCAGGACCGAAAGGAGCACCGAGATGGCATCCACAGCCCAGCGTCGACCGAGGCTCCGCCTCGTCACCGACAACACATGCACCTGTCAGATGGGAGACCGTATTGTCCGCATCGGGGAGGTTTGCGAGCTGACCGGTCTGAGCAGAACGACGATCTGGCGGCGGATCGACGACGGATCGTTCCCGCCCTCGATACCGCTGGGTCCCGAGGGCACCCGCGCGAGAGGATGGCGCCTCAGCGACATCCAGGCCTGGATCGATGCTCTCCCCACCGCGGCGTGACACCACAACCAAGAACCAAGCGCTTCATAGGGGCCGGTTCTCCACCATCCGATGTGGAACCGGCCCCTCCTACGTCTCCCTTACTCCGTGTTCTATCCGCGCCGCTGCCGCGGTCGCCGGGTCGGTACCTGGAGGTGGAATTCCCCGCCGGGTATCGCACGTGGGTGCTGACCGATCCCCCAAATCTGTTTGTCCTGTTCGTCATGCTCGCGGTTGGGTATCCGGGTTGTGGTGGCGTGTTCCCGGAGGGGTGGAGGGTTACCACTCCGTCTATGACGGTTAGGTCGTTCCCCCGGCCCCTTCGGTTTCCTTGCCCAGCCATGCCAAGCCATGCCTCGCCAAGCCGAGCCCGGCCTCGCCGTGCCGCGCCTAGCCATGCCTAGCCATGACGTCTCTATGAGAGCGTCTCGATGCTCTCCACCTCGAACCGGCCGTGTAGTCCTGACTTCTCCGGTCGCCAGTCCCCCACCCCGAGCCGGCGACCGCCTATGTCTAACCACACCAGCAGCTGTTCTTGGTCCACCAACTCGGGATCTGTATCCACCCGGAACGTGGCAGCCCACTCATCGAACCGGGCCCGTGTACGCAGCAGCCGGGACTGTCGCACCCGCACACCGACGGTGAACTGGGCGTTGCGGGCCAACTCCGGCCCGGTGGTACCCAACGACCGGTCGTAGTCGAAGGCTTCGACTTCTTCGACTATGAGCCCTTCCCGCACCTGGGGACCCTGCCTCAGCTTGCGGGCGGCTGCTTCGATGTTCGCCCGAAACGCTGCCGCAGGGAGCGTAGGCGCTCCCCTCTCGTCGAGGTAAAGAGAGGTGTAACACTCCAGCTCTCGGAGGCGGACCTCGTCAGCTTCAGTCCGGTCAGATCCCCGCTTTCGCGCGATCTGCGCTTTTTCGACGTTGGCAGCCGACCGGGTGTCCAACCCGGCCGCTCCGTTGTGGCAGATGATGGGGCTAAGTCCCCGAACTCTGATCCTGTACCGCATTCCGCTACTGCCTCCTTGAACCGGGCCACCAACATGTAGATGTCGCCGCCCGCCCGGCGGTAACGGCGCAACGTCGTAACCATCTCGTGACACAGCCCACACAGCCCCACCAGATCCGAAGGCTCGACCTTGCGGCGGCCGCAACAAGGCGTGTCGCTGCCGCACGGATAACGCCAAGCGCTGTGATGAGCCTCCACCGCGGCCTCAAGACCGCAGAAAACGCACCGGCCCCCGTTGTGGGCCAACACGGCGGCACGGGCTGTCCGATACCCCAACCCGTAAGCATCCCCGCAGCGGCGCCCGGCCGGCGGCCGATCCGCGGATGCTGTCGCTATGACCATCGAGTGTTCACACTCCCCTCATACACAAGGTTAGTTGGGTACACAAGATCAGTTGAGTATACAAGGCTGGTTGGGTATGTCAAGTATGTAACACCGGCCCCCGTTACCATCCCCCCAACACATCCCACCACGACGGCCCGCGTGAGCACCCAACAACCCCCAGACCCCAACGACATCCACAACCGCCTCCGCCAGGCATGGGACACCTACCAGGCCATCGAACAGACCCGCGCCGAAGCCTCCGCCGCGGTCACCACCCAACTAGCCGCCGGACGCGCCGCTGGGATCAGCATGTACCGCATGGCCAAATGGCTCAACATCAGCGAACAAGCCGTCCAATCCCGCCTACAAACCCACGACCAAACCACCATCACCACACCGGCCCCGAGCCCTCCCCGATCAAGATAAATGGTCCCAGCCACGTAAGCCACCATCCTCGGGCACCTCGCCCACCGGGTCGCACCAGCCACGGCTCTCCGACCCCCAACCGATCCATTGACCGTCGTGGACTCCACACACCGGCGGACTGAGTCAGCGGCGGACCCCTACCAGCAAGCACACGCCACCCTCCCAAACAGGCAGATCTCAGACAAAAGCAAACACGAGCCCGGGAACCAGAAAGGTCGACCCCCGTTTCAACTGATCAGCTACTGCACCCGCCGCGGCCTGGATTGGCATCCAAACCGCCCCACCCCCACGACCGTTCCCCTACCCACACCCTCGGGACTGAGAAACGCGTCCAGGCAACAAACGATACTCAAACTGATAACCCAACACCCCAAAAATGCTTTGACCAGGGGATATCGTGCGAATCACGGTGGAGATGCGGGCGCGTTGGCTTGGCAGTGAGGTAGGCAGCGCCGTTAGCTACCTGCACAGCCTTCGTGGATCGCGCATCTAGGAAGGTCAGAGCGCAAGGCCGCGGAGCGATAGTCTCGTGGACCGTTGATGGAGATCCTACGGGTTGGTGATGTAGTCCGCCCATCGCTGCATTAGCTCACGGCGGTGTTCAAGCAGGTCAGACCGTGCATAGGCTGACTCCGTAGCTCCCTTGACGACGTGAGCCAACGCTCGCTCGGCTATCTCGCGCGGTACGCCTGACTCTGAGCACCAATCCCGGAATGAGCTCCGCATCCCGTGTGGTGTCCCTCCGATGTTAAGTCTCCGGAACAGAGTCCCGATGCTGGCATGCCCGAGCGGTCGGCCGTCCCTTCCGGGAAATAGCAAGCCGTCGGAACCGAAGTGTCGCAGGGATTGATCGAGCACCTGAATCGCTGCGTCTGCTAGGGGTACTCGGTGCTGGCGGCGGGCCTTCATCCGCTCAGCTGGGATTGTCCAGACCTGGTCGGCTAGGTCGATCTCGGACCATCTAGCGGCCCGAATTTCGCCTGTCCGGGTTGCTGTGTACGTCAGGAACTCAATTGCTAGGCGGGTCGAGACGGCGGCACGAGACGTACGGATCTTGGCGAGCGCTGCCGAGACCTCGGTATGATGAAGCGCCTTGTGGTGGGTGGTTCGCTTGCTGTTCTTGGGCAGTGCGGCGTCCAGGGCTTCGCCCGCGGGGTTGTCAGTTCGGTACCCCTGCGCAATTGCCCAGCGCATGACTTGGCCGATCCTCCGCTTCAATAGCTCAGCCTGTGTGGGCTTCTCGCGCCATATCGGAACGAGGCT
Organism: bacterium; assembly: GCA_028821575.1. GTDB lineage: Bacteria > Actinomycetota > Acidimicrobiia > Spongiisociales > Spongiisociaceae > JAPPFW01. The sequence goes on along the minus strand of JAPPFW010000004.1, from coordinate 56,182 downwards.
GTCCATGACATCTGCTGTGGCGATACGGTCTATTCGCGTCGAGCCGAGTGTCGGATAGACATAGGTGGTGAAGCTGTTCCGCCACGCGACTTCCGTGCTCGATCCGCGCTTCCAGCTGTCACGATGAAGGGCGATCACATTGTCGGTCGCCTCCTCGAAGGTTGGAATCCGGCTGCGGCGCGGATCCTGCCCTGCGTCGAGCTCCTGCCGGTTCTGAAGAGCCGCCTGCCTAGCCGCTGCCAGGCTGATCCGTGGATAACTTCCGAGCCCAACAGACGTAGGACGTCCGTCGATGACTATCCGCTGTGACCAGTACTTCCCGACGCGACCGTTCTTCGTGGCCTTTACTAGCAAGCTGAGTCCGTGGCCTCCCCGGCCGTCTCCGTACCTTCCTGGCGTCTTGACTGTCCGGACAAACGATGCTGTCAGCGGCCGTCCTGCTCGGCTCATGCTGTCCCTTCCTGCAGGAATCAGGTAGTACCAGAAGTAGTATCCATCCAACAGAGCAGTTACTACTTCTGACAGCGGTAACTACTTCTGGTACTACTTTAGGTGCGGGACTAAGGGGTGTCAACTGGCATCTCCTGAAACGACCAACGGCACTTGAGACTACGAAAGGCCTGGTCAGTGGGGTTTTCTGGAATCATGTGAAACGTTATGGTGGAGCTGAGGGGATTTGAACCCCTGACCCCCTCGTTGCGAACGAGGTGCTCTGCCGAACTGAGCTACAGCCCCAAGGACCGCCTATTGTACTCCCCTCAGGACACGGCGCCATACGCCCGGGTCGGCCTCAGCGGCGTACCAAGTCGCGGCGCAGTCGCTCGGCTACGAGAGCCGAGGTGAGATCCGCTCGGCTGCGCTCGGTCAGACCGCGAGCCACGTCGGTCGTACGGCGCAGGCCGCCCGTCATGCCGTCGGGGTAGTCGAGAGCCGCCAGGAGGTCTACCACCTCGTCCATGATGGCCAGTATCCGCTCGGCCTCCTCGAAGTCCTCGGTCCTCAACTGGTCGAGCAGCCGGCGTCTGAGCTCTCCCACCGCCTCGCCGAATCCCTTGAGGTACGGAACCATGGTCATCCCCAGTTCCTTAGCGGTGGGAAGATCGTCACCGGCGGACAGAGCCAGGAAGAGGCGTGCCTCTGCGTACTCCTTGGCCGCATCGTTGAGAATCCCGATGTTGATGTCCGGATGAGCCGCCATGGCGATGGTGGAAGCTTCCAGCAGCAGGCGCGCCTTCTCCAGCAGGACTCCCGCAACCTCTCGCTCTCCCCGATGCGCGGAGCGGATCGCCTTGGCGGAACACCGGATCACCACCCGCCCGTTGGAGATAGCCGTCTCGCGCGCCTCGAACTTGGGGTCGAGTTCGGCACGTGCAGCAGCTTCTACAGGTGAAAGATCCGGAACGGACATGGCGAAACTAGCTCGACCCGATGACCCTCACGCGGGGCATCTCCAACTCGTCTTCCGATTCGGCCGCCAGCGCGACCATCTCGCGAGACACCGTCGCGATCCGCCTTAGCATCACCACATACCAGACGAGGAGTACGTCGGCGGCTCCATGAACGACCAGGAGCCACCTTCCTCCGAAGACCACTACTGCAACCAGGCTGGTGAGAGCAGTTCCCCCCAAGATCATCAGGGCCCTGCGGCGACGCGTCAGGACGGTAGCCCGGTCATGTCCCACCGCACCCCCTCCGACCGGATGGCTCGGACTCTGGTAGGTGTTAGGTGGTGTACCGCCACGCTGGGCCGTTCCGGCCAAGGCCTGACGCCGAGTCGGTGAGAAGAAAGAGGGGCGCCGATCAGCCCACAGGGGCGGAAGAAGAAACACGGCCCAAATGCCGGCCACTACCAGAAACAACGCCCACGCCATCCCGGAACCGACTCCCTACTGTCGCAACCTTGACGGAGGTTATACGTACGGGGAGACCAGTCCAAGCATTTCGAGCCCCGACGGGGCCAGACACCATCCGCGGGTACGCACCTCCGGGCCGGTCACGGAGCCTCGGCGGACCACGCGCCGGACCGGCCGCCTGACTTGCTCAACAAGCGGAGCCGCTCGACCTGGACACCCCGTTCGATCCCCTTCACCATGTCGTACAGAGTGAGAGAGGCGACGGCCGCGGCCGTCATCGCCTCCATCTCTGCTCCGGTCCTGTCGGCGGTGCGCACCGTTGTCCTGATGCGAGCACCGGTGGTTGAACGGCTGACATCGACTGTCACATCCGTCAGGGACAGGGGATGGCAGAGCGGGATCAACTCGGAGGTCTTCTTCGCCGCCATGATCCCCGCCAGGCGGGCCGTGCCGATGGCGTCCCCCTTGGGCAAGCCACCATCGAAGATCAGGTCGAGCGTTGCCGCGGAGGCGACCAGCACCGCCTCTGCAGCGGCCCGCCTCTCGTTGACGGGCTTGTCTCCCACATCGACCATACGGGCCCGACCATGCTCGTCGATGTGGGAGAGGCGACCTTCACTCACCTAGCACCTCGGAAGCGGATCGGGCCTCGGGCGACCGGTACAGCTCGATCGTCACCTCGTCCCCTACCTCGACGTTTCCGGTCCCCACTGGGATCACCGCGAAGGCGTCCGCCCGAGCCAGGGACGACAGGACGTTCGACATCTGTGCTCCGCTGCTCCGTACGTGGGTGACCCCGTCTCTTACTTCGGTCACCACCCTGGTGAACACGGTCTTGCCCGGATGCGTACGCCATCCTTCGGCGGCGATGGCCCCGGTCATGGGCCGGAACACCGAGTTGCAACCCATCATGTGCAGCAGGGCCGGCCTGGCAAATTGCTCGTACGCGACCATGACGGAGACCGGATTGCCCGGCAGGCCCAGAAGGGGCGTACCGTCAATATGACCGAATGCGAAGGGTTTGGCCGGCTGCATGGCTACCTGCCAGAAGTCGACCGTGCCGATCTCCCCGAGTATGGCCTTCACCAGATCGTACTCGCCTTTCGAGACCCCACCCGACGTCAGCACCATGTCCGCCTCCGAGGCTCCCAACGCAAGCGCTTCCCGCAACGCCCGGGCGTCATCCCCGACGATGCCCAGGTCACATACCTCCGCCCCCAGCCGCTCCAGCAGTCCCATGAGGAGTGGCCGGTTCGTGTCACGGATCTGGCCCGGACCTAGTGTCTCGGTGTCCGGCTCAAGGACCTCGTCCCCGGTGGAGAGAACCGCCACCCTCGGCCGGCGCCGAACCAACGGGGCCACGCCCAACGAGGCCAGCACCGCTATGTGGCGTGGGGTGAGCCGTTCCCCCACGTTGAAAACCGACTCACCAGCAACCAGATCCCCGCCCGCGGGACGGACGGCCGTGCCCGGCTGGGTAGCCGCGAGGATGCGTACCGCGTCGGGGAGCGGTTCGGTGTCCTCTACCTTCACCACCGTGTCCGCACCCTCGGGCATCGGTGCACCGGTCATGATCTTGATGGAGGCGCCGGGTACCACCCTTGCACGTGCCACATGTCCCGCAGGCACGTCTTCGAGCAGGCGCAGCGTCACTGGAGCCCACCGGACATCCGCACCTTGAACCGCGTACCCGTCCATGGCGGAATTCGTGAATGGGGGCACGTCGTGGGGAGCGAGCACCGGCCTCGACAGCGCCAGGCCGAGCGCCTCACCGAGCGGCACTTCAACCACCGGAAGCAGGGGAACCGAATCCAGAACATCTTTCTGTGCATCAGCCAGCGGGCGCATTGGTTACTCCTCGAGCAGTCTTCTCATGATGGCCTTCAGGCTTCCACCGTACTCCTTGCTGGCCGCGGCCAGGACGAAGTTGGCGTTCAGAAAGCCACCCGGGTTGCCCACGTCCAGGATCTCCACATCGGTTACGTAGGCGCGGCAGCGGCCCTCTCGCGCCAGTGCGTCGATCGCGTCCGTGAGTTGGATCTCGCCGCCGTACCCCGGTCCGACATCTTCCAACTGCTCGAACACCTCAGGCATGAACAGGTACCGACCCTGGATGCACAACCGGGAGGGCGCCTCCGCCGGGGTCGGTTTCTCGACGGCGGCTCCGACACCGACCACGCTGCCCCTGATATCCGATCGCGGTGCGATGACACCCTTGGACGACAGCACGTCGACGGGCAACTCCCGAACGCAGACGACCGAGTGGCCACTCCCCGACGAGGACGCTAGGCGGTGGAGAATCGACTCTCGGGGTCGGATCAGGTCGTCGGCGGTCAGCACGAAGAAGGGCCGGTCACCAACTGCCTCCCGGCTACGCAGGACCGCGTCCCCGAGACCGCGGGCCTCATGCTGCACGACGGACCGGACGATGGCGCCCCGTGTGCCGGGTAGGTCGGCGAAGTGCCGTTCGATCATCCCCCCGGTGTCGGGATCCACGACCACGATCACATCCCTGACGCCGGCGCGCACCGCTTCTTCGACCACCCACTGGATGCTGGGACGATCCACGACGGTCAGCAGCGCCTTGGGGATGGCGTTGGTAGCAGGGCGCATACGCGTGCCGCGCCCCGCCGCCGGGATCACCGCCACATCGACCTTCATGATTCGGAGCGCCCTTCGGGGCCGGTCGTCCTCGTCCCGGTCACGGCGTCAGCTTGCGTTCCGTGCCGGCCCGCAGCCGGGACAGATTGGAGCGATGGCGCAGGACGATGAGCAGCATGGTCGCACCGAACCAGACCACGGCCCCGGTTTCCAAGCCGGCGATGATGAACGCCGGCACGGAAGTGACCACGGCGGCCAGGGATCCCACGGCCGAGATGCGGGTCGCGGCCAGCCCGATGCCGTACATGAGCACCATGGCAACCATGACCGGTGGCGACAGGGCGAGCGCGACCCCTCCCGCGGTGGCCACGCCCTTACCGCCGCGGAACCGGTGGAAGACCGGGTAGCAGTGGCCGGCGACCGCACAGAAGCCCGCCAGCGCAGCTGTCGCCGGGGTCCAGAGCAGCAACCCGACAAGGGCCGGGAGGAGGCCCTTCAGCAGGTCGGCCACGGTAACCAGCAGCGCGGGCCCCTTGCCGAGGCTCCGCAGCACGTTGGAAGCGCCCGGGTTCCCGCTGCCAACCGCTCGAATGTCCACACCGCGCGACGCGGCGACCACCAACGCGGTGTTAATGCTCCCGAGTAGATAGGCGCTGACGCATAGGGCGGTGATGCCGATGAACATCGAGGATGATTCTATCCCGACGATGGTATGCTTCCGCCCCGTACGTCCAGCCGACCCGGCACCGGCTGTACCGCGACCTCACCGGAGACTTCCAATGCCCACCTACGTGTACGAGTGCAGAGACTGCGGACACCGGTTCGAGTTGTTCCAGAGCTTCTCGGCCGAGCCACTCCGAACCTGCCCCGAGTGCCGGGAGGTCGCTCTCCGGAAGGTCCTGTTCCCTGCCGGAGTCGTGTTCAAGGGCTCGGGGTTCTACGTGAACGACTCTCGCGGTCCCCGCCCCAAGAAGTCCTCCACCGACTCCAAGCCCGCCGACGGTAAGAAGCCCGCCAGTGAGAAGTCCCCCGCTCCGGACAAGTCACCCGCCTCTTCCAACGGCTCTCCAAAGAAGGGGAGAGAGCCGGCGAAGTCCGGTGTCAAGTAGGCCTGAGCACGCGCTCACACTGAACTACCGAGACCGGAAAACTACCCGATCTAACGCTAACCACCGCCCAGCAACTAACAACTCGCAACTAGCAACTAGGGTGACCGTGTGCGCGGTGTGGTAGGCGTCATTCTCGCCGGCGGTGAATCCACCCGGATGGGCACCGACAAGGCGTCGTTCGAACTCCACGGCCGGTCCATGGTCGAGTGGGTAGCCGATGCGATGACCGGTTTCGCCACGGTGGCACTCGTAGGGCGCCGCAGAGGACCGGCCGGGATGGAGGCGGTGCCGGACCTGCACCCGCGTGCGGCGGGCCCGCTCAGCGGCCTGCAGACAGCTCTTACGGTGTGGCGATCGCCGGTAGTGCTGGTGGCGGTGGACCAACCACTCGTGCGGTCCGAGACGCTGGCCCGCCTGGGCGAACGGGCCGCGGCAAACGAGACAGCAATCTGCGTCGACGGCAGACCGCAGGTCACCTGCGCCTCATATGCAACCACCTGTCTGGGAGAGGCCAACCGCCAACTCAGGACCGGCGGATCCATCCAGCAGATGCTTAAGTCGGTCCCGTGGACCAGAGTCGAGCGTCACGACTGGTCCTCCTGGGGGGAGGATGGCCGTTCCTGGTTCTCCATGGACACACCCGACGACCTCATCGCCGCCGAGCAACGCTTCAGGCTGGATCTGCTCGGATAGTGGTTGGTGGATGGTGGCTTGTGAGGTGGTAGCCCAACCAACAACCACCAAACAGACCTCTTCCCACCGGCGCGGTCCACCGGTACGTTGGAAGGGTGCTGTGGATATCCCGTCCCCCTTACGTTCGATGGACCCTCATCGGGCTTGTGGTCCTCGTCAGCCTATGGCTGGAACTCCGGCCCTCCCCTACCGTGGGCCATCCGTTTCTCACACGTGATCTGGGCCGGGGGGAATCCGTCGATGATGCTCTCGAGTGGCGTGAGATTCCGCCTGGCGTGCTGGAGGCTGTCTCCGGTACCGGATTCGCCAACCGCCCCCTCGCCGGTGGCCAGCCTCTGCTTCCTGGCGACACCACCGATATGTCCACATCCGTCCCGGGCGGATGGTGGCTGGTGGATGTGGCGGTACCCGTCGAGGCAACCGCCGGGACTCGGGTCCAACTCGTGATCCTGCCCTCGCCCGGCCACCTCCCGGTCGCACCCATCGGCGGACTGGTGACCGGAGTACGCAGCGGCCCGTACGATGATGACGGCCTTATCGGCACCGTGGCCCTTCCGCCCGACCGGGCTGCCACGGCCGCGGTCGCAGTGGCCGAAAAGCGCGTATCCGTGCTGGTGGAGGCCCACGGAGAACGCACGGACGACTAGCTTGAAGACGTGCTGGAAGCGATCGTCTGGGGACTAGTCCAAGGTCTCACCGAGTTCCTACCCGTCTCGTCGAGCGGCCATCTACGGGTAGTTCCCGACCTGTTGGGTCTCGAACCACCGGATCTCGCTACCTCCGCCGTGCTGCACCTCGGAACGCTCGTGGCCCTCCTCGCCTTCTACCGGCGTGACATCCGCTGGATGGTGGGGGGGATGCGTCACGATCCGAGAGCGCGGAGTCTGGGCCTTCTGGTCGTGACCGCCACCATCCCGGCGGTGGTCGCCGGATCGGTTCTGGCCGATCGGGTCGAGCGTTTCCAGGACTCCTCCACGGCGGTGGGTACAGCACTCCTGGCGACCGGTGCCATCCTGCTGGCATCCAGATTCCTTACGGAACGCAACCGGAATGCAGAGGATCTCTCCACCCTGGACTCTCTCGGCCTGGGCGTGGCCCAGGCATTGGCCCTCCTGCCCGGGATCTCGCGGGCCGGAGTGGTGATCACGGCCGGGTTGGCGCGGGGCTTGTCGGGCACCCAGGCCGCCCGGTTCGGGTTCCTCATGGCGATCCCGGTGACCCTGGGAGCGGGAGCCCGGGAAACGCTCACAGTCACCGGCGCCGGCGCCCATCTCCCTGAATTGGTCGCCGGAACCCTGGTAGCGGCCGCCTCCGGCTACTGGGCCATCTCGCTCCTCATCAGGGCGCTGGAGCGTCATGGCATCTGGCCGTTCTCGATCTACTGCTTCCTGGTCGGTGCCACCGCCCTTACGTGGCTCTGACCGCGGGCGGGGCGCAGCCGCCCGGACCGGCCATCGCCGGGCACCGGACCGTCAGCCGATCCGCAGTTCCGGATGGGTCCTGATCCGGGGTCGGGTCGCCACGATCCTGGCAGCCAGATGGTCGAACGCCTTTGCCGCCTCGCTTCCGGGAGCGGAGATGGAGACCGGCTCACCCCGGTCCGCCCCTGCCCTCATCTCGGGAAGGATCGGAACCTGGACCAGCAACTCGACCTCGTGTTGCTCGGCAAGGGCGGCGCCACCCCCCTCCCCGAAGATGTGGTACCGCTTTCCGTCGTCACCGGTGAACCAGCTCATGTTCTCGACCACGCCGATCAGCTTCTGGTCCACCCGGTCAGCCATCCGGGCCGCCCGGGACGCCACCCGCCGGGCCGTCGGCTGGGGAGTCGTCACGAGCAGTACCCGCGCCCTGGGGACGAACTGGGAGATCGAGATGGCCACGTCGCCCGTTCCGGGCGGCATGTCAATGAGCAGGAAGTCAGGATCGTCCCAGAAGACATCGGTCAGGAACTGCTCCAGAGCCTTGTGAAGCATCGGCCCCCGCCAGACGACCGCCTGGCCGTCCGGAACGAAGTAGTCGATCGAGATCACCGACACCCCGTAGGCCCGCAGCGGCAGGATGGAGTCGGCGACGACCACGGGAACACCGTCGGCGCCGAGCATCCTCGGAATCGAGTACCCCCACACGTCGGCGTCGATGACCCCCACCGAATGGCCACGGGCCGCCATACTGACCGCCAGGTTGGTGGTCACAGAGGACTTGCCCACCCCGCCCTTACCGGAGGAGACGGCCACCACGTAGGTCCCTGATCCGGGACCTCCCACCGGACGCTTCTCGCCCCGCACCGCTGCCATCAGCTGCGTACGCTGATCGTCGTTCATCAGTTCGTGCTCGACCCGAACAGATCGGACACCGTCAACCGACCGCGCCGCCGCCGTCACCGCCTCGATCAGTTGATGGCCCGGAACGCCGGGAACCGGGATCAGTAGACGGACCACCGCGGTGCCCATGCGCTTGACACGGACCGACTGCAGATAGCCGAGACCACCGAGGGGCCGCTGCAGGATCGGATCCACGGTTCCGGCCAGAGCGGCTTCCAGCACCTCGTCCCTGGATGGACTCATGATCCGCGGGAGTCGGAGGGTTGGTATGGGCGCGCCTCGCGCATGTGGCTCCTCAACTGGTCGGCCGCCGTCCATGATAGGGGTTGAGGAACGCCCGGCTCCCGGCCGCGCAGATGCACCGTCACGCGGCGGCACCGCCCGCGGCCGTCACCCTTAACCGACATGCGGGAAAGGGCGCAGCCACGAATTAGAATCGGGCGGGCGATCCGGGGGCACGAGCGGCCACCCGGGACCGCCGCCGACCAACGCCGAGAAGCCGGACCGGGAACGATGAGCACCAACGCAATCCGCAATCCTTTCGAATCAGCCACCACCCTCTCAACCCCCATAGGGGATCGGACCGTCTATCGCCTCGACTCGCTGAGAGACCACGGTGACATTGACTCCCTGCCCTACTCGATCAAGGTGCTGCTGGAAGCGGCCCTCCGGAGCTGCGACGGCCACACGGTCACCGAGCAGGACGTCATCTCCCTGGCCTCATACGACGGGGCGAAGGTAGCCGAGACCGAAATCCCCTTCTCGCCCGGACGGGTGGTCCTGCAGGACTTCACCGGGGTTCCGGCCATCGTCGACCTCGCCGCCATGCGGGACGCCATAGTCAGAATGACCGGCGACGCCGGTGACGCGCAGAAGGTGAACCCACTGGTGCCCTGCGACCTGGTGATCGACCACTCCGTGCAGGTGGACGCCTTTAACTCGAGCCTCGCGCTGCGCATCAACTCCCGGCGCGAGTTCGAGCGCAACCAGGAACGCTACGCCTTCCTCAAGTGGGGGCAGTCGGCCTTCGACAACTTCCGGGTGGTCCCACCGGCCACCGGGATAGTTCACCAGGTCAACCTGGAGTACCTGGCCAGGGTGGTCTGGGACAACGGATCGCAACTGTACCCCGACTCCGTCGTGGGAACCGACTCTCACACCACGATGATCAACGGCTTGGGTGTTCTCGGATGGGGTGTGGGCGGTATCGAGGCCGAGGCGGCGATGGTGGGCCGCCCAATCTTCATGCTGGTACCCGAGGTGGTGGGAGTCCGCCTCACCGGCCGGCTCCCGGAGGGGGCGACCGCAACCGACCTCGTGCTACGGGTGACCGAGATGCTGCGCGAGCACGGAGTGGTGGGCCGCTTCGTCGAGTTCCACGGACCGGGCCTCGATGCTATGCCGGTGGCCAATCGTGCCACGATCGCCAACATGGCGCCCGAGTATGGCGCCACCTGCGGCTTCTTCCCTGTCGACTCCCAAACCATCGCCTACCTGGAGCTGACCGGACGGCCGGCGGAGCTCATCGAGACGGTTGAGCGGTACGCGAGGCTCCAGGGCTTGTGGCGGGACGACAGCCATCCGGTGGTGTACTCGTCGCTGCTCGAACTCGATATGGGCAGCATCGAGCCCGCGCTGGCCGGACCTCGCCGCCCTCAGGACCGGATCGCCCTGTCCGGAATGAAGGCACAGTGGCACCGGGACATGGACTCGACCTTCTCCGGACACGGGAGTCCCGGTGGCGCGCCCGGTGTCGAGTCCGACGGCGAGACCTTCGACCTGGTCGACGGATCCATCGTGATAGCCGCCATCACCAGTTGCACCAACACCTCCAACCCCGAGGTCATGGTAGGGGCCGGTTTGTTGGCCCGCCGGGCGCGCGAGCTGGGTCTGACCCGCAAGCCTTGGGTAAAGACATCGCTGGCCCCCGGTTCGCGAGTGGTCACCGAGTACCTCGACCGGGCCGGCCTGACCGAAGATCTAGAGGCGCTGGGGTTCTTCAATGTGGGATACGGATGCACCACCTGCATCGGCAATTCGGGGCCGCTTCCCGGGCCGATCGCCCGGGCCATCGAGGGGAAGGACCTCGTGGTGGCGTCCGTGCTGTCTGGAAACCGCAACTTCGAGGGCCGGATAAGCCCGCACATCCGGGCCAACTATCTCGCCTCCCCACCGCTCGTGGTGGCCTACGCCCTGGCCGGGACGATCGACATCGACCTGAGTACCGAGCCGCTGGGCCAGGACGGGGAAGGGCGTGACGTCTACCTGAGGGATGTCTGGCCCGACCCGTCCGAAGTCGCCGCGATAGTGTCGAGGTCGATCTCTCCCGAACAGTTCACCGAGCAGTACTCGACCGTGTTCGAAGGACCACCGGAGTGGCGCGAGATCAGCACCGACGCTTCGAGCCTCTACCGATGGGACTCCGGTAGCACGTACATCCAGGAGCCCCCTTTCTTCGACGGGCTGACGACCGATCGCGGGACGATCGAGCCCATCGCCGGTGGTCGCGTCCTGGTCAAGGTGGGAGACTCGGTCACCACGGACCACATCTCTCCAGCCGGTGCCATCTCAGCCGACACCCCGGCCGGACGCTATCTGGAAGCGGCGGGGGTCTCACCACTGATGTTCAACAGCTACGGGTCGCGGCGCGGCAACGACCGAGTCATGGCCCGTGGCACGTTTGCCAACATCCGCGTGAGAAACCACCTGGCACCGGGTACTGAAGGCGGCTGGACGACCGACTTCACCGACGGGGAGGTCAAGACCATCTACGAGGCGGCCATGCGCTATCGGGCAGCCGGAATCCCCACCATCGTGCTGGCGGGCGTCGACTACGGGATGGGATCCAGCCGGGATTGGGCCGCCAAGGGCCCGTTCCTGCTCGGAGTGAGAGCGGTCATCGCCGAGACCTATGAACGCATTCATCGATCCAACCTCATCGGTATGGGAATCCTCCCTCTGCAGTTCATGCCCGGGGAGGGAACCGCCTCGCTGGGTCTCGACGGGTCCGAGACCTTCTGGATCGACATCGACGACCGCCTACGGCCCCGCCAGGAAGTAGGGGTCATCGCCTCCCACCCCGGTGGGGTCGAAACCTCCTTCACAACGGTGGTACGCATCGATACACCCGTCGAGGTGGACTACTACCGCAACGGCGGGATCCTCCATACGGTGCTCAAGGAGATGGCAACCACGCCGTAGGACTTGGTGGCTGGTGGAGCCTTAGCAGCTACCGACCACCCTCGCGACCAATCATCAATCACCAATCTCGGCCGGCCACTCGTCCAGTTCAAGAGCTGAGAACATCGCTCCTCCGGGATCGTGCATGACGACGATGCGCCCATCCGGTACATCGCCTTCCTGCGGAAGGGCGAACGGTCCCGTCATGACTTCCCCTCCAAGCTCGATTGCCTTGGCTGCGGTTTGGTCAACGTCGGCAGACCCGACGTAGACATGCCACTGGGGCGGCATGCCCTCCATGGGGATTCCCATCAATCCACCCACCACCCGTTCACCAACCGTCAGGCCGGAGTAGGACATGGTCCGCGCACCGGGACCGAAATCCACCGGCTGCGCGACGAGACCCAGCGCGGCCCGGTAGAACTCCGCCGCTCTATCCGGATCGGGTACGTAGAGTTCGACCCATGTGAACGCGCCGGGCTCGTTGACCACCTGTGCGCCCTTGTGGGCCCGAGCTTCCAAGAGGCCGGAGCAGGTGCCTTGGTCGTCCATGACGAAGGCCATGCGCACTGCGTCCATAACGTCGAGTGGGCTGACCAGGCTCTTGCCGCCGGCGTTGAGCACCGACCGGTAAGCGGCATCGACCGAATCCACCATGAGGTAGGTGTTCCAGGCGCCTCTGAAACCCGCCTTGACCAACTCGGGGGGTGCGGGACCGAGACCTGCAACTGTCCGGCCTTCCAGGTGAGCGATCGAGTAGGTGAATGCACCTCCTGGACCCTCCTGGTCTTCCCATTGCCACCCGAATAGGCCGCCGTAGAACGCCTTGGCGACCTCCGGCTCGGCACAGCTCAGATCGATCCAGCCCGGCGTTCCGTGCGCGTAGCCATCCCGGAGCGGCATTCCAGATCCTTTCCTTCGCGAACTCGGCGGGCGGAGTGTATGGCACGCGGGATGCAATGCCCAAGACAGGCCTGCCTGCAAACCGCGACGCAGTCCAACGCAACGGTGTTCCTCGTAGGTCCCGTCACGAAGGCCCACCTGTACGGACGCTCGTGGCGCTGGAACACAGCCGCACCGAGCGTCGGCGGGCGGAATCGGCAGGTCGACCTGCAGGCGTACCGGTCGATTGCGAGGCTCACTAACCTTCGAACGTGGCGCGGACACCGGAAGGCTCGAATCCTGGCGAGAGCGAGGCATCGCCTCGCACCCGGACTGTAACCGTCACCCTCTCGGCGGTCGCCGCCCTTACAGCCGTGATCGTCGCCGGCCTGCTCGTGCTCTTCCTGGTCGACGGGGAGAGCCCACCGGCGGAGCCAGCCCCTGAGGCTGTGGAACCCGTGATCGATGTGGCGGGCTTCCCGAGGGGTGCCCTGGCGGGTCAACCCGCTCCAGAGTTCAGTCTCTCGCTCTTCGACGGCTCCGATTTCGTCCTTTCGGCACACCTCTCGGGGGACGGCCGGCCGCTGGTGCTGAACTTGTGGGCCAGTTGGTGTACCCCGTGCCGGCGCGAGATCCCCGAATTCTCGGAGGTCGCCGTGGCCAATCCCGAGGTCGCCTTCGTGGGTGCGGCGGTCGAGGACGCACGTGGTCCGGCAGAGGCGTTCGCCACCGAGGTGGCGGCCGCCTACCCGCTGGGAATCGACGATCGGCTGACCGTCAAGAACGGATACCCGTTCGTCGGGCTTCCCGTCACCTACCTGATCGACGCCAACGGCACCGTCTCCCGCCAGATACAGGGCCAGCTGAGCGGCACTGCCTTGCAGGCCTTCATCGACCACGACTTTTCTGGTGGTTAGCCCCGATTCTTCATGGATTGGGGTCTGTCGGGCGAATGGATAGTGGGAGCCCTGGAGTCCTGACCTGGGATTATTGCTATCTGGGAACCCGTTTTGGTCTACGCTGGACATTCACCCGCGGGGTGTCGGTTGGCCGCTCCGCGATGATGGGGTTGACGTGGCGTTATGTGCGTCGGTGTGCCGGGCACATGAAGAATCAGGGCTAGGGGATGGTGATCGAACCACTGGGGTCACTCGTCGTGTAGGCGGCGGAAGTCCCGCTGCCAGTACAGGAGGGGTCTGGCCGGGTCGTAGCGAACGGCGGTCTCGACGTGTCCGATGAATATGGTGTGGTCCCCCGCCTCCATCGACTTGACCGTGCTGCACTCGAGACAGGCGTAGGAGTGTTCGGGGAGTCGCAGGCCGGCACCCTCGTAGGAGGGCGAGACCACCGCCAGACCCGCGAACTTGTCCGGATCCTTGGAGGCGAACTTGACGGCCACGTCCGCGGTTCCCTCCCGGAGCATGTTGACGGTGAACCCACCGGCGACACGCAGGGCGGCAATGCTATGGGACGAATGGTCGATGCAGATCAGCACCAGCGGAGGGTCGAGCGACACCGACGTGAAGGCCGAGACGGTGAGCCCGTGGTGGCGCTCATCCGAGAAGCTCGTCACTACAGTGACGCTGGCTGCGAAGTTCGACATGACTTCGCGGAACAGGTTTTGAAACCCGCCAGATCCTGTTTGCACGCGACTCCCTTCCGGTCCGGCAGGCTAGCCCTGATTCTCCGTTAATCGGGGGTTTGGAGGGGTGACCTGGAGTGAGGGGGTGGGTCCCCAACACCTTCGCGCTATGTCGAAGGCTGCTCAGCCGCGGATGGCAGACACCACCTGCGCCCACATGTCGTCGCCCACCGCAGGCATCGCGCCGTCCAGGGCGTAGAATCCGACCCTGTCGAGAAGCCCCTGGTACCGGTGACGAACCGCTTCGCCGAGGTGGTCGATCGGTGCCTCCACCGCCACCTCGGCGACCACCTCGTCGGGGACCACGTCGGCCATCCGGCCCCACTGCCCTCGCTTCGACATCGCCGTCAGCCTCGGACCGAAGTCCCAGCCGTGCACCTCCAGAACCCGTCGGTAGGCCGGGGTGGAGGCGTAGAAGGCGATCTGCTGCCGCACCCGTGCTCTCATGGTCGCCATCTCGGTTTCATCCCGGCCGGTGACCACGAAGACCATCGACGCAAGCGTGATGCCGGCCGACGATCTGCCCGCCGGGCGAGCCCCCTCGTCCATGGAAGGCAGGGTCACTTCCCGCAGATACCTGACAGTGTGGAAGGGGTGCACGTGGTAGCCGTCGCACATCTCCCCTGCCAGGCGGGACATAGCGGGCCCCACCCCGGCGACATACACGGGTATTCGGGGATAATCGATCGGTCCGGGATCGAAGAACGGTGTCATCAGCGAGAACGAGTAGAACTCTCCCCTGAAGCGCAACCGCGTGCCGTTCTGCCAAGTGTCCCAGATCGCCTTCAGAGCCCCGATGAACTCCGCCAGACGCCGGGCGGGCGCCCCCCATGGCATCGAGAACCGCCTCTCCACGTGAGGCTTGATCTGCGTTCCCAGACCCAGGAGGAAACGACCCCGGGAGAGGGCGGCCAGATCCCAGGCCGTCTGCGCCACCACCATCGGCGAGCGGGCGAACGCCACCGCTATGGCAGACCCGAAGTCCATGCCGCGCCCTGAAGGCACAGCGGCCACGATGGGTAGAAAGGGTTCGTGCGCGGTGTCGGCGGTGAAGACCCCGTCGTAGCCGATGTCCCTGGCCCGCGCCACTCGGCGGGGAACCGCATCGAGGGGGCCGTCGGGAAGGTAGTAGTCGATCTTCATAACCGTCCGTTTCCCCCTCTGGTCGTCCAGGAGGTGCCTTCGTTGCCGCCGGGACTGCATCTAACTTCGTGGAACAGTTAGCATCATATGGCGGTCGGACAGACCGGTTCGCGGTTCAGCACGGCCTGTCGGCCAGAAAGCCTAGGAGGTAGGGGACCACTGTCATGAAACGGCTGCTGAAGGTATTTGCTTTTCTGGGGGGTCTGGGCGCGGTCGGGTGGCTCATCCGCAACCGGTTCGTGGGGATGACCCTGAACCGTGAACCCCAGACACCGAAACCCGCCCCTGAACCAGGATCCGAGCCGCGACCGGACTCCGACCTCCTGCAGATCCCAGGGCTGTCACCCGCTGCGGCCGAACTCCTGCAGACTGCCGGAGTGGATGGCATCGCTCAACTCGCCGACGCGAGCGCCGCCGAACTCGCCAAGCGGACCGGACTCGATGAAGCACTGCTCACCTCCTGGATCGATCAAGCCGCAGTTCTCGTCTGACCACCGAGGGACTATCCAATGCGAAACTCCCCGGTGGATGTCGCTCTAACCGACCGTCCCCGGCCCACCGATCGGCGTTCGCTCCCGATGCATCGGTGACGCGGTCAGCCCCGACAGAGTCATCGTCCACGAGTAGCGGTGTCCGGTGCGGCGCTTGCTAGCCGACTAGCGCGCCGAAACCACCGCCCGTATGCCAGAAGATCACATGGTCGTCCGGGCCGAACCGACCCTTGGCGATCTCCATCCGCAGGCCGTAGATGGCCTTGCCGGTGTAGGTGGGGTCGAAGAGCAACCCCGTGAGCCGGGTAGCCTCGGCCTGCACCTCGACCAACTCGTCGGTGACTTGGGCGTAGCCACCCGTGAGGTAGCGGTCGATGTATTCGAGGGGGGTTTGCGGCATGTCGCCGCCGAATGCTTCCACCCCCGATGACCAGATTCGGGTTACGCGGGCTATGAGCGACTCCGCCGGCTCCGAGATGCAGAGCGCGACGATCGGCGTCTCGAAAGCGGCCCGGTCAGATCCCCATCCGAATCCCGACGTGGTGCCTCCCGACGATCCCGGATGCCATATCTCGGCCACATCCTGGCCGATCACCTGCGGGATCTGCCCGATCAACTCCCGGAATCCCAGTGACATGCCCCACATCCCGAGCCTGTCGGAGGCGCCCTGGGGAATAACCCATACCTTCTGGCCGGCAGATTCCAGCTTCTCGGCCTCCTCAGCCATGATCGCATCCCGGTCGACCCACTCGTCCACCGCGATGTAGCGGATGGTCGCGCCGGCGAGGGAGCCGATGAACAGGTTGGCGACCGCCTTCGGGGGCGGCTTCCCGTCGGCGGTGCGGAGAACCAGACGTACGTCGAATCCGAGGCGTGCGCATGCCAGGGCCGTGGCCCGGCAGTGATTGGACTGGACCGCCCCGCAGGTGATGACAGTGTCGGCGCCGGCTTCCCGGGCCGCTGCCAGATGGAACTCCAGCTTCCGGACCTTGTTGCCGGACAGGCCGAAGCCCGTCAGGTCATCTCGCTTGACCCAAACGTGGGGACCGCCCCAGACCTCCCGCAGGCGTGGAAACGCCTGCAGGGGTGTGGGCGTGTTTGCCAGGTCGATCCTAGGTAGGGGTTGTTGTGGTTGCATTTCGCGCACGATAGACATGCCCAGGCGTGCTCCCGCCACACCGGGACCTCCGGAGACGGGCATCCGCGTACCCGGCAGGCCGGTCGGTGTGTCCGGACGCGAGACGGCCCGCCTCTTCGGACGGGCCGTCTCGGTCTTGCCTTGCAGGAGGGGAGGTGACTAGAAGTCCATTCCGGGTGCGCCACCGCCGTGTCCGTGATCGCCTCCCGGCGGGGGGTCCTCCTTGTGCTCCGCCACCAGTGCCTCGGTGGTGAGCAGGAGCCCCGCGATGGAGGCCGCGTTCTGCACGGTGGAGCGGGTGACCTTGGCCGGATCCAGAATCCCGGCGTCGAGCAGATCCTCGTAGGTTCCCGTTGCGGCGTTGAAGCCGAAGGTGCCCTCGCCGTTGCGAACACGATCAACCACCACACCGGCCTCGTAGCCGCCGTTCGCGGCAATCTGGCGGATGGGCTCCTCGAGCGCGCGCCGCACGATCCCACGTCCGGTCTGCTCGTCGGCGCTTCCGCCGTTCACGCCGTCCACGGCCGATTGGGCGCGGAGCAGGCTCACACCGCCGCCGGCCACGATCCCTTCCTCGACGGAAGCACGGGTTGCCGATACCGCGTCCTCGATGCGGTGCTTCTTCTCCTTCAACTCCACCTCGGTGGCCGCACCGACCTTGATGACCGAGACACCCCCGGCCAGCTTGGCGAGGCGCTCCTGGAGCTTCTCGCGGTCCCAGTCGGAGTCGGTGTTACCGATCTCGCGTTCGATCTGGCGGATACGGGCATGGACGTCCGACTGAGCACCGGCGCCGTCCACGATGGTGGTGTCGTCCTTGGCCACGATCACCTTGCGCGCCTTGCCGAGCATGTCCAGCGCCACGCCATCGAGCTTGAGGCCCACTTCCTCGGAGATCACCGTGCCGCCGGTGAGGATGGCGATATCCTGCAGCATGGCCTTGCGGCGCTCTCCGAACCCGGGAGCCTTGACACCGAGCGACGAGAAGGTGCCGCGGATCTTGTTGACGACGAGCGTGGCGAGGGCCTCCCCTTCCACGTCCTCGGCCAGCACCATCAGCGGCTTGCCGGTCTGCATGATCTTCTCGAGCACCGGAAGCATGTCGTTGACCGAACTGATCTTCTGGTTGGCGATCAGGATGTAGGGGTCGTCGAGCACCGCCTCCTGCGTGTCGGGATCGGTGATGAAGTACGGGGAGATGTAGCCCTTGTCGAACTGCATGCCCTCGGTGAACTCGAGCTCGAGCCCGAAGGTCTGGCCTTCCTCCACCGTGATCACGCCGTCCTTGCCGACGCTCTCGAAAGCCTCGGCAATGGTGGTGCCGATCTCCGAATCCGCCGCCGAGATGGCCGCGACCGATGCGACGCCGCCGTCGATGGTCTGGACGTCCTGCGAGAAATCCTCGATGAACGAGACCACCGCGCCCACCGCCGACTCGATGCCCCGCTTGAGGCCCATCGGGTTGGCGCCGGCCGCCAGGTTGCGGAGTCCTTCCCGCACCATGGCCTGGGCCAGCACCGTTGCCGTGGTGGTTCCGTCGCCGGCCACGTCGTTGGTCTTGGTTGCTACTTCCTTGGCGAGTTGCGCGCCCATGTTCTCATATGGGTCCTCGAACTCGATCTCCTTGGCGATGGTCACCCCGTCGTTGGTGATGGTCGGGGCGCCCCACTTCTTCTCGAGCACGACGTTGCGGCCCTTGGGTCCCAGGGTTACCTTGACCACGTCGGCGAGTTTGTTGACTCCCGACTCGAGACCACGCCGCGCGTCCTCGTCGAAACGAAGGTCCTTCGCTGCCATTTGGTTTCCTTCCTCGAAGCCTGTCCTACCGCAACCGTCAGCCGACGATCGCCAGCAGATCGCGGGACGAGAGGATCAGGTACTCTTCGCCTTCATACTTCAGTTCGGTGCCTGCGAACTTGGAGTAGACCACCACATCGCCGATCTCAACCTCGAGCGGGATACGGTCGCCTCCATCGCTGATGTCCCCAGGCCCTACGGCCAGGACCTCTCCGGTTTGCGGTTTTTCCTTGGCCGTGTCGGGGATTACCAGTCCCGACGCCGTGCGCTGCTCGTCATCCTCATTGGGCCTGACGATCACGCGGCCGCCGAGTGGCTTCAGATTCATCCGAAGTCCTCCTTGAACAGGTGACTGTTTGTACAGAGCGCTCAGGCGCCCGGTAGGACGCCACCGAAGGCCGGCGTTGTTGCGGACCCCCGATTGGCACTCGTACCTTACGAGTGCCAGAAGTTAGCAGCCTTGGGCCAGGACTGCTAATCGGGGTGGCTGGTGGCTGGGACACTACCTATCGATCGCAACAACAAGTAACATAGATGATTGTCACCACTAACCACCAATCACCATGGATGAATCAACTCCGGTGGTCCAGGGGGTGGTCTCGCCCCTCTCCAGACGGTAGGAGCCGGCCGCCCCGATCATGGCGCCGTTGTCCGTGCACATGATCGGACTCGGCAGGAACATGGCTACCCCGCGCCGATGTGCCTCCTCCTCCAGCCGCTGCCGCAGCCGTCGATTGGCAAGCACACCACCTCCGCCACCGACGATCTCGACCCCTTGGTCCTCGACCGCGTTCATGGTCTTCTGCACCAGCACGTCCACGATTGCTTCCTGGATGGACGCCGCCGCGTCCTCAGCCGCCGGCAAGGTTCCCGCCGCCCAGGCCTTCTCGAGCCGTGTCACAACCGATGTCTTCAGACCCGAGAAGGAGAAGTCGTACCGGCGATGAGGGAGTGCCCGGGGGAAACGGATAGCCTCCGGGTCACCCGTTTCCGACAGCGCGTCTATGGCCGGACCGCCGGGGAATCCCAGCCCCATGAACCGGGCTAGCTTGTCGAATGCTTCGCCTGCCGCGTCGTCGATGGTCTGGCCGAGCACGCGATACTCGCCCCAGCCCTCCATCAGCACCACCTGGCTGTGCCCGCCGGAGGCGAGGAGGACGACTGCGGGAGGTCGGAACTCCTCGAACTCCAGGCGCGGTGCGTACAGGTGGCCTTCCATATGGTCCACGCCTATGAACGGAAGGTCCCTACTCCAGGCCATAGCCTTAGCGAACGAGTAGCCGACCAGTAGGGCACCCACCAGTCCGGGCCCCCGCGTCGCCGCGACAGCGTCGAGGTCGTCGGGGTGGACACCGGCCTCCCCGAGCGCCTGATGGGTCAGGGAGCGGATGGCCTCGACGTGAGCGCGAGCAGCCACCTCGGGAACCACGCCTCCGAACCGGGCATGCATCTCCACCTGGGATGACAGGAGGTTGGAGAGAACGGTTCGACCCCTCACGACCGCGATTGCGGTCTCGTCGCAGGAGGTCTCGAAGGCCAGGACGAGAGGTCCGCTCATGGCAGAGCGTCCCTGATGCGGTGAAGCCGGGCCTGGTAGTCGGCGCCGCCGATGTCGTGGGCCCACATGACCAGCGCGTCGTCGTCCTGGTAGTAGTGCTTCCGCACCCCGACGGGGGCCATCCCGAACTTGCGGTAGAACTCCTGGGCGCGGCGGTTGGAGGTTCTCACCTCGAGGGTCAGGTACTCGGCGCCCGCCTCCAAGCCTCGGTCCACCAGTGCCAGCATGAGCCGTGTCCCCACGGCGGGCACCGGGGCAGGACGGACGGTGGCGAGGGTATTGATGTGCGCGTCGTCAGCCACCACCATCACTCCGCCGTAGCCCACCACCCGGCTCCCGTACCGGGCCACGAGGTAGGAACGTCCGGGAGCCCCCATCTCGTCCTCGAAGACCTCGCGTGCCCACGGGGTTGCGAAAGTGACGCGCTCGATCTCCATCACCTGGTCGAGGTCGGAGGGGCCCATCTCCCTCACCGCGGTGGTTCCGCTCACACCCACAGTCCACCCTCTCTGAGGTGGATCGAACCCAGCGTCACATCGGGCTCTCGCATGTACAGGGGCCGCACGTCATCGGGATCGCCGAAGTCGCCCCTCTCCGCCCTTGCCACCACCACTTCGGCGAGAGCGTCGGCCGACGGGTAGCGGGGCATGCCGGCCTTGACGCGCTTGAGGCCCCGCAGTGCGGACGCGGGCAGCGCCTCTACGTCCCCCACCACCAACACGTCGTCCGGATCCGACTCGAGGATCCCCCGGATGTGCTGGTAGCCGACTAACTCGGGAGGCGAGTCCATGACCGCTCCCCCGGGAACCGGCCGGTAACCCGCTACCGCCACCTCCCGCCGGCGTGCATCCACCACCGACCAGATGTGGCGACGGCCGGTGGCGGCGCGCAAGGCCAGCGCGTCTAACGATGACGCCGCCATGATCGGAACGCCGAGCATGGCGGCCACACCCTGACCGGTAGCGATTCCCACCCGAATGCCGGTGAACAGTCCGGGCCCGGCGTCCACCACCACCATGTCGAGTTCTTCAGGCCCCCAGGCTGCCTGCTCGAAGCAGAAGTCGATTGCCGGGATCAGGAAACCGTCATGACCTGTCCTACCCAGCCGGCTCGCCGACGCCGCCACCAGGCGTCCCTCGACCAGGGCGACCGACGAGGCGCCGGTGGCGGTCTCTATGGCGAGAATCCTCATGGCTCGCGCTCCAGATGGACAGCCTTCACGAGTTCTTCGAGCGGGCGATCACACCACGGGCCGCGGGGTCTGAGACGTATCGTCCGCGAGCCTGAACCCGCAACGGAGATCTCCACTGTAAGGCACGTGTCGGGTAGTAACGCCGCCACTGCGTCGCCCCACTCAACGATCAGCAACCCCTCCCGTGCCATGTCCACCAGGTCGAGGTCCATGAACTCCCCGGAGGTTCCGATCCGGTAGACGTCGGCGTGGACGAGAGGCATGAAACCGTCCGCGTAGGTCCGCGCCAGTATGAAACTCGGAGAGACGAGCACCTCGGTCACCCCGAGACCCTCGGCGAGACCGGATGCCAGGACTGTCTTTCCGGCTCCGAGTGGCCCCACCAGCAGGATGATGTCGCCTTCATGGGACAGCGCAGCGAGCGCCCTGCCCACCCGCCGGGTGTCCGCGGCGGTGGGCGCTTGAAGTACGATCATCCAAACAGGCCGAGTTGCTTGGGGGGTTCTGCTTCGGGGTCGGTCAAGCCGCTCCTCTCCCCCTCCGGCTCGGGCCCAGCCAATCGGTCGTCGGCGGTCCTCACCGCCAACTCCAGATCACCCCGTATCGTGTCTGCCATGGCAGGTCCGCTACGCAGCGCGGCGGCCGGGTGGAAAGTCGGGATCACCACTCGCCCCCACCAGGGAAACACCGTCCCGCGTGTCCTGGTGATGCCCGTGGAGGTCTTCAGCAGCAGCTTGGTGGCGAAGTTCCCCATCGTCATGACCACCGCGGGATCCACCATCCTGATCTGCTCCACAAGGAAGTGCTTGCACGCCTCGATCTCGTCCGGACGAGGATCCCGGTTCCCGGGAGGCCGGCACTTGACCACGTTGGCGATGTACACGTCACGCCGGTTCAGACCCACCTCCCCCAGCAGACGGTTGAGAAGCATGCCGGCCTTGCCCACGAATGGCAGACCCTCCCGATCCTCGTAGAAGCCGGGCCCCTCGCCGATGAACATGATGTCTGCGTCGGGGGAGCCGTCCGCGAACACCGCCTGGGTGCGGCCCTCGCTGAGCCGGCAGGCGGTACAGGTCGCAGCCTCCGAGGCCAACTCCGCGAGGCGTGCCTCGACGTCGACCCTGGTCATACAGGACCCTCCAGCTGATTGGAACCCGGGGACCTGGGGGAACGCACCGCCGCCTCGATCGCCCGCGCAGTCGCCACGAACGCGGCCTCGCCGAGCGCATCGTGGTCGGGTTCGGCAGAGCCGCAGGAGATGGCAAACACCGCATCCCCATCATATCGGGTGTGAGCCGGTCGCACGCAGGCCGCCACCGCGTCCTGGGACCGGATGCACATCCTGATCAGGTCGACGCGTTCGAGACGTCCCTCGGTAGCCACCGCCACCAGGGTCGTGTTGGTGCCCGTGCCGATGGCGGAAGCAGGCGGGCCCGGGTAGGGCTCACCGCCGGTGAGAGCTCTTCCCCCGAGCGTGAACACGTCGCCCACCGCGTTCACCACCGCCAGCGCGCCAACTCGGACCCCGCCCATCTCTATCAGCGCCGACCCCAGGCCGGAGGGGCGCACCGCCTGCGGGCCCCGCCACTGCGAAGTGGTGGCGCCTCTTCCCGCTCCGATCCGTCCGGTCGGGACCGGATCGGCGGAGCGGTTCCGGTACGCGTGGGCACCTTCCTCAGCACCTGGTCGGAAGCCGGACGGCCGGTCGAGGTCGTATATCACCGCAGCGGGAACGATCGGTACCGGTCCGTTCCTCGTGGGGTGGCCCCGACCGTCGGCCGCCAACTCGCGCACCACCCCGTCGACCGCCGCAAGCCCGAAGGCCGACCCGCCCGTGAAGACCAGCGCCTGTATCTGGTGCACCCTCATCTCCGGTCGGAGCAGCGCGGTCTCCCTGCTCCCTGGGGCCGCCCCCCGTATCTCAGCGGCGGCCACATTGGGTTCCGGCAAGACGAGCACCGTCAGCCCCGTACCGTGATCATCGGAGGTCCAGTGGCCCACCTCCACACCCTGGACCGCGGTGATCGTGTCGTTCATCGTCTCAATGCTCATAGGCGCTCCCGGCGGATGACCTGGCTCTCATCGCTAAACCACACGTCGCCGTAGCGCTCGATCATGGACCTGGTGGTCTCGATGTATGCGCCGGGGACCACCGCGTCGGACAACAGCTGGTGGTCGCTATGGGCCACGTAGCCCGCGGCGCTCCGGGCGGCCTGGATGGAGGAGGCCCCTATCTGCTGTCTGTTGGTCACGACGAGCACCATCTCCTGATGCTCGAGAAGGCGGTCGGGCAGCTTGGCCAGAGCCTGGCGCACATCATCATCAAGGCTCATCTCCTTACCGATTCACCGACCGTGGCACGTGGGTGGATGTCGCGTGGAGATCGCGCATCACCTTGACGAAGACCGTAGCGTCACCCACGCCGCACCTGGCATCTGACCCATAACGGTAATCTCTCGGCAAGTATGTTCGAACCGACGGTGGCCCTCGACCCTCGCTTGTCTCGGCCGACCTTCGCCGAGATCGACCTCGATCTCCTCGCTTCGAATTACCGCGCCGTGGACAAGGCGACGCGTGGGGCAGGGATGCTCCCGGTCCTGAAGGCCAACGCATACGGACACGGCCTCTTGCCGGTAGCGAGGCACCTCGAATCCCTTGGCGCGGCAGGTCTGGCGGTGGCGTTCTTGGAGGAGGGCGCACTACTGCGCGAGGCCGGGATCCGCTGCCCCATCCTGGTGATGGGCGGCATCGACGTGAACCAGATCCCCCACTTCCTCCGCTATGACCTGACGATCACCGCCTCCTCGGTCGAGAAGCTCCGCGAGGTGGATCGGACCGCCTCCGCCATGGGTATGACCGCCCGGATCCATCTCAAGGTGGATACCGGCATGGGACGGATCGGGATGCGACCCGACACAGCGCCCGCGATGTTCCGGGCTGGGCTGGAGGCCACCAGCGTGGTGGTGGAGGGGGTCTACAGCCACTTCGCCACCGCCGACCGGGCCGACCTGACCCAGACCCGCCGACAGTTGAAGCGTTTCCGCCGGGCGGTGTCCTTCTACCTCGACCGCGGGCTGCCCATGCCCAAGCTGCACCTGGCCAACTCCGGGGCGATCCTCCAGCATCCCGACTCGCACCTCGACCTGGTCAGACCTGGCATCCTGCTGTTCGGCGTCTACCCGTCGGACGAGGTTCAGCGGACCGTCGACGTGACACCGGTGCTGGCCTGGAAGTCGCGCGTCGTCTTCTTCAAGGTGCAACCGGCCGGTATGCCCGTCGGCTACGGAGCGGAGTGGCACCCGGCCTGTAACACGCGTGTGGTGACGGTCCCGGTCGGCTACGGCGACGGATATTTCCACGCACTCTCCGACCACGGCCGGGTGCTGGTAGGAGGGCGGCGACGGCCGATCGTCGGGGGAGTGTGCATGGATCAGTTCATGGTCGACATCGGACCCGGGGGGGAGGCCTACAACGGTGACGAGGTCGTCCTGATCGGGCGCCAGGGCGACGAGTCGATCACCGCTACCGACCTGGCCAGGTGGGCCGGCACCATCCCCTACGAGGTCCTCACCAACATCAACACCCGGGTGGACCGCCGCTACCTGGGAGCAGGGGTCACTTCGTAGCCGGGCCCCTCCGGTTCATCGTCCACGATCTCGGCGGGGAAGCCTGACGCCCGGAGGTCAACACCGCAGGCGTCTTCCAAGAGCCTCACTATGCCCGAGGACCAGGCTCGGGAGCCGTACACCTGCTCTCCACGCCGGAAGACGTCGAGGACCAGCGGAGAGAGTTCCAGCGGGATCCCGTGGAGATCCGCCAGTTGCTGGAAGAGCGACATGTCCTTCACCACCAGATCCATCGTGAAGTTGATGTTGTAGCTCCCGTTGAGGATGACCTGCGACTCGGTCTCGTGCACGAACGAGTTACCCGAACTGATCCGGATGGCCTCGTAGGCGGTGGAGAGGTCCATGCCGGCCTGCCGGGCGGTCATCAGGGCCTCCCCCAGCGCCACCAGATGGACCGAGGCGAGATAGTTGGTCACCACCTTCAGTACCGAAGCCGCCCCGAGCGGACCGACATGCAGGATCCGCCGACCCATGGTGGTCAGGACCGGCAGGGCTCGCTCGAAGTCGTCGCGCTCCCCGCCCACGAAAATGGAAATGTTGCCGGTAGCCGCCCGGTGGCAACCTCCCGACACCGGTCCGTCCAGGGGATGCGCACCGGCCGCCACCACATGATCGCCGAGACGCCGGACCTCGGCTTCGTCTGTGGTGCTCATCTCCAGCCAGATCTTCCCGGGCCCGAGGCCGGCCAGCACCCCATCCGCGCCCTCCATGACCGAGCGGACCGCGGCCGGCGACGGAAGACACGTGATGATCAGATCGCTGCGCCGTGCAAGGTCCCGGCTCGTGTCTGCCCAGCCCGCTCCCGCCTCGATGAAGGGCCGGACCGCGGCGGCGTCCAGATCCCTGACCAACATTTCGAAGTCGTTGCGAAGGAGGCTCCCGGCCAGCTTGCTGCCAGCATTGCCGAGCCCGATGAACCCGACCCTCACAGATCAGACCTCCCTCTGTCTGGCAGTTCTGAAGAACGATAATTGCCATCCGACCGCCAAACGTCTCACCCGTGGAGCGGTAAGCAGCCGACTACCGACGACCGACTCTAGATTGCCGTGTAGCCGCCGTCCACGAAGTAGGCGGCTCCGGTGGTGAACGAAGACTCGTCGCTCGCAAGGTGGAGGACCGCTCTGGCGATCTCCTCCGGCCGGCCCAGGCGACCCATCAGGTGCATGCCCTCGAGCCTGGTGCGGCGTTCCTCGGTCAGCGGGCTCAGCAGCGGGGTGTCGATCGCTCCGGGGCAGACCGCATTGACCCGGATACCGGCCGGAGCGTGGTCGAACGCCATGCAGCGCACCAGACCGATGACACCGTGCTTGGAGGTGTTGTAGGCCACCTGACCCTTCTCGCCCGTCACGCCGGCGACTGAGGCGACGCAGACGATCGATCCGCCGCGTCCGCGTTCCATGTGCGGAACCGCGTGCCTAGAGGCGAGGAAGATCGACTTGAGGTTCACGGCCATCACCCGGTCCCAGAAGTCTTCGCTCACCTCCGTGACCGTCCCCTTGCCCGCGATCCCGGCGTTATTGACCAGGATGTTCAGACCACCGTAAGTGTCCACCGCGGTATCGATCATCCTCCGGCAGTCGACGTCGGAGGTGACATCGGTCCGAGCGAACACGGCCTCCCCCCCTGCTTCCCGTATCCCAGCCACCACCCCTTCGACGGGACCACTCCTCACATCGGCAAGGACCAGTCTGGCCCCCTCCTCGGCGAAGAGGCGGGCTATGGCCGCTCCGATCCCCTGGCCTGCACCCGTGACGACTGCCGTTCTGCCCTTCAATCTCATGCTCGGCCCGTCACCTTATCTGCCTCACACGACCTTCGGCGCCCCAGGCACGGTCAGCAGTCAGGATCTCCGCGTCCAGACGTTCTCCCAGAGCCATGCATAGGCGATCCGCCAGCGAGAGACCTTCCCCCTGTCGCCATCGGCCGGCAGCCCACTCGGCATCCTCGATCCGGACCGCCTCGATCCGGACACCGTAGCCGTCCACCAGGGTCGCCCGCACCGGCTCCCAATAAGCCCGGTCCACTGAGAACACCTTCTGAGCGACCTCCGACCAGTTGGCGGCTCCACACCTCGCATCTCGCTCGAGGGACATCTGCACGACATCCGCTCCAGGCTCCCGGAGAAGGAGCGCCAGGATCGCCGAGGCATCCAGTACCGTCGTCACCCGGCGTCCTCGATCACAGCTTCCCGCCTTCGCTCGGCCACGAGCTCCTCGACCAGGTTGCTGCCCTCAAGTTCAGATTGGATCCGCGCCAGTAGGGTCTCGCGGCTCGTGAGAACCAGACCCAAGGGTGTTTCCATGAAGATCAGGGAGGTGCCCTTCTCGAATCCGTGGCGAGTTCTGACCTCCGCCGGCACCACCAATCTGCCCCGGTCTCCCATGACTGCCGCATACGTCCCACCCATGAACACACAATACCACTCACATACATCACATGGGAGACCAAAGCACGAATCCACCTGCCCTGTCTCCGGTTGCCCGGGATAACTCAGCCGGCCAGGAACTCGAGGATCACCTCGATAGACCGTTCGGCCTCCTCGACGTAGTGGGCGTGACCGCTGTGCTCGAAGACCTCCATCCGCCCGTTGGGAAGGTTCTCGGCCACGTACCGGGCACCGGCGCCGCCGGGACCCGCATCGATCGGAGTGAGTATGTCGTGGCGGCCCACCATCACCAGCGCCGGCGCCGTGACCCGGGCCAGGACGTCCCGGACATCGGTATCGATCATCGCCTGGCAGGCGTCGATGAAGACACTCAACTCCGTGTTACGGGCCAGCACATCCTTCGTAGCCATGAGAATCTCATCGCCCATCTCGTCGAGGAACGGCCTAGCGAATGCCTTGGTTAGCAGCTCGCGGGCCAGTTCCTCGGATGCGACTCCGTAGGCCGAGGCCACGTCCTGCCAGATCCGGAACATGTGGACGCCCATCGCATCGCACTTTGCCACGGCGCCCGCCCCCATCAGCAGTTTGTCCACCTTCTGCGGGTAACTGGCCGCGAAGTCGAGAGCGATGAAACTCCCCATCGAACCACCGTGGATGTGGGCCTTCTCCACTTCGAGAAGCTCCATCAGAGCGGCCAGGTCGGCGCTCCACACCTCCAGCGTGTAGTGCTGATCGGGACGGCTACTCAGCCCGTACCCCCGGTGGTCGTAGTCGAGCACGCGGTAGTGCTGCGACAGACCCGGGGTGATGGTCTCGTAGCCTTCATGGGCGCTGACCGCGCCACCGATCTGCACCACCGTCTCGCCCTCACCCGAGAATCGATACCAGATGTCTACCCCATTGACCTCGACCGTTGGCATGGATGCCTCCCTCCGTTCAGGCCATGCAACATAGCGCCGGGGCGGGCCGGCGGTGCCGCTCAGCCGGCTTCGACCGGGTTGGTCAACCTCCCGATGCGCTCTATCTCGAGGGTCACCACATCGCCCGCCTGCAGGTATTCGGGCGGCGTACGGGCGAATCCGACCCCGCTAGGAGTTCCTGTTGAGATCACCGCCCCCACGCCGAGGGTGAGGGACTGCGAGAGGTGGGACACGAGCGCGGGAACATCGAAGATCAGGTCCGAGGTCACACCGGACTGCTTGAGCACGTCGTTCACCCAGAGCTTCACGTCGAGGTCGTCGGCGGGACCCAACTCGTCGGTGGTCGTGATCCAGGGACCCATCGGTTTGAAGGTGTCGAGGGACTTGGCGCGGCTCCACTGGCCTTCCGTCCTTTGAATGTCCCGGGCCGACACGTCGTTGACGATCACGTAGCCGGCCACGTACTCGAGAGCGTCCTCCACGGCGACGTCGCGGGCGCTCTTTCCGATCACCACCCCGAGTTCGACCTCCCAGTCGACTTCGTCGGTGAAGGGCGGAAGCAGGATGGGGTCGCCCGGGTCGATGATCGAGGAGTTGAAGAAAGGAAAGCTGACCGGGGAGGTCGGCACCGCGGCGCCCGACTCGGCGGCGTGAGCCCGGTAGTTGAGCCCGATCCCGACGAACTGGGGCGGGTTCGGGACCGGGGCCAGCAGGTCGACGCTCCCGAGGGCTGCTTCGGCGGTCGACCTCCGGGAGAGATCGCCGAGCGCTCCAGGATCGCCCAGAACGTCCATCAGGTCCGGCCCGCCGGTCACGGGGCGTACCGTGTCGCCATCGACGAATCCCCAGTACTCCATTCCATCTGCCCTGAATCGAGCTATCCGCATCACCGCACTTCCGCTTAGGCTGGGCGGCATTGTATATGATCGTGGCCGGCCCGAAGGAGGAATACGGATGGGGATCGAGGCAGTCGAGGTCGATGCGCTCAGCCCACCTCCGGAACCCTATTCCCACGCTATCAGGGCCGGGAACACGCTGTACCTGGCCGGGCAGGTCGCCTTCGACCGCAACGGCGACATCGTGGGCGACACCGTGGAGGAACAGGCCCGTCAGGTCTGGCGGAACATCCGGGACATCCTGGAGGGCGCCGGTAGTTCGATAGCGGACGTGGTCAAGGTCACCTACATCATGCAGGACATCAGGGAGATATCCGACGAGTTCCCGGTCAGGGAAGAGGTGTTCGCGGGCAGGCCGTTCCCGGCCGTCACCGCGATGCAGGCGGCGGCCCTCGGCCTCCCGGGGCTCAAGATGGAGGTCGACGTGATCGCGGTGACCGGCGATGGATGACCTCACCTGCTCCCGCGTCGCGGAGTTGCTGAGGCAGAGCGGGCTCGATGGTCCCGCCTTCGACGTGGCGGCCGTCGCCGACGGGTTGGCAGCCGCACGGGTGGATGGGAGAGAACTGGAGCGCTTGCTGGACAACCGGGACGTCGAGTACGCAACGACATTCGAGCCGGAGTGGCGATAGTGCCCGCGGCAGGCTGGATCGCAGAAGCGGCCGCAAGACTCAGGAGCGGCGCCACGTCCTCGGTGGAGTTGACCACGAGGGCGCTGGACGGGATCGAGCGGGTGAACGATCGGCTGAACGCATTCGTGCTGGTCGATCGGGACGGCGCCCTGTCAGGCGCCGAAGCAGCCGACGCCCTGCTGCAGTCGGGGAGAGATGCAGGTCCCCTCACCGGGATCCCCGTAGGGATCAAGGACATCATCGACATGGCCGGGCTCCCTACCCGGTGCGGGTCGCCTGCGTTCTCAAACCGGGCCCGATCGGCGGATGCGACCGTCGTCACCAGGCTCCGGGAGGCCGGGGCGGTGATGGTCGGGAAGACCACGACCCACGAGTTGGCGTGCGGCGTCTACAGCGCACCGGCCGCCAACCCCTGGGATACGGACCGCCTCCCCGGGGGCTCAAGCGGGGGTTCGGGCGCAGCCGTGGCTGCCGGTGCGGTCCCCATGGCGCTCGGAAGCGACACCGGTGGCTCCATCAGGATCCCGGCATCGGTGTGCGGGGTGGCAGGCCTCAAGCCCACCTTCGGGCGGGTCTCAAGAGCCGGAGTCGCATCGCTGGCCTGGTCGCTGGACCACCTGGGTCCCCTCGCCGCCACGGTGTCCGACTGCGCCGCCAGCCTCCAGGCCATGGCCGGCTTCGACCCCGCCGACCCCGCGACGAGCCGCCTTCCGGTACCGGACTTCTCGGCCGGGCTCGGTCGAGGCGTGGAGGGACTACGGATCGGTGTGCTGGCGGACGCGCCGTTCGCGCCTTTGCAGGGTGCGGTGGCTGATTCGTTCGGCCGTGCGGTCGAGGTGCTCCGGTCACTGGGCGCCGAACTCCCGCCCCTTCGCATACCGGAACTGGACCGCACCCTTGCGACCGAGTTCGCCATCGTCGGGCCGGAGGCCGCCGCGTATCACCGGCGGCTGCTCCGCGACCGCCCCGAGGCGATCTCGCCGGGTATCCGGCATCTGTTCACCATCGGGACGTTGGTTCCCTCGTCCTACTACCTGACGGGCCTGCAGGCGCGCTCGGTGATCCGCGACGGTCTACGCGCTGCCTTCGAAAACCACAACCTGGATGCCGTGGTCACCCCGACCCTGCCTGCAACCGCCGCGCCGGCCGGCGACGAGCAATTGGAGTGCGGAGGCGTTGTGGAGGATGTGACCGCGGCCTACGTGAGAACGACGGCTCCGTTCAACCTTTCCGGCCAGCCCGCGCTGAGCGTGCCCTGCGGGTTCGACGGCAATGGACTGCCGGCCGGTCTCCAGATCGCGGGACGCCCGTTCGAAGAGGCGACCGTGCTCCAGATCGGCGCCGCATACGAGTCGGCCACCGACTGGACCCCCCGCCGTCCCCCCGTACACGTGGAGACTGCATGACCGGCAGCCCGGCACCCGACACGCTGTACCCGAACTCCCAACACCCAACCCATGACACCTAGCACCCAACACCCAACACCTAAAGCAGACATGCGGGTGTTGGTCTTCGACGGCCGGCATCGTTTCCACGTGGAGAGACGCCCCAAGCCCGACCCCGGCGCCGGAGAGGTGCGCATCCGGATGGCCTACGTCGGTATCTGCGGCTCCGACCTCCATGGTTACACGGGCGAGTCGGGGCGCAGGTTGCCGGGAATGATCATGGGACACGAGGCCAGCGGATGGGTCGAAGCGGTCGGTCCCGGGGTGACCGATCTGGCGATCGGTCTCCCGGTCACCTTCAATCCGAGCCTGCCCTGCGACGGATCGTGCGGGCACGGGCCGGAGAACCATTGCGCCGTCCTGCGCGTGATCGGGGTCACCCCGGAGATACAGGGCGCGTTCGCCGACGCGATGGTCATCCCCGCCGGCCGGCTCGTACCGCTCGGGAACCTGAGCCTCCTCTGGGGGGCCGGGGTAGAACCGATGGCGGTGGCGCTGCAGGCCACGCGGAGGGCCGGGGTCCGCTCCGGACAGTCCGTCCTGGTAGTCGGTGGGGGGATGATCGGCCAGTCGATCGCCCAGACGTGCCGCCTAGAGGGTGCAATGCGCGTAGCGGTGTCGGACCCGATCGCCGAACGGCGCTCGCTGGCCGCGTCGGCAGGGTTTGAGGCGCTGCGTCCGGACGAGGTGGAAGCAGCCGGTCCCTTCGAGGTCTCCTTCGACGCGGTCGGCATTTCGGCGACAGCCTTCGCCGCTATCCGTAGCGTTCCCAAGGCGGGGGTTATCTGCTTCGTGGGCCTCGGGCTTCCCGCGGTGGAGATCCCCCTCTTCGACGTCGTGGTCGCCGAGCGGGTGATCGTCGGAAGCTTCTGCTATCCCGATGAGGTGTTCCGGGAGGCCGCCGGTTATCTGGCTACCGGAGGGCTGGACCTCGAACCGTTGATCGGCAGCGTGGAGAGCTTCGAGGACATCGCCGCCGCGTTCGAGGACCTGGCCACCCAGAGGCGTACGGACGTCAAGATCATGATGTCCACCGGCGCCGCCCCACCTTAGACCGAAACCAGCCACCAGCCACCAGCCACCAGGAGTTCACCATGCCGTTCGCATCGCTGCCCACCGGCATCGACATGTACTACGAGATCGAGGGTTCCGGCGATCCGCTGCTCCTGATCATGGGGACGGCAGCCGATCACTCCACCTGGGCCGGACAGGTTGCGGCGTACCGCGATCACTACACCGTGATCGCATACGATGCCCGCGGCACCGGGCAGTCAACCCGACCTCCCGATCCCCGGAGCTACTCGATGGAGATCCTCGGGGACGACGCAGCCGCTCTGCTCGATCACATAGGCGTAGACCGGGCCCACGTCTCCGGCCTTTCCCTAGGGAGCGCCACAGCCCAGGAGTTGACCATCAACCATCCCGCCAAGGTGGCCTCGGTCCAGCTCCACTGCACCTGGGGCCGCTCGGACGAGTGGTTCATAAGGATGATCGACACCAACGAGCTACCGGTTCTCCACGGCGACTACGCCATGTACATACGCACCGCCCTGCTCTGGGTGGCGAGCCCGCAGTTCATCAACGAGCGACCCGACGAGGTCGAGGCCTTCGAGCGGGGATTCGTCTTCGAGAACCCCAATCCTCCCAGCAAGGAGGGAATGATGGGGCACTTCCACGCCGACAGGACCCATGACACCCTCGACCGTCTCCACCGCATCTCAGTTCCCACGCTGATCACATCCGGAGAGGTCGACTGGCAGGTGCCCACCCGCTACGGCCTCGAGGTGCAGCGGCGCATACCCGGTTCGACCATGCACGTCTTCACAGGCCCGGCGTCCAGCCACATCGCGTTCTACGAGATGGTGGACGAGTGGAACGCGTTCACCCTCGGCTGGCTGAAACGGCTTGGCTAGTGGTTGGTAGCTGGTGGTTAGTACTGGTTTATGCTGACCACTGACCACTGACCACTGACCACTGACCACTGACCACTGACCACTGACCGGATACGTGTGGATTCAGACCAATACGACTGGCACGCCGAGTGATCCGGCCAGCGGAACCACATGGCGGCGGTCCCCTGTGACAACAGTATCGCCCCGGGGCCGGGCACTCACGACGACAGACACATCCACGATATCCGGCGACGCATGCGCCTGGGACTTCGCCCCCACCAAGCGGGCCAACTGCTCATCCAAGGCCTCGATGTGGCAACCTCTCAGGAATTGGGACAGCCTCGGCTGGGGTCCTCCGCGCCATGCCTGGGCCAACACCCCCGCTGGTACCGTCGGCTTCAGCCCTTGTGAAATCGCACCGTCGTGCAACCGCCAGGTTCGTCGGTCGTTTCGTTCGGCGGCGATCAAGGCACCCGTGTCGTAGGTCAGACCTCCCATGCTCAGCCGTCAACACCTATACCCAAGCTCGCCATGACTCCTCTGGCCCACGCTTTCTCGTCAGCAGTGAATGCCCCGTATTCCGCCTCGTATTCGGCCATCGCGGCCATGCCGTCCTTCAGGCGCTTCGCCCGCTCGGCGGGCGTCTCCTCGACGGGTTCCCAATTACCGTCCCAGCCCAGTTCCTCGATCGTTCGGGGATCTGCCTTGGAGAAGTCGATCACGTAAGTGCGGGCGCCATCCTCAACCCCATCCTCCGAGGGCGGAGTAACGTCGAGAGGTTCGCATCCGAAGGCGCGTGCCAACCTGAACAGGTCACGATCAGTCTCGGGCGGAGGAAGCTCCCATACCTCGAGTTCAACACCTTCTACAGCCATACCCAACACCATAAACGAACAATGCCACTATGCCTAGTGACTTGTAGCTTGTGGCTGGTAATCAGTGAGAGTCGTAACAGATTGTTATCATTACAGGATCGTCCTAGCTACCATCCACTGACCACTAGCCGCCGTGGGCCTGCTCGTAGGTCGCGCCGCCGGTGCCCTCGACCCAGTAGCGGCGGGCCCAACCGACGCCCTGCCAGCTGGTGATCTCCGTGGGAACGATCTTGATGAGCCAGCGTGGTTGGTTGATCGTTCCGGTCAGGTACTCGGGACCGTTCGGCCCGAGATACCGGTAGGACATTTCTTCGGCGACCTGTACCCACATACCGCCCACGTTGGGCTCCTCAACGATCTCGGCGTTGCCCTGGATGATGACCTTTGGGATCTCCATGCTGCGGCCGGACTCGTCGGGCTCGCTGTGCGGAGCATCGACGACCAGGGAGACCCGGGGATCGTTCTTCATGTACTCGCACCAGACCGCTCGCTGGCGACCGACCAGCCACATCGCCCTGCCATCCCACTGGTACCAGAGGGGTATCACGTAGGGAGCGCCGTCGGGTGTCAGGCACGCTACCCGGGCCAGATAGTCGCCGTCCAGGAACTGCTCGAACTCGTGACCGTCCAAGCCTCCCAGCCTCCCCCGGAAATCCTCAGCCATCCGCATGCCTTTCTGTTCGCCGGTAAGCGCCGCCCTTGCCGGCGCGTGCTCGCAACATACTATCCGCCGAACCGGGACCCGGGTCCGGATCGAGCGGCACCCGCGGGTCCCGGCCATAGGAAAGGGTGACAACCCGAGCGGGAGGCGGCGTAGAATGACGGCCGTATGCGTGCCGCCGACCCCCGAGACATCCGAGCTTGACCATGGACGCCGCCGCCCTCTCCGTCCGTGATCTAGTCAAGACCTTCATCGTCGGCGGGGGCGTCTTCGGCGGCGAGAAGGGCGAGGTGTCGGCCGTGGCGGGCCTGTCCTTCGACATCCGATCCGGAAGCACCCTCGGTCTGGTCGGTGAGTCGGGCTGCGGAAAGTCGACCACGGCCCGGAGCATCCTCCGGCTGATCGAACCGACCTCCGGGGAGGTGGTGCTCCGGCGCCCGCTCGAAGGGGGTGGCTCCGAGCAGATCGATGTCATCGCCGCCGACCGCAAGCAGCTGCGGGAACTCCGGCGTCACATGCAGATCGTCTTCCAGGACCCGTTCGCCTCGCTCAACCCGCGCATGTCGGTCGGCGCCGCCATCGGCGAGCTGCTGCATGTCCATACCGACATGTCGCGGTCCGACCGGGCAGAGCGGGTGGGGGAACTCCTGGGCCTGGTCGGGATGAATCCCAACGTGGCCGACCGCTATCCCCACGAGTTCTCCGGCGGGCAGCGCCAGCGAATCGGTGTGGCACGGGCGCTGGCTCTCAACCCTGGCTTCCTGATCCTCGACGAACCCGTCTCGGCTCTCGACGTGTCGATCCAGGCCCAGGTTCTGAACCTGCTGGAGGAACTGCAGGACCGGCTCGGCCTCACCTACCTGTTCATCGCCCACGACCTGGCCGTGGTCCGCCACATATGCGACGACACGGCGGTCATGTACCTGGGGAAGATCGTCGAGCAGGCCGGCACCGACGAGTTGTTCGCACGCCCCATGCACCCCTACACGCATGCCCTGCTATCTGCGGTCCCCACGCCGAATCCCAGGATCCAGCGGCAGCGGTCCCGCATACTGCTGGAGGGAGACGTCCCCAGCCCCCTGAATCCTCCCTCGGGATGCCGCTTCCACACCCGTTGCCCCATCGGGAAGGACAAGGAGATATGCCGGACCGAGGAACCGGCCCTCCAGGAGCAGGCACCGGGCCACCGGGTGGCGTGCCACTTCGCCGAAGTGAAGTCGATCATCTGAGAGTCCGCGGGCGTGGGCTTCGTCGACATCCGGGACGGCAATCCACTCAAGACCATCCTCTCCGAGGGCGGAGTAGCCGTGGGCATGTTCCTCCGGCTGCCGGGCATGGAGCTGGCCGAACTCTGCGCGCACGCCGGCTGCGACTTCCTGCTGATCGACATGGAGCACAGCACCATCACCTGGGAGCGGGCGGGCGTCATGGCACTGGCGGCCGAGTCGGCCGGAACCGTCCCGGTCCTGCGGCTGTCCAACCCGGCGCGGGACCTGATCACGAGGGCGCTCGACATCGGCGCCCACGGTGTCATGGTGGCCCAGGTGGAGACCCCGGCCACCGCCCGGGCAGTCGTGGCGGCCACCCGGTACGGGTCGGGAGGCACGCGAGGGACCGCCGGTGGTCGCCGGACCGGATTCGGCCTACGGATGCCTCTGGGGGAGTTCACCGAGGCGGCCAACCGGGCGACGTTCGTCTCGGTCCAGATCGAGTCGGTCGAGGCCGTGCGGAACGTGGGATCGATCGCCGCGGTTCCGGGAATCGACTGCATACTGGCCGGGCTGTCGGACCTCACCGTCGACCTGGGTGTTTCCGGCGAGTGGGACCACCCCTCGGTCGTCTCGTGCGCCATGGAGATCCAGGCCGCCTGCGACGCCAACGGGATCGCGTTCGGTGTGCCGGCACCCGATGCCGCCTTTGCAGCCAGGTACGTCGCCCGGGGCGCCCGCCTGATCGCCTGCGGTGATGTCGGGTTGTTCGGGCGGGCGATGCGCACCTTCGTGGAAGGGGTGAAGCGATCCGGCGAGTGACGCGGGACATGACACGTTTCGAGTTCGACGCCTCCGCCGAACCGGCGATCAGCATCGCACCCGGGGAGTCGATCGTGGTTGAGACCCAGGATGCCCACAGCGGGACGATCACCGGCCCCGAAGTCGTCTACGAGACCCTTGACGAGGTGATGGAACGTATCGGTGGCGCCAACCCGGTGACCGGGCCGATCTACGTCGAAGGTGTGACATCGGGAGACTGTATCGAGGTTCGCATCGAACACGTCGAGGGCGCTCCGGTAACCGGCTTCGGCCACATGAACACCACTCCCACCCTCCACCCGACGCTGGCGGCGGAGACTGTCATCTGCCATCGCCGGGGCGACCGTGTGGAGATACCCACTCGCAAGGGCCCGGTCATGGTCCCCTACCAACCCTTCGTCGGCACCATCGGTGTCGCGCCGGCCACGGAACCCGTGCTCTCCTTCCGCCAAGGCAGGGACTTCCTCGGAAACGTGGACCTGCCCGATATCCGGGCCGGCGCCAGGGTCGTCATGCGATCCCACGTGAACGGGGCGCTTGTGTCACTCGGCGATGCGCACCTTGCGCAGGGAGATGCCGAGATCCACCGCTCGGCCATCGAATGCCAAGCCGACGTCACGTTGCGCCTCTACCGTCGCGACCCCGACCAGATCGGCTTCTCGCACCTCCCGCAGGTGAACACGCCCACCGACTGGGGCAGCGTTGCGCCCGGACCGGGGCACCTGGAAGACCTGGTAAGGGCCGCATACGACGACCTGGCCAGTCGTATGCGGCGCTCCGGGCGGTTCACCCTGGCAGAGGCCTACCGCCTGCTAGGCGCGGTGGGTACCGTAAGGGTGGGTCAGGTGGTACCGCCCGTGTACTCGGCGCTGGCCCGGATAGAGCGACGCTACGTGGAGGAGGACCGCACATGGTGAGGCCGTCGCGAGCCGTCGAGTCATTGCCCCGCTCCGGGATCCGCGAGATCATGGAACTCGCCTGGACTGTGAACGACCCCATCCACCTCGAGGTCGGCGAGCCGAACTTCCCCACGCCAGAACACATCGTCGAAGCCGCCCACCAGGCTGCCCTCGACGGTTTCACCCGTTACACGCCGAACGCCGGGATAGGGGAGCTGAGGGAAGTACTCGCCGGCAAGGTCCGGGAGCGGAACAGCATCGACGCCTCCCCCGACCAGATCGTGGTGACGCCTGGCGCGGTGGTCGGTGTCTACAGCGTCATGGCCGCGGTCGCCGACCCGGGAACCGAGTTGCTCGTCAGCGACCCCTGCTGGCCCAACTACCTTCTCATGACCGAACTGCTGGGGATACGAGCGGTGCGGTTCCCTCTTGCGGCCGAGGACGGCTTCGTGCCCAACGCGGCCCGTATCGAGCCCCACATCACCGATCGGACTAAGGCACTGCTCCTGAACTCGCCGGGAAACCCTACGGGCGCCACCACCGACCGCCACTCGCTGGAGGAACTGATCGAACTCGCCCGTCAGTACGATCTCTGGGTCCTCTCAGATGAGGTGTATGACGAGATCTGGTTCGACGAACCGTTCGTGTCAGCCGGGCCGCTCGACCCGGATGGACGGGTGATCACCTTCTTCAGCTTCTCCAAGACCTACGCCATGACAGGATGGCGGGTCGGCTACCTGGTGTCGCCCCCCGGTCTGACCGAGAGCGTGATCAAAGCTCAGGAGCCCATCACCTCATGCGTCAACGCCCCGGCGCAGAAGGCTGCGGTGGCCGCCATCACCGGTCCGCAGGAGATGGTCGCAGAGATGCGTAAGGCCTACCACGAGCGGCGGGATGTCGTGGTGGACCTCCTGGCACGGGAAGGCATCCCCTACGTGCGCCCGACGGGCGCCTTCTACCTGATGGCCGACGTGAGCGGAAGCGGCCTGAGCGACCTCGAGTTCGCCCGGCGACTGGTCCTGGAACGCGGGGTGGCGGTGGTGCCAGGGACCACGTTCGGTCCCGACAGCGGCGCCTTCGTCCGCATCTCGCTCGCTACGGCCACCGAACCCCTCCTCGAAGGCGTGAAGCGGCTCGCCGACGCCGTCAAGACCTGGCGAGCCGACTAGTACCTCCGGATCAGGTTGTTTCGAAAAGTCAAGCCGCCGGTAGTCCTCGTCATCGCGCCGCTCCGTTAGCCGGTCGACTCAAGAAGCATGCCACCTCTCCGTGGTAACCACCCCAATCCTCAACGTACCGATGTCGGATGTGGTGGGCCTCATCACGCCGTCTTAGGAAGCCATGTGCGTGAGCGACCGGCACGGTCTGGAGGGACCAGAGAACGATACTCTTATCTCTTTGATAGCGTTACCAATTCAAGTAGGATGAACTTGTCAGCTATTGGAAGGAAGATCGCAATGGGTAATCCGATAGAGGTACGAGCCTGGATCGACGCGGACCCGCTGGTCAAGCCCCTTCGTAACAGCATCGACGATCTGGCCGACCACGTTGGCAACCACATCGAAACCAAACTGGACACTCTGCTGCGCCACTTCGGATTGGAGGAGTCGGACCCTGAGACCGATGAGAGCTAGGGAGGGTGATGAAAGAGCCCGTACAAAGGGGTTCGCTCGCGACCGGCAGCACTTCCGCCAGGTGCTTCCCACCGAACGAACCCCGCCAGATTCATTTTCGGCACCCTCCTAGATGGTCCGCGGATCGGGTGGCCGAGCGTTAGCGCCCGCTTGGACCGGTCTGATCGAGCGGACCGATTCAGATGTCAGAAGCTGAACAGCGACAGAGCGGTACCACCTCTGATGGCGGCTCGTTCCTCGGGGGTGATGTCCGGGAGAAGGTGGTCCACCAGTGCAAGCACCTCGCCGTGGCCGGGCTGGACCTTGATCCAGGGCCAGTCGGAGGCGTTCAGCATCCGGTGCGCGCCGAACGCCCGGTAGATCCGGTCTACTACCTCTTGCATGTCGGGATGGGGGTAAGGGGTCTGGGTGAAGGCGTACTGGCCCGAGATGTGCACGTAGAGATCGTCGGGATGGTTGGCCGCCACCCTCTCGATCAACTCCAGGGAGTCGGGCGGAAGGGGTATGTCGAACCTTGGGCGCATGTACTCGTCAATCGCCAACTCCATCCAGATGTCCGGGCAGAAACCCAGGTGGTTGAGCACGACCTTCAACCCGGGGAGGAGTCGCATGGCTTCGTCGAGTAGTTCCACCTGGTCGGGCGATCCGTAGAACCACACCTTCATGTCCAGATCGCGCATCGCCTCCAGCACCGGGAACACGTCCATGGACTCGGCTGCCTGGCCCGGCTCCGCCCCAAACCCGTAGAAGCGGAGCCCCTGAATACCGGCCTCCTCGGCCCGGCGCGCGACCTGGGTGGCGCCGACCTCAGCCGAGTCGTCGTACACACCCACACCGGCGAAGCGACCCGGGAAGTCGACCAGGATCTCCGCCAGGTACCTGTCGTGTGCGGACAGCGGGACAACGACGGCATGATCGACTCCTGCGCTGTCCATCGCTCCGAGGAACTCCTCTGCGAGTTCCTCCCGCTCGGCGGGCACCATGCCTTCGAACACGAGGCGTGGGTAGTCCTCGCTGTGGGCTTTGAAGAGGTGCAGGTGCGCGTCCACTACAGCCATGTCAGGAACCTCCGGTGTGTCGGGTCGTCTCTGTTCGAGCGCCGGTTTCGCATTCGGCGCGGAGGGCTTCGATCTGCTCCGCGTGGTCCGCTATCCACGATAGGTGATAGCCGGTGAGGTAGCGGCGCAGGAACATCACCATGTGTTCGACCATTTGGGGCTGGTCCACGAGCAGGGCGGGGCCGGCACGATCCGAGGCACCCGTCACCTGGAGGTTCTGGCCCCTCATCCTCGGATAGATGAAGTTCACGTGGTCGGTCACCGCCTCGTTCATGGCGCCCCTCAGCACCAAGCGCGTCGATGGGAGGGTCGTCCGCCAGTCGATCGGCGCCCGTTCCCTGGGTAGGGGGGTCACCATGACGTGGACCGGCGCGCCGCACTCCGCGTCTATGAACAGGAGCGCGTCGGTCACCGAACCGTACGTCACCAGCGCCACCGGACCGAAGGACGCCGTGACCTCGGCGAGTGCGAGCATCAGGTCCGGTAGCACGCGGCCGGCATCGCGTCGCCCATCCGATAGGCCATGGCCCCGTAGCTCGAGACTGATCACCCTGAACCCGTGATCCGCCACCCGGGCTGTCACCGGACCCCAAGCGTCCAGATCGTCGCCCAAGTCGTGTACGAACAAGACCGGCGGTCCGTCTCGGGACCACTCGTGTCCCCGCAGGATCAGCCCGTCGCCAAGCCTGACCGCGACGGGTAGCGGCGGCCCCATCAGGTGAAGGGCTGCGGGTTGAAGCAGCGGAGGGTGCGGTCCCCCACCTCGTCGGATAGCTCCGGATGCTCCGTCCAGCACCGATCGATGGCATGGGGGCAGCGCGGCGCGAAGCGGCAACCCGGAGGCATGAGCTGAGGTGGAGGGACGAGTCCGGGAATAGGGTCGAGCCTCTGGCGCTTGATGCTCACCTGCGGGAGGGCCCGCAACAGACCCTGGGTGTAGGGGTGGCGGGGATCCTCGAACAACTCATCGACCGGGGCCTGCTCGACGATCTCACCCGCGTACATCACCGCCACCCGGTCTGCCACCGCTGCAACCACCGCGAGGTCGTGGGTGATCAGCAACATCGACATGTGGCGCTCGCGCTGCTCGTGCATCAACTGGTCGAGTATCTGTGCCTGCACGGTGACATCCAGGGCGGTGGTCGGCTCGTCGGCAATGAGGATGTCGGGATCCAGAACCAAGGCGAGGGCGATCATGACCCGCTGGCGCATGCCTCCCGAGAGCTGGTGGGGGTAGGAGTCGAGCTGCTTGAGGGGATCCGGGAGCCCGACCTTGCTGAGGACTTCTCCGGCCATCCGGCGGGCCTCCGAGGAACTCACGTCGCGATGGGAACGGATGACTTCGCAGATCACGTTCCCCACCGTGAACACCGGATCCAGGGAGGTAAGCGGGTCCTGGAAGATCATCGAGATCGACTCCGACCGGATGGCACGCATCCGGCTGTTCCGGAGCTCGAGCAGGTCCTGGCCCTTGAACAGCACCTGGCCGGCCCGTGTCCGGACCGGAGGGGTGGGCAACAGGCGCATGATCGACAGCGCGGTGATGCTCTTGCCGCATCCGCTCTCGCCCACCAGGCACAGGATCTCGTTGGGGTAGATGTCCAGCGTCAGGTTCCGTACCACGTCGAACGACTCACCACGGGTCGTGACCGCGGTCCGGAGCCCCCGTACCGATAGCAAAGGGGTCCGTCCGCGCCCGGAGGAGCCGGCTCGGAGGTCGGTCGCCGCCATCAGGTCTTCCTCAGCCTGGGATTGACCACCGTGTAGCCGACATCGGCCAACCAGTTGCTCAGCAGGACGATCGTCACCAGGACCAGGGAGAAGAACTGGGCCACGGGGTAGTCACGGCGCAGCACCGCGTTGACCAGCACCTGGCCGAGGCCGGGCCACCCGAAGATGGTCTCCACCACCAGTGCGTAGCCGACGATCTGGCCGATCCGGAGACCGGCCAGGGACACGATGGGCACCAGCGCGTTGCGGAACACGTGCTTGCCGATGACCCGGACCTCCGAGAGGCCACCGGCACGGAGGGTACGGACGAAGTCCTGGTTCAGGTTCTCCAGCATGGCCGAACGGGTCATCCGGACCGTGAGGGCCATACCCTCCATCGCCAGGACCACAGCAGGGAGAACGAGCTGCTTGGGGCCGCAGCAACCGGCTGACGGGAGCCATCCCAGCACGGACGCGAACAGCCACACGGCCAGGAGCGCCAGCCAGAAGTTCGGAACCGCCATCCCGGCCACGGAGAACGTCATGATCCCGCCATCCCACCAAGAGTTCCGCCGTAGGGAGGCGAGCAGACCCAGCGGGATGCCGAGACCGAACACCAGCACGAAGGCCGCGACCCCCAGTATGAGGCTGTTCTTGCCGTGC
Source organism: bacterium (assembly GCA_028821575.1). Classification (GTDB taxonomy): domain Bacteria; phylum Actinomycetota; class Acidimicrobiia; order Spongiisociales; family Spongiisociaceae; genus JAPPFW01. The sequence goes on along the minus strand of JAPPFW010000004.1, from coordinate 13,255 downwards.
TCGGTGATGAGGGTGCCGATCCTGGCGTTGTTGGTGAGCGAGTTGCCCAGGTCTCCGGACAGGATGCTTCCGACGTAGTCGAAGTACTGCTGGTGGAACGGGTCGTTGAGTCCGAGTTGTTGCCTCACGGCCTCCCGCTCCTCCGCCGACGCAGAAGCGGGGACACGGGCGGCGACCGCGTCGCCCCCTGAGAGCCGGATGGCGTAGAACACCGCGATCGATGACAGCACCAGGACTATCACCATGTAGATGGTGCGGGCCAGAACCCGTCTCACTCTTCCTCGACCCCCTTCGCCTCGTGGCGCAATCTCGGGTCGAACACATCCCGCAGGCCGTCGCCTATCAGGGACACGGCCAGGACGAGCAGGACGATGGTCAGCCCGGGGATGGTGGATCCCCAGTGGTTCAGCTGGAGGAAGTTGCGGCCGTCGGAGACCATCCCGCCCAGGCTGGGGGTGGGAGGCTGCGCGCCGAGACCGATGAAGGACAGAGCCGCTTCGGCTATGACCGCCACCGCCACGTAGTAGGAGGCGAGCACCAGGGCGGGAGCGAGGATGTTCGGGAAGATGTGCTTGGCCATGATCCTGGTGGTGGACAGACCACCTGCCCGGGCCGCTTCTATGAACTCACGTTCGCTCAGGGTCAGGACCTCGCCCCGCACGACCCTGGCGATCGCTGCGGTGTTGACGAGGCCCACCGCCAGAATCACCGGGAACAGCCCCTCACCCAGCCCTCCTGCGAACAGGACCGCCACCAGGATCAGCGGGAACCCCCACACGAAGTCGACCACTCCCCTGATCGTGCGGTCCCTCCATCCCCCGAGGTACCCACCGATCATGCCGAGCAGGAGACCGAGGATGAGGGAGAGCAGGGTGACGCCCGCCGCCACCATCAGGCTCACCCGGATTCCCACGAACGTGCGTACCGCAAGGTCCCGGCCCAGGTGGTCTGTACCCAGCAGGTAGCCCTCGCTCCCAGGTGGCAGGTGGGTGTCGGCGAAGCTCTGGAAGGTCGGGTCGGCTCCGGAGATCATCGGGCCGAAGATGCCCGTGCACAGGACCAGCATGCCAAGGGCGCTTCCGAGCAACAGGAGCTTGTTCCTGCGCATGCGATCGAGCGCGGCGCGCACCGGGCCGACCCGCCGACTCTCCTCGTACTCGGCGAGACGCATGTCCCACGCTTCGAGATGGGAGCTTGTCCGTTCAGCCACCATCAGTCCTCCGACTCCGCAGGCATCATACGCCCGTGGGCCGAGCCGAGCGAAGGCGGGGGTTCGCAGCCAGGTAACCCAGGTCTGCCAGCCAGTTGCCCAGCACCACCAGGGCCACGAGCACCAGGGAGAAGAACTGGGCCACCGGGTAGTCGCGCCGCAGAACCGCGTTTACCAGCACCTGGCCCAGTCCCGGCCACCCGAACACCGTCTCGACCACCAGCGCGTATCCCACGATCTGCCCGATCCGCAGCCCGGCCAGCGACACGATGGGTATCAACGCGTTGCGCAGGACGTGGCGTCCGATCACCCTGAACTCCGATAGACCGCCGGCGCGGAGCGTCCTCACGAAGTCCCGTCCGAGGTTCTCGAGCATGGCGGAGCGGGTCATGCGCACCGTCAGGGCAAGGCCCTCCATCGCCAGCACCACCGCCGGCATCACCAGGTACCGGGGACCGCAGCAACCGGCGGTCGGCAGCCAGTGGAGGGTCGAAGCGAACAGCCACACGGCCAGCAGGGCCAGCCAGAAGTTGGGCACGGCCATACCCCCGACCGAGAAGGTCATGATCGATGCGTCGACCACGCTGTTGCGTCGCAGTGAAGCCAGGATGCCGAGCGGGACCCCCGCGGCGAACACGATGAAGAAGGCCGCCGCGCCCAGTATGAGGCTGTGGCGGCCATGGATCACCAGCATGTCCACGATAGGCGAGTTGTTGGTGAGGGAGTTGCCCAGATCGCCCCGCAGCAGCCTTCCCATGTAGGCGAAGTACTGCTCGTGGATGGGCAGGTTGAGCCCCCAGAGCTCGCGCAACTGCTCGCGAGCCTCGAGAGACGCTGTGCCCGGCTGGATCACCGCCGCAACCGCATCGCCGCCCGAGAGGCGGATGGCGTAGAAGACGGCCACCGACGACACCAGCACGATCAGCACCATGTAGGCGGTACGGATCGCTACTACCTTCATCGACCACCTTCCTGAAACGAGTGGGGGCCGCGCCCCGCACGGCCCCCACTCCGGTTCGGTACTTCAGTCGCCCGTGACGCCGACCTCTATGCCTCGATCCACGTGTCGTTGTAGTACGGGTACAGGTTCCACACGAACGGCTGCCATCCGTGCACCTTGTTGTTGTGCACGAACGTTGCGTTCTGGTTCATGATCGGTATGAACGGGAGTTCCTCCGCCCACGCCAACTGGAACTGCGAGGCAGCCGCCTGTGCCTGTGTCTCGTTGGCCGAGGTCTGCCAACTGGCGATGGCGTCGTCGACCCTCGGCTCGACCGCATGGGAGAAGTTGGGCACCGGGATGAACTGCGAGCCGCCGAAGAGGATCAACACGTCCAGCGGGATAGGCCACAACCAGAAGAAGAGCGACATCTCGACCGCGTCACGGCCGGGGCCGCTCTGCTGCTCGAAGGCCAGCGCCCGGTCGACCACGTCGAGGTTCGCCTGGACCCCGACGTTGGCGAACTGGGCCTGCACCGCTTCGGCCACCGACTTCTGCACCGTCTCGTCCTCCACCAGGTAGCGGAACTCGAAGCGGACACCGTCCCTCTCGCGGACTCCGTCGCCTCCCCGGACCCATCCGGCCCGGTCGAGCTTCTGGTTGGCGAGATCGATGTCGAACTGGTTGAACTGCTCCACCGCCGGTTCGTAGTTCCGGTCCGTGGTGGGGAACGGTCCATAGGTGGGGGCGCCGTTCCCGAACAGGATGGCCTGCACCATGCCCTCGCGGTCGAGCGCGTGGGAGAGGCCCTGGCGGGTGAGCCGGTCACCGAAGTACTCCGCGTAGTCACGGTTCATCGCCAGGTGGTAGCCCGACCACTCGGGGTGCCTGATGACCGTCAGGTCCGAGTTTGACTCGAGCCGGCCGATGTCCTGGTGAGCCGGGTTGATCAGCGTGTCGATGTCACCATTCTCAAGCTGGGTGGCCCTCTGGCCGGCCTCGGTGATGACGGTCCAACGGATCGCATCGAGGTAGGCCGTGCCCTTGTTCTCGAAGAAGGGGGTCAGCGATCCCGGATAGGCGTCCCACCGCTTGACCAGCACGTGGCTCCCGGGCACCCACTCCTCATGAGTGAAGGGACCGGTGCCGTCCACCAGTTCGGTGCCGTAGGTCGATCCGGCGTTCAGGGACCCGTCCTCGTTGACCGAGTGCTCCTTCCAGGTGTTGATATTCACGATCCGCCAATAACCGGTCTTGTGAGGCCCCAGGGCTCCCACCCAGGGGTTCTTCATCTTCATGACAACGTCGGAGCCATCCGCTTCGTAGGTGTCAACAGGGGCGGCCAGGCCCGCTATGAAGCTGTACTGCTGGATCGACCGGTAGAACTCGGCGACCATCTCGGCGTTGATGGTCCCGCCGGAGTGCGAGAGCTTCCCATCCGGAATCGTGAACCGGTACTCGAGCCCGTCGTCCGAGCCGGAGAAGCCGGAGGCGAACTGAGGCACCGTGGCACCGCTCGGGTCGTTCGACAGGATCGCCTCGTAGATGGCGAAGAACGCCGGGTCGTACCAGTTTGTGGTGAGGGGATCATGCTTGGAGACGTCGCGGTTGTAGCCCTCCCGCAACGTACCGCCCACGACCGGCCCCATCATCTCGGGTTCGGCGGTCTCGGTATCCTCCATCGCCTGGGTCGTGGCGGGGGCTTCGTCGGTGTCGGCCATAGCGGCCGTGGTAGTGGTTGCCGCGGCTGCCTGCGTGGTAGCCGGAGCAGCCTCGGGTTCCTCGTCATCACCGCAGGCGGCCAGGATCGAGGCTGCCGCTGCCACACCGATGCCGGCCGCTCCCAGGCGCTTCATGAACTGGCGCCGACCGATCTCCTTGGCCTTGTATTGTTTCGTGAGTTCGGTAACCTCGGACCCGAACTCGGACTCCGTCCATGAGCCACCCATACGCGTGTCCTCCTTCGATCGCGCCGGTTGTGCCTGACCGAGTATCTTATCCTGTCGCTTGTCCGCGGGCCATAGGAAAAATAAGGAGGGGTGGAGATGACCGATACGGAACGGATGCTCGTTACAGGCTCAGCCGGATGTATCGGTGCGTGGGCGGTTCACGAACTGGTCCGCGAGGGGACACCCGTGGTCGCCTTCGACGTCACCGGCGACCAGCACCGGCTGCGCCTGGTGCTCGACGACGAGGAACTCGAGACGGTCGTATTCCGCAGGGGAGACATAAGGGACGGAGCCGCGGTCCGGGAAGTGATCCGGGAGGAGAGGATCACCCATATCGTCCACCTGGCCGGGTTGCAGGTCCCGTTCTGCGCGGCCGATCCGATCAACGGCTCCCTGGTCAACGTCACCGGAACGCTGAACGTGTTAGAGGCGAAGCGCCGCTCGGACGGGCAGGTCCGCGGGCTCACCTACGCCAGTTCCATCGGTGTGTTCGGCCCGGCCCCAATGTACGAGGGCGGCGTGGTCCACGATGACTCGCCGACCGCACCCGCCACCCTGTACGGCGCCTACAAGCAGGCCAACGAGTGGACCGCTCGCATCTACGCGGCCGACTGGAAAGTGGGATCGGTGGGACTCCGCCCCTCGGTCATCTACGGCCTCGGGCGGGATCAGGGCCTCACGTCAGGCGCCACCAAGGTGATGCTGGCCGCCGCGGCCCGCCAATCCGGTCACATCGGTTACGGCGGAACGGTGACCTACCAGCACGCGCAGGACATGGCAGCCATATTCATCGCGTCGGCACGGCTCGAGGCGGACACCGCGCTCGTCCACAACGTCGGAGGTCCGGTGGCCGACATCTCCGAGATCGCCGCGCTGATCGACGCCACCACCCCGGGTATCGAGACTACCTACGACTCCGATCCATTCCCCCTGCCATCGATCATCGACGGCAGGGGGCTGGACCAGATCATCGACTACCGGCAGCGTTCTCTCGAAGATGGCATCGCCGGAACGGTCGAGGACTTCCGTCGGCTGCTCGCCTCCGGGCGAGTCAACTCCTGACGGCGACCGATCACCTGGGTGGGGTGGACCAGAGAAATGCACACAGCCCCACAGGAACGTCAAGCAACACCACCTGAGCGACCCGGTATATGATCGCTGACGGCGCCGCTACCGTGCCAGCCGGGCCGAGGCTCATCGTGGTCGCCCGAGGTCCGGAGTCCGAGCGACCGTCTCTTCTTTGCACAGGGGTCTAGACGCGGCGGCTCCGCACCTGTAACAAATGGGGAGACCGGATGCAGACGCATCCCATCGCGAGGGCATGCCGGGGCGACGCATCGCCTGGGTTGTTTTGGGAGACCAGCCCGGTCGATCCCCGGATGCGATCGACCGGTCAGGGAGGGCACGAAGATGAACCACTCCGACGGACCGGCCGACCGGCTCGTCGGGACAGACGGGAAGGGGCCCGAGTGACCGATCGAGACTCCATCACGCATGGGGGCACCACCATCAACTACGAGATCCGCCGCAGCAAGCGCCGCAAGAAGACGATCGAGGTCCGGGTGAGCCGTGACGGCGTCTGCGTCTACGTTCCGTGGGCCGTCTCAGGCTCCGAGATTCGGGAGTTCGTTCGCGATCGCGGCTCGTGGATCCTGAGCCACCTTGCGAGGTTGAGCGAGATCGAACCGATCCGATTCGCTGATGGAGAGACCCTCGCCTATCTGGGCCGTGAGATCCCCATGGTCTTCGAGACCGCGGACGTGAGCGGCCCGGAGGTCGACCTGGAGGATGGAGTCTTCAAGGTGACGGAACCGGTCGGAGCCGGTGATGAGGAACGGGTGGAGATGATCGGCCAAGCATTCCTCAAGTGGTACCACTACCGCGCCGGTGAACACCTAGTGGAAACCGTCGACCGCTGGTGGCCCGTGGCCGGACACGGACCGAAGTCACTGGTGCTGATCCGGAACCAGCGCAAGCGCTGGGGGAGTTGTGGAGTCGACGGAACCCTTCGCTTCAACTGGAGGGTGATGATGCTCGAGCCCGACCTCATCGACTACGTGGTGGTACACGAACTTGCCCACCTGCAGGTGAGAAACCACTCCCCCGACTTCTGGAACCTCGTTCAGAGTTTCCTGCCGGACGTCCCGCAGCGACGCAAGCGGCTCCGGCAGAAGGCCATCGGGATGCAACTCTGATCCGATCCTCCGGATGCCTTCTCACCACCCCGGGGGTCCGCCGGGGACGAATCCGCTGCGGGCGGACCGATCAGCGGACCACCCGCAGCCGGCCCGACGGGTATCCGGCCTTGAAGTCGTCGACCGCGGCGCGCGACCAGTCCCGGCCGAGAGGAAGAGCCAGTGAGATCCGCGGGCCTGCCTCGCATGGGCGCCCTCTCTTGACCAGCAACGTGGTCCTACCCGCGGTGTGGTGCAGCACGTAGCTGTACACCGTCGTGTACAGCGCGTGGTTGCACACTCCGGTGTCCCCTTGGTCATGACTGCTGAGGAGGACGAGGACATCGTCTATGGACGCGGCGCGGTCGAGACGCTTCTGGGCAGAGGCCATCCGGTCCTCTGTGGTCACCGTGTCGTCGTTGCGGGGATGGATGCCCAACTCGGTGTGGTGGTTGGCGCGAGCCGTGGCGCGGCTGAGCGGCAGCACCGCCGTCCTCCGGCTGCGGACCTCCACCGCCACTTGGCTCTCGCCGTCGATCATCAGCAGGTTCCCCCATAGGTACGGACGGGCCGCGACAGCCCGCTGGACGGCATCCACGGCCGAGGCCACGTCGCTCCCTTCCCGCAGGGCGATCTCCACCAGGTCGTCATAGTTGGCGTGATCGGGCAGAGTCCGCACGTTGGAGTCGCAGACGAGGAGACCCGACGAGTTGGCACCGACCGAGAACCCCGAGAACACGTCCGCATCCGGGTCGTCTCCGGCCCAGGTGACTATCCCCTCGACGCCGAACACCTTCTCCTCTAGGACGATCCGGTCGTCGAAGCTGGCCCGGCCGAAGTCCTTATTCTTGAACAGCAGGTAGTCGTCCGGCCCCGGCCTGAGGAACCCGGTCGTGCACATGGCCTCCTCCCGCGTCGAGTTGCCGCCCGCGACTCTAGGAGTGTTCTGAACAACGCGTGCAGGCGACTTCGCTCGCAAGCCCGTCACGACTGCGCCAAGGCACTCCCCCACCGGGCGATCCGCCGGATTCGCCATCCAGACCCGCTCCCAAAAGGCCAAGCCCGGTCCGGTAAGGTTCCAGGACATGAGATCCCGTTTTCTAGGCCGATCGGACCGCGCCAGGGTCGAACGCCTCTTGTTGCGATACGTCGGCGTCCGCTCGGTCAACCCGACCTTCGACGGTGGACCGGGAGAAGCGGAGTTGGCGGAACTCCTGGTCGCCGATCTGCGAGCGGCTGGCTACGAACCGGTCCGCGAGCCGGTCCATCCGGGAGGGAGGGACAACGTCGTGGTGACGCTGCCCGGACGGAAGGCGGCACCCGTCGTCATGTTCCACGCCCACCTGGACACAGTGGGTTTGTCGGGAAAGGCCACCGCCGAACCCCTCTCGACGGGCGGGAACGTCTACGGAAGGGGCGCGTGCGACACCAAGGGCTCCCTCGTGGCGATGGTCGAGTCGCTAAGGCTGCTCGAGGGTGTGGACCCGGCAGAGAGGGCCACCGTTGTCTTCGTCGGCGGGATCGACGAGGAGGCGGGCGGGAGCGGCGCCGAAGCCCTGGTGGCCTCCCATCCCGAGATCGATATGGCAGTCGTAGGAGAACCGACCGGCCTGGAGGTCGCTACCGCCCACAAGGGCGTGATCCGCTTCGAGATCGCCACCTCCGGCGTCCCCGCTCACTCGTCGAAGCCGCATCTTGGACGCAACGCCATCCACGCCATGTCCCGGGTACTGGACGCCCTGGAAAACGAGTACATACCGGACCTCGATCCCGACGGCCACCACCTGGTCGGACCTGCCACCCTGACCGTCGCCACCATCGAGGGAGGCACGGGTATCAATGTCGTCCCTGCCGAGTGCGTCATCGGCCTGGACCGCAGAGTGATCCCCGGGGAGGACACCGAGGATGTCCTGACCGCCTTCGACGAGCTACTGGCCCCTCTCGACGGCGTACCTGTGGAGCGGCGCGACCCTTTCATGATCACCTCCGCCCTGGACACACCGCCCGGCAGCCCGGTCGTACGGGCGCTGATCGGAGCGCGGGAAGGGGTAACCGGGCACCGCACCCAACCGATTGGCGTCACCTACGGTACCGACGCGTCCTGCTTCGATCCGGCCGGGATCAGTTGCGTGATCTTCGGCCCCGGGAGCATCGACCAGGCCCACTCCGACGAGGAGTGGGTCGGGATCGAGGAGACAGCGGTGGCCGCGGAGATCCTGGCTCAGACAGCTGTCGACCTGGCTGGCTGATCGCCCGCAGACCCATGGGTCGATCCTGAGTCAGAGGTCAGCCGGTAGCAGTCGGAACGGTCGACCCGACAAGCCTGTCACGACCCGGAAATCGCGCTCGTCGAGTGTGAAGATCGTGTCCGTCTGATACCGGTCCGCTAGGACGACCAGTGAAGCGTCGGCCAGTCCGATTCCGAGATCCCGGTAGCGAGAGATCACCCGGAAAGTAGACGGTGGTACATTCCATGCCACTATCCAACCTCTCGCTAACCACTTATCTACTATCTAATAGCCACCAGCCACCAGCCACCAGCCACAAGCCACCAGCCACCAGCCACCAGCCACCAGCCACCAGCCACCAGCCATAGGTCAGTAGGCCGTACAGCGCCCCCTACAACCTCAACTCTCAGGGACGTCGTAGGTCTGGGCTGTGAGAGCGCCATCGACGACCAGGTTGACCCCGCTCACGTACTTGGCCGCGTCGGATGCCAGGTATAGGAAGGCTTCGGCGATATCGCTGTCGTCGGCCAAGCGGTTGGCGGGGACCACCGGGAACCCGTGCATGCGCCACTTGTCCATCAGTTCCTCACCCACCAGGTCGACCGACTGCTGGGTGTCGGCAGGGCCAGGACTCACACAGTTGGCCCGGATCCCGTAAGGGGCGCACTCCACCGCGATCGCCCTGGCCAGAGACACCAGCGCTGCCTTGGAGACGCAGTAGGCCGTGAACCCCCGCCCGTGACCGAGGGCCACGATCGAAGACGTGAACAGGATGACCCCCCCACCGGTCTTCTTCATCGCCTGTGCCGCCTCCCGCGCCAAGACGAAATAGGCGTCGAGGTTCACCGAGAGTATCCGCCTCCAGTCGGAGGTAGCCATGTCGATGAAAGGGACGTCGACCCACGCGCCGGCGTTCGACACCAGGACGTCCAGCCTGGGATCGATCTCCAACGCCTCGGCCATGGCCTCTACGCAGTTGTCCATGTCGCCCATGTCCAGGCAGATCTTGTGCGCGATCGCTCCGGACGCCTCGATGGACGGAGCGGCTTCGTCGAGACGTTCCTGCTTGTAGTCCACCATGTAGACGTGCCGTGCACCCTCCTCGGCGAAGCGCTGCGCCGTGCGCCTTCCGAAGCCGCTCCCTGCACCGGTGACGAATACGTTCTTGCCCTCGAACCGCCTCATGCTCACTCCTTCCAGCCGGCGGCCAGCCCCGGGCCCCGGTCCGGCGGCGGCACGATCACATGTTCCTTGACCACCCAGAAAGTCCCGGTCGTCTTGGCGTAGTTGCCCACATCCTCCCAGGCAGCAGCGGCCGTCGGGGTGGCGGAGGCGCGGTCCCAGGCTTCCTCGTCGTCGTACCACTGCTCCACGAAGGCCTCCGTCTCGAGTTCGCCGCCCAACTTCCGGACCACCTCGGAGACCACGTAACCCCTCAACCCCGGAAGGGATGCCGATATCGGCGCATGTACGTCGAACCAGTAATCGAAGAACTCCTCGGTAGTGAAGTCGTCCCGCTTGTACGCCGTCCCGATGAGCTTGATCATCCTCACCTCCAGGGTTGCTCGAACCGAATCTATCAACATGGGCGGCGCCCTGCCTTGACGGACAGCGCCCGAACGCCCGGGTGCCCCCGCGCTAACGACTTCACGTCTTCGACCTTCGGATCGATTCGGGTTCGGTCGATCTGGACGCGAAGGGCGCGATTTGCACTAATGGCCTGTTGGAGCGGGATATGATCACGGAGTCGGGGAACGAGCGACCATGTCCGGCTTGGCGCCGAGGACCACGACCTCCGCAATCAGGTCGGAGTTCCTGCTGCCGGACGGTTTGCCTGCTCCTCCCGTCAGGTTCAGCGAACTGCGCAGGGAGTCAGTGAGTCCATTGACGAGTCGAGGTCGCCAGCGGCGCCGCAGGAATATCTACGGAGGGCGCCGCACCGGGTCGCGCTCGCGGTCGGCGGGGGGCCGCGGACCGAAGAAGAACCGGTACGCCCACATCATCTTCGCGGTGCTGGTTGTGGCGGTGGCGTTGTTCGTCTTCACGCGCGATGAGCCCGATCCTGCGGACTCCACCACCGTGACGACCGGTCCGTCGGTTACGGCTACGACCGGGACCTCCGAGGAGGCTCCCGACCCGACCCAGCCGGCAACCACCACCGCGGCCGTGGGTGAAACTGCGGGGACCACTACCCCCACCGCCTCGCCTGGTAGAGAAGGCCCGGCTCTGAACGCGTCTGCCACCACATTCTTGGATGGTCTGGCCGAGGTCAAGGCAACGCTCGCCCAGTTGGTTGCGGAAATCTCCGCCGCCAACGAGGCCTGGGACAACCGTGACGAGACCGGAGCCCGGTTTGAGGATACAGAGGCGACGATCACCGGCGTCATCGACGGGACCCGGACCCTCCAGGAGTCGGTCATGAGCCTGCCCGTACCCTCCACGCTGGCCGACCGCCCCCAGGGCCTGCAGGGCTTGGTCCGGCAGGCGACCGAACTGGTCCCGCTGGCGGAAGCGGTCCTAGAAGGACTTCGCCTGCCTTCCCCCGACGACGGCTCCGCCCGCCGGGAGGCCCTCGATGACTTCGTCGCAGCAGCCGGGGCGTTCACCGGTACCGTTGACGACCTGATCCGCGATGTCGAGGAGAACGCCCAGGACCCTGGACTCACGCCGACGGCATCGGCCGCAACCACCACGACCCCGACAACTACTCCGCCGCCGGCGGAACTGTCCGGCGAAGCGCTGGCCTACATCAACGGTCTGCAGGGTTTCAAGCAGGCCCTCGCCGACCTGGTGGCTCAAGCCGAGGCCGCCAACCAGGCCTGGGACAACAGCGCCGAGACGGGCGTCACCTACCGCGAGACCGCCGCGGCCCTGGGCGAGACCATCGATCAAGCCCGCTCGTTCAACGAGCAGGTCAGGGGTCTAACGGTTCCGGTACCGGTGGGGACGCTCGGAGACGGACCCATCCAGCACGCCGCCCGCCTGCCTGCGCTCGCGGAGGGGATGCTGGACGGACTGCGGATCCCGGCCCCCGACGACGGTTCGGCCCGGAGGTCCGCACTCGCTGCCCTCGTGGGGTCCGCTGAGGACTTCGCAGGCAGCGTGGACAGCCTCGTCGCGTACATAGAGGAGAACGCCGCTGCGCTCGGGCTTGTCGGCTAGGCATCAAGTGATTGGTGCTGGGTGTTTCTGGCATTAGGTGTTTGGTGCCGGGTGTTCGGTGTTAGGTAGGCAACCACACAACTCCCAAATCCCAGCACCCAGGAGGTACAGATGGCTGAACGGATGGTCGTGATCGGCGGTGACGCGGCCGGGATGAGCGCGGCGAGCCAGGCCCGCCGGCGCAGGTCGGTGGATGACTTGGAGATCATTGCCATCGAACGCTCCGGATGGGTCAGCTACTCGGCCTGCGGTGAGCCCTATTACGTCGCCGGTTACATCGATCCGCTGGAACGCCTGGTGGCGCGCAGTCCGGAAGTCTTCGCGCAGATGGGTATCGAGGTGCGGATCCGCCACGAAGCCACCGCCATAGACCTCGACCACCGCAAGGTCGCCGTCACTGCACTTGACTCGGGGGAGAGGGCCGAACTCGGTTTCGACACGCTCATGATCGGAACCGGCGCCCGGCCACTGCGCCCACCGATCAAAGGTGCTCATCTACCCGGGGTGTTCGGACTCCATACCCTCGACGATGCGGTAATGCTCAGGACGGCGGCCGAGGCCGGTCCCGGGAATGCGGTCGTCGTTGGCGGGGGTTATGTGGGCCTCGAGGCCGCCGAGGCCTTCCACAGCCGGGGTTGGAAGGTCACCGTCCTCACATCGGGGGAGGCGGTGCTCGACCGGACTCTCGATCCCGATCTGGGACTGCAGGTCGTGGCGGCAATGGAACACATGGGGATCCGGGTCGTGACCGGAACCCGGGTCGAGTGCATCAACGGTTTGGAGCGGGTCGAGAGCGTCGGATGCGACGACGAGACCCACCCCGCCGAGGTAGTGGTACTCGGACTGGGTTTCCGACCCGAGTCAAGCCTTGCAGGCGGGGCCGGCATCGGCCTGGGACCAACCGGGGCGATCTCGGTGGACGACCGCCAGCGGACCGATGCTGACGGAGTATGGGCGGGGGGCGACTGTGCCGAGGCCGCCCATCGGCTCACCGGCGAGCCCGTCAACTTCCACCTCGGCACGGTTGCCAACAAGGCGGGACGCGTGGCGGGGATCAACATCGGTGGAGGGGACGCCCGCTTCCCCGGAGTGCTCGGCACCGCTATCACCAAGGTATGCGACCTGGAGATATCCTCCACAGGTCTCCGCCCGGCCGACGCAATCGCGGCGGGCTTCGACGTTGTGGTCGGTGACGCACACGGAACGACCGCGGCCGGGTATTGGCCGACCGCAGCACCCATGACCATCAGGGTGGTAGCGGAGCGAGTCGGAGGACGAATCCTCGGAGCGCAAGTCGTAGGAGGACGGGGTGCCGGCAAACGGATCGACGTGTTCGCCACGGCCATCTGGAACGAGATGACGGCCGACGAGCTTGCCTGGGCCGATCTCGCCTACGCTCCACCGTTCTCGGGAGTCTGGGATCTCATCCACATAGCGGCCCGCCGCGCCTCGCTCCAGACCTCCTAGAGGGACGAGACCCGCCTTGGCGCGGCTGAAGGTGGCGTCAGTAGCCAGGATAAATCAACATAAACTAGCAACTAGCCCCAATTCTTCATGGGGGTAGTGGTGGGGGTGGGTGGTTTGACACGGGA
>JAPPFW010000002.1:146624-205712 GCA_028821575.1 bacterium | reverse complement strand
TCTCCATATGATAATGATATCACATTAGTGTAATTTAGAGTGAACACGCCCTAACCGTCGAGCGGGCGGTATTCGACCAGCGCAGAGCGGCCGGCGACTTCAAGTATCCGGGCCAGTGTCTCGTGTCCGTCAGCATCCGTGAGGCGGAGGTTCTCTCCGTAGGCAAAGTAGACCGGCTGTGGCTTGCCGTGGTTGATCGCGATGTTGGAACCGTAGAGGTACGTGCGGTCCAGGGAGTCGCGGATCGGGTTGAGAGTTCCGCGGAGTCCCGGGACGTGTCCGGTTCCTTCGGCGAATATGACCCCGCCGCCGGCCGGAAGGCGCTCGAGCTCGACAGTGAGTGATCCACGTGAAGGCGTCCAGCCCCGCTCCAGATGGGCCGCGTAGCCGACGGCTGCAACGAACACCGTTAGCGGAAGCTCAGTCGTGTGTAGTGAAACCGACGCGTACCCGTCCTGGTCGCTGGCGGCTCGTTTCCACGTGTTGTTTGGGAACAGGACCAGGACATCGGCACCAGCCACAGCCCGACCGTAGGCTCGCACCCCGATCTCGACCTGTGCCGGGCTCGGTCCAGCCGGAGCCGAAGGTAGAACCACGAGTAACTCCGCATTGTCGATCAACCGTAAGCGGGCCGGCTTGCCGCTGACAGCCAGGGTCTCGTTCTTGATGATCGGCACTCCGTCGCCTCGGCGTTCCATAAAGTATCGGCGGTCGCCCTTTCCACGTATCTCACCGGTTGGCATCCGTCCGAGTACGGATATCAGGACTTCGTTGCGGGTGGCTTGGCGGTCTGCGATGTTCTCGACCGTCAGGCTATTGGGCAGGGCTCCCGGGGATTGGACTTCCAGACGGTCGGAGAAAATGGACAGCCGGATGCGGCTCCCACGGATGGAGTAGTCTCGGTGGGCTACAGCATTGACAGCAGCCTCGAAAATGGCGCGCTCGCTGTACTGGGGTAGGTCGATGCGGCCGGGGTCTTTGTGCGCGGCGACGCTCATGTTGCGAACGGCGAAAGCCACCGCCTCGGCGATCTGGCGGTTCAGTGGTCCGCAGATGGTCTGAGCATCGATCTGTCCAGAGGCTCGATCCACTCCCCGGTAGCGCGTTGCCGTTATGCAGGCATTGGGTAGCCACTCTTCCGGTCGCTGGCTACAGAGGAGAAGACCGGCCACAGTAGCCTGGCGAACCCCCTTCTCACCTTCCGACAGCAGACCCATCTTGGCGAGGGCCACCGAGGGATCGGCTTGTCCGTCTACACGGATCAGCGGTCTCCACAAGGACTCGTCGAGTGTGGCGAATCCCGTACCGGGTACCGGTCGCTGGTCGAACGACGGGAACCGGGCCAGGCCGCGTTCTTGTGACAGGCGCAACTTCTCGTCGCTGGTCATCTGCCACTTCGAACTGCCGTGGCGTCGGTACGCCCGACCCCGGCCCTCGTGGAGTCCATAGCCACGCTCCACTTCCACAGCCAGAATCGCCTTGCCGCCGATCTCGAAGCGTCGGGTCCGGATCTCGATGGGCGGTTTGATCGCTTGGCGAGAGATCTCGACTATGACCTTCTCAAGAGCATCCATCTGCTCGACAGACAGACCCTGTAGCTCACGACGGTCGGTGACGCCGCAGAGCAGCACCCCTCCCTCGGCGTTGGCGAAGGCCCCCAGTTCGTCCGCCAAATCGTCGCGGGCCGGGCTCTTGGGACGGTTCCCTGCGAAAACGATCTCTTTGAACTCCCAACATCCATCTTCACCAAGGCGCAGTTGGCACACTATATCGCTGCTGGTCAGACTCATCACTGGTCCCCGAACCTCGGTCCTTCAGGTTGGTTGGATCGCCGCGTCAAGCCTACGGGATCCGGCTACCTCTGCGCGCTATTGGTGGGTCGGAGGGGCCGTGCTCCCAATGAGGGCCTATCTCCGGTGCGTTAGGTTTCTCGAACCGGCATGGACAACACGGATGTGACAAGCCGCATCTGCGCTCTGGAGACCGATCGATTGTCACGGCTTGCCGTACGCGCCGTCCGCTACCGTACGTGCCCTGCGGGTTGCGGTGAATCCGGCGCAGTCACGAGGGAGAAGGTGGTCGAGATGGTCGTTCTCGAAGAGAAGCGAAGTGTGGATAGCCAGACCGGGGAGGCTCTTCCCCCTGCAACCCTGGCCGAGCAGGCGGGTTCCTGGGTCGCCGGGTTGAGGTACGAGGACATACCGTCGCCGGTGACCGAGCGCGCCAAGGCGCTGGCTCTTGACTGCTTCGGGCTGGCGTTGGTGGCGGCCGACACACCCGTTCCGGTGACCGGGCGGCGGGCATTGGAGGCCATGGGAGGTGTCGCCGGGGGGCCGAGCACGGTGCTGGCGACCGGTGAGCGGCTCACGGCTCGGGACGCGGCGTTCCTGAACGGTCTGGCCGTGGGCGGACTCGACTGGGACGACACGCATCTGGAGGGGGCGTTCCATGTCAGCGCGGGGGCGTTCCCGGCGGTGCTGGCGGTGGCGGAGGCGCAGGGATGCAGCGGGCGGGAGTTCCTGTTGGCTTACATCGTCGCTCTCGAGGTCGCCTGCCGGGCGGCGGCTGCGCCAAGGGACGGGATCCACCAGGCGGGGTTCGCCCCCACCGGGGTGGCGCCTCCCTTCGGGTGTGCGGCTGCCACGGCCTTGCTCTTGGGCGGTGGCGATTCTGAGATCGCCCACGCCCAGGGTATCGCCGGGAGTACGGCGGCCGGGTTGCTGGAGTTTCTGGCTGACGGAGCCTGGACGAAGAACATCCACGGGGCCTGGTCGGCCCATGGTGGGGTGTCGGCGGGTTACCTGGCCATGGCCGGGTTCAGCGGTCCTCTGAGTGTCTACGAGGGCGAGTTCGGGCTGTACGAGACCCATCTGCGGGACCCGGCGGGCGAACTGGACCCGGCGTACTTCGGGACCCTCGGGACCAAGTGGGAGACGCTGGAGACGGCGGCCAAGCAGTATCCGGTGTGCCACTTCAGCCAGGCGTTCCTCAAGGGATGGTTCAAGCTTTCGGAGCGGCACGGGATCGGGTCGGGGAACATACGGTCGATCACTTGCCGGGCGCCGGACGGAGTCATTCCCACCATCTGCGAACCTCGGGGACGGCGGGACGCCCCGCTCAATCCCCACGACGCGCAGGAGAGCCTGCCGTACGTGCTGGCCGCTGCCATCCTGAGCGGGGAGATCACCGAGCGGCAGTTGACCGACGAGATGGTGCGGGATCCCGAGGTCCTGTCGCTGGCCCGGTCGATCCGCTACGAGCGCTATCCGGAGAGCCTCTTCCCGGACTCGTACGACGGGGAGATCGTCATCGAGACGACCGACGGCCGCACGTACCGGAGCACGGACGAGGCCGGGCGGATGGAAGTAGAGGAGATAGAAGCCAAGTTCCTGGCCAACGCGGAGCGGGCGGTGGGCAGGTGCCGGGGCGCAGCCATACACGAGGCGGTGATGTCCCTCGAGGACGCCCAATCGCTCGATGGGCTCATCGGCCTGGTGTCCGTTACCGGATGAGCACCCCGGAGATAGACCCGATCACCCTGGCGGTCCTCGAGGGGAGCATGCAGTCGGCCATCCGGGAGATGCGCCACGTGCTGGTGCGGTCGGGCCGGTCGCCGATCATCGCCATCTCCACGGACTTCTCCAATTCGATCCTCGACGCAGCCGGAGAGCAGGTGGTCCAGGGTGACGACCAGCCGGTCCATCTCGGGTCGATGCAGGTGGCGCTCAAGCAGACGATCGAGTTCTTCGGCGACGACCTGGCGCAGGGGGACGTCATCTACGTGAACGACCCCACCTACGGCGGTGGCCACCAGGCCGACATGACCATGTTCAAGCCGGTGTTCATCGACGGGGAGTTGTTCGCCTGGGTGGGCAACCGGGCGCACGTGTCCGACTCGGGAGGCCCCGTGGCCGGGGGTTACAACCCGCTGGCACGGGAGATCTACGCCGAGGGGATCCGGATGTCCCCCATCAAGATCTACGAGAAGGGGACGATCCGCCGCGACGTGGTGACTTTGCTGTTGCTGAACCTGCGCACCCCCGACGCCCACCGGGGTGACATGGGAGCGCAGATGGGGGCGCTCGGCGTGGCGGAACGCCGCATCCGGGAACTGCACCGCTCGCTGGGCGCGGAGCGGTTGCGGGCCGGGTTCTCAGCGCTGCTCGACCGGGGGGAGAAGCTGGCCCGCCAGGCCATCTCCGAGATCGCCGACGGCACTTACCGGGGACATTCGGCCATGGAGGACCCGAGGGTCGGGCCTCCGCTGGATATCCATTGCGCGATCACCGTGGACGGCGACCAGATACGGGTCGATCTGAGGGGATCTCCCCAGATCAACCGCTACTTCAACAGCTACTTCGGGAACTCCATCTCGGCCATATACGCCGGCATGCTGACCGTGTTCCCCACCAACATCCCTCACAACGGCGGCGTCTACCGGTGCATCGACATCGACCTCGGCGAGAAGGGCACGATCGTCAACGCGGTAGAGCCCTCCCCCTCGTCGATGGCCACCTCCACCCCCTTCGACAACATCATGGAGGCAGTGGAGGCCTGCCTGGCTGGGGCGGTCCCGGAACGGGCCGTGGCCGGCTGGTCGCACTTCTGCGGTTCCACCTTCGCCGGGCTGGACACCCGCACCGGCGAGCGCTTCTCGCACCTGTCCACCATGTCCGGGATCGGTGGGGCCGGTGCGATGTGGGAGACCGACGGTTGGTCGTGCTGCAGCCCCCAGTGCACGTTCGGAGGGATGCGCACCGGCAACGTGGAGGAGATCGAGTTCCGCATCCCGATGCGGATCAACCGCTTCGAGTTGGCCCCCGACACCGAAGGACCCGGGCAGTGGCGGGGGGGCTTCGGGATGGCATTGGAGATGGAGCCTCTCGAGCCGGGCACGGTGGTCAGCTTCATCGGCGAGGGCCTGGAGATCCCCCCGCCGGGACGGTTCGTACCGGACGGCTACGAGGACGACCGGGCGGTGTTCTCCCGCTCGATCAGGGGCCAGGACGGGGTGGTGAGGCCGATCGTCCCCCACAGCGTGGTGGACCTGGACCCGGGCACGGCTCTGGTCAGCACCAGCCCCGGCGGCGGCGGTATCGGCGATCCCCGGAAGCGGGACCGGGCGGCGCTGGCGCGGGATGTCGACAACCAGTTGATCAGCCCGGACCGCGCGGCCCGCGTATACGGCTACGGGGGCGGCGAGGATGGCTGAGCGTTTCGTCCTCGGCATCGACGTGGGCGGGACTTTCACCGACGTGGTTGGCCTCGACCGGGGTGGACGGCCGCTCATGTTCAAGGTTCCTTCGAGGCCTGACGATCCGGCCTCGGCGGTGATGCAGGGGGTCGAGGCCTTCGCGGCCGGTGTCGAGGTTCCGGTGGACTCGATGCTGTCCGATGCGCACCTCGTGCATGGAACCACGATGGGGATCAACACGCTGCTGACCCGGACGGGGGCACGGACCGCCCTGCTGACCACCTCCGGTTTCCGGGACATGCTCGAGATAAGGGTCGGCTACAAGGAGGAACGCTACGAACTGGACCTGGAGCCGCCCGTCCCGCTGGTTCCTCGCCGCCTGCGGCTTCCGATCACCGAGCGGATCGGCTCCGACGGCTCCGTGGTGACCCCGCTCGATGAGGACGGTGTGCTGGCCGCCTGCCAACTCATGGCCGGCGAGGGGATCGAGGCGGTCGCCATCTGTTTCATCTGGTCCTTCCTAGATCCCTCGCACGAACTCCGGGCCGCGGAGCTGTGCCGGCGGGTGTTGCCGGGCGCTCTCGTCACCACCTCGTGGGACGTGCTACCCGAGATCCGCGAGTACAACCGTGTCAGCACCACCGTGCTCAACGCCTACGTCGGACCCAGGGTCACCAGGTATGTGGGGGAACTCACCGGACGCCTGGAGGAGCGGGGGTTCGGCGGTACCCTGCACTTCCTGCAGAGCCACGGGGGCGTGGCCCACGCCGACGAGGTGATCAGGGTGCCGGTCCGTACCTTGATGTCAGGCCCGGCCGCAGGTCCGGCCGTGGCCGGGTTCTTCGCAGGGCAGGCCGGCGTCGAGAACGCGATCTGCATCGACATGGGCGGGACCAGCTTCGACGCCAGCGTGGTCACCGGAGGGACCGTCCGCCAGTCACGGCCGGTGGAGATCGACGGTGTCCGGATCGGGCTGCCCATGGTGGATGTCCACTCCGTGGGCGGTGGCGGCGGTTCGATCGCCTGGGTCGACACCGGGATACTGCGGGTGGGCCCGGCGAGCGCCGGATCGGTTCCCGGCCCGGCCTCCTACTCCCTGGGGGGAACGTCGCCCACCGTAACCGACGCCAACATGGTCCTCGGCGTGTACAGCCCGGGTCCCATAGCAGGGGGCCTGTCACTCGACGGCGCGCCTGCCGAGTCGGTGATCGACGGTCTGGCCGGCGAGATCGGGGTGGGCCGGATCGAAGCCGCCGACGGCGTGTGGCGGGTACTCACCATCGACCTCGCGCAGGCGATCCGGGACATCACCGTGGACGAGGGCCGGGACCCCCGCGACTACGTGCTGGTGGTGGGCGGCGGCTCCGGGCCGGTGCACTGCTGCGCCATCGCCGACGAACTGGACATCGACCGGATCCTGATACCGAAGGCGGCCTCCACGCTGTGCGCGCTGGGGGCGATCGTCATGGACGTCGTGTACGAGCTGCGCCGCTCCTACCCGATGCAGCTGTCCGGGTCGTTCGACGTGGAGGCGATCGACGCCGCGTTCGGGCAGCTGGAGCGAGATCTGATCGGGATGCTGCAGGGCGAGGGGATGACCGGTGACCGCGCCACCATCGACCGCCGGGTGGGGCTCCGCTACCGGGAGGACGAGATCCACGTCGACCGGGGCCTGGAACTCCGCTACCGGGAGCAGCTTTGGGAGATCATGGTGCCGATGGCCTCCGCCTCCATCGACATGGACACCATCGACAGCGCCGTAGACACCTTCCACGAGCGCCACCACGAGATCTACACCTACTCCGAACCCGACAACGTCTGCGAGCTGGTCAGCCTGGCCGTCCGGGCCACGGTGCCGAGGCGGTTGCCCGACCTCGACTGGGACCTCGGCAGCCACGACGCCTGGGTTCGGCTCGGTGAGCGCAGCGTCCGACACAGGGACCGTTTCCTGAACACTCCGGTCCTGGACGGCCGCCGGGCCCCGGTCTCGATTCCGGTGGAGGGGCCGGCCCTGATCCGGGAGGAGCTATGCACAGTCTTCGTAGAACCGGGATGGACATGCACCTTGGAGCCTCACGGCGCGTACTACTTGGAGCGTTCCTAGGCTTCGCAAAGTTGTTTCTAACCGTCTTGCAGTTGGCCGATGTCCGGACCGTCGGCGTCCGGTGGTGGATGCAGACCACCCGTCCACATTGTTTGACGATCAGTCCACCTTGGGCTCCCTCGGCCAGACCGTCTGATGAAAGAGACGCTGGTACTTGGCTTCCAGTTTTTGGGCATGAAACACTTTGCCCGTTTCCATATCTCTCAGTACCACTATCGGGAGACCCTGTGTGGTTGTCCCACCGATGGCCATGATGCCCTCTCGGGGGAAGTCGACCTCAACACCATGCGGGTGCGCAAGCGCCGACAGAATGTCCCTTATAGCGAACCTCTTGAGTGCCGACGGGAGGATTGAATGGACGCCGAGGGGTGCCGTCAAGCAACACCTGCCGGGAGCAGTGAAGCGATTTCATCAGCAAGACCGGCAGGCAGTTGGGTGAGAATTGCAGAGCGTTGTAGATCAGACATTGGAGCGAGGTGACGAGCGGATATGTGGGTCGGCAAGCAGAGCGTGACTTCGATCTGTTCCTCAAGCGAGCACTGGTGGAAGATAGCGGCCGCGAGTTGGGCGAGTTCGCGTAGTTCTTCGGCGGTCGCTGGCCGACCGCGGGCCTTCTCGAACATCACCGTGGGGTCTTCCGACAGCGAGATGATCTCCTGGTAGTCCAGTTGCGTCATAGAACGCAGACTACTACAGCGATTAGCCTATCACCCCAGAAGATCGGGCTGTATCGTCCGGCCGAGTGTCGAGGAAAGGGTTGATGATGGCGGAGGCTGCTTTTCTTCCTGCCGGTATCGACGTTCGTAACAACGTGAGGGTTCCGATGCGTGACGGGGTGGAGACCTCCATGGACATCTACTTCCCGGCCGGGGGCGATGAACCGTTCCCGGTGATCCTGGCGAGGACTCCCTACGACAACATGTGGGAGGCCCTGGTCGATTCGGCCGTGTTCTTCGCCCAGAACGGGTACGTGTTCGCCGCGCAGGACTGCCGGGGGCGCAACGACTCGGACGGCCGTTTCGACCCGTGGATCCAGGAGTACGAGGACGGGTACGACACCATCGAGTGGATCGGCTCCCAGCCCTGGTGCGACGGCAACGTGGGCATGCACGGCGCTTCCTACCTGGGCGGGGTGCAGTGGATGGCGGCCGTGGCGGGGAGCCCGTACCTGAAGGCGATCGTGCCCCGGGTGATCGGCGACGACCTCCACGGCTCGCTGCACTACCAGGGTGGGGCCTTCACCCTGCACTTCACGTCGACCTGGAGTTTCCGGTTAGGGGGGCGGACGTGGCAGCTCATCGACCGGTTCAACTGGAAGCGCATCTTCTCGGTGCTGCCCATGCGGGCCATCCCGCAGTTCGGCGGCAAGGATATCGGGTTCTTCCAGGACTGGCTGGACCACCCCGACTACGACGACTACTGGAAGGCCATGTCGGTCAAGGAGCAGTACGAGAGGGTGAAGATCCCGGTGCTGCAGATCGGCGGCTGGTACGACATCTTCGCCGGCGGGACGATGAACAACTTCGTCGGGATGCGGGACCGGGGCGGGTCGGAACTGGCTCGCAACCACCAGCGGGTGGTGATGGGGCCGTGGCATCACCACACCAACACCGAGACCCACGCCGGGGAGGTCGACTTCGGTAAGGCGTCGGTGCTGGATGTAGATGACATCCAGTTGCGGTGGTACGACCACTGGTTGAAGGGCGAGGACAACGGGGTCGACCGGGACGCACCGTTGCGTATCTACACCATGGGCACGGACGAGTGGCGAGACGAGCACGAGTGGCCGCTGGAGCGGACCGAGTTCACTCCCTGGTACTTCCACAGCCGGGGGTCGGCCAACTCGCTCCTGGGCGACGGGACCCTATCCGCCGACCCGCCGGGCGGCGAGCCGGCCGACGAGTACGTTTACAACCCGGGGTTCCCGACCCCCACGGTGGGCGGCGCCACCTGCTGCACCCCTGAGATCGTGGACTGGGGTTCGTTCGATCAGCGTCCGGTCGAGTACCGCAACGACGTCCTGGTCTACACGTCGGAGCCGCTGGAGGCCGACCTGGAGGTGACCGGGCCGGTGATCGTCAAGCTGTTCGCGGCCACCGACGGGAGGGACACGGACTTCACCGGCAAGCTGGTCGACGTGCACCCGGACGGGTACGCCAGGAACCTGTGCGACGGGATCATCCGCGGCCGCTACCGCGAGGGCGTCGAACGGCAGGTGCCGCTGGAACCCGGCGAAGTGTACGAGTTCACGATCGATCTGTGGGTGACGAGCAACGTGTTCCGGGCGGGACATCGCATCAGGGTGGAGATCGCCAGCAGCAACTTCCCCCGCTTCGATCGCAACCTGAACACGGGTAACCCCACCGCCGACGACGACCAGATCCGGGTCGCCCGCCAGACCGTCCACCATGACACGGCTCGGCCCTCCCACATAGTCCTGCCGGTGATCCCTCCGGGCTGACTCCCAGCACCTGAACGCTGGGCGTCCGAGCGGAACGGACCGCGGCGACTGGTCACTACATCTGAGGTGGCCAGGCCTAGCGTCAGTCGGTCCCGCGCCGAGCTTGGCTTAGCGCTGCGGTTCTGATAGCCGCCCATTGCCGGCTGTTCTCGGACGGCACCATGAGATCTCTGCCATGGAAGGCCCCGGCCCGATGGCGGACTGCCGGCCGGGCAATGCTGTAGCCCCACTGCACAGTCCCCGAAGAAGGGCGCCGCTAGCCTAGGCATGCCTGCAACCGGTGGCCGGCGTCCGGGCAGGCACATGTCGACAGGGAGGTTCACATGCGTCCGACAGTTGCCGACCTTCCGTGGAGTCTGCTCCCCGAACCTCTGACGACGCGGCTGGCCCATTGGGCCTACGACCTCTCCTACTCGGATCTGGACGACGAGGTGCGCGAGGGTGTTGTGCGGCTTTGCCGGGACTTCGTGGTGATATCGCTGGCGGCCTCCACCGGTCGGGGTGTGGGCGAGTCGTCCGGTCCCGGCCTGGAGCCTCTGGTCAGGTTGGCTGCGTTCAATCCCGGGCCCTGCACCGTCCTCGGGAGGGACGTCACCACCACACCCCAGCACGCCGCCATCGTCAACGGGGCGTATGCCCATACCCTCAACCTGATGGACGTGCACCGCTGGAGCGCCCCGACCCACATCTGTCCCGGTGTCTTCCCGGCCGTCTTCGCGCTGGCCGAGACCAGGCAGGTTGCCTTTCCCGAGTTCGCGGTGGCCGTGGCGGTGGGTGTCGAGGGAATCGCCAAGCTCGGCATGGCCCTCAACGTCGGCCGCGGGGTGATCGACACAACCGACGCCAACGCTCCCGGAGCGGCCCTCGCAGGGGCCAAGCTCCTTGGGCTCGACCGGGACGGCCATACCGACGCCCTCGGCATCGGCGCCTACCTGGCGGTGGGCGGCACCATATCGCTGGAGTTGACCTCCCCCGGTTACTGGTGCCGGCCGATGTTGAGCGGCTGGCAGCCCGGCACGGGGGTGATGTCGGCCCTGATGGCGCGGGAGGGGCTGCGGGGATCCCCCCGGGTGCTGGAGGCTCCCACCGGGCTGCTGAACGCCCGGAGCCTGGTCCCCGACCCCGCTCCCCTGTCGCAGCTCGGTGACCCGTTCGAGGTCACCCGGGTCGGCCTGAAGCCGTATCCGACCACCCGCTACGTCCATTCCGAGATCGAGGCCCTGATGAGCATCGTGGTGGACGAGGACCTGGCGCCGGCCGAAGTGGAGAAGGTGGTGATCGAGAAGCCCCGGTCGATGCACCTGGTCACGGGAACCGACGACCGCCGGGATCCATCTGCCCCGGAGGTGGCCCGCCTGAGCTCTTTCTTCTTCGCTGCCAAGGTGGTAAAGGACCGGCGGGCCTGGCTGGACGCTCTGGAACCGGCCTCGCTGCACGATCCCGAGACCAAGGAGTTGATGGACCGGGTGGAGTGCCGGCCGGCGGCTGATCTGGACGCCTTCTTCCCCGACGGGTTGCCGGCCCGGGTCACGGTGGAGAAGCGGGACGGGACGTCCTCGACCCGGACCATCCACCATCCCAGGGGCGAGCCGGAGCGGCCCCTCTCCGAGGCGCAGCTCATGGCCAAGTACGACGGTCTCTACGACTACTGCCTGGCGGATTCGATGCCGAGGGCCCGTTTCGACGAGATCCTGGCCCGCTGCTCGGAGTTGGAGAACGAGCCGGACATCGGTGCCTTCGTGAAGTCGTTGGGAGCGAACGGATCCTGATCCGCGGGGGTGAGTCTATCGAGTGACGATTGGAGGGAGGTGTGACATGTCGCTCAGTGCTGCCGACAAGATCGAGATCCAGGAGCTGGTAGCTCGCTACAACCGGGCGATCGACTCCGGCGACGTGGAGGGATGGGTGGAGACCTTCCTTCCCGACGGGGTCTTCGAGGGTTTGGTGGTCCCCACCTTCAGGGGCCACGACGAGTTGCGGGCCTTCGCCACCGCCTTCTGGACCGAACCGCAGTACGCCGAATGGCGGGGCGCCCAGCATTGGACCATCAACATGATCATCGACGGTGATGGAGACCGGGCAACCCTGTTCGCCTACCACATCATGTTCACGCCGCACGGTCCCGGAGCCAACCCGGCCCTGATGTGCGCCTACGACGACGAACTGGCCAGGGTGGACGGTCGGTGGCGATTCTCGCGGCGCCGGGTCGTCGAGTTCCCGGACGATCTCGCCCCCTCGACCCCTGACGAGGCGTAGGGCGCAGGCTTCGGCTTTCAGCCCGCCAGCGACTCGAGGATGTGCATGATGCCGTCGCGGGCCATCGGGTTGGGCAGGTAGCTCCGGAATCCCGGGTACAGCGGGAAGATGATCGGCAGCGTGATCCCGGCGGCCCGGTACACGTCGATCTTCTCCCGGCACATCTCAGGCGTGCCGTACACCGTCACCGCATCGGCCATCTCGTCGTCGATCAGGTCGACCGCTCCCTCCATGTTCCCCGCCTCGACCCGCTCGGCCACCTGCCTGGCGATGTCGCCCTTGCCGCGGCGGTCGAAGTAGGTGCGGTAGTAGTGGTAGGACGACATGTGGATGGCCACGTCGTACTTGGCGGCCAGCTTGGCGGCCTCCACGTCGTCGCTGACCGAAGTGGGTAGGTAACAGGCGAGCTCGACCTCGGCCGGATCGCGGCCGACGCGGGCCGCCCCGCGGGCCACGGCCTCTTTCATAACCGGCACGAAGTCGAGCGGGACGAAGATGGGCGCAACGCCGTCGGCGATCTCGCCCGCCAACTCGAAGGTCTGTTCCGCCAGAGCGCCGTAGAAGATCTCGATGTTGTCCCGGTAGGGCCCCAGCCACGGTTCGTAGTCGCGAACGTGAAAGATCTCGCCGTCGAAGCGGACCAACTCGCCCCGGTAGGCACCCTTGATGATGGCGCGGGTGAGCTCCGTCGTCTCGCGCAGCCTCAGCAGTGGGCGTTCGAAGGGGGACGGCCGGTGCTTCTCGACGTCGTCGCGCATCAGGTGGATCTCCCGGTGTCCGACCCCGAGGCCCAGGCGGAAGCGTCCCTCGGAGATCGAGTCCACGGTGGCGGCGGCGATGGCGATGGTGGTCGGGTTCCGCGTGAAGACGGTTGCCACCCCGGTCCCTAGAAGGATCTGCTCCGTCTCCCGCGCGCAGGCGGCCAGGAAGCAGAAGGCGTCCGAGAAGCTCTCGATTATGTAGGCCGCCTCATAGCCACGCCGGTCGGCGAGCTTCACCACGTCGACCAGGTCGTTGATCGGCATACCTCCCCAAAGCCCCACTCCGAGCCTGTCCATATGAACACCCGCCTTTCTGCTGCTCGTGCTTGTCGTCTCTGGGACGATACGTGGTGAGCGACTACCTAGCCCTCTAGAAGTGGTGGACCCACTAGGAGGCGCCGTGGACAATCTAGCGCGGTTCGCTGGTTGGCAAACCACCTAGTCCGAGGGTCGTGGGCTAGGTAGCGAACCCCTATGTACGGGCTCACGGCGCCACCCTAAGACTACGCCGCCTGGAGGGTCGATCCCGCCACACCGTGCGACAAACCAGGCAGTGGTCTCGATACGCTCGCGGTCTGGGAGGTTGAACCGGCCTGCGAGGACCTATTGGATCAGCAGGAAGACTGCGACAGCCAATGCCAACAGCGCTGTGACTCCGGCTGCGGTCAAACCTATCTTCATCCAACTCCAGGGGCGTTCGCCCTGCACCTCTCCCGTGCGAGCGTTGACCAGGAAGCGGAACGACTTGTTCCTGTAGCGGTATGCACTGATCCATACGGGCAGCAGGATGTGTTTGAAGGTGATGTTGTTGAACTCCGAGCGCATTGATTGGATCCTCTGCTCATCGCCACCGATATCGCTACGGATGCTGTCGCGTATCGGTCCGTCCATCTGCTTGCGGGCTTCGTTGAAGCCCTCTTCGAGGCCGATCTGGTAGCTCTCGGCGCGGAAACCGCTCATGTATTGGCTTTGGAACGGGACGAGATCGGAAAGTCCCCACGGTTCCAACCTATCCATGTACTTGGCAGGTAGCGAGTTGCTCGCCCGTACCAGGAGATCGTCGAACGTGTTGTTCACCCTGCCACGTACCGGGCTCCACGACGTACGTCGCTCCATTACCGTAGTTGTGCCTTTGCCCGTGGATCTCGTTACCGGTACGTAGTAGTGGGTTCCGCGCTGGCCGCTGTACTCCGTGGCGACCGCAGCGTCATAAGTCCAGTGCGGGACGTACATGCCGGAGAGCATGGTGTCCAGGCGGGCGCGCCTCTTGAAATCGTTGGGAGCGAACCACAGCTTCGATACCCATTCACGGAACAACTCGAGCGCCCTCGATCGCTCCACCTTGAACGGCAACAGCGACCGCGGCTTGATCCGCTTGTGGGAGCCGCCTTCCGCCACGATGGTGGTGCCGCAGAAAGGGCAGGCCTCGGAGGACAGCCTTGGGTCCCGCTCGAGTTCCGCGCCGCAACTCGGGCAGGAGACAGTGAGAACCTTTTCGGTCTCCTCCTCGTCTTCTTCCAGCGATACCAGCCACTCATGAAAGTCCAGTTCCTCGATCTCTTCATCGGAATCGGGGAGAGGGGTTTCACCGCCGCAGTGCCGGCAGACGAGCATCGCTGCGCCCGGTTGGAACTCGAGCAGGGCCCCGCACTGCCCGCACGAGAATTCATGCCTATCGGGTTCTGCCTGCGTCTCGGCCACGTCGCTCCTATTGGGACTGTGGGGTTAGGACTGGATCACGGAACCGGCGGCGGCAGCGGGGGCGGCGTGGCGCCGAACAGCGTGGCGAACGCATCGACATCCCCTGCCCTTGTCCACTGTGCCATACCCGCTTGCCACACGAGGGTGTCACGAGTGATGCGACCTTGTTGGACGTGTGCAGCCAGCGTATCCATTCCGAACGGCCCTGTCTGCTGTCCGTTGGCGGCCACGAAGAACTGCACGGACGGGGGCAAGGGCGGCGGGGCGGGCGCTTCGGGCGGTTTCGAAGCGGCTTGGCCCATCTGGCCGCCCATGATCATGCCCATGCCCAGGCCGACCGCGCCGCCTGCGGTGCCGGGGTTGTTGGCGGCGTCCTCCATTGCCGTAGCCGCCTGGAACTGAGTGAATGCGCTCAGGTCGCCGACGGCCGCCATGCTGGTGCGCTTGTCCAAGGCGGCCTCGACGTCTTCGGGCAGCGAGATGTTCTCGACGAGCAGTTTGGTGAGATCGAGGCCGTAGGCGTTGAACTCGGGCTTGACCTTGCCCGTCATGAACGAACCGAGCTCGTCGTAGTTCGATACCAGGTCCAGGGCGGGTATGTTGCTCTCGCCGAGCAGGTCGGCGAAGCGCGAGACGATGACGTTGCGCAGCTGGTCGGTGATCTCCTTGGTCGTGTAGCGACCGTCGGTTCCCACGAGCTCGCGCAGCAGTATGGCGGTGTCGTGAACGCGGATGGCGTAGGTGCCGAACGCACGCAGCCGCACGAGGCCGAAGTCCTGGTCACGGAGCATCAGAGGGTTCTTGGTACCCCACTTGAGGTCGGTGAATCGCCTGGTGCTTACGAAGTAGACCTCCGCCTTGAACGGACTGGAGAAGCCATGCTTCCAGCCTTGGAGGGTCGAAAGGATCGGCAGATTGCGGGTCTCCAGGATGTGCCTGCCGGGCTCGAAGACGTCGGCCAACTTGCCTTGGTTCACGAAAGCGGCATTCTGGCCCTCGCGGACGACCAACTGCGCGCCGAACTTGATCTCGTTTCCGTACCGTTGGAAGCGGTAGACGAGCGTATCTTGAGAGTCATCGGTCCACTCGACTATGTCAACGAATTCGCCGCGAAGCTTCCTCCAGATAGCCATCGTCGCTCTCCTCTTTATAGGGGTCTAGTCCTGTCCTCTTTCAACCAGGGTTGCCAAACGTCGGCCGTGCGGCCTCTGCGACGCAGCCGGATTGCCGTCAGGAGTGCTCATTGCTGCGGTGTAACGCTTGGTGATCCCGTCCACGGGTACATCGGAGCTGCTTCCCATAACTGTGTCGAGATCCCCGAGGTTCGGAGATCCCCGGACCCTGCCGCCGTCAATGCGGGTGACAGGAACAGCCGCCATCGGCGTCGCCCTCTAGGCTGTAGTACGTTGTCCTGCCTAGTTTAGGAGGGTGCTGAAAAACAATCTAGCGGGGTTCGCCACAGGCAAACTATCTGATATGGCCTCTGTCGGGTGGAGGCGAACCCCTTTGTACGGGGTTTTTCAGCACCCTCCTAGTCCCGGTTCTTCAGCTTGGTCCCTCGGGCGGGTCGCGCGGGCCAGCAACTGGGTGTCGGCGGCGAACTCCCCCGAGCGGATGCACGATACGGAGTGGTTGTCCCCGTAGTCCTCCTCGGGCGGCTCCGCGTCGGAACACGCATCGATGGACCAGGGGCAGCGGGGTTCCAGCGGGCATCCGGGCGGGCGGTCCATGGGGCTCGGGATCTCCCCCGTCAACTCGACCGGCGCCATCGGGACGGACGGGTCGAGTTCGAGAGCCGACTCCATCAACGCCCGCGTGTAGGGGTGGAGGGGGTCCACGAACAGCCGGTCGGTGGGACCGCGCTCGACGATCTTCCCCAGGTACATGATCGCCACCCGCTCGGTGACAGACCGGATGGCGAGCAGGTCGTGACTGATCAGGAGGATGGCCGTGGAGGAGTTGCCGCGGAGCCGTTTGATCAACTCGAGGACACCGGCCCGGGCGTCCGGATCGAGTGCGGTGGTGGGCTCGTCGAGGATCAGCAGGTCCGGTTCACGGATCAGGGCCCGGGCGATGGAGGCCCGCTGCAGCAGTTCCTCGGGGAGGCCGTCGCAGTTCAGCAGCAGGTGGGTCCGGTCGAGACCGACGAGAGCGGCTGCCTCCTCCACCTTGATGGCAAGCTGGGCGCCCCTCCGCATGCCGTGGGCCAGCAGCGGATCGGCGATCGCTTCCCACACCTGGAACCGGCGGTTCACCGAGTCCCTGGGTTCCTGGAAGACCATCCCGACCTGGGCGCCTTGCTTCGCCCAGGCTATGGTTCCGCCGTCGGGTGTGAGGAGGCCGGCCAGGCACCGGCCGACGGTGCTCTTTCCGGAACCGCTCTCGCCGATCAGGCCCAAGACCTCGCCCCGGTCGATCCGGAAGGAGGCCTCGGCGACGGCCACCAGCCGTTCGCCGCCCTCGAGGCGGAACACCTTGCGCAAGCGCTCGACAGTCACGACGCGGCTCATCACACCCTCGCTCGGGCCAGCATGGCGGCTCCCGTCTCGCTCCGCGGTCCTGAGAAGAACTCCATCGGGGTGGTGTGCTCCACCACCTGCCCCCTGTCGAGGACCGTGATCGTGTCCGCGTAGTGAGCTACCACACCGAGATCCTGGGTGGCGATGACCAGCATGAAGCCCTCCTGTTGCTGCAGGGAGGCGAGCAGGTCCATCAGCTGGCGCTGGATGGTGACATCGAGACCTCCGGTCGGGTCGTCGGCTGTCAGGACGCTAGGTTTGAGCAGCAGGGCGAAGCTGAGCAGCACCCGCTTGCGCATGCCGCCGCTCAGTTCGTCGGGCAATGACGCCAGGACGCGCTCCGGGTCGGCGATGCCCAGGTCGAGGAGGGCGGTGCGGGCCCGATCCCGGATGGCTGCTCTCCGTTGGGATCTGCGTATTCCCTGGTCGTCGAGCACCGAACAGACATCCTCGAAGTGCCGGGCCACCCTGATCACCGGGTTCAGGGCTTCCCGGCCGGAGGCGGGTACGAACAGCAGGCGTCTGCGCCTCATGACCAACCGTTCGGCCGCGTCCAGGGTGGTGGGTTCCAAACCGTCGACCAGTAGCCGGCCGCTGACCTCAGCCCCCGAGGGCCACATGCCTACCAGGGCGCGGAGCAGCACGGTCTTGCCGGCTTCCCGTTCCCCGATGAAGGCGTGGGTCATGCCCGGCGCTAGGTCGAATCCGACCTCGTCCAAGAGGCGCTTGTCGCCGATCGAGAGGGTGAACCCCTCGGCGGTGATGCCACTCATCCGAACATCCGTTCCGCCCACCGGTACGACCTCGACAGGGTGCCGGAACCGGCGCGGGAGGGTGCCTCCCTCAGCCCCTCCCCGAGGAGCGAGAAACCGAAGATGGTGAAGGCGAGTGACAATCCGGGGAACAGCGACGGCCACCACTCCCCCGTTCCCAGCTGGTTGGAGCCTTCGGAGATCATCACACCCCATTCCGCGGTCGGGAGCCGCACGCCGGCCCCCACAAAGCTCAGGCCTGCGGTCAGCAGGATCGAGAACCCGATCATCACCGAGACGAGCGAGGCGGCCGGCCCCAGCGCGTTGGGCAGGACATGGCGGAAGGCGATGCGGAGCCTGCTCCATCCTGCGATGGTGGCCGCCTCCACGAATGGCTCCTCGCGCAGCACGAGTATCCCGGTGCGGATCTGGCGTACGAACACGGGGGTGTTGACGAAGGCCAAGCCGAGGATCAGGTTTAGGGGACCGGCTCCGAGCACCGCCACCAGCGCCAGCGCGAACACGAACACCGGGAAAGCCTGCATCACGTCCATGCCCCGCATGATCACCTGGGCGGAGAAGCCCCCGAGCCGTCCGCGGTCCTCGAACATCCCGGCGATGGTTCCCAGCGGGATGCCGATGACAAACGCCAGCAGGGTGGCCGCCAGCCCCACCGTCAAATCGACCCGGGGGGCGTGCAGGGTCCGGCTGAGCACGTCCATCCCCCGGCGGTCGGTCCCGAACGGGAACTCCCCTCCCGGTGCGGCCAGCAACTCGCCGGTCAACTCCTCGGATCCGTACGGGGAGATCAACGGGGCGAAGAGGGCGAGCAGGATCAGCAGGCCCACGATGGCGCCGCCCGACACCGTCTTCGCCCCGTGCCGCCCGATCAACCTCCGGATCATGCCGATCCCTTCCGGCCGAGGCGCGGATCAACCATCCACAGGACCACGTCCACCAGCAGGTAGTTGATGATGTTGAACACCGCGGCGAGGACGATGAAGCCCTGGAGGGCGGCGAAGTCGGCGCTGCGCAATGCCGTTACCGCGTACTGGCCGATCCCTCCCCAGGAGTAAATCTGCTCCACTAGCACCGTACCGCCCAGGAGGAATCCGTAGGTGATGCCGGCCACCGTTGCCACCGGGGGTAGCGCCAGACGGATCAGGCGCCGGTTGGTCAGCGCCTGGCGGATGCCGACGCTGGCGTACAGGTCGTTGAACCCGGCCCGCATGGCCTGCTCCGAGGCGGCGTTGGCAACCTTCACTATCAGCCCTGAGTACACGAGCGTGAGGGTCAGCACCGGCAGGGCGAGGTGCTGCAGGGCCAGCCACAGGGTGCCCAGGTCCCCGGCCAGGACGGAGTCGACGGTCAGGAACCCGGTGACCCGCTCGGGGGGAGTCTCGAAGCCGAGGCGTCCGATGGGGGGTGGGAGGACCCCCCAGGTGTAGGCGAAGATGAACGCGACGATAAGGGCCAGCCAGAAGTCGGGGATCGAGCCCGAGAACATGGCGTAACCGAAGATCACCTTGCCCTTCCCGCGCAGGCGCCGGCGAGCCATGGCGAACCCGAGCGGGATTCCCAGCACCAGTGAAACCAGCATGGCCAGCGAGATCAGCTCGAGGGTGGCGGGAACTCGCTGGATCAGGTCGTCGAACACCGGCTGTCCAGTCGTTATCGAGTCGCCCAGGTCGCCTCTCACCAGGTTGGTCAGGTACCGCCAGTACTGGACCGGCAGGGACTGGTCCAATCCCAGGTGGCGCCGGATGGCGGCCAGAACCTGCTCGCTGGCGGCCGGCCCGGCTATGACCCTGGCGGGGTCGCCGGGGACCATCCGGATCAGGAAGAAGGCCGCGGTGGCCGCCCCGGCCAGTTGGATGATCACGAAACGGGCGCGGCGGGCGACCAGGCGGCCCAACCGTCCCAGGCCCAGCCGTCTGCGGACCCTTCCCGTAGCATGGTCGGCCGGCGCGGTGGTCACCTCGTTCGGCTAGGGGGGCGCCAAGCCGAACGCCGCCGACCCGTCGGTGGCCGGAGGTGCTCGAAACCGGCGCGACACATGCCGGCAGCTGTCTTCATCCTTCGGCAGCCTCCATCGTGCAGTTGGACTGTGAGGGCCGGGCCCCTCCGGATACCCCGGCGGGCCCGGCCCGGTCTCCTAGGAGGGTGGCCTGAAACCTCTTCACGGGCCGTCGACCGATGACATAATGCCTGGTCAGAGGAAGACGGGCCGTTGCCCTCCGTTTTAGACCACCCTCCTACGAACGGCTCAGGTCGTAGAACCAGATCTGGTTGTTCGGATACCACGTGTATCCCTCGATGTCGGGGGCGAACCCGTACCTGGTGGGTGCTCCCACCACCGACAGGTGGGGGACCTCGTCGGCCATGATCTGCTGCATCTCGGTGACCAGCGCGGTCCGTTCGGCCCCTGGCAGGACCGCCAGCGCCTCCGCGATGGATTCGTCGAAGCGCGCGTTGGTGAAGCCGCCGAAGCTGAGGAAGCCGGTCGGGCCCGACACGTACAGCAGGTAGTGGTACGGGATGTCAGAGACGATGGCGTAACCCTGGTGCAGCACCATTCCGATGTCACCCGAGTTGCCGACCTCGATGTACGCGGCGGCCGGCTTCGGGTCGATGATCACGTTGACGCCGATCTGCGCCAGCGAGTCCTTCAGCAGCACCGCGACATCGTCGTGGTCCGCTGCGTCGGAGTTGATCAGGAGCGGGATGTCGAACCCGTCGGCGTAGCCCGCCTCGGCGAGCAGCGCCTTGGCCTGCTCGATGTCGCCGTTGGCCGGATAGGGCCAGACGTCGCCGTTGTAATCGGGATAGGAGTCGGGAGCGACCATCGCCAGCGCCGCGGCGTCCCCACCGTACACGTTGTCGATTATCAGCGACTGGTTCACCGCGTACTGCATTGCCCGCCTGACCGCCGGGTCCTCGGTCGGCCCGGAGCCGGGACGGGTGTTCATGGCGGCGAAGATCACCTGGTTACGCACCGCCGACACGGTCTTGCCCTCCTCGGGGCTGACCGATGCCAGCTCGCGGCTCGACAGGTTCTCGGCTATGTCGATCTGGCCCTGCTTGAGCAACGCCAACCGCTGCGACGAGTCGGGGATCTCCCGGTAGATGATCTCCGAGAAGAAGGCCTCGCCCCTCCAGTAGTTCTCGTTGGCCCTCAGCACCAACTGGGAACCGGGGGTGAACTCATCCACGTAGTAGGGGCCGAACCCCATCTGGTTGAGTTGCATCCACTCGGTGGCCCACGGGTCGTCGTCGGTGGCGTGGGACTTGGCCACCGTGGAGTCCGCCGGGCTGATGGTCTGGAGCTGCATCGCCCTATAGAAGAGCGGGTTGGGAGAGGTGATCGTGATCTCGATCGTGTAGTCGTCGATCACCCTTACGTTGTCCATCGACGGGATCTTGGCGACGCCCACGACGAACGCGCCGACTACGCCCACTCCGAAGTTGCGGGCGATCATCCAACGAAGGTCCTCGGATGTGAACTCGTTGCCGGCCGCACTCATGACACCCTGGCGCAGGTGCATCGTGTAGGTGAGGTTGTCGTCCGACACTTCGGTCCGCTCGACCAACGCGGGGAGCATTCCGGCGTCGCCCTTGCGCAGCTCGGTGGCGCCGCGCACACCGCCGGGTCCTTCCTCCGACTCGAACCAGTAGAGGGAGTCCAACACGGTCGTGATGATCTCCACCGACTCCTGTCCGGGGGCGAACTCCGGGTCCAGCGTGACGGGGAGGGCGGCCACCCCGACGATTAGCCGGCGATCCTCGTCGGCCATCATCTCCTCTTCGGGTTCCTCGGCCATGTCCTCTTCGGGTTCCTCGGCCATGTCCTCTTCAGGTTCCTCGGCCATCTCCTCCGCGGGTTCCTCGGCCGGGGCCTGGGTGGTGGCAGCAGCGGCTGCTGCAGTGGTGGTCGGTTCCGCTTCCTCCTCACCACCGCACGCGCCGGCTACCAGCGCGAACACCAGCAGCATTCCCAACAGCTTCCGGATCCGGTGCGCAGTCATTGGGCCCTCCTCTCGCGCTCCCGCTTCGGGCAGCGCTCTCGTGACTTCACGAGAATAGTGGCAATGCCTTCCGGCCGTCCATAGGTCCGTTGCCGGTTGTCCGGTGCCCGTTGATCTGGTCCCGGGTGCGGACCCGCCAGTGCCTCAGCGGCTTCCGAGCTTGATGAACACCTCTGCGCCGTGGGGACTGGAGAGCGTCAACGGGAATGAGTCGGCCTGGATGTCGACCAGGTCGCCCGCTGCGGCCGAGGCAGCGTCGACAGTCACAGTTCCCGAGACGACATACGCGATCAGCCTGCGGCCGAGCCGGTGCGGGGCCGGATCCCGGTATCCGGGTTGGAAACGAGCAAGAAGTGACCTGGCGCCGGTGGTCCAGTTCGTGCTCAAGATCTTGAGTGAGAGAGAGGGATGGTCCAGGTTCCGTATCCACTCCTCCCCCGGCGCGATCGCGGTCGCAGGGATCCAGGGCATGAGGGACGTGGGGAGCCGGCGTATCCAGCCGCGGGGACCGATAGACCGCTCCGGATCGTTGAACAGCGCGTTGCGGCCGAGGTCCTCAGGCGGTCTGACTCGCCGGGTGGCCGGGCCGCTGGCGTCGCCGGCGCTGATCCCTTCCTGCATGAGCAGGCCCAGGAAACCGGCGGGAGCGCGGGCGGCGTGGACCCATCCCGGGGGGCGCCAGAAGTAGTCGCCCGCCTCCACGGCGCCCTCGCCGTCGATCTCGCAACCTCCTTCGAGCACCAGGCACTCCTCCACCGAGTCGTGGTAGGCGGGACCCGGGTCGGTGAAGCCGGGCAGGAGGCGCACCAGGTCGATGCGCCGGGTCGTCTCGGGGTCGTCGAGCAACGTCTTCTGCTCCCAGCGGGAGTAGGTATCCGCCAGTTCGGCCTCCGGTCCCAGATTGCCCGTGTAGCCGTCGGGCATGCCCTCCACGGTGTCGAGTCCCCTTACCCAGGCGATCCGATCGCCCCGGACCACTCTCGCCGTCATGGCGTCCTTCGGTCGGTGGTGGGCGGCCGCGGGCTCCGGGGCTCCCAACCGGCCAGATCCTGGACCGCCGCGCCGGAGTCGAGGATATCGCGCTCGGCGTGCGGCCGGCCGATCACCTGGCACCCGACCGGGAGACCGTCGGGAGACCAGCCCACCGGGATGCTGGCCGCCGGGTGGCCGGTGAGCGAGCACAGCGAGAGGGGCCGGATCAGGGTCAGGTCGCGGGGCAGCACCGTTCCGTCCGGGAACACCAGTTCCTCCCGGTCGGGAAACGGCGCGGTGACGTGGTGGGAGGGCGCCACCACCAGGTCGGCGGCCCCGAGAACCTGGTTGAGGCGGTCGCGGTAGACAGCCCGGAGGCGCTGCGCGTCCACGTAGTCCGCGGCCGACAGCCGCATGCCCAACTCCAGGTAGGCGAGGACGTCGTCTCCGTACCTTTCGGGGTGTTCCTGGAGCCATCGCCGGTGGTATGCGGAGGCCTCGGAGGCGAGGATCACGAAGATGGTGGCGATCACCTCGTCCGGATCGACCACCTGCACCTCCTCGATCTCTGCGCCGGAGTCCGAGAGTCGGTCGAGCACGGAACCGAGCAATGCACCGACCTCCGGCTCCATCGGGGTCATCAACTCGCCGAGGAGCGCCACCCTGCGGAGCCGCGGCCGCGAGGGAGGCCGGAGGCATGCAGAGTGGGTAGCCGGATCGGCCGGGTCACGACCCACCATCGCCTCGATCAGGACCCGGCTGTCCTCGATGGTGCGGGTCATGGGACCCACGGTGTCGAGCGACCAGGCCAGGGGGATGACGCCCCGGCAGGACACGTTCCCGTAGGTGGGCTTCAGGCCGACCAGCCCGCACAGGGCCGACGGCTCCCTGACCGAGCCGGCGCTGTCGGTTCCGAGAGCCCCGAAGGCCTCCCCCGACGCCACCGCCGCACCCGATCCCCCGCTGGAGCCGCCCGGCATCCGGTCGGTGTTCCACGGGTTGCGGGTGGGAGGGGTCAGCGCGCCGTATGCGAACTCGTGGGTGTTGGCCTTGGCGAGGATGATCGCCCCGGCGGACCGGAGCCGGCCGATTACGGTGGCGTCCTCGGCGGCCACGTTCGCGGCGAGTTGGCGTGACCCCGCCTCGGTGGGGGCTCGGGCCACGTCGATGAGGTCCTTCACGACGATCGGAACGCCGTGGAGGGGCCCCCGCCAATCTCCTGCGGATGCTTCGGCGTCGCAGGCGGCCGCGTCCTCCAGCGCCCGCTCAGCCATCACGAACGGCAGGGCCGCGACGTGGGGTTCCCATAGTTCGATCCGGCGGAGGCAGGTTTCCACGAGGTCCACCGCGGAGAGGCGTCTCGACCGGACGGCCGCGGCGGCCTCGGTCAAGGACAGCCGGTGGGTGGCGCTCATCACGGTCGGTCTTGCGGACACGGCGCAACGACGTACACCACCGGTAGCGGCCGGTCGCGTGGGAGCCGGAGAGCGGCGGACCGGACCGTTCCGGTCAGGATCGTGGCCAGGTCCGGAGCCTCCGCCGCTTCCGCGCTTGCGGGCTGCTCGTGGTTGCGCTCATCATCCATCTGTCACCCCCATGCATTGCCTCTTACCCGGCCACGAACCGGATGATCCGGGCGGCGTACTCCTCCGGGACGCGGATGGGCAATTGACCGGGCAGTCCGCGGATAATCGAGATGCGTGCATCCGGGATCAGGGCGGCGGCTGGTTCGTCCTGGTCTGCGAAGATGTCGAACTCGGCGTCCAGCAACAGTGTCGGGCAGGCGAGCCGCCTCAGTCCGGCCTCGGGATCGTATCGGAACGCCGCGTTATAGGCCCACTGGTACCGATCCAGGACCGACAGAACGTGGATTGCTCCCACGTGTAGCACCCCGGGGTCCGAGTCGGCGCCCCAGATCCGCTGGTAACGCTGCCAGGCCCACTCCAGATGCTCCCCCTGCGTGGTCGGTCGCATCGAGGGCGCCCACGATGCCAGGTACCGGCGACGGTCCTCCTCGGTCATCAGCGGAACACCGCTGAGGATGGCGTGGGTAGCCCTGCCGGGTTCGGCCTGTAGCGCTACTTCCAGAGCCAGCGACGCCCCCGTGTGGACGCCGGAGACTGCGAACGTATCGAGGCCGAGCGCGTCGGCTGCCTGGAGAAGCATGGCCGAGTAGTCCGGTATCTCGAACCGGTCGTGGGGAGGGGGATCGGAGGATCCGTAGCCGGGCGTATCGAAGGCGTATGCCCGCAATCGTCGCCCGAGGTAGGGCAGCGCCTGCTCGTAGGCCATGCTCGACAGCGGGGACTCGTGGAAGAACAGGGCGACCGGTCCCCTCTCCCCCGACGTCCGGTAGTGGACCTGTCCCCATCCGACATCCACGTAGCCTCGCCTGACCGATTCCATATCCGGCGGAATGGTACCGTGTGCGGGTGGCGCCGGTGACCCTTCCGCGATCATGACGGTCCGTCTTCCCTCCGGCCTCCGCCGGACCCTGTGCGATGTCCTAGGATCGGATTCGGTCCTCGAGGGCGGGGACGACCGGCGCTTCTTCTCGCACGACATCTTCGAGGCCGGCGAGACCGCGGCGGCCGTCATCCGGCCCGCCACCGTGGAGGAGCTTGGGGCAGCGGTGCGAGCGGTGACGGGTGCCGGATTCGCCATCGTCCCGAGAGGCGGCGGGGTCTCCTACACCGGCGGCTACTTGCCGGAGCGAACCGACTCGGTCATCGTGGACACCCGGGCACTCGACAGGGTGGTCGAGGTCAACCCGGCCGACATGTACGTGACGGTGGAGACCGGTTGCACGTGGGAACGACTGAGCGAGGCTCTGGAAGGGACGGGAACCACCACGCCGTTCGGAGGGCCTTTCTCGGGCCGCTACGCCACCGTCGGCGGCACCCTCTCCCAGAACGCCATCCTGTGGGGGTCCGCCGCTCACGGGGGCGCGGCCGACTCGGTTCTCGGTCTGGGAGTGGTGCTGGCCGACGGAACCCTGGTACGGACCGGATCGGCGGGAACGTCTGCCGGGTCGCCCTTCCACCGCAACTTCGGTCCCGACCTGACCGGTGTGTTCCTCGGCGACTCGGGAGCACTCGGCATCAAGGTCGAGGCCACGCTGCCGCTGATGGCCAAGCCCGCGGCCGCCGGATTCGCCTCATTCTCCTTCCGGGACCGCAAGAGGTTCGTCGAGGCGATGGCCGATGTCGCCCGCTCGGGTACCGCCTCGACCTGTTTCGGACTGGATCCGCTGCTCCAGTACCAGCGCGTGCGCAAGACCCGGCTGCGGGAAGGGGCCCAGAAGCTGAAAGGGGTGGTCAGGACGGCGGAAACGACGGTGGCGGGCTTGCGCGAGGCGGCCGCCGTTGCGCTGCGAGGGAGGCGGGTGGCTGATGTGCATGGCTACGCCATGCATGTGATTGTCGAGGAACGCTCCGCCCGGGCGGCGGAGGCGGCCATCGCCGAGATAACGGCCATCTGCAGGCGGGGCAGCCGCCAGCTTCCCGACTCCGTGCCTCGGGTAATGCTCGGCAATCCCTATGTCAGCCTGGCTGCCACCCTCGGGCCCGAGGGAGAGCGGTGGATCCCCACCCACGGGGTCTTCCCCCTGTCCGCCGTGAACGGCGCCTGGGACCGGCTCGACAAGCTGTTCGCCGAGTTCGCCGAGCCGATCGAGCGCTTCGGCATCGTCACCGGTCTCCTGACGGCGGTGGTGGGTACGGGAGGATGCATCCTCGAAGTGGTGCTGTACTGGCCCGGACCCCGGAACCTGTGGCACGAGCGAATGCTGGACCCGTCCAAGCTAGGCCGCTACCGGAAGTTCGAGGACGACCCTGCAGTCAGCAAGGTCGTGGCGGACCTGAGGGCACGGCTGATCGAGACGTTCCACGAGTCCGGCGCAGCTCACCTCCAGATCGGCAAGCGGTACCCCTACCTCGACGGTCTGGATCCCGGTGCGAGGGCCCTGCTGGAAGCGATCAAGAACCATGTCGACCCGCACGGGCTGACCAACCCCGGCTCGCTGGGCCTCTGAGGGCGGCGGGAGCCGACCGGTAGCGATCCCACCGCGGTCGTTCTCCTCGTGTCCCGTCGACGCAGGTCGAGAAGAGATCAAACCACCCGGGTCTTGAAGTTGTCACTCCCTCGGAGCATATTGATATAGCCGAGAGCACAAACATCAGAGCACATACATCACTTTCCGTCGCGACGCGGTGATCATCGACGGGAGCGGACTCCCACGGGGCAGGAGATCGATTCGGGACGGTGTTCAGCCGGGAGTCGGTGATCCTGAGGGTGGGCCGGGTGGTCGCCCGGTCGCAGGCCCCGCCCGCGGGCGCGTCCCTACCCGAGTCGGTTTGGTGGTGGCGGGGGTGGGAAGCCCGGTAGGGCTTGGGCGCGAGGTGAGCGTCGGACTCCGGGGTCGGGTTGTTGCTGGCCGGCCTCGGAGCCCCGGGCGGGTTGCCGCCAGGTGTACGGCCGCGGGCGTCCGACCACGCCACCTGCCCTGATCCCGGCTACCGGGGGTAGTCCGGTCGGGCCTCGACCCGTCAAGCAGAGCGGCTGGTCGCCTATAGTTGCGCGGGAGGGTGCCTTGGGCGGATATGCCGCCGTCACCCCGGATTCGGGGAGGTGGAGACGACGATGAACGAGTCGACCGCTGCCGTGCCGAGGATGACCAGCCGTGAGCGGGTGCTGGCAGCCCTGCGGCGGGAACCGGTGGACAGGACGCCCGTCTCCAACCCCACGTCGGTGGCGACTGTCGAGCTCATGGACCTGGTCGACGCCTACTTCCCCGACGCCAACCGGGAGGCCGAGTTGATGGCGCGCCTGGCTGCCACCGGTCGAACGGAGCTCGGGTTCGACAGCGTCATGCCGGTTTTCTCGATCATCCAGGAGTCCTCGGCCCTCGGGTGCAAGATGCAGTGGGAGCAGAAGGACAACTGGCCCACCGTCAAGATGCGGGAACCGATCTGGGAGGAGCCCGAGGACATCAACATCCCGGACGGATTCCTCGAGCATCCGGACACCAGGTGTGTCCTCGACGCCATCAGGATCCTGCGTCGGGAGTTCGGCGACGAGGTCGCGATAATCGGCAAGACCATGGGGCCCTGGACCCTCGGGTACCACTGCTTCGGGGTGGAGCCGTTCCTGCTGATGTCCTACGACGACGAGACCAAGACGAAGGACGCGCTCGATCGCATGAAGGAGATTTCCGTTCTCTTCGGAGTCGCCCAGATAGAAGCCGGTGCTGACGCGCTCACCTTCCCCGACCATGCCACCGGCGACCTGGTGTCCGGGGACTACTACTACCGCTACCTGAAGGAACTCCACGTGGAGATGGTCGAAAGGATCCCGGTCCCGCTGATCCTGCACATCTGCGGGCGAACGGTCGATCGGATGGGTTTCATCGCCGACACCGGCATGGCCGCCTTCCATTACGACTCCAAGAACAAGCCAGAGGAGTCCATGGAGGCCGTCCGCGGGGACATCGCCCTGGTCGGCAACGTGAACAACCCCGAGACTCTGTTCTCCAAAGGCCCCGAAGAAGTGCGGCAGGAGGTCCTGGCCAACCTCGAGGCCGGCGTGCAGATGGTCGCTCCCGAATGCGCCATCCCTCTCCAGACCCCAATCGAGAACCTGCTCGAGATCCCCAAAGCCGTGGATGACTGGCACGCCGGGCGTGCGTCGGCGGCTTGAGGAGAGACCAAGGGACATGGCGGAACTGTCCGACATCGCCAACGAGACGATCAGGTTCGAGATCGAGGACTACCTGGAACGGCCGGAGGAGATAGAACGCAACATCGAGGTGTTCAGCCGTGCCAGTCCGATGATGCAGGAGATTGCGGCCGCGCTGATCGAGGCCGATCACCACGACGTGGACCGGCTCACCGAGCATGCGCTGGCAGAGGGAATCGAGGCTCTCGAGGTTATGGACGACGGCCTGATCGCCGGGATGGGCATCGTTGGCATCAAGTTCAGGGAGAACTTCATCTTCGTACCCGAGGTGCTGGCCTGTGCCCGCGCCATGAAGGCCGGTATGCGGCACATAGAACCGATCCTGTCGGCCTCGGGGATCGAGCCGATCGGTACCGTGATCATGGGAACCGTCAAGGGCGACCTGCACGACATCGGCAAGAACCTGTGCATCATGATGCTCAGAGGCGCCGGGTTCGTCGTCGTGGATCTGGGGGTCGACACGTCGGCGGACGAGTTCATCGACGCGGTCGAGGATCACGAGGCGAAGGTCCTCGGAATGTCGGCCCTGCTCACCACCACGATGCCGAACATGGGCCGGACCATCGAGGCGTTCATCGACGAGGACCTACGGGACGAGGTCCAGATCATGGTGGGCGGCGCCCCGGTCACCCAGGAGTTCGCCGACGACATGGGGGCCGACGGCTACGGGAAGGATGCGCTCGCCTGCGTGGCCCTGGCCAAGCAACTCATCGCGGCTTCGAACGCCTGAGCGTGTCACGGACCCGAGTTGCGGATCACCCGCCCGGCGGCAGGACCGTTTGAACGCTGTGAACCACGACCGAGCCCGGATCGAGGAGTACAAGCACGACCTCGACCTCTACGGGTTCGTGGTCGTGGAGGATCTCATAACCGCCGAGGATGCCGGGCGGCTGGCTGGACTGCTCGAGTCGCTGGTCGCCGACCTCGCCCGGCCGGAGGGCTCCGACCTGGCCCTGCGGGGAGTCCTGAACCACACGGATCCCGCCGACTACCAGATGTTCAGCGCCCTGCTGGCCCATCCGGTCTGTCTCGAGTTGGCCCGCCACGCCCTGGGTGACTCGTTCCAGATCGTCGAGGTGACGGCTCTGGTACGGAAGCCGGGCGCGCCGGCCCACCCGCTGCACTGCACCGCGCCGGCGGCATGGTTTGGCGAGCAAGGCTTTCCCATGCCCGAATACCGGATGGTGCTGCCGTTCTCCTGGATCCTGGCCGACCTGACCCGTGAGAACGGTGCCCGCCTGTTCATGCCCTTCAGCCACCTGTCCAGCCGGCTTCCCGACCCGGAACGTCGGTATCGGCACGTCGCCCGGGTCGAAGCTCCCGCCGGGTCCTTGGTGCTGTTCAACGGCGCGACCTGGCACGGGCTGGCCGCCAACGAATCGTCCTCGCATTGCCGGGTCGAACTGGCGAGCGGGTACATGCCCGCCTGGTACGACGTGCGCACTTCCGGCTACCGCATGTTGAAACCCTCTGTATGGGAGCAGATGCCGCAGGAGGTGCAGGATCTGAACCGGTATCTGGCCGAGGAGTAGGACAGATCGGGGCGCCGGTGACCTACCCGATCCCAAGCCTCCCTCGCTTCAGGCGAGATGCTCTGTGACCAACGAGTTGTTGAGGTCGATCCCGAGGCCCGGGCCGGCCGGTACTTCGAGGATCCCGGCACGCACGCGTTCCGGAGGGTCGGTGAGGTCGCTTCGCCAGGGCACCTGGCCCCACTGCAGCTCGAGACTGTCGAAGTTCTCGGTACCGGCCGCGAACTGTGCGGCGGCCGCGGTGGCGACCGGGCCGCAGGCGTTGTGGGGCGACACCAGCACGCCCCCGGCGGCGGCGGCGGCCGCGATGCGGTGTCCCTCGAGGATGCCTCCGCAGTGCATGATGTCGGGCATCACCACGTCGAGCACATCCCGCCGGCACAACGGGGCGAACCCCTCCACCCCGAAGAGCAACTCCCCTCCCGCCAGCCGCTGCGGGATCGCCGCCTTGATCCGGGCCGTGGTCACCGCGTCGGTCGGGTCGGTCGGTTCCTCAAACCAGTCGAGTACGTAGGGCTCGAGCCTGAGGGCGGTGTCGACGGCACGCTCGAACCCGAAGTACCGGTGGCAGTCGACCCGGATCGACACGTCCTCTCCCACCGCTTCCCTCATCGCTTGCACGCAGTCGATGCCGAGATCTGCGGCCCGCTGCGCAGCCTCTGCCCCCTCAGCGGCGGGGGGGAAACCGTCGAACGGGGCGGCCTTGAAGATGGAGAATCCCGCTTCTGCGGCCTTGGCGACGCTGCGCGCGAAGCCGACGGGTGACCGGTCCGTGGTCATCAGGTTGATGTTGGCGTAGACCGGGACCCGGGTCCGCACCGCGCCTCCCAGGAGCACGTGGACCGGGGCGTCCAAGGCTTTCCCCGTGATGTCCCAGAGGGCCTGCTCGACGGCGCTCATGGCGGTCTGCGCGCGGAGTCCGCCACGGGCCGCCAGGTCCCGAGCACGAGCGCGGTACTTACGGATCTCGAGAGGTGAGCCCCCTTCGACCAGGCGGAAGAAATCATCCAGTTCATCGAGCCTGGTGACCGGTCCGAGGGACGCCTCGCCGAGGCCCGCCAGGCCCTTGTTGGTCGTGAGCCGCACGATCAGCCACACGTGACGGGGCCCGACCCTGATAGGGGCCGTCTCCATCCCGACTACCAAGAGCGGGCTGCCACCGTACATCAGACGCCTCGTCGCCGCTGGGAGCCGATCCTATTTGCCGGCGCCGAGCAGCAATGGTCACTGCGGGCGGGTGCCGCAGCACGTGTGATCTACGATTGACGACAGCAGCCGGCGCTGTGCACACACTCCGAAAGCGAATCGCCCAGGTGTCCTCGCAACCCGCCAGAGTGCCTCCCAAGTGGCCCAACGTGCTGTGGATCTGCACCGACCAACAGCGGTTCGACACGCTCGGGTGCTACGGCAACGACTTCGTGAACACCCCCAACCTCGACCGGCTCGTGCATAACGGTGTTTTGTTCAGCAACTTCTACACCCAGAGTCCCGTCTACGCGCCGAGCCGGGCCAGCTTCCTCACCGGCCGCTACCCGCGCACCACCCGCCTGCGGCAGAACGGGACGGCCATCCCGGAGGACGAGGTCCCGGTGACAGGTCTCCTGGCTGATGACGGATATGTCTGCGGGGTGGGCAAACTCGACTTGGGCTGGGACTTCTCGCACTCGGGCGGTCTCTCGGTCACCG
Source organism: bacterium (assembly GCA_028821575.1). Classification (GTDB taxonomy): domain Bacteria; phylum Actinomycetota; class Acidimicrobiia; order Spongiisociales; family Spongiisociaceae; genus JAPPFW01. The sequence goes on along the minus strand of JAPPFW010000002.1, from coordinate 174,013 downwards.
AGCGCCGGATCGACGCCAGCGTGATGTTCAGGGATCCCGATCCCCTGGCCTTCCTCACCATGGTCCGCAGCGACCGGTACAAGATGTCACCGTGCACGGGCACGAGACCGGGGAACTCTACTACCTGGCCGAGGATCCCGGCGAGACCCAGAACCGATGGAACGACCCCTCCTTCCGGGATGTCCGGTTCTCGATGCTGAAGAGGCTCGCCGACCGGGTCGCCTGGACCGTGGATCCCCTCCCGGTCCGCTCGAAGTATCACCCCATGACCTCTTAGCGGACCGGTCTCCGGTCGCGATCGTCGGAACCGGACTCTCGGAGAGCAACAGGCTGGGCAACGCGGATACCACGCATCGGCCCTCTTCGCGGCTAAGTTCGGTACGCGTGCCGATTCGCATCCAGGTGACCGCTGCCGACGACCCGAGAGCGGGTCGTATCGTCGACGTTGCTCGTCTGCTCGGGGTCCTCGGTCTGGAGGCATGCCGGGTCAGCCGGGTCCACTACCTGCATGGGGATCTCTCTGCGGCCGACATCGGCCGTCTGTGCGATGGCGTCTTGGTCGACCCGGTGGTCGACGAGGTGACCGTGGGGTCCCCGCAGCCCACTCTCCACCCGGCGGTGGAGGTCGCACCGCGCCCGGGAGTGACCGATACCGAGGCGCGGGAGTTGGAACGAGCCGCAGCCGCCCTCGGCCTACCCCCCGTGCGGGCTTCCACTGCCCGCCGTTACGAGTTGATCGGCGACCTCGACGAGGCCGATGTCTCCGCCATCAGCCGGCAGTTGCTGGCCAACGAGACGATCGAGCTGCACTCGCTCGGTGTGGTGGAGCCTTCCTTCGATACGGTGTCTTCGGCGCAGGCACGGGTCGAAACCGTCAAACTGGCCGGTCTGACGGACGCCGACCTCGAGCGTCTCAGCCGGGAACGTCTGCTCTCGCTCGACCGCGCCGAGATGCGGGCTATCCAGGAACACTTCGGGCGAGAGGGAAGGGACGCCACGGACGCCGAGCTCGAGACGTTGGCCCAGACCTGGTCCGAGCACTGCATGCACAAGACCTTCCGGGCCCGTATCCGTCTTGAGCACACGCGGGCCGACGGCTCGGTGACGGTCTCCCACCACGATGGACTGCTCCGTGCCCTCAGGACGGTTACCGAAGAGATCGATCCTGCCTGGCTCCGCTCGGCGTTCGACGACAACGCAGGCATCGTGGCCTTCGACGATGACTTCGACCTGGCCTTCAAGGTCGAGACCCACAACCATCCATCTGCGCTCGAACCCTTCGGGGGCGCCAACACCGGCATCGGGGGGGTGGTTCGAGACGTGATGGGAGTGTCGGCCCGTCCCATCGCCTGCACGGACGTGCTCTGTTTCGGGCCGCCCGAGCCTCCCGACCGTGACCTGCCCCCGGGCGTATTGCACCCCCGTCGCGTTCGTGACGGCGTCGTGGCGGGAATAGGCGACTACGGCAACAAGCTGGGCCTTCCCACCGTCAACGGTGCGGTCATCTACGACGAGGGGTACATCGCCAACCCGCTCGTCTACTGCGGGGCGTTGGGCATGCTCCCCGCGGGTTCGCACCCCACCGAGCCACGGGCAGGTGACCGGATCGTCGCTATCGGGGGCCGGACCGGACGCGACGGTATCCACGGCGCCACCTTCTCCTCGGCCGGGATGGACGAGACGACCGCCGAGCAGGCCGGAACGGCCGTGCAGATCGGAGACCCGATCACGCAGAAGGGTTGTATCGAGGTGGTCGAGCAGGCCCGCGACCGGCGCCTCTACAACGCGATCACCGACTGCGGGGCGGGCGGGTTCTCATCGGCGGTGGGTGAGATGGGGGAGCATCTCGGCGCCGAGGTAGACCTCGCCGGCGCGCCCCTCAAGTACGAGGGCCTGGAACCGTGGGAGATATGGCTGTCCGAGGCCCAGGAACGCATGGTCATGGCTGTCCCGCCCGACCTGCTCGGCCCCATGCGCGAGTTGTGCGAACACAACGACGTCGAGATGACCGAACTGGGATCGTTCACCGCAACCGGGCGCCTGGTGGTGCGGCACGGTCGCACGCCGGTGGTGGATCTCCCGATGGATTTCCTCCATGGTGGAGTCCCGGGCAGGGAGATGGTGGCGCGCTGGGCCGACCCGCTGCCGGCGCCGGGGAAGGTACCCGATGTGGACCTGAGCCGGCTCGTGGTCGACCTCCTGTCGCATCCGACCGTCGCGTCGAAGGAAGCCATCGTCCGCACCTACGACCACGAGGTGCGAGGCGGCACCGTCGGCCGCCCGTTCGTCGGTGTCCACGCTGACGGGCCGGGAGACGGCGCGGTGCTCAAGCCCCTGGGTACCTGGCACCATGACACGGCCGTGGCGCTCTCGGTCGGTATCAACCCGCGCATCGGCCGCCTCGACCCGTGGGCGATGGCGCTGCACGCCATCGACGAGGCGGTGCGGAACCTCGTCGCGGTGGGGGCCGACCCGGGCCGGGTCGCCCTGCTCGACAACTTCTGCTGGGGCGACCCCACCAAACCGGACCGGCTCGGCCCGCTGGTGCGTGCGGTGGAGGGGTGCGTGGAGGGAGCGCGCCGTTACCGCATGCCGTTCATCTCCGGTAAGGACAGCCTGTTCAACGAGTACGCCGGGGAGGCGATCCCGGGCACCCTGCTGATCTCGGCCCTCGGGTTGGTACCCGACCTCCACCGCACCGTTGACAGCGCGTTCACCCGGGCGGGCAATGATCTGTGGCTCGTCGGAGACCCCTCGGACCGGCTCGGCGGGTCCCTCGCCGACGACCTGCTAGGGATCGGAGACCGCCGGGTACCCCCGGCACCGCCTGATCCGCTCCCCCGTTACGTGGAGGTTCACCGCCTGATCGCGGAGGGAAGCGTCACCGCCGCCCATGACGTGAGCGATGGCGGCATAGCGGTGGCGATCGCCGAGATGGCCATCGGTGGAAGGCTCGGAGTCGAGGCATCCGTCCCGGCGGTGGGGACAGAGCCGGTCGCCACGCTCGCCAACGAGGCGCCTGGCCGGCTGCTGCTGGAGTCACCTCCCGCGCGGCGTGACCAGGTCGCGGACCGGCTCGGCAGATTGGGCCGCCGCATCGGCGCGTTGACCGGGGCTTCCTCGATAGAGATCCGTGTGGCCGAGCAGGGCGGCTCTGCACCGGTCGACGCGCAGTCGCTGACTATCGGCCTCGAGGAGGCTGTACGTGCGTTCACGGGAAAGACGGCGAATCCGTGACTACCCCACCGATCCTGATCCTTCACGCGCCGGGTACCAACCGGGACACCGAAGCCGCCGTGGCTGTTGAACTGGCCGGAGGCGATCCTCGCATCGTGTCCATGCACGACCTCCGGACCGGAGCAGCCTCGATGTCCGACTTCGCCGGCCTGCTGCTCCCGGGAGGGTTCTCCTACGGCGACGCGCTGGGCGCCGGAGTCCGCCTGGCCCTCGAACTGCGGACCTGGCTGTACGAGGAACTCGCCGACGCCGTGCGGCTGGGCCGGCCCGTGCTCGGAATATGCAACGGATTCCAGACCCTCCTCAAGTCCGGCCTGCTCGGAGGGTCGGAGGGACCGGAGGAGGGCCGGCGGGTGACCCTCACGGACAACGCCCGCGGGCGCTTCGAGTGCCGGTGGGTGACCTTGCGGGTCGAGTCTGGGAGCCGGTCCGGATGGCTGAGCTCGCTGGAGGGCACGAAGATCCGCTGCCCGGTGGCCCACGGCGAGGGCCGGGTGGCTGTGCGGGATCCCGCCGTCGTCGGGGTCCTCGAGGAGGAGGGAATGGTCGCCTTCCGATACCTGTCGGAGAACGGCCACGGAGGCGAGGACCGGGCGGCGGGAGGATCGTACCCGGCCAACCCCAACGGCTCGGTGGATGACATCGCCGGCCTCTGCGACGCCACCGGGGCGGTGGTCGGACTCATGCCACATCCGGAGGATCACGTCGTGGACTGGCAGCGGCCCGGAGGGCCGCCCGGACGGCGGGGGCTCCCCCTCTTCGAGGGGTTCGTAGAGGCAGCGGGATGACCGGGCCCGAGAGACCCGACCTCGGACCGGCTCTGACCCGACCGTTCACCGGGATCGAAGCCGAGGAGGTGGCGGACATCGGTCCGGTCATCCGGGGCAAGGTCCGTGACGTGGTCGATCTGGGCGAGCGCCTCGCGCTGATCGCCACCGACCGTCTCTCGGCTTTCGACCGGGTGCTCGGAACCGTGCCCTACCGGGGTCAGGTCCTCAACCAGTTGTCGGCCTGGTGGTTCGAGCGGATCGCCGATCTGGTGCCCACCCACATGGTCGAGGTTCCTGATCCCAACGTGATGGTCGTCCGCAAGTGCCGCACCCTTCCGGTCGAGGTGGTGGTCCGCAGCCGGTTGACCGGAACGACGGGCACCTCAGCGTGGACCCTCTACGCAGCAGGCGCCCGCCGCGTCTACGGGATCCGGTTCCCCGACGGCATGAAGAAGAACGATCCACTCCCCCGACCGATCATCACCCCCACCACCAAGGGGACGACGGGTGCCCACGATCGTCCGATCACCGAGCGGGACATCGTCGACAGAGGACTGGTGGAGGTGAGTGAATGGGATGAGGTGCGGAGTATCGCGCTAGCCGTCTTCGAACGTGGTCAGGAGGCGGCCGCGGCGGCCGGATTGGTGCTTGTCGACACCAAGTACGAGTTCGGCATCGACCCGGAGGGCCGCGTGACCATCATCGACGAGGTCCACACGCCCGACTCCTCACGCTTCTGGCGGGCGGCGACAGCCGAGGAGCGCATCGCTGCCGGCAAGGAGCCCGAGAACCTGGACAAGGAACTCGTGCGCCTTGCCTACGCCGCGCAGGGGTTCACGGGAGACGGGGACCCGCCTCCGCTCGCTACCAAACTGGGGGTCGCCGCCGCCCGCGCCTATCTGGAGGTGTTCGGGGCTCTCACCGGCCGCCCGCTCGTCCCGGCCGCCTACCCGGCGGCGCCAAGGGTCATTACCGCGATTCGCGCTCGGCATCGTCCATAATCGTGGCCAGAGCTGTGTCTGCCTCTCGCAGGCAGACCGCTAGTTCCGCCGGATGGCCCAGCAGGCTGCCGGCGGAGGGCGGAGGAGAAACGAAGCGTGACCGGGCACCCGCTCGTCGGCGTGATCATGGGCAGTGAATCCGATTGGCCCACGATGCGGCGCGCCGTCGAAGTCCTCGGGGACTTCGGTGTGCCCCACGAGTCCAGGGTCGTCTCGGCGCACCGCACCCCTGACCTCATGGTCGAGTACGCCGAGTCTGCTTCCCGGCGGGGACTCGAGGCCATCATCGCGGGGGCCGGAGGCGCTGCGCACCTGCCGGGGATGGTGGCCGGTCACACGATCGTGCCCGTCATCGGAGTTCCGATCATGAGCCGCGCACTCAAGGGTATGGATTCGCTGCTGTCGATCGTGCAGATGCCGGCCGGGGTTCCCGTCGCCACCATGGCGATCGGAGAGGCCGGCGCCACCAACGCCGGCCTCTACGCGGTTGCCATGCTGGCCTGCCGCGACCCGCAACTGGCCGAGAGTCTCACCGCATACCGGGAGAGGCGTTCGGCGGTCGTGCGCGCGACCGAACTGGAACTGTGATGAGCCAGGTGGTCGCTCCCGGAGCCACCATCGGCATCGTCGGCGGCGGGCAGTTGGGAAGGATGCTGTCCTTCGAGGGACACCGGCTCGGGTACCGGGTGGCCGTGCTGACCGGCGGGAACAAGGACACGCCGGGCGGCCGGGTCGCCGACGTCGAAGTTGCGGCGGGTTACGACGACGGCCTGGCCGTCCAGCGCTTCGTCGGTCTCAGCGACGTCATCACCTGGGAATTCGAGAATGTCGAGGTGGGGCTGCTCGCAGACTTGGCTTCCCGGGCGAACGTCCCGGTCCGGCCGGGAGGTTCCATCATCGCTGCCGCCCAGCACCGGGGCCGAGAGCGCCGCGCTCTGATGGCTGCCGGAGCGCCGGTGGCGGCTTTCCGTGAGGTCGCAACGGCAAGCGGGCTACTTCGGGCGGTGGCGGATCTAGGTCCACCGGTTATCGCCAAACGGGTCCGGTTCGGCTACGACGGCCGCGGCCAGGTTCGTCTCGTATCCGCAGACCAAACCGCGGCCCGCCACATCATCGAGACGATCGGCGAGGAAGGCTTGATAGTCGAGGAGGTGGTTCCTTTCGATGCGGAGATCTCGGTCGTCGTGGCTCGGGGAGTCACCGGTGAGATGACCCATCACGGCGTTATGGAGAACGTGCATGTGAGTGGGATTCTCGACACGACCGTCACGCCACCTGTCTCGGTAGGACCGGACGTGGCCGCGGCGGCTGTGGACCTGGCGGCGACGATCGCCGGACACCTCGAGTTGGTCGGTGTTCTCTGCGTCGAGATGTTCGTGACGGGCGATGAATTGGTGGTGAACGAGATTGCTCCGCGGCCCCACAACAGCGGCCACTGCACTATCGAAGCGGCGTCTACCAGCCAGTTCGGCCAGCAACTTCGCGCCATTTGCGGCCTGCCCCTCGGAGAGAGTTCCTGCCGCCCCGCGGCCATGGTACAGATCCTCGGGGACCTCTGGGATGATCCCTCCGACCGCGGGCCGGCTTGGGACGAGGCGATGATCGACCCCGGTGTGTATCTCCATCTCTACGGCAAGGACGAGGTCCGTCCCGGTCGCAAGATGGGCCACATCACGTGCATCGACAGTTCGGCCGAGCGAGCCCTGGAGCGGGCTATCGCGGCACGGCGCAGGCTCCGGCGGTGGTGATGGTGCCCGGATCGGGCCTCGATAGTCCCCGTGAGCGCTGCGGGGTGGTGGGTGTCTATGCCGCGGACCGGGAAGCGGCCCGGATCACCTTCTTCGGGCTCTTCGCCTTGCAGCACAGGGGTCAAGAGGCTGCGGGGATCGTGAGTTACGACGGCCTGTTCGCCCATGTTCACAAGGGCGAGGGGCTGGTCGGGTCGGTGTTCAACGAAGACATCCTCTCGAGCCTGAGGGGCTCCGCCGCCGTCGGGCACACCCGCTACAGCACCACCGGCGGATCCACCCTCCGCAATGCCCAACCGCAAGTGATCGAGACCATCGACGGCCCGCTGGCAGTGGCTCACAACGGCAACCTGGTGAATGCCCCGCAACTGCGCCGCCGGCTCCTCGAACGGGGAGTCGGCTTGCAGACCTCCTCCGACACCGAGCTGATGGTACATGTCCTCACCGGGGCGGGGGGTAGCTGGCTGGACCGGATCCGGACCCTCATGGATAGCGTCGAGGGGGCCTATTCGCTGACGATCCTCACCCGCGAGGCTGTCTACGGGGTCCGGGACCCTTGGGGGTTCCGTCCCCTGGTGATCGGGGAGATCGACGGCGGTTATGTACTGGCGTCGGAAACCTGCGCCTTCTCGACGACCGGCGCCAAGTTCGTAGCCGAGTTGCGGCCTGGCGAGATCGCCCGCATAGACGCGCTCGGGCTTCACATCGAACAGGGCGCCCCTCCCCAGAAGCGAGCATTCTGCACGTTCGAGAACATCTACTTCTCCCGGCCCGACACCGTCCACGACGGCAACCTCGTGCACAGCGTCCGCCAGCGCCTGGGCCGTGAGTTGGCTCGTGAAGCCCCGGTGGAGGCTGACCTGGTGCTGTCCGTGCCCGACTCAGGGACGCCCCACGCGGTCGGATTCGCCCAGGAGGCGGGTCTCCCCTATACGGAGGGGCTGATCAAGAACCGCTACGTGGGCCGGACCTTCATCGAGCCGACCCAGGAACTCCGCAACGCCGGCGTGGCGATGAAGTTCAACCCCCTCCGGGACAACCTCGCCGGCCGGCGAATCGTCATGGTCGACGACTCGATCGTCAGGGGGACGACCGGGGGGCAGCTGGTGCGAATGCTTCGCGATGCCGGGGCGTCGGAGGTGCACGTGCGGGTGGCGTGTCCCGCCATCACCCATCCCTGCTACATGGGGATCGACATGGCCACTCCCGAGGAGTTGGTCGCCTCCCGCCTCTCGGTCGCCGGGATACGGGACGAAATTGGCGCCGACTCCCTCGCCTTTCTCTCCATCGAGGGCCTGATGAGGGCACTGGACGCCGAGGATGGCTACTGCAACGCCTGCTTCACGGGCGATTACCCGTTCGAGCCCGAGCAGTTCGTTCAGTTGCAACTCGGCCTCCAGGATCCCTTCGCCTCGGTTTGGGGAGAGTGAGCCAGTGACCACGGTGCTAGTGGTGGGTGGAGGAGGTCGCGAGCACACTCTCTGCTGGTCATTGGGGAAGTCCTCCCGGGTGGACCGGATCCTCGTAGCACCCGGTAACGCCGGCACCGCCCTGGCGGAGCGATGCGAGAACCTCGAGGTCGGGGCCGGTGATCTCGCCGGGCTGGTGGATGCCGCTCGACGAGAATCGGTTGACCTCGTAGCGGTAGGTCCTGAGGCACCGCTGGCGGCGGGACTGGCCGATGCGATGGAAGCGATCGGCGTCCCGACCTTCGGGCCCAGTGCGGACTGCGCCCGCCTGGAGGCTTCCAAGGCGTACTGCAAGACGTTCCTGAACGAGCTATCCGTGCCGACCGCCGCATCGGCCACGTTCCGCGAGCCGGAGCCCGCACTGGCGTATCTCGATCAGCTCCCTTCGGTGCCGGTCATCAAGGCCAGCGGGCTGGCTGCCGGTAAGGGAGTGGTGGTGGCCGAGACCCCTGCGGAGGCGGCTGCCGCCATCCGCGCCATGCTGGTCGATGGACGCTTCGGGGAAGCGGGCCGCGAAGTCGTCGTCGAGGAACGGCTGCGGGGCACGGAGATCTCGGTGCTCGCCTTCAGCGACGGCAACGACTTCGTGGTGATGCCGGCCGCCCAGGACCACAAGCGGATCTTCGACGGGGACCGCGGGCCGAACACCGGAGGGATGGGTGCCTTCGTCCCGTCGCCGTTCGCGACCGGGGGACTCATCGGCGAGGTGTCCAACCGCATCATCCGCCCGACCCTCGACGCACTCGCCGCGGCCGGCACGCCTTACCGCGGCGTCATTTACTTCGGGCTGATGCTCACCGAGGAGGGCCCGAGGGTTCTGGAGATCAACTGCCGTCTGGGCGACCCGGAGACCCAGGCGGTCCTGCCCTTGCTCGAGAGCGACCTCTTCGAGGTGATGCTCGGCTGCGCAACCGGCTCGCTCGGGGGTGTCCAGGTCGAGTGGTCAGGCTCGGCATGCACCACTGTGGTCATGTCATCCGCCGGCTACCCGACGGTGTCGGCCAAGCCCGCGCCGATTTCCGGTCTCAAGGAGGCGGTGATCGAAGGATGCCTGGTGTTCCATGCCGGAACGTCCCTCGTCGACGGCGTGATCCACGCCACAGGCGGAAGGGTGCTGGGCGTGACCGCTCTGGGGAACACCCTACCGGAGGCGACGGAGCGCGCCTACGCAGGGGTGGAGGCCATCACCTTCGAGGGTTCGCACCACCGCCTGGACATCGGCCGTCGCCCGCTGCCCGAGTCTGTCCGGGTGCCGCTCTCCCACGGAGGCAGCATCCGATGATCACCTATCGGGACTCCGGAGTCGACATCGACGCCGGGAACCGGGCCGTGGCCCTGCTGGCCTCATCGGTGGCCTCAACCCGTACGGACCAGGTACTGGTGGGCGGAGGAGGATTCGGTGGCCTCTACGCGGCCGATGGGCTCGGACCGGGCAAGGTACTGGTGGCGTCCACCGACGGTGTCGGCACCAAGGCGGAGTTGGCAGGCCGCTACGAACGCTGGCACGGCGTGGGACTCGACTTGGTCAACCACTGCATCAACGACATCCTCGTCGTGGGCGCCGAACCCATGTTCTTCCTCGACTACATCGCGACCTCGCAACTGGTAGCGGAGGTGGTGGCCGCCATCGTCGGGGGTGTCGCAGAAGCCTGCCGGGAGGCGGGCTGCGCCCTGCTGGGCGGTGAGACGGCGGAGATGCCGGGCGTCTACATGCCTGGCGCGATCGATGTCGCCGGGACCATTGTGGGGATGGCTTACCGTGACCGGCTCTGGCCCCGTCTGGACGAGATGCGGGAGGGGGACCTGGTGGTCGGCCTGGCGAGCAGCGGGCCGCACACCAACGGGTACTCGCTGATCCGGCGGCTGATCGAGGGGCGCGAACTGTCTCGGGCCATGGTCGACGGGCTGCTGGCGCCGCACCGGAGCTACCTCCCGTTAGTGCGATCGTTGCAGGCCGAAGGTGTGGAACCGAAGGCTCTGGCACACGTGACCGGCGGTGGGCTGATCGACAACATCCCCCGGGTGCTGCCCTCAGGTCTCGGAGTGACGGTCGAGTTGGGAGCCTGGCAGGTACCGGAGCCCTTCGTCACCCTGGTCGGCTGGAGCGGGATCGACGATGCCGAGGCATTTCGGACGTGGAACATGGGGATCGGTATGGCGGCCATCATCGATCCCTGCCTCGGGCAGCGAGCCGCCGAACTCGGTTGCCCCCGGATCGGGACAGTGGCGTCCGTCGTGGACGGGGAGGAACGGGTGGTTCTTACCGGGTCGTGGCGGTGACTGCGCGGCTCGTCGTCCTGGCGTCGGGTTCGGGTACCAACCTCCAAGCACTGATCGACGCCGTCGCGGCGGGTCGCCTGCAGGCCGAGGTGACCAGGGTGATCGTAAACCGCCGTGACGCCCGGGCCCGCACGCGGGCCCGGCGCGCCGGAATTCCCGAGGAGTGCCGCCCACTGGGGCCGTATGTCGACGGCGCTCCCGATCGCCGGGAAGCCCGCCGGTGCTACGATGCCGACCTCGCGGATGCCGTCGCGATCGGCCGACCCGATCTGGTGGTGCTCGCAGGCTGGATGCACCTCCTGTCGATGGCGTTTCTCGATCGGTTCCCGGGCCGGGTCGTCAATCTCCACCCTGCGCTCCCCGGGCTGTTCCCCGGAGCCACAGCCATCGACGAGACCTGGGAGGCCTACCAGGCCGGGGAGGTCACCTTCGCCGGCGTGATGGTTCACTACGTTGTCGACGAGGGCGTGGACGACGGACCGGTCATCGCCTCGGAGCAGGTGCCGATCCACGACGACGACTCGAGCGAGACCGTCGGTGCGCGTATCCACGAAGTGGAGCACCGGCTGCTGGTGGACGCGGTCGCATCAGTTCTCGGACAGCGAAGCTGAGGAACATTCCCTGACCTCCGTTGGCCGGCCCCGCTGGGATGGTCGTGGCTTGTTGTCCATTGCCCGGTTGACGGCTGACGGTGGATGGTCCGTGAAGGGTCACACCACCCTTCGAGGTCCGTTCGTATACTTGGGTTCCGGGCCGCCGATCTCAAGAGGTTCCACAGATGGTCCCATCCCCCGAGTACGGCACCACCCTCGCCAGAGACATGGGCATGGCGGCCCGCGACGGGGTGCACCTGGCGACCGACGTGTGGCGGCCGGCGCGTCACGGCGAGGCGCTGCCGGGGCCGTTCCCGGCGGTGATGGTACGCACCCCCTACGACCGCACCGACCCGCGGCACGGTCCCGAAGCGGAGTTCTGGACCAGCCGCGGGTTCGTGTTCGTCGTACAGGACTGCCGGGGGCGTTTCGCGTCGGACGGTGACTTCGTGCTGTTCGCGAACGAAGGGCCTGATGGCTATGACGCCGTCGAGTGGGTGGCTGCCCTGGCGTTCTGCGATGGCAACGTAGGAACGTACGGGACTTCATACCCGGGCTGGGTTCAGAACGCGCTGGCTATCGAGCAGCCTCCGCACCTCAGGGCGATGTGGATAAACCAGGGCGGCTCGAATGGGAATCGCACCGCATTGCGCCACAACGGCGCTATGGAACTCCGCTGGTTGGCGTGGGCCGTCGCGCACGGAGCGACAACATCGATGGAGAGCGACCCGGAACTGGCCCAAGCGCTGTGGGAACACGGGCTGTCCATGTACGAGTGGCTGCGGCGGCTCCCGTGGCGGGAGGAGTCTCCCCTGTCCGAACTCCCGGGCTACGACCGGTGGGCGCGCGAACTCTACGAGCGGGGCGACGAGGTGAGTGAGGACCGGTTCTGGCACCAGTCCGGTCTGAACTTCGCGGCCCACTACGACCGCACCGCCGACGTTCCGACCATCTACAGCGGCGGCTGGTACGACTCCTATGCCCGCGCCACCACAGACAACTTCGTCGCTCTCGGGGGGAGGCTCCGTCATCAAAAGCTTCTCATGGGACCCTGGACGCACGGGTCCGTGACACTCGAACAGCCGACCGCAGGAGAGGTGGACCTCGGTCCGGCGGCCGCGATGAACTCGAACGACGAGGTCTTCCCCGGAGGAAGTTGGCTGGGCGAGCTGTTCCGCTGGTTCGACTTCTGGCTGCGCGGGAACGACGACGGTGTCGCCGACACCGCGGACGTGCGCATCTTCGTCATGGGAGGTGGCACCGGGCGCCGTACCGAGGAAGGCCTGCTCGACCACGGCGGACGATGGCGTGACGAGGCGGCCTGGCCTCTCGAGCGGGCGGTAGTGGCTCCGTTCTACTTCCAACCGGACGGCGGGCTCGATCGGTTTCCCCCACCCGAGGATGGCGGAAGCTCGTCGTTCCCCTACGACCCGCGGCATCCCATGCCGACCGTCTCGGCGAACACTTCCTCGCTCACCGATTTCGTGCCGGTGCCCCAACGCGTGGATCCTCTGAGGGCGATCTCGTTGATGCGGCCGATGGTGATCCACGGTGCGGCCGATCAACGCGTTCGAGCCGACACGCTCAGAACCGACGACTTCACCGGGCCCCTGGAACTTCGCGACGACGTGATCGTGTTCGAGACCGAGCCGCTCGATGACGACATCGAAGTCACCGGACCGATCGCAGCCACGATCTACCTCTCCTCGGACGTGGCAGACACCGACCTCTTCGTGATGGTCCAGGATGTCTACCCGTCGAGCGCCGACTGGCCCGACGGATTCCGGCTCAACGTAGCCGACGGGTTGATGCGGGTGCGCTACCGCGAGGGGTTCGACAGGGGCAGGTTGCTCACCCCCGGCGAGGTCGTCACGGTCGAGTTCCAGCTCTACCCGACTAGCAACCTCTTCGTGGCCGGCCACCGCATGAGGGTGTTGGTCTCCTCGTCGTCTTTCCCTCGCTTCGACGTCAATCCCAACACCGGCGAGCCGCTCGGACGCCACACGCGTACTCGACTCGCGACCAACAGGATCCATCACTCGGCGTCGCATCCATCGAGCATCAACGTGCCACTGGTACCGTTGTCAGCTAGATGATTAGTTCCTAGTCCCTAGTTGGTAGTTGCTAGTTGGTATTCCGTGGTTAGTGTCGGATTGAGTAAGTTTCCGCTATCGGTGGGTGTCGTCCGGCTACTGCGTCGCGCCGAGAGTTCGTCCACGAAACAGAAAAGAGGAACCTGCGCCAAGAGCGACGGATGTATTGCATCACGCCTGTGTTGTGCGGCGTTGTACACCGATAGTTGCAACGCATCGCTTCCGGTCGGACCCCTTGGAACTACTCGTCTAGCGGGTGAGCCATCCGGCCGGGTTGGTATGGTCGGACTCGGATCCGGGCTGAGATCGCGGCATGACCTGCTGTCCTCGGCAGTGGAGGTACAACCGCAGCCATGACATCCGGGCGGACCTGCCGCCTGCTGGTCGTCCCGGGATCCCACCTCGGCCAGATCTGGGACCACTACCAGGGCGACGAGTTCGTCGGCGCGGTGGCGGATCCGGCCTTCGATCCGTCCGGAGCCGTGCCGATCGAGCTCAAGGCAGGATCGATCTCGATCCACCACATCCGGCTGCTCCACGGCTCCGCGCCCAATACCTCTACCCTCCCCCGGCATCTGCTGCTGTTCGCCTATTCCGCGGCCGATTCCTGGCCCCTATCGGGGGTCACGGATCCGGATTCCTACAACGAGCAGATGCTGCGCGGGACTCCCCCGAGGGCGCCCCGACTCGAGAAGGTACCGATCGGCCCGATACCACGACGACCGGACCCACGACCCTGTTCGCCCTGCAGGACCGGTTCAAGGGAGCTCGTTATAGGTCGAACTGAGCAACCCGCCGGCGCCGAAGCCCGGATCCGACCCCGGGCTCCTCAGGTGTGCCGGCTTGCAACAGTCGAACCGGTACGGCAAGCGGATGCAAGAAGTGCCCGCTGAACCACTGGTCCGCCGCTACTTCGAGCAACTCGCGTTCACTCCCGACTCCGTCAGCGGGTGGATCGAGGGACGTGGCACCGACAACTACATAGACGAGCGGCACGACCCCGCCGTCGGGTGGACACCGGTCGAGGGAACGTACCGGCACGGAACCGACGGGTCGCTCACCCGCTACAGCTACGACCCCTCGGGTGCCCGCCGCATGGTCCACCACAGGGAACAACCTTGCCGGATCAATACCTACGGCGACAGCTTCACCCACTGCGATCAGGTCAACGACGGCGAGACGTGGCAGGAAGTCCTCGCCGCCCACATCGGCGAGCCGATCAGGAACTACGGCGTCAGCGGGCAAGGTGGAATCCCCCAACATCACCAATCCGCACGGCCTCCTAGTCTTCGATGTCTCTCAACTCCGTTATGTCCAATTGCGCGGGATCGACCCTGACGTGCACCACCGCCGGTCTGTTGGATTCCAGCGCTTCGTCCAGAACGCCACGGACGTCGCGATTCGCTGAAACGGTGAAGCCCGCCGCTCCGAGTGATCTGCCGTAGGCTGCGAAATCGATCGGCCCAAGCAGCGAGCCGGGAAAGTGGCCTGTCCGACGCCGCTCCTGGTGCAGGCGGATCGTCCCATATTCGCCATTGTCAACGACGACTACTACTACCCGTGTCCGCTCCCTCACCGCAGTCTCGACCTCGGCCCCGGTCATCATGAACCCCCCGTCACCGACGATCGCGATCACCGGGACGGTCGGCCTCGCGAGCTTCGCGGCCACCGCTGCCGGGATGGCATACCCCATCGCACCTGACGTGGGAGCCAGATAGGTTCTCGGGTGGTCGCGTGTGAGATAGCGGCTGATCCAGGCGGTGAAGCTGCCCGCATCATTGGTTACGACCGCATCCGGTGGGATGGTCGCCCTGAGTTGATGCGCCAGCACCTCTTGGTCGACATATCCTGGGTGTGAGCCCGACGCTGCCGGCTTCGACTCGGCAAGCCATCGCTTGCGGGCTGCGCGGTTCTGCTCGAACCTCGCCTTCAGCACACCCGGGTCGGGGTCTGCGCGCTGAGCCGCCTCGATCAACTTCGTCAGGAAGTGATGGGGATCGGACAGGATCGGCGTGACACCAGGGAAGGGCCCGCCGAGTCCCTCCGCATGGCCCAACACGTGGATGATCTCCGTCTCGTGCCGGAGGGCCTTGTAACGGAACGTTGATAGCTGCCCCAACTGCGTCCCGATTGCCAAGATGCAGTCTGCGTGCTCGAGCCGATCCCTAGCCGAAGGAGCCGCTGCGAGCCCACTCTGACCAAGGTAGAGCCGGTGGCTGTTGGGAAACGCGTCCGGACGTCGCCACGCGGTGATGACGGGTATCTCCTCATGTTCTGCGAGTGACTGAACCAGGTGGCCGGCCTCCGCGTCGATGACCCCTGTCCCTACCCAAATAGCCGGTGCATCGGCTCGACGGAGCCTGCCCAACGCCGCCTCAACTTCCTCGGAACTCGCCGAGGGTCGGGGCCGGTCTATCCAAGAGTGTTCGCTCGCCGGCACCCGCTCGTCCAGGATGTCTTCCCGGAGGACTAGAGCGGCCGGTCCGGGGCGACCCTGGAGCGCTTGCCGGGCAGCGGCGTGCATGAGTTCCGCGAGCCGTGATCCACCGGGAGGCTCTGACACCCATTTCGTGACCGGAGCCAGAAACTGGGCCAGGTCGACCTCCTGGAAGGCCCGACGGTAACGGTCGCGTGTACCGACCTGGCCTACCAGAGCAACCACCGGGCAACTATCAACCAACGCCGTGTGCAGACCGATCGACAGATTGGAAGCGCCGGGAATGCGCGAAGCGAGGCACGCGGTCAGGCGTCCGGTGAGCCTCGCGAATGCCGCAGCCATGAAGCTCGCCCCGGCCTCGTGCCGGGCTGTGACCAGCCTCGCCCCGGGATGCTTATCGAATGCATCGATGAGCGGGAGGAAACTCTCTCCGGGCACCATGAACGCATGAGTGAGACCCGCGGCGACAACAACGGAGACGGCCTGCTCGGCGGAGGTCGAGACGTGGGCCCCTGTAAGAGACACCGAGGATGGCGCGTCGCCAACCCCTACCATCGTTTCGCTCGGATCGGGGTGTGCCTCTCCCGTCAACGGTCTACCAGCCTGGGCATCGACAACCTCGGATGGCATCGGGTGACACCGACATCGGCCCCTCGAGATACGGTCAATACTACGAGAAGGTCAGGGGGCTCCAACACGCGAGATGTCCTTCTGTGATGCCCTATGCGGAACGAACTTCTGCAGGGATCGGATGACCCGCGGCGGGTCCTCGTGCCGACCCCGCGCCTGGAATGCAACCTCGGCAACGTAGATCGCCCCTGTGGAGTCGACCGCGACGCCGTGCGGCGCCACGAACTCGCCTGGTCCCTCGCCGGCAAACCGACCGCCGATGCGCGCCACCGATTCGCCATCCAACGTGAGGATGCTCACACAGGCGCCAATGTTCGGAACATCCTGGTTAACGGGTAGACGGGAGGGGAGTTCCCCGACGATCAGCAGCGCCTCCTCCGGGTGTACGTAGAGGGCACAAGGGCG
This sequence comes from bacterium, assembly GCA_028821575.1. Taxonomy (GTDB): domain Bacteria; phylum Actinomycetota; class Acidimicrobiia; order Spongiisociales; family Spongiisociaceae; genus JAPPFW01. The sequence goes on along the minus strand of JAPPFW010000002.1, from coordinate 157,350 downwards.
GTGGAGGTTGTTGATCTGGTCCAGGTAGGCGCCGTTCTCATCGAACACCTGGATGCGGTGGTTCTCACGATCGGCGACGTATACCCGCCCGTCGGATCCGACGGCGATGTTGTGCGGGATGTTGAACTGGCCGGGTTGGGTTCCCGGCCGGCCCCAACTCAGAATGTGCCGGCCATCGGCGGAGAAGCGGTGAACCGCCGAATTGCGATATCCGTCCGAAATGAAAATGTCACCCGAAGCCGGAGACTCAGCGACATCGGTCGGCCTGTTGAACGGGCACCCACTGTGGGCGGGTGAGGAGACACCGGGCTGACCGATGGTTCGCACCAACCCTCCGTCTTGCTCGAAGCATCCAACGGTGTGATCGGCGTAGTCCGTCAGCCACAGCTTTTCTGCTGCCGAAATGGTGATCGCGTGGGGAGTCCTGAAGAGTCCGTAACCCCATGAGGTGAGAAACTCCCCTGTGTGGTCGAACACGATCACGGGGTGGTCACCGCGGTTGAACACGTAGACCCGGTCGTTGCTGTCAACTGCCACCGAGGTGGCATCGATGAAGCTCCAACCGTCCGGAAGCCGACCCCACCCCCCGACCGGGCGGTAGGTTCGCGGCCAGGAGGATCGACTCATCGAGGAGACTCTGCGTGGCTGGTGGTGGATCCGAATCGCCGAATCCGTGCGAGCCGTTCCGCCATCGAGTCCGGGCAGTTGCCATCGTTGCGGAAGGCTTGGACGGCCCAACCCGTCGGTGTCTCGTTGAGCGACCACACTTCCCCTATTCGCGTGGGGACCGACACCGGATGTCGTGAGATCTCTCGGGCGACGGTTACCGTCCGGCCGTCGGCCGGCGCCACCAGATTCGCCGTTTCTCCTGTCTGGTCTCGCATGCGCCTCATCGTAGGGCGGCTCATGCGGGGTAGGTACGTTCGGTCGACATGACGTGCCGCCAACCCCAGTAGCTTCGGTGTGATGACGTACCGACGGGGGAGGTCTCCGTGTGGGCGACGTAATCAGCGGAGCGGAGCCCGTTCAGCAGTCGGTGCGCCTGGGCTATATGCATACCGAGACTGTCCGCATCCATACCGAGACTGTCCGCGAGATCGGTTGTTCCGACGCCTTCGGGGTAGTCCACGAGCATTTCCAGGACGCGAAGAGCATCGACACCCGCCGGTTGTCTACGCCGGGTCGGCTTGTGACTGTTCGCGAAGCCGCCGCCCGCCATCACGTCACGCCAGTCGTGTACGCCGCCAGAACAACCCCTGACCTCACCGAACAAATAGGACAAATACATTGACGTGTCAAATCCCGTACAAGTAATCTTTCCGAGACGAGACATCTATTCGTCGGGGCACTTCACGCATCGAAGGTGCACGTGCCGGGGAGGAAAAATGAGAATGATCGACTTGCTGCGAAGAACCGAAGTTCGGACTGGAAGGAAGTCGCTGCGAGCCTTCCCTGCGCTCCTTCTGGCCCTCGGAGTGTTGGTTGCCGCGTGCGCCGATGCATCCGAAGACACCACGACCACCACAGCCGCGGCAACAACCGCCGCGATGACCGAGACTACGGCCGACACGAGCGCCCAGGCAGGCTCTCATGACTTCGTTATGATCACCTTCTTCGCGAACTGCAGCTTCTGCCAAACGCTGGAAGCCGGCGCCATCGCCGCCGGAGAACAGCTTGGGGTCAATGTACAAATCGTCCAGCCAGGCGGCGTGGACGCCGAAACGTTGAACCCTGCTCTCCAGGCAGCCACGGCCGCCGAGCCCGACGCAATCGGTATCTCATACTTCACCAAGGGCCAGGAGTCGGCGATTCTCGATACCCTCGATGAGGGAATTCCCGTGATGCTGTTCAACAACAACCGCTTTGAAGCAGTGGACGGCGACCCGGCGACCGCAACGACGGATCCACGGATCCTGACGCTGTCGTACGTCGGGCAGGATGAGACCAAGTCAGGAGAGGTCCTGATGACCCACCTGCTACCGCAACTCGGCGAGGGCAAGGTGGTGATCTTCAACAACGCCCCGGGAGCAACCGTCTTGACGCTGCGCGCCGACGGAGTGAAGCGCGTTCTCGACGCCAACGGTATCCCGTACGAAGACCTCGACGGCGAATTGGACGAAGTCGTCAACCAGCAGACGATCTCCGCCTACCTCGACGCCAACCCGGACACCGCCGGCATCATCGGTCTCGGCAATCCGGCATCCAACCCGGCTGGTGTGATCGTTGGCGAGCGAGGACTCGACATCGTCATCGGCACGTTCGATGTCGACACGGCGGCGGTCGAGCACCTCAAGCAGGGCACGCTCACCGCGGCGCTCAACCAGCAGCCATGGCTCCAGGGCTACATGACCGTCGTGAACATGTACATCGAGACGGTCCTTGGCCTGAATCCCGTCAACGTCGACACGGGAACGCAGATCGTCACGATGGACAACGTCCACTTGCTCGAGGCGGCAGTCGCGGCCGGACGCAACTGATCCCCCGTCTGCCGGGCCCGGATACTCCCCGGGCCCGGCAAACGGACCGAGGTAGGTAATGGTATCCAACACAAGGGTCGGCACACATCGGCTGGCCATATTCATCGGCAGGATGGCGTCGAATCGGCTGGCGGGACCTACCGTGGTACTCGTTGGACTGTGCGTCTTCTTCCAGCTCCGTTCCGGAAAGTTCTTCACAGCCACGCAAATCGAGGGAATGACCTCGGTCGCCGCGTCGATCTCGATCATCAGCGCCGGAATCACGATGCTGATGTTCTCGGGCGAGTTCGATCTATCGGTCGCATCCGTCTATGCGATCGGACCGATCCTCTTCGCGCTGTTGCTCACCAAGGCCGACATTTGGGTCTTTCCGGCGTTTCTCATAGCCTTGATACTGTGCTCCGCCGTCGGTCTGTTCAACGGGCTCATCACCACGCGGTTCGGGATTCCGTCCCTCATCACAACACTTGGATCGTCCTTCGCCATCATCGGGACCGCCATCTTCATCAGCGAAGGCGACAACCTCCTCTACTTCGACGAGAGCAGACTGTTCACCATCCTCGGCGGCGACGTAGGCAATGCTCCCGTGCCTGCGCAGTTCCTGTGGGCGTTGCTCATCGTTGGAGTCCTCTGGTATGTGACCGACCTGACAGAATACGGCAACTGGTCCCGTTCGGCCGGAGGTCGCCGTGGTGTGGCCCGGGAGATGGGCGTACCGGTCAACCGCGTGAAGACCACGAATTTCGTGGTGTCGTCCACACTGGCCGGCTTCGCCGGAATCGCTACCTTCACGTCCTTCCGCACCGTTTCCGCCGGCTACGGCTCCAACTTCGAGTTGCTGGCCATAGTGGCCACTGTGGTCGGCGGAACATCGATCTTCGGGGTCACCGGATCCGTGCTGGGTGCCTTCATCGGTACGTTGATCCTGGCGAGCCTGCGGACCGGCCTCATCCTGGTAGGCGCCCCGGGAGCGTGGTACACGGCGATCATCGGGATCCTTCTCATAGCGGCAGTGATCAGCAACATCCGGATCGGAAGGGCGGGAGACCGCCTCCTCGAGGTGAGTCAGAGGTGGTTGAAGTCATGACGACCGCGGCTGCCACCGATGAGACCAGCTCAACGGCAGACGTGCTGTTAGCGCTCAGGAACGTGAGTAAGAGCTTCGGATCCACTCGCGCCGTGCGGAATGTCTCGTTGACGATCAGGCCCGGTGAGGTCGTTGGTCTCATCGGGGACAACGGGGCCGGCAAGTCGACGATCGTGAAGATGGTCACGGGCTATTTCCCCCCGACATCGGGCAGCGTTACCTTCAAGGGACGGGACACCCGGCTATCTCCCGCCGCGGCGCGCAACCTGGGGATCGAGGCGGTCTACCAGGATCTGGCCCTGATCGGAGGCTTGAGCCTGTGGCGCAACTTCTTCCTGGGTAAGGAACTCAAGATAGGCCCCGGCTGGCTCCCGATGAGGCCGCTGGACAAGGGACGCATGCGGAGGCTGACGCTGCGGAAACTGGAAGACCTGGGCCTGACGCGCATACACTCGACGAACGAAACCGCATCGCGTCTATCCGGAGGTGAGAAGCAGTCGCTTGCGATCACGCGCGCTGTCCACTTCGGGGCACAACTCCTCCTCCTCGACGAACCGACAGCCGCCCTCTCGGTTCGGGAGACCGTGAACGTACTGGATACGATCCGCCAAGCTGCTGACCGGGGTCTCGGTGTGCTCTACATTGATCACAACATGGCACATGTGCAGCCGGTCGCGGACCGGATCATCGTGCTCGAGCACGGGTCGATCGTATCGGAGCATAAGGGAAGCGATGTAACCGTCGATGACCTCGCTGAGATGTTGAGTTCAGTACGGCGCGAACGGGAAATATAGGAGTCTCGGTGAAGATCTCATACAATCCGTATCAAATCAGGTTCACACCGCTCGACCGACTCGGTAACAAAGCCGCCCGCTTCGGCTACCGGTACATGGACCTCTCCCCGCGGGAAGACTTTGTCCCTCTCTACTGCCATCCTCGGGCCAGCCGCCAGAGGATCGCTCGACTGCGGAGGTCGCTCGATGCGTCAGGCGTCGAACTCACCGCTCTCTACGGCCTCTTCAAGTGGTCGAGCGCAGACGAGCACGAACGAGCCGGCGGGTCGCGGTATATGAGGCGTACCATCGAGATCTCCGCAGAACTCGAGTGCCCGGTCGTTAGCACCGAGTTCGGAACGAGCAGGAATACACGATATGTGAGTGAGAATCAATTCTGGCGGTCCATGGATGAGACATTGCCGATCCTGGAACGTACCGGAGTCGAGTTGAGGATCGAGCCGCATCCCGATGACTTCGTGGAGGACCACTACCACGGTGTCGACATGGTCCGTGCTATCGACTCGCCCTATGTTACCTATCTCTACTGCGTCCCTCACACTCACTATCTCGGAAGTGACATAGCGGCGATGATCCGATACGCCGGAGACACCCTCACCCACATCCACGCCGCAGACACTTACCATCCCAGCCGATACATCGCGAATCCATCTGATACCGACGTTCGCCTTCATCAACACTTGGATATCGGCCAAGGGGACGTCGACTTCGATTCTCTCTTCTCATCCCTAGCGGAGATCGGATTCGACGGAGTCATCTCCAGTTGTGTGACGGCGTGGACGGAGCGAGCCGAAGAATCTGCTCGCCTCATGCTCCAGCGGATCAGCGGCTACGCCACCAGGTACGGCCTTGGGATCGAAGGAGGAGACACCGGATGAAACAGAACCCGGATACGACCTTATGGATGTCACGGGTTCAAGACACGCTCCGTCACCTCGAGGACTTGCGGCACGACACGTATGAGGGGGCTAGGTCGCGGACAGACAGGGAAGCCGTCTTTCGGCGCGCTTTCGATCTCGTAACACCGGTGGCAATACGCGTTCTCAGCGATATCGACGAGTGGCTACTCGGGGGAGAAGGCACCATCGAGACGAAGCCACCTCACGACGACGGCGCCGGAGGGCTGAAGGGAGGGTGGACGATCACTTGGCCCCGAATGGAGAGCGCCATCAACAAGTACACGGGGCTCGGTCTTGACCCCGTTCGCCTCACTGCTGTCTTCCCCGCCGGATGGACCCACGGCCACTTCGAGCGCCCTCACGCCGGTTTTCCCGCCGATGTGACCGCTTGGCCCATGCAGATCACGACAGAAGAGGATGCAGAGCGCCAGGAACCGGTCCTCCGCGTGATCGCGGAGACAGAGCTCCACGAACGTATCTACCAGGCATCCGGAGATTGGCAGTTGACACAACCGCTGTCCGAGTCATGACCAGATAGGAGTTGTCGTGAAAGTGTGGAACAACGGGGCCAAAGTGCAGGATGTGGGTCGTGAGATCGCGTTCTTCGAGGCGATGGGCGGTTCCGTCGTGCTCGACGAGGAATACGAATGGGATAGGGAGCGGGTCCGGGTCCCGTTGCTGCGAGTGGGCGACAAGTACCTCCACATCATGCGACGCATGGTGTACGAGAACCAACTTCCTGCGCCACTCGCACACGGGCTACAGCACATCGTGTACGAGGTGGACTCGCTCGAAGACTACCGGGAGCGAGCACTGCGCGCAGGTGCGAGTGAGACCATGCCGGTCAAACACGTTGAAGCCGGCTTTGGCGAGCGGGACGTCGGCTTCTTCACCTCCCCCGGCGGCATCCGGTTCGAACTCATCCAGGTATACGAGCACGGTGTTCCCGAGCTGCCATGATCGGCAGAGCCATGGAACGCCGAGGCTTACCTCGCATCGGGGTTGTCGGAACCGGTGTGGCGGCCATGCTCATCCACATCCCCGCCATCCTGGACAGCGACTACTTCCTGCTCGAGGCTGTCTGCGACACCGATCCGTCGAGGCTGGCATCTACTCCGGGGACCCGTCTACGAAGGTATGCCTCCGTCACGGACATGGCGCAGGATCCGGATATCGACGCCGTGGTCGTGTGCACACCCCCCGACACTCACTTCGACATTGCCGCCCGCCTCATCGCGGCCGGAAAGCACGTTCTCATGGAGAAGCCGCTGACGAGAACGGCGGAGGAGGCGGCCGAACTGGCCCGTCGTGCAGGGGCCGCCGGCGTCGAACTGCGGGTTGCGCACGAGCGTCGCTTCCAACCCAGCTGCGAACGCATTCGCGAGCTTCTGGGGGAACGAGTGATCGGAACCCCGTTCTACTGCGGCGTTCACTGGGGGACCACCGTGAAACTCGATCCGGATCGCTTCGTCCCCGAAGATGCGGGCGGGGCCTTTCGCGCCGGGTACCGGTGGCGCTGGTCCAGCCCCTACAGCGGCGGAGGCGTGCTCCAGGACCACATCCCCCACTACGTGGATCTGATTCGTGACTGGACCGGCCAGGAACCGATTGCCGTGATGGCCGACACGAAGAATGTCGCTCGCGACCTCAAGGGCTGGTCCTCCGACGACTCGCGATGGGAGGACATGGGAGTCGCACTCATCCGATTCTCGGCCGGCTTGACTCTCCGTCTCGAGTGCTCGGTGGTCGGGAGGGTGCTATCACCCCTGTGGGGTGCACCGACCGGTATCGGCGAGTGGTCGGAGTGGGGATACATAATGGGCAGCGAAGGCCAGTTGGTCTTCGACTTCCTGTCGCTCCACGCGTCCGAGCAGGGAAAGATTGCCGTGTGGCGCTCGTCGACCGCCGGTCCCGGGGGTACCGGATGGACGATGATCGAACAGCCTGAGCCCGACCGCATCCGAGGGTCTGCGCCGAGCGGAGCGGCCAAGGACATGTTCGTCGGCCAGGTACGCGAGTTCGCGAGGGCCATCAGAGGCGAACGCAGCCGGTCAGCCGATGCCTACGACGGCGGAATCTGTGTGGCCGTGACCGAGGCGGCTTACGAGGCAGCGGAGACCGACCGCACGGTCGAGATCGAGTTCACCACCCGGGGAGAAGACAGGTGACTGCTACTCCCCTGCTCAAGGACCTTCTGGGACGAGGGAAGCCGGTATGGATCATGGGCGCCCACGACGTGGTCTCCGCCAAGATCGTCGAGGACGCCGGATTCGACGCTGTTGGAATCCAATCTCTGCAGCTCGCTATGGTCGATGGCCTGCCGGATATCGGGTTGATCACGCCGGACTACGTTGTCGATCTTTGTCGCCGCGTACGCCGCGCTGTCGACATCCCGATCGTGGTCGACTTCGAACAGGGTTTCGGGGAGCCATACGCCGCAGTCCACTGGATGAAAGAGTTCGAAGCTGCCGGAGTTTCAGCGGTGCACATCGACGACTACGGCCTGCCGTACAAATGTACCTTCTTCCCTCCGCACACCATGGGTCTGGAGTCCGTGGACGAGACAGCGGCCAAGATCCGGGCGATGGTATCAGAGCGGTCCAACCCTGACTTCATGGTGATCGGTCGTCCCGGCACTTACGTCGCCACCGTCCACGACACTGAAGAGGAGCGGCGTCGCGATTGGCTGGTGCGTGCCGAGCGGTACTTGGAAGCAGGGTCGGACGCCCTGTTCGCTATCTGCCCGACTGTGGAGTCGGCGAAGTATTTCAGGCAGGTGGTGGACGCACCCCTGATGACGATCAGGACGCTCGGCACCGAGATGCACGACGAGATCTTCCACTACGAAGAGCCGATTGTCGGGTTGTCGATCGACGACATATACCGGCTGGGTTACGAGATGTTCATCGAGCCGACGACGCTGCTCGGCCCGGCCATCAACGCGATGGCCGCGGCCGCCGCCGCGGTCAAGGCATCAGGTCGGTCGGATTCGGTGTCGGAAGAGCATGGCGAGTTGCAAGAGTTGCTGACCCGATGGGCCGATGCGGCAACCCTGGCTCGATTCACGCGGCAGTACTACGCAGACGCTTGAGCAGCAGCCGCTCGGCCGGACGCGAGCGGATCGGTGAGGGAGGTTTATGGATACAGGACTAGCCGGGATGACAGCACTGGTCACCGGTGGCGGTACCGGTATCGGGCTGGCAATCGCTTCGGCCCTGGCGGACGAGGGCGTGGATGTGGCCCTGGCGAGTCGTACCGAGCGGCCGGAGGCTCTGGAGTTGCTACGCGAGAAGGGAGTCCGGGCCTCCTGGTTCCGGACTGATGTGGGAAACGAGGCCGACATCGTCTCCACCGTTGCTGCGGTTGTCGCCGGATTCGGCAGTATCGATCTGATCGTCAGCAACGCTGCGCAAACCCACCACGAGCCGATCACCCGCATCACTGCGAGCAGTTGGGAGACCACACTTGCCACGAATCTGTCGGGGTGCGTGTTCTTGTGTCGCGAGGCATTGCGCCACATGATTCGCGCAGGTCGGGGTAGCGTTCTTGTCATCGGCTCCACGGCGGCCCATGTCCCGTTGTACAAGGAGTCGGCGTACCGAGCGTCGAAGTCGGGACTCAAGGCGATCGTCGAAGTCATGGCAGTCGAGACCGCACCTTATGGCATCCGGGTGAACCTTCTCACCCCGGGAGCGTTTCCAACTGCGTTGCTGGAGGATCTGCCCGGTGGCCAGATCGACGGAAGATACTTTCCTTTGGGCCGAATGGGACGGTTCGACGAAATCGGCGCGGCGGCCGTTTTCCTGCTATCCGACGCCCTCAGCGGTTACACGACAGGCGCCGAACTGGTTGTCGACGGTGGGTACCGCCTCCGGCCGATGGACCTGTATACCACCGATGAGCTACGGGAACTCAATACCGACGGGTGAACCGAGTCGGGGTGGTACATGAACATCCATAGCAGAATGGACAGCGACACGTCTAGTGACCTGATTCGGAGAATAGTTACAGATATGTGGTGAGGTTTCCGAGTAGCCACACGCCGGTAGGCGCGAGATATAGCCGCATCCGCTCCCAACCGCGGGACACCAACCGCCGACACGCCCACTCCAGCCGAGCAATCACCCTGCCACTCATCGACTTGAGAAAACGCTGGAGCGCCAACTCAGTCCCTATCCGCTCGCTCGCTATCCCACAACGCTCACACCGGGTGGTTCTCTAACCAACGAACCCCCCAAGATTCCTTTTCTTGGGGTAGCACACCCCCTGCATCCGGTCGCTGCGCCGGCGCATTACAGCGTCACTGGTTCGGTTGACCTTAGTAGGGTCAGGCTTGTGGTCGGGTTGTGAACGGCTCAAAAAAAACCCGCCGCCAGCGGCAGGTCCTGGCAACGGCGGAACTGCTGCTATGACGGTCGGGGTGGATGAATAGACCGGTAGTTCGACGATGGGAGTCATGGCATGATGGTGATCTACCACCACACGGCCGGTCCGTGGCTCGTGCGACGCCTGACGGAACTGGATGGGGAGGCAGGCCTGGATGTCGTGGTGGTAGCGCCGGACGACCACCAAGGCCTCAGAGCCGCTCTCGCCGACGCCGATGTGGTGTGGCATGTTCTCGAACCGATGACCGCCGCGTTCATCGAGGCCGCCCCACGGCTGCGGCTCATCCAGAAGATCGGTGTGGGTGTCAACACTATCGATGTCGGGGTGGCGACCGCCCGGGGCATTGCGGTCTGCAACATGCCCGGTACCAACAGCCGTGCGGTTGCGGAAATGGCATTGGCGTTGATGCTCGGCTGTCTGCGACGGCTGGCGTGGTTCCACGACCGGACCCGCACCGGGCGCGGATGGGACGTTCCGGCAGCGGTACCCGAGGGGTGTTTGGAGTTGGGGGGCCGGACGGTGGGCCTGGTCGGTTACGGCGGTATTCCTCGTATCCTCGCGCCCATCCTGGTCGCGCTGGGTGCTCGTGTTCTCTACACGGCGACCTCGCCCAAGGCGGACGCCGTCGGTGAGTGGCGAGGACTCCCCCGACTCCTAGCCGAATCCGACATCGTGTCCCTCCACGTTCCCCTCACCGACGACACGGCAGGAATGCTGGATCGCCAAGCACTCATGCTCATGAAACCTGGCGCCATCCTGATCAACACGGGGCGCGGCGAGGTCGTGGATCAACCGGCGCTGGTCGAAGTACTGCGGTCCGGACATCTGGCCGCCGCCGGTCTCGATGTATTCGCCCGGGAGCCCGTCGCCCCGGACGATCGGATCCTTGGCCTCGACAACGTAGTCCTCGCACCCCACGTCGCCTGGCAGACCAGGGAGACCCTCGAACGCAGCCTGCTAGTGGCAACGGAGAACTGCCGACGCCTCCGGTCCGGCGAACCCCTACTACACCAAGTCAACTTGATTGGTGATTGGTGATTGGTGATTGGTGATTGGTGATTGGTGATTGGTGATTGGTGATTG
>JAPPFW010000002.1:0-146524 GCA_028821575.1 bacterium | reverse complement strand
GTGATTAGTGATTAGTGATTAGTGATTAGTGATTAGTGATTAGTGATTAGTGATTAGTGATTAGGAATATTTTATACTAGCGTAAATAGCGGATCGGCGCTATTCATTAACCAGCTACCAGCCACTACATCTGGCTGCTTGGGGCGGCGAGCACGCCCCGGGCGGCCCGGCTCTCGATCTCCCGGAGCGCCGCCCTGACCTCCAAGGCCCGGGTGAGAAGCAGGCCCACAGCCGCGTCGTGGGACGTGTCGCATCCGAAGCGGACCCGATCGCTGGTGTCCGGGACCGCCTCCATGTTTCCCAGCTTCACGAGGCCGAGGACGGCTACCGCGGCCCTGCGGTCATGGGCGCCGACGTTACCTTCGGTCCTGGCCAGGTACTCGCCCCGTCCCAGGCTATTGACCTGTATGGTCTTGCGTTTCCTCTTATCGAAGACTTCCAGCGGCCTCGGCCGTAGCGGCGTGTCCGTGGGTTGTTTGGCTGATTCGAGGAAGATCCGACGACAGGCGACCCGGTGGGGCTGGCCGCACGGAAACCGCAATCTGGCATCGAGGTTCGGGTCGATCTGCATGCCGCCCAGGACCGACATCGCCTCTGCTACGTAACGAACCCGCTCCGCTGCGCCATCGCGGGAACTGTAGGTGTGTACCTGGAAGGAGGTTCCGTCAGCCGAGACCTGCTCGTACAGCCCGAGGGTGATGTCGTGGCAGTGCCCGTCCATCGCCACCAATTCGATGCGCCGGCCGATCGACTTGAGGTTCCCGGACGCTACAGGCATTTCACTCCTATGAGGGCGGGATGGTCATGTCGATGCTATCAGTAGACGCCTCCCCTAACCGAGCCACAGCATCGATTCAAGACGGTCGGCACTAATCGCTATCCGCCGACCAGCGGCCGGTAGGTGGCGGCGAGCCGCTGGTAGGCGTCGACCCCATGGCGTTGGCGATCGATTTCCGCCTCGGTGAGTTCCCTGACCGGCTTGGCGGGTATGCCCATCGCCAGAGTCCACGGCGGCACAGTCCGTCCCTCGGGGAGGATCGCCCCCGAAGCCAGCCAGGCCCCGTCGCCCAATGCCGAGCCGTTGAGGGCGCGGGCGCCGATTCCGACGAGGCAATGGTCTCCGATGGTGGCGCCGTGGAGGACGACGCTGTGGCCGACCGTGGAGTGGTTCCCGACCGTGCACGCGAACCCTTCGTCCACGTGCATCACTACGTTGTCCTGGATGTTGGAGTAGGCGCCCACTACGACCCGATCGAACTCGGCTCTGATGACCACCCCGAACATGACCACCGCGTGGGCACGGATCTCGGCGTCGCCGTAGATGTGGACACCGGGCGCGACGAAGGCTGAGGGGTCGATGTTCGGGCTGCCCATCGGTATCGGGTCGGTCCGGTACACCTCTGCTCCTTAGCTCCGGTGTCGGGAGCACTGTACCCGTGGTCCTAAGGCCAGGTTCCATGCCGGATCGTCCTCAACCGTTGACACCATGGCCGGCCCCGGCATACTCTGCGCACGCCGGCTCAAGCCGGTCGGGCCGGATAGGCGCTCGCGTGCTGTAGGGAGGCCGTCATGATGCGTTTCAAGGATCGGGTTGCAATAGTGACCGGAGGTGCCTCGGGCATCGGCGGTGCCACCGCCAGGGAGTTTCTGAGAGAGGGAGCCGGCGTGGTGGTGATCGACCTGCAGCCTGTGGATCACGACTACCTGACCCGCGACCTCGATTGCTCCCCCGACGCTCTCCGGTCCATCCGGGGCAGCGTGGCCGAGATCGACGACTGCCGCCGGGCGGTAGCCGAAGCAGTGGGGACGTTCGGCCGGCTTGACTGCCTGGTGAACAATGCTGCCAGCTTCGTGGTTGAAGCACTTGAAGTGGCCAAGGAGGATTGGGACGCCAGTTGGTCCACCAACGTGCTCGGCCCCACCAACATGGTCAAGGCCGGCTTCGAGCACCTCAAGGCGGCAGGCAACGGGTCCGTGGTGAACGTGGCCAGCGTGGTCGCGGTGGTGGCCAAGCCGGGCGCCTGGACCTACCACGGAACCAAGGGGGCGCTGCTCTCCCTCACGATGTGCATGGCCCTCGACCTCGGTGTCCACGGGATCAGGGTCAACACGGTCAGTCCGGGCTGGACGTGGACGGAAGCCACGGCCGCCATCATCGACCGCCGGGCCTACGAGGACTACATCGTCCCCCACATGATGCTGGACCGGTGCGGGGAGACCATCGACGTGGCGCGGGCGATCCTCTTCCTATGCAGCGATGACGCCTCGTTCGTGACCGGTACCGACCTCAAGGTGGACGGCGGTTACAGCGCCATGGGACCGGAAGGCAAGACCAACCCGGTCTGAGCGCGGTTGTCCGCGCTCCCTTTCCTCATGCAGATTGAAGGTAATACTTTCAATCTGCATGAGAAGGCGGGTAGGCTGATCACGATGATCGAGCGCGAGATCACCCCCCATCTGACCGGCCTCTTCGAGCAATATCCTTTCGTCACAGTTACCGGACCTCGGCAATCCGGTAAGACGACCCTGTGCCGCGCGGCCTTTCCTGACCTCGGATACGCCAACCTCGAAGCACCGGACGTGCGGCAGTTCGCCGAATCCGATCCGCGGCGCTTTCTGGCCCGCTTCAGCCGCGGCGCGATCATCGATGAGATACAGCACGTGCCCTCGCTGTTGTCATACCTGCAGGTCATCGCTGACGAGATCGGGCGCAACAGCCTCTTCGTGCTCACGGGCAGCGAGCAGTTCGGACTCTCCGACGCCATCAGCCAGTCTCTGGCCGGTCGAACGGCGCTACTCCGTCTGCTGCCCTTCTCTCTGGACGAACGCCGGCGCACCGGCGCCCAGGACACGGTGGACGACATCATCTACTCGGGTTTCTATCCGCGCATTCACGACCGAGGGCTCGAACCCAGACAAGCGCTCCGCGACTATTTCGAGACCTACGTCGAGCGCGACGTACGCCGGATGGGCGGGATACGCAACCTCTCCGGTTTCCGGCTTTTCGCCCGCTTGTGCGCCGGGCGAGTCGGTCAGTTGCTCAACCTCAGCGCGTTGGGTTCGGACGCAGGCGTGTCACACACGACAGCGCGAGTATGGATGACGACCCTGGAGAGGAGTTACGTGACCTTCCGGTTGCGACCGTTTCATGCCAACATACGGAAGCGCCTGATCAGGTCACCCAAGCTCTACTTCTACGACGTCGGGCTGGCCTGCTATCTGATCGGCATCGAACGCGTCGAGCAGATCGCTACCCACCCCCTGCGAGGGCCGCTGTTCGAGAACCTGGTAGTCGCCGAGGTGCTGAAGCACCGGTTCAATCAGGGCCGCCGGTCCAACCTCTCGTTCTTCCGTGACGCGCAGGGATTGGAATGCGATCTACTCTACGAGAGCGGACAGGCCATTGGCGCCATCGAGATCAAAGCGGGTTCTACCGTGGCCTCCGACTACTTCCGTTCCCTGGACCGCGTTGGCGAACTGATCCCCGGAGTGTCTTCCAAGGCTGTTGTCTACGGCGGTCTGACTTACCAGTCTCGAGGCCGTGGTGAAGTAGTGCCGTTGTCCCGATTACCGGAATTCCTTCAACACTTGGGACCATCGATTTCAGCAGGACAAGGCGGAAGTTGATCTCGGGTGATCAGGTGATGCACCGGTAGAGGGCGGCCGAGAGGGCGCGAGGACGGCGGTCGGTGCCGACTTCCATGTGCGTCTGGTTCATGGCGTAGCCGAAGCCCACTTCTGCGACAGGGTCCGCGTAGCCGACCGATCCGCCGATTCCCTGCATTCCGAACGCCTCGTCGTTGGGGCCCAGCGACAGGCCACCGGGTGTGGATCGGCCGTATCCGAGCGCGACGCGGGTTTCGCCTCCGAATATGGCATCCGTTCCCCGGGCCTGCTCGGCCGAATGGGCAACGACCGACTCCTCTGACACGATCCGCATCCCGTCGAGTACGCCGCCCCCGGCCAACATGGCGTACATTCGGGCCACGCTTCGCGCATCCCCGACTCCGTTCACCGCCGGCGCCTCCGCCGTCCAGTAGTCCGGGTCGTTGGCCAAGTCGATCGGGCGCCCTCGCTCTGGTCCGATGAACAGCGCGGCGCCGGCCGGGTTCTCCGGTCCCCAGAGCACCTTCATCAGATCGAACACCGGATCGGGATCGTGCAAGAGCTGGGCTACCCTCCCGTGCTGTTCGAGGGGGAGCCCGATCCAGAAGTCCAGTCCGAGCGGGCAGGCAACCTCGTCCGCGAAGAACGCGCCTAGAGTACGGCCGTCGACCCGCCGTACCAGTTCTCCTACGAACCACCCGTAGGTGATCGAGTGGTAGCCGACCCGGGTTCCGGGTTCCCAGATGAGCGGAGCGGCAGCCAGCCGTGCCGCGATCTCCTCGGTACGGTGCCACCCCTCCGCCTCGTCGAAGCTGACCAGATCCCAGTACTCGGGGAAGGACGGAAGCCCGACCGTATGGTTCAGGAGTTGGCTTACCAGCACCCGATCCTTGCCGTGAGCAGCGAACTCGGGCCAGTAGGTGGCCACGGGGGCGTCCAGGTCGATCAGCCCGCGGTCAGCCAGGATCTGGGCGACCAGGGCGGTCGGCCCCTTGGTGACCGAGAACACGAATACGAGCGTGTCCTGCGCCCAAGGGCGATCGGGCGTGGCCATCCCCGCCCAGATGTTGACCACGCGCTCGCCCCCCACGTAGGCGCAGAACTCGGCGCCCACCTCGCCTCGGATGGCGAAGTTCTCCTCGAACGTGTCGACGACGGGTTCGAAGCCCGGGGTCACGTGTCCTTTGATGTCGCTCACGGTGCTCCCGCCTCTCCTCTCCGCTGACCAGCGTCGGATGGAGATCGCATCCGCTGGTCCTTCGCGGAGCAGGCCCCGGATCAGATTCCGGGGCCTGCTCTCGGTTGGCTGTTGCTACAGCGGTTTCATGATCCAGTCGACCAGGTCTTGTCTGGCCATGAGTTTCTGGAACCAATCCTTCTCGACCTCGAAGACCCGCCAGTCCGAGTCAGCCGCCACGGTCCCGGCTTCCACCGCGTTCTTGTGCGAAAGGGCAATGGACAGGTCCATGTTGGTGGGCGAACCATCCGCGAAGTAGTGATCCCAGGCGTCCTGGTACCTCACGTAGTCCTCGATGTTGAACAACTCGGCCTTGAGGGTCTCGTCGTCCACCAGGACACCACCGGCCCGGCGCACCGCCTCGTGCATGGGCGGGAGCACGGCATCGGTGCGGTTGTGCAGGTAGCGGGTGGTCCGGTACCAGATGGCGATCAGGCGCAGCGCCGTCTCCTCGTTGGCGTCCAGCCAGTCCTGGGTGGACGCGAAGGTGCTGTACCACAGCCCGGTCGCCCCGTAGGCTTGGAACGGGGCAGCCGATACGAACTTGTCTCTAAGGTCGGGTGCGGTCAGCATCCGGTGCATCTGGATGCTGTCGCCGGAGTGGTAGTCACCCTCGCCGGCGATGAACGACGTCGAGGCTACGTTGATGTCGGCGAAGCCGATGATCTCGATATCGTCGAGCGTCAGTCCGCCTTGCTCGAGCAGCGCCTTGAGGGTCGGGATGCCTCCCGGGTCCCATATGGCGAAGCTCCGGCCGGCGAGCGACGCCGCGAAATCCCGGTTGGCTTGGTCCAGGTCGCCGCCGGCGTCGACGAAGAAGTCGATCCATGGCTTGTGCACCGCGGCACCGGTCTCAGGATCCGCGCGGCCGATCAGTTGGAATCCCCTCCACTGGTAGGACGTGATCCAGTTACGGAATTCGGGAATGCTCTCGTACACACCGAACGCGCACGCCGGGCATGAGGCGATGACATCGAATTCTCCCCGCTTCAGCGCGGCGGTCGGGAAGAAACCCTGGCTCGAAATATCCAACTCGATGTTGAGCTCGTCGGCGATGCCAAGTTCCTTGGACGCGGCCCACAGGTTGAACGGATAGAAAGGCCCGCCGTTGATCCGCACAGTAACGAGCGGAGCATCCGGGATCATCGGACCCATATCAACCTCTTCCTGCTCCACCACTACCACCACTTCCTGCGCAGCGGCAGTCGTGGCAGGGGCCGGAGCGGCGGTGGTGGTGGGGGCCGCCGTTGTGGTGGGCGCGGCGGTGGTGGTGGGCGCGGCGGTGGTGGCTGGCGCGGCGGTGGTGGTGGGCGCGGCGGTGGTGGCTGGCGCGGCTGTCGTGGGCGCCGGCTCCTCCTCGGCGCCGCATGCTATGGCGACCAGGGCCAACGCCGCCAGGATCGCTGTGAACCGCCGTCTTCTTCGTGGATATCTCACTTGTACCTCCCGTCTCTAGGGTTTCCATGGCTTGTATCAGAGGTTTCTTTGCCTCCTCGTGTCGTGTTGGCAACCTGAGCGGTCAATTACCGAGCATGCTACCGACAAGTCCCCTGTCGGTGCGTGGACTCCAGCGGGTTACTTTCGCCGCTATGAAACGAACAGTCTGGTCGAAGATGATCGCCATCGTGCAGAAGACGAACACGATCATCATCATTCCGGCCGGGTCGAGGTACTGGTTACGGACCAGCAGGATGAAGCCCAGCCCGGTCCGGGAACCGCCTATGAGTTCCACTGCCGCGTCGAGTCCCCAAGCAGAAGCAGCGGCCAAGCGGAGGGAACCAACCAGGTGGGGGATGATCGCCGGTACTACCACGGTTCGATAGATGTGGAAACGGCTAGCCCCAGAGGTAAGTGCGGCCTGAATGTAGATGTGAGGAACGTTGCGGATGGCTTCCAAGGTGACGAGGGTCCACAGGAGGTACATGGCCAACGCGACCAGAGACACCTGGGGGGCGTACCCGACACCAAACCAAAGGATGAAGAACGGGATCAGAGCGAACAGCGGTACGGGACGTACCAGGTTGTCGAGGGTTGCCTCGAAGAAGCGGCGGATGAAAGCGCTGTAACCGAAGATGATGCCCGTGGCCAACCCGGTGACGCTACCCACCGCCATTCCCAACAACACCATGCGCAGCGACACCCACGTAGCGGACGGGAGGAGATCGATGATCTCCACCAGGGACGCGAGTACCCGGTCAGGGCCGGGGTATATGCCAGGATCGAGGAAGTTCCGCGTTAGCGCATACCAGACCGCTAGCAGGATGACCGGCACCACCGACGCCTCGGCCAGCCGGCGCGCCGGTCCGGCATCCACCGGTTGGATCTGGAGCTGAACCCCCTTTCGTCCGGCTCCGGATCGTAGAACGCGCGGTCGCCACATTCTGTTCAATTCCCAAGCATGTGGCCGACCATTCCCCGTCTCGCCCGGGGGCTCCACCTGGTCAGGCGACCGGCGGCGAACCGCACCGACTGGTCGAAGAGCACCGCCAGGGAGCAGAAGATGAACACGATGAGCACCGCGGAAGCTGTGTCCAGGTAATAGTTGACCCGGCTGATGAGGATGTATCCGAGACCCTGCTGGCTCCCGGCCAGTTCGGCAGCGACGAGCAGCCCCCAGGCGTATGCAGCCCCCAGCCGGACGGATGCGATGAGGTGCGGTGTTATCGCCGGTATGACAACGGTCCGGTAGACACGGAACCGTTCGGCCCCGGCGGTCAAGGCAGCCTTGACATAGATCTGGGGGACATTGCGCACGGCCTCCAGGGTGGTCAGGCTCAACAGCAGGAAAATGCCTATGGCCACCAGTACGACCAGGCGAACCGCCTCGACCCTGAACCAGAGGATGAACAAGTAGATGAACGCGATGAACGGAACCGGGCGCACCAGGTTGTCCAGCGTGGCCTCGAAATATCGGCGGATGGTGGGGCTGTAGCCGAGGACCAAACCTGTCGCGATGCCGGCTAGTCCCCCGAACGCGAGACCTAAGAGCACGATCCGCAGCGAGATCCATAGGGCTCCCAAGAGAACGTCGGAGAGTTCGAGAGCGCTGTTGTAGACGGCTTCGGGAGGGGGTAAGTACACCGGGTCTATCCGCCAGTAGCCGGGACTCCCGGAGGTGAAGAACAGGCGTAGGGATTGGGGCACGTTCATCGGGTCCAGCCGGGTCTCCCTTGTCAGGACGAACCAGATGACGGCCAGAATCACGGGTACCACGATGGCCTGAGCTATCAGCAGGGACTGCTTCGGAGGCCGCGCCGGCCGCAACGCGGTTCGCCGACGAGTGCGTATGTCCATCCGGTTCCTCTCCCGACCGTGCGGGATGCTACCCACTGCCCTTCGATCCGTCACCTGTCACGCTCAACCGCACTCTCGACCGGGCGTTAGGATCAACGGCAGACGGATCGGCATCGGATCACCAGGAGGGTCTATGAAACGCGAAGTGATTCCGGTGATAGCCCTCTTGGTCCTCACCGCGTGCGGCGGTGACTCCACCCCCGCCACGACAGCTACAACGGTTGCCACCACCGCCACCACCCGGGCACCTACGACCACGCTGCCACCGACGACCGTGATTGCACCTACCCAGGGACTCCCGGAGAAGTTTCCGCCGGAGCTGGTTCCGCCCGGTGTGACCTCGGTCTATTGGGAGCCCACGGGCGCGGGTACCGATGTCTTCTTCGAGACATCTGCCGGTTTCGAGGAGATCATCGACTTCTTCACCGATGCCCTGGAGCCACCGCTCGATGTGCGAACGGAGGAGGGGGTGGACCGGGCCATCTGGGTCTACAAACCGGGCGTCGAGAACATCTCGGTGATCGTGGAGTCAGACTCCGAAGGCGTCCACCTCAAGGTGTCGGGACTGTTCTAGTCAGTGGTCAGTGGTCAGTGGGAACGAGGCCACCTGGCACCTGGAATCTGGTGTCGGAGAGAGGACTCGAACCTCCACGCCCTTTTAGGGCACTAGGCCCTCAACCTAGCGCGTCTACCAATTCCGCCACTCCGACGAGCGGCGCCCGAGTATAGCCGGACTGCCGCTGGCAGCTTCGAGACGCCGCCTTCGACTACCCGAGGAGATCCTCACTATCGACTGGCCACTCCCAGTTTCTCCATCTGGTCGAGCACGCCTTGGCGTTCGGCGCCGATGGTGGTGCTGGCGCCGTGGCCGGTGTGGACGACGGTGTCGTCGGGCAGGGTCAACAGGAAGTCCCGGATGCTGCGCAGGATGGTGGGCTTGTCGCTGAAGGTGCGTCCTGTCGCCCCCGGACCTCCGTTGAACAGCGTGTCACCCGAGAACACCAGGCCGCTCGCCTCGTCGCGGAAGCAGCACGACCCCGGCGAGTGACCGGGAGTGTGGATGACGCCGAGTTCGTGCCCGGCCACCTTCAGGGTCAAACCACTTTCCAGGTCCCGGTCCGGCTCGGCATCCGAGTAGACCATGTCCCAGAGCATGCGATCGTCCGGGTGGAGCATTATCGGCGCATCCACGACGTCGCGCAGCGGCACCGCCGAGTCGATGTGGTCGTTGTGGCCGTGGGTCAACACGATGGCCTCCACCCTGCGACCTGCGACCGCCTCGATGATGGGGGCGTGGTCGTGGCCCGCGTCGAGCACGAGCACCTCGCGGTCGTCGCCTACCAGCCAGACATTGTTGGTCACTGCCCACTCACCACCGTCGAGGCGGAAAAACCCTTCGGTCGTCACCAGTTCCAGCGGCATGCGCGCGGCCCCCCGATCAGATGACCACTACGGAACGGAGCACCTCGCCGCGTTCCATCTTGTGGAAGGCTTCCTCAACATCTCCGAGGCCGATTGTCTCCGACACGAAACGGTCGAGATCAAGTCGTCCCTGCAGGTACAGGTCGATCAGCATCGGGAAGTCCCGCGAGGGCAGGCAGTCGCCGTACCAGCTGGACTTGAGCGCGCCACCCCGTCCGAACACTTCGATGAAAGGCAACTCGATAGTCATCGTAGGGTTGGGCACCCCGACCAGCACCACTGTTCCTGCCAGGTCCCGGGCCTCGAAGGCCTGGCGGTATACCTCGGGAAGGCCGATGGCCTCGATCGTCACGTCCGCTCCGTTGCCGCCGGTCAATTCTTTGATCTTCGCTACCGGATCCTCACTCCTGGAATTGATCGTGTGGGTAGCTCCGAACTCCTGGGCCCACTCCAGCTTCCGGTCGTCGATGTCGACTCCGATGATGGTGGTCGCTCCGGCGAGCTTCGAGCCGACGATGGATCCGTCGCCGACACCGCCGCAGCCGAAGACCGCCACGCTGTCGCCCCGGCCGACACCTCCGGTGTTGATGGCTGCACCGATCCCGGCCATGACCCCGCAACCCAGGAGGCCGGCCACCTCCGGGGAAGCTTCGGGATTGACCTTGGTGCACTGGCCGGCCGCCACCAGGGTCGCTTCTGCGAAGGCGCCGATCCCCAGCGCGGCCGACAGTTCGGTGCCGTCCTCGAGGGTCATCTTCTGGGCGGCGTTGTGGGTACTGAAGCAGATGTTCGGCCTGCCCTTAAGGCACGAACGGCATTGGCCGCACACTGCTCGCCAGTTGAGGATCACGAAGTCGCCGGGAGCCACCTCCGTGACACCCGGACCCACGGCGTCCACCACTCCCGCCGCTTCGTGGCCGAGGAAGAATGGGTAGTCGTTGCTGATCCCGCCTTCCCGGTAGTGGAGGTCCGTATGGCACACTCCGCATGCCTGGATCGCCACGACCGCCTCACCCGGTCCGGGATCGGGGATGACGATATTCTCCATCGTGACGGGCTCACCCACCGCCATTGACACCACACCTTGCACGGTCCGTGCCATCTCCATCTCCTGTTGTCGCTACCTGAACGGCGCGCCGCCGGGCGTCGACCCGGCGACTTACCGGAAGACTAGTTCAGGGTCCGGGCCGGTTGCTTCGCGAAGCCCTGAAATGCCCGAGCGGTCAACTCCGATCACGTAGGGCGGAGCCCTCCCCTGAGGCTGATGGCGGCGTGTTTCGTGAGGGTCTGGTTGAGCGGGTCCACCTCGATGCCCAACGACTCGAGAGCGGTGGCGCCGAGCAGCGGTTCGCTGCCGGCCTCCCCAAAGAGAATCGTTGCTCCGACGAACACACTCATGAACTCGATCCGGCCGACGGCGACTTCCATCGCTACCTCGCTGCCGTCGGCCAGGGTGTACTTCCGTTGCCCTTCCGGCCTCAGACCGATGGCCTCAAGGTGGGGACGCGGTACGAGGCAGTCGATGGCGCCGGTGTCGATGAGGAATGTTCCCTCCCAGACGCGATCGGGCTCGGCGGGATTGCATACAGCGGCTGTGGTGCGGATAAGGCCCATGCGTGCTCCTCATCATCGGTTGTCGGTAATCGGTTAGTTGTAACATACTAGTAAATGATTGTTAGCATAGTACAAACACGCTAACTCAGTCGCAGGTTCGACCACGGAGGGGTACTGCAGCAGAGGATCCCCGCTCAAATGTCCTGGTCAGCGGGTTCCCAGGAATGCTCGCCTGACCGCGGGGTCGGCGAGTAGGTCTTTGGCGGGGCCCTCATGGCTGTTGCGCCCGAGTTCCAGCACGTAGCCGCGGTGGCTGGCCTTGAGTCCCTGGTGGGCGTTCTGCTCGATCATTAGCACCGTCAGGCCGATCTCGCGGTTCAGTTGCCGGATGGCCTCGAACACCTGGCGGGTGACTATCGGCGCCAGACCCGCCGAGGGTTCGTCCATCAGGACGATGCGGGGCTCGTGCATGAGAGCTCTGCCTATCTCGAGCATCCGCTGCTCCCCGCCTGACATCGTTCCGGCGTCCTGGCGCGAACGCTCGGCGAGCCGCGGGAACAGGCCGTAGACGTAGTCGATCCTCTCGCGTACCCGCGTCCTCTCCGGTTCCAGGTACATCCCGAGTTCCAGGTTTTCGTGGACCGTCATCTGCGGGAAGACGCTGCGGAGCTGGGGAACCATGGCCATCCGCGCCGTACGCAAGGCATCCTGGGGGGCGATGTTGGTGATGTCCACCCCGTCGCAGAACACCCGTCCGGAGCGGACTTCCGCCAAGCCGTAGATCGCCCTGAATACGGTGGACTTACCTGCCCCGTTGGGCCCGATGACGCAGACGATCTCTCCTTCGGCCACTTGGAGGTCGATGTGATGGACGACGTTGTGGCCCGCGTAGTATCCCGCGCTCATGTCCTGGACTTCGAGCAACGGACGCGGTGGGGACTTCACGCCATCCGCTCGGTGTCGGTGCCGAAATAGGCCTCGATGACAGCGGGATTCTCCATGATCTGGCGCGGCGTACCCTCAGCCAGCTTGGCGCCCCGGTCGAGTACCACGACCCGGTGGCAGAGCTCGGCCACGAACCGCACGTTGTGTTCCACGAGCAGGATGCCCACGCCATCCGAGTTGACCTCCCTCAGGCGGTCGGCGATCTCGGCGACGAGGGTCGGGTTGACACCGGAGGTGGCCTCGTCGAGCAGCACCAGCTTCGGTTCGCTCATCAGCGCCATCCCAATCTCCAGCAGGCGGCGCTGGCCGCCCGACAAGGCGCCGGCGCGTTCGTCACGGAGGGGGGCGAGCAGCAGGAACTCCAGCAGGGATTCGGCGCGTCGCCGGGTGGCCGGATCCGGCCGACCGAACAGGCGCGCTGTTCCCACGCGTCCCCACTGGATGCTCAACTCCATGTTCTCCGAGACGGTCAGTTCCCGGTACACCCTGATCAGCTGGAAGGTGCGGGCCAGGCCGAGGCGGGCCACCTGATGGGGCCGGTGCCGGCTGATGTCGACCCCGTCGAACGTGATCGAACCGGAGTCGATGCTCGAAACCCGGCTCAGGCAGTCGAACAGGGTGGTCTTCCCGCTGCCGTTCGGTCCGATGAGCCCCACCATCTCGCCCGCCCCCACGCTGATGTCCACGCCGTCCACGGCGGTCAGGCCGCCGAACCTCTTCACCACGCCGCGGGCGTCCAGCAACGCGGTCATGGTTCCTTCCACGACTCATCCCCGCGGGGGCGGCGGCCGAGCCATCTCCGCCACATCGTGGTGATCGATGTGCCCCTCGGGTCGACCATTCCGACCAGTCCCCTGGGGAGGAACAGGACTATCACGATCAGGAGCACCCCCTGCGCGATGAGGTGGTAGTCGAGGAGGTGGACCCACAACAACTCGCGTAGCCAGAACAGTGTCATGGTCCCCACGACCGGCCCGGCCACCGTGCCGAGTCCGCCCAGCATCGTGCCCATAACCGCGTCGACCGTTCTGACCTCCACGAATGCGATGTCAGGGTCGACGAAAGTGTTCTGGTAGGCCCACAGTCCTCCGAACAACCCGGTGGAGAAGCCCGCGAAGCTGAATACGGTTACCTTGAGACGCGTCGTGTCGATCCCGCGCATTTCCGCCCCCACCTCGTCTTCCCGGATGGCCACCAGGGCAGCGCCAAAGCGGGTGCTCCTCAGCCACCAGCTGAAGGCGACCAGGCCTGCCACGAGCGCCAACTGGACGTAGTAGAAGAGTGGCCGGTTGAGGTAGGGAGGCAGCGTCAGCCCCACCCCGCCTCCGGTCAGCCCTCCTGACACCCGTACTATCTCCCGGACCGCCACGAAGGTTCCCAACAGGGCAATCGAGAAGTAGGGCCCCTTCAGGCGCATGGTCGCCCTGCCGATGGCTGCGGCCAAAGCGCCTGCCACGACGGCGCCCAGGATGATGGCGGTAGGGGCGGCCCAGCCGATCTGAGGGCCGTTGGCCTGCAGGGACATCAAGATCGCGGTGGTGTACGCGCCGATGCCGAACCAGGCCGCATGGCCGAAGTCGACGTAGCCGGTGAACCCGCCGGTGAGGTTCCAGTTCACCGCTACAGCGACGGAGGTGAGCATCAGGGTGAGCGTGAACAACGTCGCGTCGCCTACACCAGGCAGGGCCGGTAGCGCCGCGAGCAGGGCCAGCAACCCGACCGAGACCCCGACCAGAACTGGTCCGAGACGAGGGCCCCTTGAGCCGGTGCCGATATCCGCGCCGGAGGTGGTGGCCTTCATGGGGTCGATGCTCCGGCGCGGGGCGGATCCGAACCGGTGGGGCGCGAGTTCCGGATCATGTGGCGGTTGCGTCTACGGGCCGGAGGCCCTTGAAGAGACCCTGGGGTCGTGTCACCAACGCCACCACGAGAAGTACGAACGAGGCCACCACCGCCAGGTTCGTCCCGATCTGGGGAATGTATATAGCCAGCCCCGCCTCGACGAGGCCGAGCACCATTGCGCCTCCGAGGGCACCCCGGACCGACCCGAGGCCTGCCATGGCGGTGATGGCGAAGGCCTTGAGGGTCAGGGGCGGGCCCTGGAATGGTTGTACAGCCAGCACGGGGCTTATGAGCGCGCCGGCCACGCCGGTGATGCCGATGCAGATGGCGAAGGTGGCCGCGTAGACCTTGGCAACATCGATCCCGACGATCCGGGCCGCTTCGCGGTTCTGGGCGGCGGCCCGGATGCTCTTCCCCAACCGGCTGCGTGACAGGAACAGGCTAAGGCTGGCGACCACGGCCAGCGCCACCACCAGGATCCAGAAGCGGGTGACGGGCACCGTTACCCGGCTCGCTACCTGCCAGACGCCGTCGAGGGCGGTGTCGGCGCGCCGGAAGTCCGCCGAGAACACCACCTTCATACCGTTCTGAAGGATGATCGCCACTGCGAACATCACGAGGAGCGACACGAGATGTGGCCGGTCGATCACCCGGTTGACGAGCACGCGTTGGGTCGCGAAGCCCAGCAGCATCATCACCAGGAACACCAGGGGCACGGTCACGAACGGATCCACGCCCCAGGTGTCGTTGGCGAGCCATGCCATGTAGGCGCCGATCATGACGAACTCGCCGTGAGCGAAGTTGATGACCCCCATCACCCCCCAGATGATCGAGAAACCGAGCACGAGGAGGGTGTACATGCCGCCGAGGGCGATGCCGTTGACCAGCATCTGTGCCAGGCGCTCCGCCGTCGACGCGCTCCCGCCCCCGCTCATCCCGGCCAAGGGGTAGATCAGGTCCGCGACCGCGGCCTGGTCGGGCGCCACCACGCGGATCAGCCCGTCCTGCACCTGCACGGTGCCCATCGGCTTGGCGACATTGACACCGCGCGTGTCGAACGAGATAGGACCGTAGAACGTGTTGGCTTCGAGCGCGTAGAGGGCTTCACGAACCGCGTCGGAGTCGGTGCTTGCCGCGGTCTCGATGGCCAGGTGAAGGGCGAGTGCGGCGGCCGTAGCGCTGGCTGCCTGGTACACCGGAGGCTCCCCCCAGAGGCTCTCGTAGTAGGCCGCGTAGTCCGATGCGGTGCCGAAGTACGGACCCTCGTAGGCCATCACCGGTTCCCACTGGGTGGGACCCAGGACACCGTCCACATCCTCGCCGAGTTCGTCGATCAGCTTGGGGTTGGACGGTCCCACCGTGATGAGCATCCCGTCCGGTGCGAAGCCGAGTTCCTCGGCTGCGTTGACGAACAGGACCGCATCGTTGTAGTGGCCGCCGCCCACGAAGATGTCGGGATCCAGGTCGCGGAACTTGGTCATGATCGCCGAGGCGTCCTGGATGTCCTTGGGATAGGTCTCCATGGCCAGGACTTCGATCCCGGCGGCTTCCAGATGCCTCCGGGCCCCGTTGGCGACCGCGGTGGGGAAGGACGTGTCCTCGTAGGCGATCACCGCGGTGCGCGCACCCCGGACGGCCAATGCCTCTACTGCTGACTTGGTGTAGTCGCTGGCGATGGTGGCGACGAGAAAGAGGTTGCGGAAGCCGCGCTCGAACATGGTGTCGGAAGTTCCGTTTCCTTCCACCATGATTACGTTGTTGGCCTCTGCGATGGCGCTGGCGCCGGTGGTCAGACCGCTCGAGTAGGGGCCGAGCAGGAAGTCGACCCCGTCCTCGTCGATCAGCTTCTGTACCAGGTTGGCAGCCGTGTCGGCGTCGGACTCGTCGTCGTAGTAGACGATCTCGGCGGCGTACCGGCGGCCGCCGATGTCGATGCCCCCGTACTCCTCGTTGACCCACCTCACCCAGGTGTCGTAGCCCTGGCGGGAGTCCCGTCCCTCAACGGCGAACTTCCCGGTCTCGCTGAGCGCGGCGCCCAAGCGTACCGTGCCCGCGAAGCCCCGGCTTCCGGTCACGGCCCCGTCGCCCGGCCCGGTGTCAGATTGCCTATCGCTCCCGCCACAACCCACAAGGATCAGTGACAGGACGGCTAACGCGGCCCACCGGTTCAGCATCGGTCCTGGTCGAAATGAATCCATCGCAGAGAGAGAATTCCTGGGGATAACTCGGTGCCTACCGTAGTCGCCGGCTGCACGAGGGATGATGCGCGCCCATTCGCACGGTCACGCCCCGGTGGGTCTCCAGAGTTCGGTTCCGGGATGGAACTGGCTCCACGCGAACCAGAAAGCCTCGTGGGAAGGTATCTCGACGCCGTCCGGTCCCCGGGCGCGCAGGCCTCCGCCGTCCCTGGTCACGACGATGCCTGCATGTTCGACAGGTTCACCTCGCTGCAGGGTCGCGTGGGTCTCGCCGACGGGGAAAGCAACGACGGTCGGCGCCGCTCCTCCCTCGAACAGCACTCCCAGCACCTTCTCCTGGATCGGTAGGCGGTCATCCCAGGGCCCTATCGGGAAGATCGGCCCCTGGTCGTCCCTACCTCTGAGCGGATCCGCCGGGTAGGACCGACCGATCCCGCCGTCTTCGGCAACGATGAGGCTGTGCGGGTTGGCCTCCTTCCAATCGCCCCACCGGGCGGCCACCATGGTGGTCTGGGGCAGCCGGACACCAGCCTCGCGGAGAGGTCCGCTGACCGCCTGGCCGGTGAAGGTGTCGAACATGGAACGGGTGTGGAACTCGTACATCATCTTGTTGGAGCGCGACAGGAGCCCGGAGGTGCGGAGTTCGAACGTCACGGCCTCTCCTAGCTGCTCGAGGACCGGATCGGGTACCTCGTCTGTGAAGTAGGCCTGTGCGGAGCCGCACAGGGTGCAGTACGGGATGCCCAGCCGCCTGCCTCCGATGGTGATGTTGACCATCTCGTGGACTTCCATCATGTTCTTGGGGAAGGCAACCGCCTCCCCGTTGACTGCAACCGCGAATACGTACCCATCGTCGGGGTAGTAGTCCCCCTCGGAAGCGGGTACGAGCCGGGGATCGTTGAGGGCCGGGATGCAGCCCCGCGGGCACGGCAGATGTGTCGCGTCGAGTGGGCGATCGTCGATCAACACCCCTCCCCACGTCACGTGACGCCAATCGATGAAGGAATCCTTATCGGCGAAGAACGGCGCCCAGCCCGGCTCGATCAGGGTGTACATACCGCCTTTCCATTCGGCGAATCCGGGCGGCGCAGGCGTGTCCCACGTCATCAGCTGGTTGGTGGCGTCAAGCCACGGGTTCCACCCGAGATCGATGCCTGTGAGGTCGGTGAAGGCGAAGCGGAGGCCCGACGCGTCGGGATTGATAAAGCGCATGAGATCCGCGATCACCCAGCCGAGGCGTAGGTCACCGGACCTGCTGAGCCGGGCAACCGCATCGGTGTCCAGGCCGGTCGTAAGAGAGTCGAGCACGGCCTGTAGGTCGGCTTCGATGTCCACCTCTGCAGGATCTCCCGCCCGAGGCACAGACGGCTGCTCGGTCGAGGTCGTTGGTGGCGAAGCGGCGTCGGCGGGGGTCGCCTCCGGCGCAGTCGGCGGATCAGTAGTGGTCTGCCGGTCGTCGGGCGGTTCCGTCGCGCCGGTGGTTCCAGCAGCTGCCGACGGCTCGGCATCAGTTACCGGCTCGGTCTCGTTACTCGGGGACTCCGCGGACAGGACCGCGACCAGAACGGCGAAGCCCACCAGCATCGCGAGGCTGATCAGGAGTGCCCGGCGGCGTCCTCCTCCCCCGTCGGCGGATTCTTCGCGAGGATCGGTCATTCGTCGGTGCGCCGGCCCGTTCCCGGCTGGCGCCGGTGGATCGTGGGTTCAGCGGCCAAGCAGTATGGCGAGGCTGATCGTCGTGAGCCCGAACAGAACCGCCACGACCACCGTTATGCGGTCGAGATTCCGCTCGGCCAGGGTCGATCCCCCCATCCCGCCGGCCTGCATGCCCCCGCCGAACATGTCCCCGAGGCCCCCCTTGCCGGAGTGCAGGAGGATAAGGAAGATCAGGGCGACGGCCATGATCAGATGGACGATCGTAAGGATTGCGGTCGCAATAGTCATCGGCTAGTTCCTAGTTCTTAGTTGGTAGTTGGTAGTCAGCGAAGCGCTCGCTTCAGTCCGGTCAGCATCCTACCAACCTCGTCGCTACAGACCAGGGTGTGCTTGATCTCCTCGTCCTCAGCCATCCCCAGACGGACCGCCAAGCTCAGAAAGGTCTCCATCTCCGCTAGCGATCCGCTCGCCATTCCTAGAAACTGCCGGAACTCCCTGGTACCGCGCCGCGCCGGCCCCTCGGCGATGTTCGCCGCGATCGAGCAGGTAGACCGTCGCACTTGCACTGTCATCCCGTACTTCTCCGAAGACGAGAACCGATCCGAAACCCGATACACCATCTCATCTAGGTCGAGCGACCTCCGCCAGACATCCAAACCCTGAATACTACCCATGTCTGAGACTATAATAATATGTAAAGGTTAGTTTGCAGCAACTAGCAACTAGCCTGCCTGGGCGGCTACGGCTGCGGCCGCGGCTTCGGCAGCCGCTTGGTCGCCCAGGTAGCGGTCGGAGACGTAGGACAGGTTGCTGTCCAGTTCCACGACGAGGGGAATACCTGTGGGGATGTTCAGTCTGGTTATGTCCTCGTCGCTGATCCCCTTCAGGTACTTGAGAAGGGCCCGGATGCTGTTGCCGTGGGCGACTACCACGACCCGCAGCCCCGCCCGAAGATCGGGAACGATCCCCCGCGTCCAGTAGGGGACCGCTCTTGCTACCACATCGGCCAGGCACTCGCTTGCCGGCAACTCATCGGCAGGCACGGATGCGTATCGGGCGTCGAAGCGGGGATTCCGAGGATCGTCCGGGTCGAGCGGCGGTGGTGGGATCGAGTAGCTCCTTCGCCACTGGAAAACCTGCTCCGCCCCGTGGATGGCTGCGGTCTCCTTCTTCTCCAGGCCCTGCAGAGCACCGTAGTGACGCTCGTTGATCCGCCAACTGCGCTTCACCGGGATCCAGTGGAGGTCCATGCGGTCGAGGGCGATGTCGGCAGTCCGGATAGCTCGCCTCAGCACCGAGGTGTGAACGACATCGAAGGACATGCCTTCGGACGCCATCAGTTCGCCCGCCGACGTCGCCTCGCCGATGCCCACCTCGGTCAGCGGCACGTCGGTCCATCCGGTGAAGCGGTTCTCGAGGTTCCAGACACTCTGGCCGTGCCTCACGAGTACTACCCTGCTCACTCGGTCACTCCTTTGTAGAGCGGCTTGACAGAACTACCACCGCTCGCTGCCGTTTACTTCCAGTAGCGAACGCACGCGGCGAACGCGTCCGGGTCCAGCGAGGCGCCTCCAATCAGGCCGCCGTCGATGTCGAGTTTCGCCATCAGGGCCGCCACGTTGCCGGGATTCATCGATCCGCCGTAGAGGATACGGACCCGATCGGCAGCGGACCCGTGCCGCCCGCGGATCTGCTCACGGATCCCGGCGATGGCCTCCTGTGCATCGGCCGGGGCGGCATGACGGCCGGTTCCGATAGCCCACACGGGTTCGTAGGCGATGACCAGGTCTTGGATGGCCTCGGTGGGGATCCTGGCCAGCGAACCGGAGACCTGCCCCCGGATCACAGCGGTCGCCTCACCTCTCTCGCGCTGCTCGAGGGTCTCCCCCACGGCCACTATGGGCGTGACGCCCGCCCGCATCGCCGCCTTGGCCTTACGATTGACGACCCGGTTGTCCTCGCCGAAGCATTGTCGGCGTTCCGAATGGCCGACGATCGCGTACGACACCGACAGCTTGGCAAGCATCGATGCCGATATCTCCCCCGTGTAGGCGCCCCGGTCCTGCCAGTGCAGGTTCTGTGCCGCGATCCTGATTCGCAGGTCGTCCATCTGCACGACCGTCTGGACCGACCGGAGGGACGTGAAAGGAGGTGCTACGCCCACCTCCACCCGGTCGTAGTCGGCCGGGTCGAGCAGGTAGCTCAGTTTCTGCACCCGCTGGATGGCCTCGAGATGGGAGCCGTGCATTTTCCAGTTGCCGATCATGAGCGGTTTCCGTGTCACCGCGACCACCGTTCCAGCGCCTTAACACCCGGGAGGACCCGGCCTTGCAACAACTCGAGGCCCGCGCCGCCTCCCGTCGAGAGATGGTCGAGGTCGCTCTCGCGCCCGAGCATCCGCAGCGCGGCCACCGAATCGCCCCCTCCTGCCACGGTGAAGGCGTTGGAGGCCGCAACTGCCTGGGCCACGGCGGCGGTTCCCGACCGGAAGGACTCCCACTCGAAGACCCCCATCGGCCCGTTCCAGAACACGGCCGCGGATCCAGCGATCACCTCGGCGAACCGCTCGGTTGTTCGCGGGCCGATGTCGAGGCCCATCGAGTCCTCACCCATCGACGCCGCGTCGAGCGTGGTGGCGGTGGCGTCCGGAGCGAATCGGCCTGCCGCCACGATGTCGACCGGGAGCACCAACCGGTCACCCAGCTCTCCTCGGAGTATCTCGGCCAGGGTGTCGAAGTAGTCGGGTTCGACCAGTGAGTCCCCCACCTCGTAGCCATCGGCGGCCAAGAGGCTGAAACACATACCTCCGCCGACCAGCATGGCGTCCACGGCGGGAAGCAGAGCGCGGATGAGGGGGAGCTTGTCGGACACCTTGGCTCCTCCCAAGAGGACCGTGAAGGGTCGCGGAGGGTCGTCCATCAGCGTGCGGAAGGCCTCGAGTTCGCGGACCAAGAGGGGGCCCGCCGCCGATCTCAGGTGATCGGTCACTCCTGCGGTGGATGCATGGGCACGGTGGGCCGATCCGAAGGCGTCGAGCACGAAGAGGTCTGCCAGTTCGGCCAATGCGGCTGCGAGACCGGCCTCGTTGGTTGTCTCACCGGGATGGAAGCGGGTGTTCTCGAGGAGAACCACGTCCCCGGCCTCGGCCTGTGCGACGAGGTCCCGGGCGTCCGGCCCGACCGTGTCGACCGCCGAGGCCACCGGGAACCCGCCGATGCCGGACAGGGCGGAGGCCACAGGCGCCATTCGCAATTCCTCGTCGACCCGCCCTCCGGGACGTCCCAGATGGCTGCACACGACCACCGCGGCGCCAGCGTCTCTCAGCAGGGCGATGGTCGGCGAGGTTGCCCGAAGCCGGAAATCGTCGGTGACCCTCCCGTTCTCGATCGGTACGTTCAGATCCGATCTGACAAGCACCGTGCGATCCTCAACGTCGAGGTCGGCGAGGGTCAGGAACGACCGCATTGATCCTCTCCTCTTTCTATGGCTTCCCGCCCGGCGTTACTCGTCGATGTCGCGGTGGCGGACCGTAGCGTGGTACCCGCGGCCCACCAGCCAGCTTGCCAGTTCTTCGGCAATGGCTACCGAGCGATGGCGCCCCCCCGTGCAGCCTATCCCGATGCTCACGTACGATTTCCCCTCCTCCCGGTAACGGGGAACCAGGAACGAGAGAAGGTCGCGCAGCCTGTCGAGGAAACCGGCGGCATCGCCGTTGGACAGCACGTGTCTTCGAACCTCGGCGTGCTGTCCTGTGAGAGGCCGCAGTTCGGTCTTCCAATGCGGGTTGGGCAGGAACCTCACGTCGAACATCAGGTCGACATCCCGCGGCGTGCCGTTCTTGAACCCGAACGAGGTGACCGCCAGACGCATCGGGTGGTCGTCCACCAAGGCGGACAGGTGATGGGCGAACCAACTCCGGAGCTGGTGGACGTTGGTCTCGCTGGTGTTGACGTACATGTCGGCCCGCAGCCGCAGGTCGGCCATCATCGCCCGTTCCGCTGCTATCGAATCGGCAAGGGTCTCCAGGCCGAGAGGGTGGGGGCGACGGTGCTCCTCGTAGCGGCGGATCAGGACGTCATCGTCGGCGTCGAGGAATACCAGGGTCACCTGGATGCCGGCCCTCTCCAGTTCGCGGAAGTGGTCCTCGAGTTCGTTGAGGGGGAAACCACCCCGGCTGTCCACTACTACGGCGAGGTGCCGGCTGCCTTCCCGCAGGTTGTTGAGGTCGACCGCTTGGCGGAGCAGATCGGGCGGGAGGTTGTCGATGACGTAGAAGCCGAGATCCTCGAGGACCTTGGCACCGCTCGAACGCCCGGC
This sequence comes from bacterium, assembly GCA_028821575.1. Lineage (GTDB taxonomy): Bacteria > Actinomycetota > Acidimicrobiia > Spongiisociales > Spongiisociaceae > JAPPFW01. The sequence goes on along the minus strand of JAPPFW010000002.1, from coordinate 124,453 downwards.
GCCCGAGAGGCCGGTGAGCACCAGAAGTCGGGGGCTCTCACCCCCTGACCCGCGGCGCTCACTCTCAGTTGTTGCCATGGAGCGTAGCGTAGAGGTTCTCGGCGACATTCAGCGGTACCACCCGGGCCAGCCGTTCCAGATCGGCGTTCCTCATCTGCTTCACCGACCCGAACTCGCGGATCAGGGCCTTCTTGCGAGCCGGGCCGATGCCGTAGACATCATCGAGGATCGAGTCGATCATACGCTTGCCCCGGAGTTGGCGGTGGTACATGAGCGCGAAGCGGTGTGCTTCGTCCCTAACCCGCTGCAGGAGGTGAAGCGCCGGTTGGTCCCTCGGGATGATGATCGGCTCGGGCTGTCCCGGAACGTAGACCTCCTCCATCCGCTTGGCCAGGCCGGCCACCGGTATCTGGAGGTCGAAACGGTCGATGACCTCCACGGCGCGCCCGATCTGTCCGGGCCCGCCGTCGATCAGCACCAGGGAAGGGGGATAGGCGAACTTCCCGCGTTCGGAGACGGGCTTCTCCAGATCCTGCATGTACGCCGCGAATCGGCGACGGATCACCTCCTCCATCGAGGAGAAGTCATCCTGGCCCTGTACCGTGCGGATGCGGAACCGCCGGTAGTCGCTCCGGCGTGGCAGTCCGTCCTCCAGAACCACCATGGATCCGACCGTGTGGCGCCCCTGGATGGTGGATATGTCGTAGGCCTCTATCCGCAGCGGCGGCTCGCGCAGGGCAAGTACCGCCTGGAGACTCCTCAGGTCCTTGGCTCGGGCGTTGTGGTCGGATTGGCGCCGGAGCCGGTGTCGCACGAAGGCATCCGCTGCGTTGGTCTTGGCAGTCTGCATGAGCCGGCGTTTGGCCCCCCGCTGGGGAACCCTGAGCGTCACCCGGGATCCCCGCCGCCTGGACAGCAGATCCGACCAGGGCTCGTCTGCGGGAGGGAGAGCCTCCACCAGGATCAGGCGGGGAGGCGGAGAGGCCTCGTCGTAAAGGTCACGGAGCACCGTTGCCATGATCTGCGCCGGCGTGACGTCCTCGACCTTGTCGATGATGGATCCCAGCCGGCCTACGATCCGCCCGCTCCGTATCTTCAGCACCTGTACTGATACTTCGAGGTCGTCTCCTTCCGTGGCGATCAGGTCGAACTCCTCGGGACGATCGGTCACCACCTCCTGCCGAGCCACCGCCCGGCGGACGTCGCGGACCTGATCCCTGATGCGGGCGGCCCGTTCGTACTCGAGCCGGTCGGAGGCGGCGAGCATGCGGCGTTCCAGGCGCACCAACAACTCCTCCGCGCGTCCGGTCAGTACCTGGGCCAAGCCGTCCACGTACTCGGCGTAGGTGTCTGGATCGACGTAACCGACACACGGCGCCGAGCAGCGTTCGATCTCGTACTCGATGCACGGCCGGTCCTTTAGTTGGTGGCGGCGGAACACGGTGTCCGAGCAGGTGCGGATCGGTAGGGACTTGAGAAGCAGGTCGAGCGTGTTGCGGATGGCGTAGGCGTGAGCGAAGGGCCCGAAGTACTGCGTACCCTTCTTTTTCGAGCCGCGCACCACTCTGGCGCGGGGCCACTGGTCGGAGCGGGTGATGGCTAGGTAGGGATAGCTCTTGTCGTCCCTCAGCCTGATGTTGAACCGGGGAAGGTGCTCCTTGATCAGGGAGTACTCGAGAAAGAGCGCCGCCACTTCGCTGTCCACCACTATCCACTCGACGCGGCGGGAGGAGTCGATCATCGCCCGGGTGCGCGGCGCGAGATCTCTTGAGAAGTAGGACGCCACGCGCTTGCGAAGCGACTTGGCCTTGCCGACATAGGTCACCTGCCCATAGGCGTCCCGGAACAGGTAGGCACCTGGTGCGTCGGGAATCTCGGCTGGTGGAGGTCGCTTCACGGGATGGCTCCTGTCATCTGCAAGGCTAGTGCCCGTTGCCGGTTGCCCGTGGTCGGTTATCCGTTGCCGGCCGACGGGTGATGGTGGACGGGTGACGGGGTGTGGATCAGCCGAAGGCGCCGAACCATCGCTCGTGGACCTGGCGGTAGAGGCCGCTCTCGATCAGCTCCAGCAAGGCCAGGTTGACTCGTTCGCGTAGTTCGGGATCCGCCTCGCTGAGCATGAGGGCGTACTGGACCCTCTCGAAGAGCGGTCCAACGGTGGTGATTGCGCCGGCTCCCTCGTGGGCCGTGTGGAATTGCAGGACCGGGGCGTCGAACACGATGGCTTCGACATCCCCTTCCTCCAGGAGCCGGTATGCCTCGCCGATGTCGTCGACCAGGACCGGGCCGACGCCGACCGCCACCAGATAGGCGTCGCCCGCTGATCCGGACACTGTTGCCACCCGGTGGCCCGGAAGATCCCCAGGTCCCGATATCTCGCCGCGCAATTCGCTCACGGCCAGCGACGACGCGATAGAGGCGGTGAAGCTGGCGAAGACCAGGGTGCCCAGCGCGATCCAGACGAGCGCGAAACCTCGACCCAGCCCGCCTCGCGCGACCTTGTCGCCGTACCCGACCGTGCTCATGGTGACCACCGACCAGTAGAAGGAGTCCCATATACCGCGTCTGTACGGGACGGCGAAGTCGGGGTTGTGATGGCGCTCCAGCCACCAGATCAGATGGGCGGAAACCAGCACGACTATCCCGAACACCACCATCAACCACGGCAGGTCCGAGGAGGTGATGGCACGGAAAAACGTGACGATCCGGTTTCCCACTCCCTGCGAGGCGTGGGTTGGCGCCATCACCGTGAGACCGGTGTCGAGGACCGGCAGCGAGAAGTCCACCCTCTCCTCCCGGGGTCCTGTCACGGCTACGCCTCCCAGTCCCACCTGGGCGATGCCGCGGGTTATGTCGTCCATCTGTTTGGCGACGGTGTCGACCGCGTAGATCTCGACCTGCATGCCCAGATGAGCCGCGATGAGGCGGATGAGCGCTACCTCGAACCCGCTGTAGCCACGGTTCTCGTAGATGACGAAGGGGGGAAGGGCTCGCGCCGCCACCCGCAGTACGCCGCCGGTAACCGGGGTGGCCTGTTGCTGAGCAGCGAGCACGAGGGCATCGGGGTCGGCTCTGTGTATCCACTCTGAGACCATGGCATCGTTGGCCAGAGCCCAGTCCTCCGCGTGGCGTCGGAAGTCCTCCGGATCTCCCTCGTCCGCGACCATCAGGGCGTTCTGCGCCGAGATGTCCTCCAGGGGTATCACCACCTGCTCCAGGAGCTTCCGCACGACTGGGTTGTGCGCCAGGAAACCGGAGTTCGCCACTGCTCTGATGTCGTTGGGAGGCCAACCGACCTGGCACGGATCGTTCGCGCATCCGGGAAGCCCGGGGATGGAGGTCCGGTCGAGGAAGGCTTCCTGGTCGGGTGGGAGCGAGGGGAACGGGGTTTCCAGCCACACCACATCCCGGCCGGGAACGAGTTCTCCCACGGTCCAGTTGGGGGTCCATGTGTAGTAGAGCACGGCCTCTCCGGCCCGCTGGCGAGCGATGGTCTCGGAGATGAGGGGCGAGTAGTCCCCCTGGACCTGCTCGACGGTGCCGGCCAATCGATAAGCCGTTAGGTGGTGGTGGATGATGTCGGCGCAAGCCCAGCCGACGTCGCAGCCGATGAGGTCCGCTTTGCCGTTGCCGTCGAGGTCGAACAGGGCTGCCAGTGACGGGTCGGCCAGATCGCCGAGGTTCGTAATTCCGTGCTCCGAGGCAGTGGCCGAATCGACGAAGTAACCCTGCAATGCTCCCGCGTCGACCTGGGTACCCACCGTTTCGACGAGTCCATGCTCGAGTTGTCGATCGTGACTCGGGAACCACCCGTTGACCCAGAGATCAACATCTCCCGCTGCCACCGAATGGTAGAACTCGTCGTTCTCCATCGTTACCGGACCATCCACCCGGTACCCCAGGCGTTCGAGAAGGAGCTTGTACACCTCCGCCTGGAACCATCCTGTGTCCCACGTCGCCCGGGCCATCCGGACCCGCGGGTCGTCCGCCGTCTCGTGCTCCGATTGCCCGGCTCCAGGCCCAGTCCCAACCCACACGAGCAGCACTGTTACCAGGACTCCCAGGACAGCTAGCGGTGTTCGGCGCATCGATTCATCCGGTTAGGGGAGCCGAAGAGTAGCGAGACGACAGCGCGTCTGTACCAGAGATAAAGAAAACTGCTCTAAAGATGAAGAAAACGAATGGATTCCCGACACCCCAAGCACCCTGCTATGTAGGGTCACACTACCGGGAGAGGACTGCTCCGCCCGGTGGCGTCTAGAGAGAGGAGCGATAGATGGTTTGCTACGACGTGGGACAACGCCATGGCTGACCACGACCAGGACCTAGACCTCACAAGTATCTCGGAGGCCTATGACGACTGGGAGCGGGACGAAGAACGCCGCCGAGAGGCCGCCATCCGGGAGCGTGGGCACTTCGAGGGTCTTCAGATCGACCCGGACATCGACTTCTATCCCGAGGTAGCCGACCGGGAACCCGGTGACAAGAACATCGTCAAGTGGGGATTCGACATCCATCCCCAGGTGACGTTCTACGCTGCCGGCTTCCTCCTGATCTTCATCGCGGCCACTCTGATCTTCCCTGATGCAGCGGGCGGGGTATTCAGCGCCATACTCAACTTCATCAACGAGAAGGTGGGCTGGCTGTACATAATCTCGTTCAACATCTTCATCGGGGCGGCGCTCTACTTCGCGTTGGGCAGGTACGGCAAGATCCGACTAGGCGGTCCGACGGCCCTTCCGGAGTTCTCCACGGCCGCCTGGTACGCCATGCTGATCTCGGCCGGTCTCGGAATCGGGCTGATGTTCTGGGGTGTTGCAGAGCCGATCTTCCACCTGACGGCACCGCCTCCCCTGTTCGATGTAGAACCCTTGTCGACGGGTGCCGCCCGGGCGTCTTTGGCGACTTCCTACCTCCACTGGGGGATTCATGGATGGGCGCTGTACGGCCTGGTAGCCCTAGCCTTGGGGTTCTTCGCCTACAACCGGGGATTACCCCTGACCTTCCGTTCGGTCTTCTACCCGATCCTCGGGCCGAGGATCTACGGCGGATGGGGCAACGCCATTGACATCCTTACCGTTGTGGCCACCCTCTTCGGCTTGGCCACCTCGCTGGGATTCGGCGCCTCACAGGCTGCCGCGGGGCTGAACAAGGTCTTCGGTGTACCGGACACCTTGTTGACCCAGATAGTGCTCATCGCGGGTATCACGGGGCTGGCCACCATCTCGGTGGTGGCGGGCTTGGACGCCGGAGTCAAGAGGCTCAGCGCGCTCAACGTCTGGCTGGCCGCGGCCTTCCTGATCTTCGTGCTCCTGGTGGGTCCCACCCTGCTGGTCCTGTCGCTGTACGTGGAGAGCATCGGGGTCTACATCCAGATCCTGCCCGAGTTCTCGTTCTGGAACGCGGCGCTGCTCGACACCCAGTGGCAGCAGTGGTGGACCATCTTCTACTGGGGATGGTGGATCTCCTGGTCCCCCTTCGTCGGTATGTTCATCGCGAGAATCTCGAAGGGCCGCTCGGTGCGGGAGATGATCATCGGTGTGATCGTCCTTCCCTGCCTGCTGTGCTTCCTGTGGTTCGCGGTGTTCGGCGGAGCGGCTATGGATCTCCAGATGCGCGGTACGCTGGACGTGGCCACTGCCGTCAACGAGAACGTGGCGACCGCCCTGTTCGTGATGCTGGAGGCCTTCCCATGGACCTTCTTCGTCTCGATAGTGGGCATCCTGCTACTGGTCTCGTTCTTCGTCACCTCGTCGGACTCGGGATCCCTGGTGGTGGACCACCTGACCTCGGGCGGAAAGCTCGACTCGCCTAAACCGCAGCGCGTGTTCTGGGCGTTGATGGAAGGCGCGGTGGCAATCGTGTTGCTGGCCGGAGGCGGCCTGTCCGCCCTACAAACGGCAGCGGTGGCGACCGGACTGCCCTTCCTATTCGTGCTCCTGATCATGCTGTGGAGCCTGAAGAAGGCCTTCGACGAAGAGCTCGACCTCCTGGAGAGCCACTACGACGAGGCCATCTTCCAAGCCCAGCACAGCGGCCTGATCGAACGACTGGGAAGAGGAGGTGAACAGTGATCAAGAGATCGAGCACACTGATCGCCGCGTTAGCGGCTTTCGTGCTGATGCTTTCGGCATGCGGCGTGCAAGATGAAGGTGGCCCCGTGTCCATAGCGCGGGCCAACTGGAGCTCCGGCTACATGCAGGCGGCCATCTACGCGCAACTGATCGAGGAGCTCGGGCACGAGGTCACCGATCCGGCAGCCGCCACCCTCAGCCCCTACTCGTTCTATCCGGCGTTGGCCGCCGGGCAGTACGATCTGTGGGCCAACGGGTGGTTCCCCCTCCACGAGATCTACCTGGAAGGGGAGAACGTCACGGGCCAGGAGGTCGATCTGCCCATCGAGGAGATCGGCTGGTCGGTAGCCCATGGGGCAACCGACGGCCTCATGATCGACAAGGCCACGGCTGACAGCCTTGGAATAACCTCGATGGACGGTGTGGCCGCCAACGCAGGTGTCTTCGACGGTGACGGCGACGGTAAGGCCGACCTCATCGGATGCAACGTCGGATGGGGATGCGAATCTGCTATCAACGACCAGATCGCCAATGAGAGTTGGGGCTCGAGGGTGGAGCAGATCTCCGGCACCTACGACGACCTGGCTACGGGCGTTGTGGACAAGGTGAATGCCGGTGAGCCGGCACTGTTCTATGCCTGGACGCCCAACTGGACCAACACGGTCCTGGTTGAGGGGCAGAATGCAGTCTGGCTGCAGACCAACGTCAATCACATCCGAGCGGTGGCCAACACCAACTTCCTGGATGACAACCCGGATATCAGGCGCCTGCTCGAGGTAGTGGCCATTCCGCTGGGTGACATCGCGGCCCAGAACGCCAAGATGGCTGCAGCCGAGGAGTACTCCGAGGCTGATGTCGCGGCCGACGCCGAAGCGTGGATAGCTGCCAACCGCGCCCAGGTCGACGACTGGCTGGCGCAAGCGCGATCCGCCGGCTGACAGTCCGGAAACAAGACAGCTAACGGAAGACCCGGCTCCTTATCGATTTTCACGAGGAGCCGGGTCTTCGCGTGGCGGCGGCGAGCCGAGGTGTCGGATGTCGGGTGTGGTCTTGCGTGGCTGGGGCGCGGTCAGCGTCCGGCGCTACTCTCGCCGCCAGCGGAGTGCCATGAGATGGGGGATGCCGCGATGCTTGGCGAGGATCGGATCCCTGGACGCGGCGTGTGAACCCACCCCCTGCTCCACCACCTCTTCGAGGGACCACCCGGCTGCGGCGGCCTGGGTGAGCAAAGTTCCGATCGGTCGGTGGATGAACTCGACGAACCGGTCTCCGGCCGGGTCCCGCGTGCGGCCCGTGTTCAAGTAGTCGCCGAACCTCCAGAAGAGTTCGCCGTCGGTCGGGTCGAGCACCGGCCCCGAATGCGGTGCCGTGTAGACCGGATGGTTGATGACCGCGGTCAGCGTTCCCTCCGGCCGGGTCACCCTGGCGGTCTCGGCGAAGAACCGTTCGGCGTTCTCGAAGTGTTCGAGCGCCAGTACGACGTAGGTCCCATCGACCGCTGCGTCCTTCACGCATGCCAGTTCCGGTAGGCGGTTCAGGAAGACCGGGTGACTGCGAGCGGCGATCCCCGCCAGATCGATGTTGAGGTCCACCCCGATCACCACTGCGCCCCGCGCCGCGAGCAGGTTCTGCAAGCGGCCGTCCCCGCATCCGAGATCCAGCAGGACCTGGTCCCGGACCGGCGCCAGAACCTCGAGGAAGATCGGGACCACTTCCTCCCGGTAGGCCGGGTCATCGGCTTCCAGCAGCCACCAATCAGCGAGTCGGTTCCACTCGTCCATGCGCGGCAACGGTGCGTCAGCCGGGTCGCTGATACGGACGCCGGATCATGCCCCCGCTCTCCAGGCCTGCACCATGCTTCTCTGGGCTCCGGTCTGGGGGGAAGGTACGTGGCCGCTCTTGCGGTTCCCCGAGCGGCGGAGAGTCTGGAGGAGGTCGATCACGTCGTCCGTGCCGGCGTATCCGTGCCTGCGTAGCCAGCATCCCACCACTATTCCGGTGCGCCCGATCCCGCCCCAGCAATGCACGTAGACGTTGCAGCCGTGCTGGAGGTGCCGGTCGATCAGGTCGAGTGTGGTGACCATCTCGGATTTCGTCGTGGTCCCGAGGTCCGTGATCTCTCGACGTACCACCACCGCGTGATGGTCGGCCGCCCGGATGTCGTAACGGTTCATGTGGGCGTCGGTACCGCCCGGGTAGTCCTGGGTCAGGTTGACGAACAGGTTGATACCGGCATCGAGCAACTGGCCGACCTTGTCGTTCCACGGGTCGGGGTTGGGATAGCCGCCGGCCGCAAGGCGACCTGATACCACCCAGTAGGACCGGTCGGTCGGTCCGAACTCCCCGCCGAGAGCCAACTCGAGGTCCATGAACATCGCTCGTGCCTCCGTCCGGTTCGGGAATAGGCTAGAGGACGTCGCGCAGGAACTTACCCGTGTACGACAGCGGAACCTGGGCCACCTGCTCGGGCGTTCCGACGGCGATCACCCGACCTCCCTCGTCGCCTCCTTCGGGCCCCATGTCGATCAGCCAGTCGGCGGAACGGACCACGTCGAGGTTGTGCTCGATGATGACGACCGTGTTGCCTCCGTCGACGAGCCGGTGCAGGACCTGCAACAGTTTGCGGGTGTCCTCGAAGTGGAGGCCGGTGGTGGGCTCGTCGAGGATGTACAGCGTGTTCCCGGTGGCCCGCTTTCCGAGTTCGGAGGCGAGCTTGACCCGCTGCGCCTCCCCACCCGACAGCGTGGGAGCCGGTTGGCCGAGGCGGATGTATCCCAGCCCGACGTCGTAGATGGTCTGGAGGATGCGGGCGATGGGCGCCTGGGCTTCGAAGAAGCCGAGGGCCTCCTCCACCGGCATGTTCAGGACATCGGCGATGGACCTGCCTTTCCAGAGCACTTCGAGGGTGTCGCGGTTGTAGCGCCGACCCTCGCACACCTCGCACGGGACGTAGACATCGGGAAGGAAGTGCATCTCGATCTTGATGTTCCCGTCACCTCGGCAGGCCTCGCAGCGGCCGCCCCTGACGTTGAAGGAGAAGCGGCCCGGAAGGTAGCCGCGGGCCCTTGCCTCAGGGGTCGACGAGAAGAGCTTCCTGATCCGGTCGAAAACCTTCGTGTAGGTAGCGGCGTTGGACCTGGGGGTCCGGCCGATCGGCGATTGGTCGATGTTGATCGCCTTATCCAGTTGTTCCGCGCCTTCGATCCGGCGGTGGCGGCCGGGGACGGCCCTCGAACGGTAAAGCTTGTGGTGGAGCGCCTTCGAAAGGATCTCCTGAACGAGGGAGGACTTCCCGCTCCCCGACACTCCGGTCACCGCGATGAACTTTCCCAGCGGAAAGGTGACGTCCAGGTGGCGTAGGTTGTTCTCTGCCGCGCCGACCACGGTCAGGGTACGGCCGTCTCCCCCTCGCCGGCTGTCCGGTGTGGGGATCCGGCGGCGGCCGGCCAGGTAGTCGCCGGTTATCGACGTGGGTTCGGCGATGATGCCTGCCACATCCCCTTCCGCTACAACGTGGCCACCATGTTCCCCGGCTCCCGGTCCAAGGTCGACCACGTAGTCGGCGGTACGGATGGTTTCCTCGTCATGCTCCACCACGATCAGCGTGTTGCCCAGATCGCGGAGCCGGAGCAGGGTCTCCAGAAGGCGGCGGTTGTCGCGCTGGTGGAGTCCTATGGAGGGTTCGTCCAGGACATAGAGCACCCCCACCAGGCCCGAGCCGATCTGTGTCGCGAGCCTGATCCGCTGGGCCTCTCCGCCGGATAAGGTGGCCGCTCCACGGTAGAGGGTCAGGTAGTCGAGGCCCACGTCGAGGAGGAACCGGAGACGGGCGCGGATCTCCTTGATCACCGGTTCGGCGATCGTTGCGTCGCGCCGGCCCAACTCGAGGCTCTCCAGGACTTCGAGGGTCTTGCGGATGGAGCGCCGGCAAAGCTCGAATATGTTGAGGCCGTTGACGGTCACCGCCATCGACACCGGATTCAAGCGGGCGCCACCGCACGCCGGGCAGGGGACCTCGCGCATGTACTCCTCGTAGTGTGCCCGGGCATTCTCGGACTCGGTCTGCTCGTGGCGCCGCCGCAGCACGGGAATCACCCCTTCGTACTTGGCCCGGTAGCGCCTGCGCCGACCGAAGCGATTGGTGAACGACACCCGAATGGACAGCTCGCCCGTGCCGTACAGGACCGCCTGCTGATGCTCGTCGTCGAGTTCGTGGAAAGGTGTTTGCACGTCGAATCCGAGCTCGTTGGCCAGCCCCCTGAGAAGGTGATGGAAGTAACGGTTCCGGTTGTCGGACCAGGGTGCGATCACCCCCTCGGCAATGGAGAGCTCGTCGTCGGGGATCACCAGCAGGGGATCCACTTCGAACTTGGTTCCCAGCCCCGAACAGGTCTGGCAGGCGCCGTAAGGGCTGTTGAATGAGAAGGACCGTGGCTCGAGTTCGTCGAACGAAAGGCCGCAGTCCGTGCAGGCCAAGTGCTGGCTGAAGGTCAGCTCGTCCCCGCCGATTACGTCCACCACCGCGATGCCCCCCGTAAGGTTCAGGGCGGTCTCCAGCGACTCGGTGAGCCTGCGCAGTCCTCCCCGCCCGGCGATCAACCGGTCCACCACCACCTCGATCGTGTGGGTGTAGTAGCGGTCGAGCCTGATCCGTTCTCCCAGGTACATGATCTCGCCGTCCACCCGGGCCCGGCTGAAGCCCTGCCGAGACAGGTCCTTGAACAACTCCTCGTACTCACCCTTCCTTCCCCTGACGATGGGGGCGAGAACCTGGAATCGGGTGCCCTCCTCTAAGGCGGCTATCTGGTCGACGATCTGCTGGGGGGTCTGGCGCGCCACCATGCGTCCGCACTCGGGGCAGTGGGGGCGGCCGATCCGGGCATACAGCAGGCGGAGGTAGTCGTGGATCTCGGTGATGGTCCCGACCGTCGAACGGGGATTGCGGCTGGCGGTCTTCTGGTCGATCGAGATGGCGGGCGACAGGCCTTCGATGAAGTCCACGTCGGGCTTGTCCATCTGGCCCAGGAACTGGCGTGCGTAGGCCGACAGGCTCTCGACGTAGCGCCGCTGGCCCTCGGCGTAGATCGTGTCGAACGCCAGGCTCGACTTGCCCGATCCCGACAGCCCCGTGAACACGATCAACTGATCGCGGGGCAACTCGATCGAGATGTCCTGGAGGTTGTGCTCGCGCGCTCCGCGAACGATCAGCTTGTCTCTCGTCATCGTGCCCGGGTGGTCTGCTGGGGGAAGCGGTGGTGGCGAGAGCAGTGTAGTGGTCAGTGTTCTGTGGTTAGGTGTCGGGGATCCAGTTCTGGCGGTAGTGGACCTGACTGTCTCGCAGTGGTTGGTGGATCCCCATTAGGTGCCGGTGGTGGCTGGGAGGGTGGCAGTGTTCTCGGTTGCTTTGGGCTAGGTCGTTACTTGTTCGTCCCGTGGCTGGTGGCGTTCGTTCCCGGAGACCTGAGAGCTGACACCTGGTCGCACCTGTATCCTCGCCTACTTGTGAGCATCTCGGGTGAGTACGTCGTTTTCGACTTGGAGACGAACGCGGACCGGCCCGAGACGGCCGAGCACGAGATCATCCAGGTCGGCGCGGTTGCGGCGTCGGCAGCCGGTGAGGTGGATTCGTTCGAGAGTCTGGTCCGTCCGCAGCGGAGGCTGCCACAGCGGATCACCGAGCTGACCGGGTTGGAGTACGGAGAGCTTGCCGGTGCACCACCACCGGAGCACGTCCTGGCCGAGTTCTTCGACTGGGTGGGAAACCGGCCGATGATCGCCCACAACGGCTTCGGCTACGACTTCCCGGTCCTCGAGGCGGCCGCGGCTGCGGCTGACCTGGATGTACCGGCCGGGTCCCGTCTCGACACGCTGGAGTTGGCGCACGTCGTGTTTCCGAGGGCCGGTTCGCCGATCCCGGGCGTCGATGGTATCTCTCCGCCAGTGGGTCGGAGCCTCGATGAACTGGCTCACCTGTACGGGGTTGCGGCCCGGGACCGCCACGACGCACTGAACGACTCACGGATGACCCGGTCGATCATGGTCGGACTGCTGGAAGACTTGGACCGGACCACCCCGGCGCGACGCCTGCAGCGATGGGTCCTCGGTGTGGCGGGTCATCCGTGGTCCCGGTTCCTGGCTCCGGAAACCGACCCGCCCTCTCTGGCAGATGTGGTTCCCCCGGCGGCCGGGGGCGCCCGCTCGCAGCCCACGGGGCGCTTCGACATCGGGACGGTGGTCCGGTGGTTCCAATCGGGTGGCCGGCTCATGACCGGCGCTAGGACTCCTCGCTCCCAGCAGGCCGAGATGGCCGGACTGGTGGCAAGAGCTTTGTCGAGTTCCGGCTCGCGCTGGATGATCGAGGTGCCGACCGGTACCGGCAAGACTCTCGCGTACCTGGTCCCCGCGATCGAGATGGCAAGAGCGTCCGGCCGTACATCGGTGATCACCCCGCACTCCCGGGTGCTGCAGGACCAGATCCTGGCAACGTTGGAGGAACTGAAGGAGGAGATCGGTCCGTTCTCGACGGTGGTGCTGAAGGGACGGCAGAACTACATCAGCCTCAACGCGCTCGATGCCGAGCTCGCCGGTCTCGAAGGAGAGTCGCAGCGGAATCCCGCCCTGAACCCGGTTGCCCTGTCCCTGGCCATAATCAGCGGCTGGGTGTCCGAAACCCCGACCGGTGATTGGGCCGATCTGCGAACGGCAGCGGTAGCGGCCCGGTTGCGTCCCCTGCGGTTCTTCCGGTGGAAGCTCCGGGTAGACACCCGCCCGGGCCTGATTCTGACCCCTCTCGACGCACTTGACTTCCATCGCCGGGCTCTACAAGCCCTCAAGACGGCCCACGTGGCGGTCCTGAACCATGCACTGCTGGCCACGGGTCCGGAACTCGAGGAGAACCGCTTCAACCTCGTGATCGACGAGGCCCACGGCTTGGAGGACTCGGCCACCGCGGCGGCCACCCTGGAGGTCAGTAGAGAGCAACTCGAGCAGTTGTGCGACGCCCTATGGGACAGCCGGGTCCGGCGCGGTCTAGCGGTAAGGCTGGCGACCGCTACCGGAGCGGGAATCGGGGACCCGAGGATCGATAGGATCCGGACTGCCACGGCCGCCGCGCGGGCTTCTATCGAGCGCTTCTCGACCCCCCTCACCGACTACCTGCGAGACCGGACCGGCGTGTCGCGGGAACAGGCGGTCCGTTACGGCGCCGCGTACCGCATCCGCCGGGGAGTGGACACCCGCCACGCTGCATACAGGGAGGTCCTCCGGACGGGTGGCGCTATGAGGAGCGCATTGCGCGAGGTGATCGGCGCCCTCGACGGGATCACGGTGCCGGAGAATCCGGCCGGCCGTTACCGTCGCGACGCGTTGGAGGACGAGATATACCGTCTCGTCCGCGAGGTCCGGGATGCGAACCAGCTCGTCGACTCGGTGCTGAGGGCGGCAGGCCAGCTGCGCCTCTTCGACGATCACCTCGCCGAGCATGAGTTGGTCGAGTGGATCAACGTAGCCGAGGTCTCGTTCGAGGCAACCGACGGCGGAGTTCCTGAGGATGATCTCGATGGCGCCGCGGCGAGCATCCCGCCGGGACGCTGGCGGTGGTCGCTGCGGCGCGCTCCCCTCTCGGTGGCAGGGCTGCTGGCCGATCTTTGGGATCGGGCCCACGCGGTCGTGCTGACCTCGGCCACCCTGCGTTCCGGTGACGACTTCGGCTACCTGATCGGTCGGCTCGGACTCGGCAACACGGAGTCCAGGGTGATCGGCACACCCTTCGAGAGGCTCTCCGAGCAGCATCTGCTCCTCCTGACCGACTACCTGCCCGCACCCCGCGGTGGGCTGATGGACCGCTTCACGGAGATCGAAGCCACGGAGATCCCTCGACTCTTCGTTGCAGCGGATGGCGGAGGGATGGCTCTGATGACGGCGCGGGCCCGGCTCGACTACGTACGGGACCACTCCCGTTCACACCTGGCCCCGGTGGGAATAGAGCTTCTGGCGCAGGGAGACGCCTCATCGCCGGCGTTGGTCGAGCGGATGCGAGGCAACCAGCCGGCATGCCTCCTGGGACTCAGATCCTTCTGGGAGGGCGTCGATATTCCGGGGGACGCGCTCAGGCTGCTGCTGATTGAGAAGGTGCCCTTCGACTCGATCGGCGATCCTGTCGTGAGCGCCCGGACGGAGTTTCTCGAGCTGGCGGGGAGGGATCCCTTCGCCGAATACATGGTGCCGAGGGCGGCCATCGCCTTCGCGCAGGGTGTGGGACGGCTCATCCGGAGGGAGGACGATCGGGGGGCGACAGTTGTGCTCGACAACCGGCTGCGCCGCCCGGTTCCCTACCGCGATGTCCTGCTCCGTAGCCTCTCCGGGCCACCTGCCCGGAGGGATGTCGATACTCCGGGCGAAGCGTACGCCGCGATTACCGACCATCTGGACATCGCCCTCGACTCCGATCGGTGGGAACGGATCGGCCGGATCCCGGGTGTCGAGACGCTGTCCCGTGCTGCACTCCGGGTGGATGCGCATGACCTCTCCGACGGCGAAGTCATCGACCGGGTCTTGGAGACAGCCCGGCAGTGGCTGGGATTCGACAAGTGGCGCCCCGGCCAGCGGACGATCATGACCCGGTTCATGCGCGGCGAGGACACGGTGGCTGTCCTCCCGACCGGCTCCGGGAAGTCGGTCACCTACCAGATTCCCGCCCTGGTGTCACCGGGAGTGACCCTGGTGGTGTCGCCGCTCATCGCGCTGATGCGAGACCAGGTCGACAACCTGCGCGCCCGTGGGGTCACCGAAGCCGCGGCCATCTATGCGGGGGTGGGTCAGGCGGAGCAGGAGGCGATCCTGCGGGCTGCGGCGGGCGGACACATCAAGCTGCTGTACGTGAGTCCGGAACGGCTCTGGTCGCCGCTGTTCCGGGCGTGGCTGGCGGGTGTCGACGTGGCCCGCGTGGCGGTGGACGAGGCCCACTGCATATCGATGTGGGGTCACTCCTTCCGGCCGGAGTATGCGATGATCCCGAGGGCGATCGCCGAGGTGACCGGCGGCCGGTTGCCGGTTCTGGCAGTGACCGCCACCGCCACCTCCCAGGTGCTCCAGGACATCGCGGAGTTGATGGGTGTGTCGGCGGAGCCGCTGGTCGGCTCGGTGAACCGGCCGGAGATCCGCTACTACGTGGAGCGCTGTAGCAACAGGCGTGACCGGGAGCTACGGGTCGCGCAGGTGGTCGAGGCCTTTCGCAACAAGAGCGCCATCGTCTATGTCCCGAGGGTCAGGGACACCACCCGCCTGTCCGGCCTGCTCAGGACCTTCGGTCATCGCGTCCGGCCGTACAACGGCGAGATGGAGTACCCGGAGCGCCAGCACACCGAGGACGCCTTCCGCCACGGAGAGATCGACGTGGTGGTGGCCACCAAGGCGTTCGGCCTCGGTATAGACAAGCCCGACATCGCCCTCATCGTGCATCTGGAGATGCCTGCCTCGATCGAGGAGTACGTACAGGAGACGGGACGGGTGGCCCGTGGCGCGGCGGATGGCAGCGGGCCCGAGACCGGCGCGGCGGTGCTGCTGGTAACCCCGAGGGATTGCGGTATCCACGACTTCTTCGTGAAGTCCTCGGTTCCCAGGCTCGACGACATCCGGCGAGAGTGGAACGGGCTCGATGTCGGGATGAACTACATCGATCCTGGGAGCGAGGGATCGGCGGCCGGGGACGCGGGCGGCAATCCGGACCAGGCCAGGGCGCTGGCGCTCCACTACCTGGACCAGGTCGGAGCGCTGCGCCGGCATCGTGACTTTGTCCTCCGCGGCCGGATATCCGTCCTGGAGGACACTGAGGGACAGATGGGCGATCTTCGGCTCCGGCGACCGGATCTGGCGCGCCGAGCCGAGTCGATCGTCGGCGATATGGCGGCCGGTTCACGCGACTACCACGGCCTCCGAGCGAGCCAGAGGCTCGACGTGGAACCCCCCGAGATCGAGGCCGTCCTGTTCGAACTCCAGAAGAGGAGTGTCTGCGGTTTCGCCGGCTGGAGGTACGGATGGAGTTTCGAACGTCGGGCCGGAAGCGAACCCGACTGGCACCTTCTGCGAAGCCTGATCCGCCGTCGGCGCGAGACGATGGGCGAGAGGGCTCGGCGCGCACGAAGGCTGGCACACGGTTTCCCGGAGTGCCGCCGCCGCGAGATGTTGAGGTACCTCGGCGAGCCGGATCCGGCCTTCGAGGTATGTGGCGGGTGCGACGCCTGCACGCCCGACCTGCCTCGTCCCTGGGAGCGGATCGATATCCGGGCCTCCGACGTGCGCGAAGCGATCCAGGAGACCGCGCTGCTCACCATCCTGGTTCTGGTCGACGATATGGAGCGGGGACAGTTCTCCCGCCTGAATCTGATCCGCGCTTTGCAGGGTGATGGCGGAGGGCCGCACCCGCTCCCCCGCCAACTCCTGTTGCATGGCGGCTTCGATCGCCTGGGAATGCTGGAGCGGCGGCAGGTCGAGGAGTTGGTCGACGATGCGATCCGCGACGGCCGCATCGAAGAGGTCGAGGTGGCATACGATGGTCGTGTCTACACGAGCCTGCGCTTGACCGCCGCCGGTCGGGAACTCCTCACGGGCAGGTACGCGCAGTAGGAGGAACCCCGACCGTCGGACGGGTAGTCCCCCAACCCATGTTGACCTGGGGCTTCGGTTGCCCACCGGGACCGTTTGCCCGGTAGGATGCCTCGCGGATGGCGTTCCTCATACCGGAGAACATCCCGAGCCGGTCCTCGGTGCCGGATCGCCTGAGACAGGTGGCGAGGGCACTGCGGGACTTCACGCCTCACGACACGACTGTCTGGCTCAAGGACCAGGACGCGGGTACCCCATACCTCGAACTGCTCGATCCTGGGGCGGGGATCCTTGTGGTCCAAGCCCCGCGCATCAGGACCGTGACGCGCAGGCGCCACCCCGGTTGGCGCACGTTCAACGAGGAGGAGGTCGTACGGATACGGGACGACGTGGCGGAGCGTGCCGAGTACCTACGCAAGGGGATCGACAGGGCTCTGGTCAGGTCCCTTCCGGTGGAGCCGGTCCTGGCAGTCCCGGACCACGACGAGGTGACGGTTCCCGCCGTGGGTCCGAAGGATGCCAAGTTGCCCATCCTGGCCGATTCCGATCTGACAGAGAGCAGTCTGCAGCCCGCGATCCGGCGGATTCTGGCGGCCACAGCCGGCCCGGGGCTGAGTGAGCAGGAGGAGAGCCGGGCCCGCGCGGTGATGAACCCGGAGGTGGTCATCTCTCCCGTCGTCGTCGGCTCCGGAACCGAGGGGTTCGAAACCTTGCCTCTCTTCCAGGATCCCGACATCGCGCCCGAGGATCTGATCCGGGTTATGGACCGGCAGCAGGAGCGGGTCTCCGAACACCTGGGTTGGGGGTACCGGATCCTGCGCGGAGTGGCGGGAAGCGGCAAGACGCTGGTGCTCACCCACCGGGTCCGCCACCTGCACAGGTTCTTCCCCAACTACCGGATCCTGTTGCTCTGCTACAACCGCCTGCTCGCCAATGCGCTGCAGTTGATGGTTGACCCGAGCGAGCGGATAAGGGTCACCAACGTCGACCGGCTGGCCTACGATCTGGCGGGAACCGGGCGGCGCCCCTCCGATTTTGGGGAGTTGCGAAGGTCGGCGGCGAAGCGGGCGGCCCGGCTCCCGGAGTCCCGGCGGTACGACGTGGTTCTGGTCGACGAGGCGCAGGACTTCGATCACCCCGGCCTCGACCTTGCGTACGCGATGCTGAAACCGTCGCGCCGCGATCTGCGGGCATCCGGACACGGCATACGGTCCTACCGCGCCGGCCACTTCGTCATGGCTCTGGACAGTGCCCAGAACGTGTACCGGAGGAGCATGACCTGGAACCCTCCGGGGGTGACCGGCCGGGGACGGACCACCGTCTTCCGGCGTAACTACCGCAACACGCGCGAGATTCTGTCTTTGGCGTGGACATTCCTCGAGGGCGCGTCGGCATGGTCGTCGGAGTCCCGCGCGTCGGAAGACGTGCGTGGAAGGATCTCGCCGGAGGCCGCTCCGCGGAGCGGCCCGATGCCCAGGTTGCTCGACTGTCCGCACGTCCGGGGCGAGGCCAGGACAATCGCGGACGAGGTTGAGCGCCTCCTCGACGACGGAGTGGACGTCGGGGAGATCGCCGTCATGTACGGCCATCACGATCTCGAGAACCAGCTGGAGCAGGAGTTCAGGCGGCGGCGACTTCCCTACTTCCACGTCCAGGAGAGGGATAAGAGAGGTTACAAACCTAACCGTGACAAGGCTGTCAGCGTACGGGACAAGGTTCGGGTTTCCACCCTGCAAGGTCTCAAGGGTCTCGAGTTCAGTCGGGTTCTGATCGGAGGCGTCAACCAGGCCTACGTTCGCGACGTTCCCGAAGCTGAGCAGGAGACCGCGGTCAAGCGATTGCTCTACGTGGCCATGACCAGGGCGATGGACGAACTCGTGATCACCGTCTCGGGTGACGGTGCGATGGGACGCGCTCTGCGAAGAGTGCGCTGAGCACGCGGGTACCCGGGCTCTCGGGAGAAGGCAGGTCTGTCAGCGGGGCTCGAAGATGGTGAAGGTTCCCTTCTGATCGTCGTTCACCACCGCGAAGCGGCCGACCATGATGTCGGTCACCGGGACGCAGACATCGCCGCCCAGACTCGTCACCTTGGCAGCCACCGAATCAATGTCCTCGACCTGGATGTAGACCATCCAGTGGGGCGGTATCTCTCCCCAGTTCTCGTCCATCTCGAGTACCCCGCACACCAGGAATTCGCCGATCGAGGCCAGGTGGTAGTCGCCGCCCTCAGGGATCGGCGCGGTGCTCCACTCCCAGTCGAACAGGCCCGAGTAGAAGCTCTTGGTCGACTCCAGGTCGCGGGTGTACAGTTCGTTCCAGACCAGGGAACCGGGACTGCGGATGATCTCCGCCCCTCCGAACTCGAGGGCCTGCCAGAGGAACACCGAGGCGCCGGCAGAGTCCTGCATCAACGCAACCCTTCCGTTCCCCACATCGGCTGGTCCCATCATGAAAGTCGCCCCCAGCGAGCGCGCTCGTTCGGCCGTGGCGTCCAGGTCATCGACGGCAAGGTAGGAGAACCAGTGAGGTGGAACCCCTTCGGGCAACATCCCCGGCATTGCGGGTCCGAGTGCCCCTACGGCCTTGCCTTCGAGGTTGAACACCGTGTAGATCATCCCCGAATCACCCATGGGGGTGTCCGTCCAGTCCCAGCCGAAGAGATCGCTATAGAAGGCCTTACCACGATCAGGGTTGGGTAGGTAGATGTCCATCCAGCAAAAGGTGCCGTGCGGATGCTTCACTCTTTCTCCTTGTCGGTAGAAGTTGGGGACACGGCGACCGGGGTCGCTGCGGACTGTTCATCCTAAGCGGATTCGTGGGGTACATCTCCGGTCGCTCGGAGCGTTGGGTGCGTGCCGGTGCCCACTCCTGGCGACGTTCACAAGCCCAGCCTCGCATCCAGGGCAGCCTGTCGTGAGCGGAGTTCGGCGTAGCGTTCGACCGCGAACCGGTCAGGTTCCAGCGGATCGCTCGCGGGAGGGGTTGGGACTCTCACTCCCAGGCGTTCCAGCACGAACACCGCCGCTCCGCGCAGAGAGGCTTCCGGGTCCGTGGCGGCCCGGACCGGGCGGCCTAGAACGTTTGCCAACCGCTGCAGTTCGGAACGCGAGCGGCACCCTCCGCCCGACACGACGATATCCACATCCCCCCTGCCGACCACCAGGTCGGCGATCTCGGCGATGCGGTAGTAAGTCGCCTCTGTGATCGCCTGGTAGATGTCGATGGCATTGGTTGACTGGCGAATCCCGGTGATCGTTCCCGTGACGGACTCCCTCCACCGCGGCGCCCGTTCACCACTCCAGTAAGGCAACACCGTGAGTCCGTGCTCGGGTAGCGGGCGCTGCGCCATCGCGGCATCCAGCGCGTGGCTGTCCGGTAGCTGCAACTCTCGGATGCACCAGGCGCGCACGTTACCTGCGTTGGAGGTCGCCCCTCCGATGACGAAGCGCTCCAGGTCGAGGCGATACTTGAACAGCCCGAACGGAGGGTCAGGGCCGGTTCGATCCGAAACCACCCGAAAGGCCGCCGACGTACCGAGGTTGATCGTCGCCCAACCGGGGCCTGCGGCACCGGTTCCCAGGTTCGAGGCAGCCCCGTCCCCGATGGCCGGGAACCAGCCGGCTGATCCGATCGGGCCCTCCCCCGGATCATCAGATACGCGAGGCAGTTGGTCCCGCGAGATCCCGCACCCATGAAGCAGCCTCGCGTCCCAGTTGGGCGTTCCGGTCTCGAAGAAACCGGTACCCGAAGCCATGGACGCGGAACAGGCTCTCCCTGCTCCCAGCTGCCACCAGAGCCACTCCGCGGTGCCCAACCAGTGTCTGGTGGAGGAGAACTCCCGGGGATGGGTTCGGGCCAGCCACCTCGATTTGGCCGGCCAATACGACGGACGAAGCATGCAGCCGGTCCTGGCGTGGGCTCGACTCTCGTCGATCTCGGTTCTGAGCGCGGCTGCGTCCGGGGTCGAGCGGGTGTCCGCCCAGGTGAGGATCGGTGTGGATGGCCGTCCAGCGCGGTCCACCCCGAGCAGGGAATGCCACATGCAGGATCCTCCTACCGCCCGGATCCGCGATCGGTCCACCCGGCGTGTGCAACGTTCGATGATCTCGCCGACCGACTCGAGTAGTGCGAAGGGATCCAGGATCGCCCTGCCGTCTGCCCCGGTTTCCAGACCGGTCGGAACGGAAGCCACGGGCGAGTGCAGTGGGTTGGCGGCCTCGTCGAACAGAGCGGATCTAAGCCGTGAGGTTCCTATGTCCAGGGCGAGAATCAGATCACCCATCCGAGATCCTTGCCATCGTTCGGGCTCGTCGAGGGCTACGACAGAGCCGGAGTCCGGCTTCTTCGCCGGCTGAACGCGACCGACACCGGAATTCCCTGTCAGACGGAGCTACATGCCCGGACCGGTGGCGGCTTTGCCATCAGGGCTTCCTTGACCTGCGCGCCGGCCTCCATGTCAGAGGATCTCACCACAACGGAGTCCACTCCCAACCTCACCAGCCGTTCGAATCCTGCCACCACTTCGTCCAGCGACCCTACCTGCATGTACGGCGACGCCATGACTTGTTCGGGCGGGATGGCATGCGCGGCGGCCACGGAGTCCACCAGTTCGGACGACCGCTCGTCCACGGCCACCCGGAACAGGAGCATGTCGATGGCCGCGCTTCTACGGCTCTCCCGCCGAGCCGTCCGGACCTTGCGTTCCACCTCCTCGAACGTGGCCGCGGCGTTCGAGGCCGGCATGTCGGCACGCCGGCCGCTGGCGAGGGAGATGCCGATGGACACCACATCCGCCAGTTCGGCGGCCGCTCGGAGTAGCTTCGGGCCTCCCCCGCCCACGATGATGGGTGGGTGCGGTCTCTGTACCGTCCGGAACATCGGGTTGAGGTGGGCTCGGTACCACTCGCCTCGATGGTTGACCTCCTGGGCGGTCCAGCATGCTCTCACGAGCTCCACCGCCTCGCGGAGCCTGGAGATCCGATTTCCGGGCCGGTCCATGTCGAGACCCACCGCGCGGTAGTCGGCGGGCCACCATCCGGCGCCCATCCCCAATTCAACCCGACCCTCCGATAGGACGTCCAACGCGGCGAAGTCCCTGGCCACCAGGGCGGGGTGCCGCAGGTCGTTGGCCAGCATGTATGCGCCGACGCGAAGGGATGTGCAGGTTGCGACCGCGGCCAGCGTGGGTACTGGCGATATCACCTCGTTGAAGTGGTCTGCAACGTAGAAGGCATCGAACCCCAGAGCTTCGGCCCGCTTGGCGACCTCGACCACCGGTTCCGGCCCGATAGGGGGAGCGAAGAGCACTCCGAACTTGGGAGCCCTCCCTTCCAGCGTGCTCACCATGGGTTCGATACAGCGTCTTGCGGCGGCTCCGGCGACCCGTCCGGGGTCGGCCGCTCGACGCGGACTGCCACCGTGTTCGTGTTGAGTCCGTGGACCTTGTCGACCTGCTCCAAGGCACGGAAGGTACCACGCCTCCCGAACCTCGGGTCCCCTTCTCCATCCTCGCCACGAATAGCACGGGGTTCAGGCGGACCGATGTCAGCCCGGAGGTATCGTGGCCGGTACGGGTTCCCACTGCGGGACCGAGGCTCAGCCGGTGACCTCGCTGAGTTCGCGCATCTCGCGTCGCAGTTCTGCTACCTCGTCCCTAAGGCGAGCCGCGTATTCGAAGCGGAGTTCCTTCGCGGCTTGGCGCATCTCGTCCTCCAGGCTCTGGATGAGACGACCCAGGTCCTCGCCGGCGAGTTCGACCGGGGCCCGGATCTCCGTGTCGTAGCGTCGCCTGTCGCGCCGGGACGATCCTCCCGATGAGACCAACTCCAGGATGTCGGACACCTTCTTGCGGATCGTCTGGGGGTCGATCCCGTGTTCCTCGTTGTAGCGCACTTGCAGATGGCGCCTCCGGTTGGTCTCGCCGATCGCCGACCTCATCGAGTCCGTCACGTCATCCGCGTACATGATGACCCGACCCGACACGTTGCGGGCTGCCCGGCCGATGATCTGGATCAGGCTGGTCTCAGAACGGAGGAATCCCTCCTTGTCGGCGTCGAGGATCGCCACCAGCGACACCTCCGGGAGATCCAGTCCCTCCCGGAGGAGGTTGATGCCCACCAGGACGTCGTAGTCCCCCAAGCGCAGATCCCTGAGCAGTTGTACGCGTTCGAGCGTGTCGATCTCGGAGTGCAGGTAACGGGCCCTCACGCCCATCTCCAGCAAGTAGTCGGTGAGGTCCTCGGACATCTTCTTGGTGAGGGTCGTGACCAGGACCCGTTCGTTTGCCACCGCCTGGGCGCGGATCTCGTCCAGCAGGTCGTCGATCTGGCCCTTGGCCGGACGCACCATGACTTCGGGATCCACCAGACCGGTGGGGCGCACTATCTGCTCGACGATGTTGGCCGAGTGCCGGCGCTCGAAGGGGCTGGGTGTGGCCGACATGAAGATTACCTGGCCGGTCTTGTCCAGCCACTCGTCGAAGCGGAGCGGACGGTTGTCGACGGCCGAGGGAAGCCGGAAGCCGTGGTCCACCAGCACGTCCTTGCGGCTCCGATCTCCCTCGTACTGGCCGTGGAGTTGCGGTATGGCGACGTGGCTCTCGTCGATGATCGTGATGAAGTCGTCCGGGAAGTAGTCGAGCAGCGTGTATGGCGCCTCGCCGGGGGCCCGGCCGTCTATGTGGCGGCTGTAGTTCTCGATCCCCGAGCAGAAGCCGACCTCCCGCATCATCTCCAGGTCGTAGGTGGTACGCATGCGGAGGCGCTGTGCCTCCAGAAGCTTGCCCTGGTGCTCGAGTTCGGACAGGCGTTCCGCCAGTTCCAACTCGATTCCCGCCATAGCCTTCTCCATGCGCTCCCTCGTGGCGGCATAGTGGGTGGCGGGGTATACCCATAGTTCCTTCATCTGCTCGATGATCTCCCCGGTCAAGGGGTTCATGCGCACGATCCGGTCGACCTCGTCACCGAAGTACTCCACCCTGGCCACGGTCTCGTCGTAAGCCGGGAATACCTCAAGGGTGTCCCCCCGAACCCGGAACCGTCCCCGGACCAGGTTCACCTCGTTGCGTTCGTACTGGATGTCGACCAGCCTCCGGATGGCTTCGTGCAGGGGGTACTCCACCCCGGTCACGAGACGCAGGACCTGGCCGGCGTACTCCTCGGGACTTCCCAACCCGTATATGCACGACACGCTGGCCACTATCACCACATCATCCCGGAACAGCAGCGACGAAGTGGC
Organism: bacterium; assembly: GCA_028821575.1. Classification (GTDB taxonomy): domain Bacteria; phylum Actinomycetota; class Acidimicrobiia; order Spongiisociales; family Spongiisociaceae; genus JAPPFW01. Next base: position 100,541 of record JAPPFW010000002.1, on the reverse strand, counting down.
GGCGTGACGGAGCCGGTCGATCTCGTCGTTGATGGTCGCGTCCTTCTCGATGTAGGTGTCGGTCTGAGGTATGTAGGCCTCGGGCTGGTAGTAGTCGTAGTAGGACACGAAGTACTCGACCCGGTTCTCAGGGAAGAACTGGCGGAACTCGGAGGCCAGCTGTGCGGCTAAGGCCTTGTTGGGGGCGATCACCAGAGCCGGCCTCTGGGCACCTTCGATGGCCCACGCGATGGTCGCCGACTTGCCCGATCCGGTTATGCCGAGAAGGGTCTGGAAGTCGTCCCCCCGCTCCACCCCTTCGACCAAGGATGCGATGGCGGCGGGTTGGTCCCCCGCCGGCCGGAACTCGGAGTGGACGCGAAACTCGGCCATGGCAGGAGGCTAGTGGCTGGTGGCTGGTGGCTGGTGGCTGGTGGTGGTTGGGCCGGCGGTCAAGCTCCCGAGCACGCGGTCTATCTCGGCGGCAAGGGAGCGCTTGGTGCCGCTGTTGTCGAGCACCAGGTCTGCTCGCGAGAGCCAGTCCTCCCGGCTCGGCTGGGCGACCATGCGCGCATCGATGTCGCGGTCGGACATCCCACGTTGTCTGAGCCGCCGCCTCCTCGACTCTCCGGGAGCGTCCACCGCGACGCGTACCCAGCTCGGGTCGGCCAGTTCCTTGAGAAGCGGGATCTGGACGGCCGCCGGGCGTGCGCCCGCGCCAGTGGCCCAACGTTCGATGAGACGGCGGATCGCGGGGTGGGTGAGAGCTTCGAGCTCGGCCAAAGCAGACGGATCATCGAAGACGATGCGTCCCAGCAAACCTCGGTCCACCTTGCCGTCGACCACAGCCTCGGGCCAGCGCTCGGCAACCTGGGCGGCCACCGGATGTCCGGCTGCCAGGACTTCATGTCCCAGGTGATCGGCGTCTAGGACCGCGAACCCCCTCTCGGCCAGCATCCGGCCGACCTCCGACTTGCCCGAACCGATGCCGCCGATGACCACGACGCGCAGGGGTCTCATGAAAGCTCCCTCAAGTCAGGCGTCGCAGCGGATACACCGCACCTTCCGGTGGCGAGCCGGCGTCAGCGCCGGCCGATTCCCCGTTCCTTGAGTTCCTGCAGGATGGCCTCGAGTGAGGCATCCACGTCGAAACTGCGAGGTTCCTCCCGCTTGTCCGCCCGTTCGAATTCGGAGACGGTGGGCCGACGGCGTCTCGGTGGGCGGTGGCCCGCCTGACGGGCAGTGAACTCCGGCAGGGCCTGCTTGATGGAGAAACTCACGCGGCGTCTACCCTCGTCCATCTCGGTCAGCTTCACCCGTACCTTCTGGCCGATGGACAACTCCAACTCCGGCGACTCGACCCGGTGCATGGCGATTTCGGAGACGTGCACCAAGCCCTCTACGCCGTTGCCGACGGCCACGAATGCACCGAACGGAACCGTCTTTATCACCGTGCCCTCGATGATCGAACCTACCTCGTGCTCGGAACTGAACGCCTGCCACGGATCGGGGGTCGTCTGTTTGATGGATAGAGATATCCGTTCCCGGTTGCGGTCGATGTCGAGAACCCTTATCTCGACCTTCTGCCCGACCCGCACCACCTCGGAAGGATGGTTCACATGCTGCCAACTGAGTTCGGACACGTGTACCAACCCGTCCATCCCGCCGAGGTCGACGAACGCTCCGAAGTTGACCACAGATGACACGACCCCTGTCCGGACCTCTCCCTCGGTCAAGGCGTTGAGGAAGGCGCTCCGCTGTTCGGCCTGGGCCTCCTCGAGGTAGGCCCTTCGGGAGAGAACCACGTTGTTGCGGTTCCGGTCCAGTTCTATGACCTTGGCCTCTATCTCCTGTCCGACGAACGGCTCCAGATCGCGGACGCGCCGCAGGTCGACCAGCGAGGCCGGCAGGAATCCACGTAGCCCGATGTCGACGATGAGACCACCTTTGACCACCTCGATGACGGTTCCTCGAACCGTGCCCCCTTGCTCCCGGACGGCTTCGATCTGGCCCCAGACCCGTTCGTAGAGTGCCCGTTTCTTGGAGAGGATCAACCGGCCCTGTTCATCTTCTTTCTCGAGTACCAGGACCTCGATCTGGTCCCCGATGGATACGATCTCGCCGGGTGCCACATTCTTACGGATGGATAGTTCCTTCAGCGGTACCACGCCTTCGGACTTGTATCCGATGTCGACCAGGACTTCGTCCTGCTCGATGTTTACCACCGATCCCTCGATGATGTCGCCTTCTTTGAACTCGAGGACGGTCTCGGCGATAGCTGCTTCGAAATCCTCCGGTCCGAGGTCGTCGGGCAGCGAACTGACACTGCGGGCCTTGATCGCTGGTGGACCTAGACCAGGCTGTGTTCCTGGACTTATCGCTACTGTTAGAGACGGAGCGGCCGAGCCTTGGTTCGGGTCGCTCTTGGCCTTCGGTTCCCGGGCGGGAACCGGCCGCGGAGGGACGCTTCCTCTTGATCTGGGCGGGTTTGTCGATGGTGACATCTAGTGCTCTGCGCTACGGAGGGCCGGGGCTTCGGTGTTGCCGGACCTTTCGATGTGTACTCGAGCCGGTTCAACGGCAATTTCAGATTCGAACATTAGTGGGTATGGACCTCCAGGCAGGAACGACGGCGCAGCTTGACGCAAGGCCGGTGCGGGCAGGTTACCACCTCGGGCACGTCCTCTGCATCTCGTTTTGAGAATGGCGCTCCGGGCAACGCGCAGTTTTAACCCTTGACAGAAGCGAGATCGGACCCGATAGCAACCTCGACGGTAAGCGGTACGTCGAGTTCGACGACCCCCTCCATCACTCCCCTCACCAGCCGGGTGGTGTCTTCCACTGCCTCGTGCGCGGCCTCGAGAACCAACTCGTCGTGGATCTGGAGGAGCATCGTGGCTGATCCCTCCGGAAGCCGGCGGTCCAGGTCGATCATCGCCATCTTGATCACGTCCGCAGCCGATCCTTGGACCGGAGCGTTGAGTGCCATCCGCTCCCCCATCTGGCGTATGCGGTAGTTGTCCGAGGAGAGTTCCGGGAGGTAGCGACGCCGGCCGAAGAGGGTGGTCGTGTAGCCGTCCCGACGGGCCGCTCTGACCACCGACCGCAGGTAGTCGCGTACGGCGGGGAACTGGCGGAAGTAGGTGTCCATGTGCTCCCGGGCTTCGTCACGGCTGATCTTCAGGCGGTCGGCCAGCCCGAATGCCTCCATCCCGTAGAGGAGGCCGAAGTTGATCGCCTTGGCGCGTCTCCTCAGTTCAGGGGTAACGCCGTCAGTGGGGAACCCGAACACCCGGGCGGCTGTGGCGGTGTGGATGTCCTCTCCGGCCGAGAAGGCCTCGAGCAGCCCGGGGTCCTTGGACAGGTGAGCAAGGATTCGCAACTCGATCTGCGAGTAGTCGGCCACTATGAAGTCGAAGCCCGGCGAAGCTACGAAGGCCCGCCGGAGTGTACGCCCGGTCTCCGAACGCACGGGTATGGTCTGCAGGTTAGGCCGATCGGAGGAGAGCCGTCCGGTCGCGGCGCCCGTCTGGTTGAAGTGAGCATGGATTCGCCCTGAAGGCTCCACCAGCGGCAGGAAGCTGTCGACATAGCCGCTGCGTAGCTTCTCGACCTCGCGATATCGGAGAAGCCTTGCCACTACCGGGTGAGCGTCCTCGAGTTTGGCCAGTACCGATGCGTTGGTGCTCGGAACTCCCCCAGGCGTCTTCTTGACCACCGGCAAACCAAGCGTGCCGAACAGGACTTTCCGCAACTGAAGCGTCGAGTTTATGTTGAAGGTCGTTCCCGCCAGCTCGTGGATCTGGCTCTCTAGCGTGGCTAGTTCCCCGCGCAGCGTCTCGCCAATGCCCTCAAGGTATCCCCGGTCGACCCCTATACCTGCCAACTCCATTCGGGCAAGAATCGGTACCAGCGGTAGCTCCATTTCTTGGAAGAGGCCGATCTGGCCGCGTTCCTCGAGTTTGGCCTCCATGACATCGCGCAACCGTCCGGTTGCCACTGCCCGGCTCCCCGCCGTCTCGAGATCCGGGCCGATCCCGAAGTCCAGCATCCCCTGGCTGGTTCCGGTGTCGTCCTCCTCGTCGCTGAGGTCTACTCCGAGGTAACGCGATGCCAGGTCCTCCAGGGTGTCGGATCGGGCGGCAGGATCGATGATGTAGCCCGCCAGCATCGGGTCGAACCGCAGGCCGTCCAAGTGGTAGCCGAGTTGGAGTAACTCTCGGAAGAGTTTCTTCGAGTCGTAGGCGGAGATGGCGATGTCGGGGTCGGCCAGGGCAGCCTTCAGGTGTTCGAGTTGAGGGACGGGGACGAAGAACACCTCGTCGGCGGAGGAGGCATCGGCGTCGTCGCTCGACCGGGGTTCGGGTTCCGCGCGGGGCTCGGGTGCGACCACCAGTCCGGCGAGGGTTCCGCCATCGAAGACCGGCTCGATCGCCAGGCCTTGATGAGCACCGAGCCCGTCCACCCGACCCGGTGTCTGCAGGACTCTCACGTCCACCTCGATCGGAGCACCCGATGGCTCGGACACGCCGTCAACCGTCTCGATGAGTCGGGTCCAGAGCGTGGAGAACTCCAGGCGGTCGAAGACTTCCTTGGTGGTGTCGCGGTCCGGTACGGACAGGCGCACCTGCTGGTCGCTCAGGCCCAGATCCAAACTGTCCACCAGCGCCATCAGCGAGCGGTTCGTGAAGACCTGTTCCTTGTGGGAGGCCAGGTTCTGGCGCAGCCGTGGCGTGTGCCGGTCGATGTGCTCGAATACGCCCTCCAGGTTCTCGTAGGTCGATACCAGACGGGCTGCGGTCTTCACACCGACGCCGGGAACCCCCGGGAGGTTGTCCGAGGTGTCCCCCCGGAGGGAGGCATAGTCGAGATACTGGTCCGGCCGGACCCCGTACTTCTTCTCGACCCATGCCGGGTCGACCAGGACGGTGTCGCTGATCCCCCGCCTCGTGTACACGACCTTCACCTGCCGGGTTACCAACTGGAAGCTGTCGCGGTCGCCGGTGACCACCAGCACATCCCAGCCATCGGTCTCGGCCTGGCGAACCAGGCTGGCAATTACGTCGTCCGCCTCGTAGCCGGGGCTCTCGACCTGCGTGATCTGCATAGCGTCCAGGACTTCACGGATCAGCGGCAGCTGGCTGCGGAAGCGGTCGGGTGTGGAGCGACGCTGGGCCTTGTACTCGGGGTAGGCCTCGGTCCGGAAGGTGGTGCGGCCCACGTCCCAGGCCACCACCATCCCTTCGGGGTCGTGGTCACCCAGAAGCTTGATGAGCATGGAGGTGAAACCGAAGACGGCATTGGTCACCTGCCCGGACTTGGTGGCCAGATCGGGTGGCAGGGCGTAGAAGGCCCGGTAGGCCAGGCTATGCCCGTCGAGGAGCGCCAGTGTGGGCATGAACGAATCGTAGTGGGCGGTCAGTGGTCAGTGGCCAGCCACCCAGTCACCAGCCACCAGTTCCGGGCCGCGGTGCCCGGTAACCACGTCCGACTGTCCGAAATCCGTGCTCCTCACCGCGGCGGTGCCGAGGCGCGGGTAGCGACCGACCCGGCAGGCAACGCGAAGCTACCCAACGGATCGGGAGCCGGACGCAGACAACTGGCACGGGACGACGCGACCGCGGCTGCCTTCGACCGTGGTCGACTAGTGCTCGTGCTGGGTACGTTCGAGTTCCACGACCCGCGTCGTGGTGTCGGCTATCGAGTCGATGAGGGTGCCTTGGCCGGTCTTGAGGTCGGCCACGTCGGACCTAATCTGCCTGACATCGCCCTTCATCACGCCGATATCGTTCTGCATGAGTGTGAGGACCCGTTCCAAGTCGAACCCGTCGGGCAGTTGGTCTGGCATGGTGTCCCTTCCCCCTGTGGCTGACACAGCTAATACTAACCCTATCGGCCACTAAATATAGCCGGAATTAGGATACTATGAACTACCAGGGAAGCGTCGACGACGGCTGCGCCTAGCCGTGTTCAAGAGGGACGGCTACCGCTACGACAGTGTGGACGCCTTGGATGGCCGGAACCCGACCGTATCCGACGCTTAGCCGACGGCGGGGATCCTTGCAACCCGGAGAACCTCGCAGACGCTCTTCCGCGGGTTTCACATAGCCAAGACCGCAGCCAAGAGCCGGAACGCAGGGTGCCCGAGGAAGCAGCCGGAACCGCCGGCCACGTCATACGTGTACCTCCACCACTCGAGAGGCCGCCGAGCGGGCTGCATCCGGCCTCCGGGTGTGCAAGCATCAGTCGGCATCCTGTCAGCATCTGTGCTCCTTCTCCTGAGCAGCAAGACAGGCTCTAGGAGGATTCGCGGGGGGTAGGGTCAGGAGGTGGGAAGGGGGCTCAGTAGTTGTGCGTCGATTAGGGCTTGGAAGTGGTTGGCGACGCTGGTGGCTAGTACTCGGTGGCGGATCAGTACGCCGAGTTCGATGTTACGGTCAAGGGCCGCTTCTGTGAGGTTGGCGGAGGTGATGAAGACGGCCTCGTCGTCTACCACGACGGCCTTGGCGTGGAGGACACCGGTGGGACCGGATGGGTCCACGGAACGGGGATCGTAGTAGACGGCGGGTTTGGATGAGCCAGGCCAGTCGGTTCCCCAGAACCGGTCGGTGAAGCGGCGTACCAACTGGTCGGCCGCGGAGGTGTCGGCCCGAGCACGCTGGATGTTAAGCAGGATCGTGACTCGAAGGCCGGGCACGCTGTCCAAACGTTGGGCCAGGTGGGCGAAGGTTTGGGGGCGGTCAAAGTAGGCGTAGGTGCTCACCCAGACGGATCGCTTGGCGCTGTCAAAGAGTTCCTCGTAGACACGCCGGGTGTCGCGCGCTGGGAGTCCGGGTACCTCGGGACCTGACCAGACCAGGTCGGGCGAGGGCACGCCAGCAGACAACTGGTCCAGGGAGCGTACCCAGGCCGCAACCGCCCGGCCCGTGATGCCGACTCGGGCGAGGTCGTCCAGGTCCTCTAACAGTCCGTCCACACTGCCACGCAGTTTGAGCGTCGAACGGAGAGCCTCGGGCTCTGGCCGGTCGGGTAGTGTGCCGTTGTCGAAGGCTGCGGCCAGCCGGCGCCGTCGATGGACGGGCAGGGTCTGGATGTGCCGGCCGATCGCCATCAGGGCGGGAGGAAGAAGGCGGCGTCTTCCAGGCCGAGCACGGGGACGACGAGCGCCCGGTCGAGGTAGTCGTTGCGCATCTCGCACGATGTCTCTGCGACGAGAGCGCAGCCGTGGCAGGCGGCGCCGAGCAGCCACCGGCCTTCCAGACCCGCGCTCTCGGAGTGCTGGGCGCAGATCGGATCGTTCGAGCACAGCGATCCCGCCTCCAAAGCGTGGGCCAGATGGTCTTCGAAGTGGCGGGCCTGCTGTACCAGGCCTCCGAGGGTTCCTTCCGCATCGGGACTTCCCGTATACAGGCAGCGTCCGGATCCAGAAACCGCGGTGTCAGGTCTCTCTTCTGGATCTAGGTTGACATCCACATGGTGGCAGCCCAGTTGAGGGCGCCCTCGGAGTTTGGCATGCCGATCGTATCGGTCCACTTATGCGGGTCTAACGCGCCCGGTGCTCGCCTTGTCCGCTTGCTTACCGGCGTAGGCGGCAGGATCGACTCGGTTGCGGATGTCGGCGTTGCTGGGGACGGCGCCCGTTCAGGGAGGTGGTCCGTCTCTTGGTATGGCCTGGTATCCACTGTTGGGATCAGGCCGTACCACGAGGTTGTCGGTTTCGAGTTGTTTGTGGTGTCTACGGCAGACAGCGACGAGGTTGTCGATGTCGGTGCGGCCGCCGTCGCGGTGCCATTCTTGGATGTGGTGGAGTTCGCAGCGGTGCATGGGTGCTCCGCATTGGAAGCATCCCCGGTCGCGGACGGCTACGGCGAGGCGTTGGGCGGCATTCGCGAGGCGTTGGTTGCGGCCGAGCCATAGGACGCGTCCGGTGCGGTCGTAGATCATCCCGGCGAGTTCGGTGTCGGGTGACAGGGTTCGGAGGATTGCGGGTGGTACGGGACCGACCCCGATGATCTCGCTGCTGCCTTGGGGATTGGTTCCGTCTACCACGCCTTGTTCGGTGACGATGATCACCTGGGTGGAGGCCTTCGCTCTCGGGACGGTTCCTTTGTGGAGGATCTCTCCGGTGTTGGGGTCGAGGTTGGTGACCAGTTCGACCAGAGCGTCCGCCATGCGCTGCTCGGGGGTGCGAATCTGGTCGGGGTCTTGCCCGTCGGTGCTGTCTTTGCGGAGCAGTTCCCGGTAGCGGGCGTCGGCGGCTTGCTGCAGGTGGGCAAACTGGACGGCGGTGAGCTTGGCGAAGATCATCCCCATCCCGCTGCATTTGTCGACCCAGAGTTTCGCTTCTCTTGCCCGGCGTTGACGTTCCAGGATGTCGATCCCGGCTTCGATCAGTTTGTGGTTGGACCAGTCACGGGCCTTGCGAGCGAAACCGTCAGGTCCGGACCGGGTGGCCTCCTCCAGCAACTTCGGGTCGGAATCGACCTCCTCGGCACCGACCTTGTCCGCCGCGTCGGCCATTGCCTTGGCATGGTCAACGGTTATCTCTCCGTTCGCCAGCGCTTCGGCCACTGTCGGCAGGTCCGGGAGCCGCTCTGCGACCTTGGCCATCCGCTTGGCGTCGCGTCCCGACAACCGCGATTTCTGCTTCAGTACCCTCACGGCGTCCGTGTCGGGGTTGGCCTCGGTGGCTTGGCGGGCCAGGTGCAGCATGTGCGATGACAGCCGGGTCTGGAGGCGTCCCAGCAAGTCGAGGGCTTCTTCAGGATGGCGTCGAGATGTCTCCTCGGCTACGAAGCGGTCGAGGTGGTCGATGAGCGCGGCAATCCTTTCGGTGGCGTCGCAATCCCCAGCCCTGTCGGTATGGTCATCGGGTGTCCGGGCCCTTTCTGGACCTTGAGTTCCGGCGAACAATTGTTCGTGTTCCATGATGTAGTTATATCAATGGTCTGTGACATTGTCAACCCCTCAATACCGTTATCTAAGAGTACAGACGGCAAGAGATACTAGAACCGGTCGATGAAACTTCTCGCGAGTTGGTCGCTTGAACAGAACGATGACACATCGTGGCCCCGTCCGATCAGCATGGCCCTCATGGGTCGGGATGACGCGCATACGTCGAGGAGGATCCTCAAAGCTGCCTACCACACCGCCAAGTGCTCATGTACCTGCTCCCCGGCAAGGGACCGGTGAGCAAAAACCAGACAGGCCTGGACATCCTCCTCTTCGAGGAACGTGTACTCCTCCAAGATGGTCGCCGCTGTCTCCCCGGCCGCAAGCATCGCCAGAACATGCTCCACTGCGATACGCATGTCCCTGATGATGGGCTTCCCGCCGAACACCTCAGGCCGCACCGTGATGCGGTCGAGCAACTCCCTCTCGTTCGTCGTGATCCAAGTCCTCCTATCCCCAGAACAAACTACTCACCTCGGGCCCGCCAGCAGCATCGCGTCCAGCAGGCACTTCTCCTCACTACCGCGGGGTAGAGGGCCGACAGGGCGTTAGCGAGGCGCAGGAAATCGGGACCCCGGTCGTATTTTGCCTGCAGCAAGTCGCGTAGCGCCTGGCTGCGGCGGGAAGCTTGCACCAGCATCGCGGCGTGGAACCCGTCCAGGGTCTTAACCCCGTGTCTGGCAACCAACTCTTCTGGACCCGATGGGGTGTCGCTGACCTGCCCCGCCGACGTGCCTGTCCCTGCACCGTGGGCATCCCTTCCGGAAAGAGACTGAGTTGGGGAGAGACTCAGCCCTCCAACCCGGTCTCGTCGGCCAGAGCCCCCGCTCCGGAATCGCCTAAGAGCTGCTCCGCGCTCCGATGGGGAGAAAGCGAACCACCCCCTTGTCCGTCTCAGACACGATATGAAAACGGTTAGCAACTCAGTACCGGGAATGGGACTCGAACCCATACGCCCTTGCGGGCACCGGATTTTGAGTCCGGCGCGTCTACCAATTCCGCCATCCCGGCGACGGAGCCGATCTTACCCGGATGGTCCTGTATGCCGGGCCGGTCCTCAGCGCATCGGGTGACCGGTCTACGCTCGGTTCGGGCGGTTACCATGTTGGGCGGTTTCTAGAGGGCTCGTCAGGAATCGTCGACCGTTCGCTGGGCGGGGGTGAGCCTCGCTTCCGGGAGCGCGCCCAGGGTTTACGTCATGGATCAATCTCGCATACGCAACGTCGCGATCATCGCCCATATCGACCACGGCAAGTCCACTCTGGCCGACCGGTTCCTGGAGTTGTGCAGTGCTGTGACGCCGCGGGAGATGCGGGCGCAGTACCTCGACTCGATGGAACTCGAACGGGAGCGCGGCATCACCATCAAGCTGCAGAGCGTCCGCCTTTCTTATGGGCCGTGGTGGATCAACCTCATCGATACGCCCGGCCATGTGGACTTCGGCTACGAGGTGTCCCGATCCCTGGCGGCGTGCGAGGGGGTGATCCTGCTGGTGGACGCTGCGCAGGGTATCGAGGCCCAGACCCTGGCCAACTGCACCATGGCCTTGGAGCACGATCTGACCATCGTGGCTGCTCTCAACAAGGTCGACCTTCCTGCCGCAGACCCTGATCGGGTTGCGGCCGAGATCGAGCAGGTGATCGGGATTCCGGCCGAGGACGTCCTGCGGATCTCCGCAAAGACCGGGGAGGGTGTGCCCGAGTTGCTGGAGGCCGTAACCGAGCAGGTCCCGGCCCCCTCTCGCGGTGCCGATGGACGATTGCAGGCGTTGGTTTTCGACTCGCACTTCGACAATTACCGCGGGGTGGTCAGCTCGGTGCGGGTGATGCAGGGAACTCTCCGGACCGGCTCCCAGGTTCGGTTCATGCAGACGGGAGCCATCCACGGGGTGCAGGAGGTCGGGGTCCGTACCCCGGCTCCCTCCAGGGTCGGCGAACTGGGTCCCGGTGAGGTCGGGTATCTCATAGCGGGGGTGAAGAACACCGCAGAGGCCCGTGCCGGTGAGACGGTTACCGACGCCCGGGATCCCGCTCCGGCTCCGCTGCCCGGGTATAGAGAGCCCAAGGCCATGGTGTTCTGCGGCCTGTATCCGGTCGACGGGGACGAGTACCTGAACCTGAGGGATGCCCTCGACCGGCTCAGGCTCAACGACTCCAGCTTCAGCTACTTCCCGGAGACCTCGACGGCGCTGGGCTTCGGCTATCGCTGCGGTTTCCTCGGCCTGCTGCACATGGAGATCATCACCCAGCGTCTCGAGCGGGAGTTCGACCTGGACATAATCGCCACCAAGCCCTCCGTGGAATACCGGGTGCGGACCACGTTGGGGGAGGTGCTGGCCGTTGACAGCCCCAGCCGGTTGCCTCCTGCGGGCGAAGTGGCGGCGATCGCGGAGCCCATGCTGCTGTTGAGCATCATCGCCCCGGCCGGGTACACGGGAAGGCTGATGGACCTGTGCCAGACCCGCCGGGGCCGCCTCGATCGCATGGACTACCTGTCGACCGAGCGGGTGGAGTTGCGCTACCGGCTGCCCCTGTCGGAGGTCGTCACCGACTTCTACGACCAGTTGAAGAGCCGCACGCGCGGGTACGCGAGCCTGGACTACGAGGCTGACGGCTACGAGGATGCCGACTTGGTCAGGGTCGATATCCTGTTGCAGTACGAGCCCGTGGATGCCTTCAGCGCCATCGTCCACCGCAGCGGGGCCTACGCCTACGGCCGGACCATGACCGCCAAGCTTCGCGAGCTCATACCCCGCCAGCAGTTCGACGTACCCATCCAGGCCGCCATCGGCAGCCGCGTCATCGCCCGCGAGACCGTCAAGGCCTACCGAAAGGACGTGACCGCCAAGCTGTACGGTGGTGATGTGACCCGAAAGCGTAAGGTTCTGAGCCGCCAGAAAGCCGGTAAGAGGCGCATGAAGGCGATCGGCAACGTGGACGTTCCCCCGGAGGCGTTCATCTCGGCGATGCGCATCGATTAGTTGTTAGTTAACCTATAACACAGCTATGAGTCGATTGCGTCCTCGCTGTTGGCGGGGTTTTCCCACTTCCGTTTCGTGAACGCACTTTTGGGGCGTCGCAGTACTAGGACAGCCGCCCACAGGGAGCGGAAGCTGACCCGATCGAACGCTAACAACCCATCACCAACTAGGAACTATGAACTGATCGTCGAGATGGCCCGGGCCAGGGCACGGGTGGCGGACGCGATCTCCGGGATGGGGTCGTCAGAGACAAGCGCCCGGCGCACCAATGCCGATCCGACGATGATCCCGTCGACGTGGGGGGTAAGGGCGGCCGCTTGCGCAGGGGTTCCGATACCCACGCCCATAACCAGGGGTACGTCGGTCACGGCCTTGATCCGCTCGGCGAGCCGGCGAGGTACTTCCGACACCTCTTCCCGCTCGCCGGTCACTCCCATTGCCGCGACCCCGTAGATGAACACCGGATCGCGGGCAGCGATCCTCACCAGCCGCTCGTCGTGGGTGGTGGGCGCGGCGAACAGCACCAGGCCGATACCGGCCCGTTCGCAGGCCTCGATCACGGGTCCGGCTTCCTCCAGCGGCAAATCTGCGACGATCAGTCCGGACGCTCCGGCGTCGGCGGCCCGGCCGGCGAACTCGTCTGGGCCGACCCGGAACACCGGGTTGGCATAGGACATAGCGAGCGACGGTCGCGCAGTTGCCTCGACCACGCGGCGAAGGATGTCGAACCCGCCGCTCAGCGTCATACCCTGCTCGATCGCTCTCTCGCTCGCCAACTGGATGGTGGGTCCGTCCATGAGCGGATCACTGTAGGGAATCCCGACCTCGAAGGCGTCCGCGCCGGCCTCGGCCATCGCGACGAAAGTGTCCACCGTGGCTCCCGGGCTCGGCAGGCCGGCGGTCATGAAGGGCAGGAACGCGGTGCGTCCTTGCCTCCTGACGTCTGCGAACAGCCTGTCCAGGTCGTTCCGGCTCATCCGTTCACCCCATCCCGGTCTTGGCAGCGATCATCTCGACATCCTTGTCTCCGCGCCCCGAGAGGTTGATCAGCACCGTCCGGTCCCGCAGGGCATCGGCCTCCTTGGCCACCCAGGCCACGGCGTGAGCCGACTCGAGGGCGGGGATGATCCCCTCGGTTCGGGAGAGCAGGTCGACCCCTCCCAAGGCCTCGTCGTCCGTTATCGACACGTACCTGGCCAGACCGGCGTCTGCGAAGTACGCGTGCTCCGGTCCTACCCCCGGATAGTCGAGGCCGGCCGAGATGGAGTGGGCCTCGAGGACCTGGCCCTCGTCGTCCTGGAGCATGTACGTGCGGGCGCCGTGGAGGATTCCCGGTGAACCGGCGCCTATCGAGGCTCCGTGCCGTCCGGTCTCGATCCCGTGACCGGCCGCCTCCACTCCGATCAACTCGACCTCTTCACGACCCGCAAACGGGTAGAACATGCCGATGGCGTTGGATCCTCCGCCCACGCAGGCCACTACGACGTCGGGTATCTCCCCTTCGAGTTGGGCGATGCTCTCCTCCCCGATCACCTTCTGGAACTCCCGCACTATCCACGGGAACGGATGTGGTCCCACAACCGATCCGATTATGTAGTGGGTGGTCTCGACGGTGCGCACCCAGTCGCGCATGGCTTCGTTGACGGCGTCCTTGAGGGTTCCGGCTCCGGAGGTGACCGGGACCACGTCGGTCCCGAGCATGCGCATTCTCTGCACGTTGAGTGCTTGGCGATCGATGTCCTTCTCGCCCATGTAGACCAGGCACTCCAGGCCGGCGTAGGCGGCGGCGGTAGCTGTGGCGACGCCGTGCTGGCCGGCGCCCGTCTCGGCGATCAGCCGGGACTTGCCCATGCGGGTGGTGAGCAGCGCCTGGCCCAGGGCGTTGTTGATCTTGTGGGCGCCGGTGTGGGCCAGATCCTCCCGCTTTAGGAGGACGCGGACGCCGATCTCGCTGGACAGATGGTCCGCGCCGTGAAGCGGGGTGGGTCTGCCCGTGTAGTTGTTCAGCAGATCGTGGAACTCGGTCACGAAGCTCGGGTCGATCCACGCATCGGCGAACTCCGTTGCCAGTTCCTTCAGGGCCGGCATGAGGGTCTCTGGCGCGAACATGCCGCCGTAGTCACCGAACCTGCCCCGTTCGTCGGGCCGATCCAACCTGGGGCCCGGAGCCGTCGCGGGGGTTACCGTCATGAACCTTCCTCCACCCGTTTGGCGTTCCTTACAAAGCTGTGGATCCTGGCAGGATCCTTCACTCCCGGTGCAGACTCTAGGCCGGACGACGCGTCGACACCCCATGGACGGTAACGGGACACGGCCTCGGCCACGTTCGAGGGGTCGAGACCGCCGGCCAGTACGTAGCGGCTTCCCGGCGGGGGGAGCCACTCCGGATCGATTCGCTTGCCCGTTCCGCCCAGCCCCTCCGGTGAGTAGCCGTCGAGAAGGGCGGTTTGGCCGGGAGGGATCGTCCGGAGGTCCACCGGACCTCGCACCCGGTGCGGCCGCAGCACGAAGGCCCCGGCCCGGGCGGCGGCGTGGGCGGCTTCGGATGCGTGGTCACCGTAGGGCTGCACGCCGGCGGCTCCCACGCGGTCCAGCAGCGCCACCAACTCCTCCGGGCGGGTGTCGAGCGTGAGGATCACCGCGGGTACCCGGGACTGGGAGGCCAGCCGAGCCGCCTCGTCGATCTCCACGTAACGGGTTGTACCCTCGATCAGGTTCAGGCCCACCCCGTCCGCCCCGGCCTCGGCCGCGGCCTCGAGATCGACCACGGTTCGCATTCCGCAGACCTTCACCCAGGTCATGTCACCCCCTGAGACCGGCGATGGCCTTCGCCGGATCCGTCGATCTGGACAGGTACTCCCCCACCAGCAGAGCGTCGTATCCCGCGGCTCTGAGGCGGGTAGCGTCCTCCGGGCCCTTCACCCCACTCTCGGCAATGCGTACGTCGACCGCCTCCAGCAACGGTGAGATCACCTCCGAGGTCGCCAGATCCACGTCGAAGGTCCGGAGGTCCCGGTTGTTGACGCCCACGATCCTGGCGCCGGCATCCAATGCCCTGATCGCCTCCTCCCGGCTGTGGACCTCTACCAGGGCTGTCAACCCCGCTTCTTCGGCTGTCCGCAGCAGCTTGGCCAGCAGCGGGTCGTCGAGGATCGCCACGATTAGCAGCACCGCGTCGGCGCCCATGGCCCTTGCCTCCCATACGTGGACGGTGTCGAGGGTGAAGTCCTTGCGCAGCGCCGGAAGCGAGGTTGCGGACCGGGCCGCCCGGAGGTCTTCGGGGCCTCCCATAAAGTGGTCCGGCTCGGTCAGGACCGACATCGCGGATGCTCCGCCCGACTCGAACGCGGCGGCCCGTTCGGAGGGATCCATCCCGGCGTTGATAATCCCCTTCGAGGGTGAAGCCCGTTTGAACTCGGCGATGATCGACAGTCCGGGACCGGTGAGTGCCCTGGCGAAGTCCCGCGGAGGCGGCATGCGGAGCGCCGATTCACGGATCTGATCCTCAAGTGCCTTCAGGGAGGGGAGGCGGCGGCGGACAGAGGTGAGGACATTGTCGAGCATGGCCGTGAAGGCTACTCGCGGCGGCGTCGATCAATACCGTCCCGTCGTGGACTGCTCAGTCGGCGAGCAGCGGAAGTTGTTCGATCATCGCCTCGGTCTCGCCCTGCTCCCAGGAAACACGTACGCGGGTGCCCGGCGGGGCCTCACGCCGGATCAGTGCCATTGCGATAGGTGCGCGCATCGCCGGACTCTCCGCCACCGACGTCAATGTGCCGACCAGTTTCCCTGCATGGGTGACCCTTGCGCCGATCGGGGGGATCACCGGCTCCAACATCCGTACCCCTCGAAGGTTGCGGTTCACACGCCCGCGGCTGTCGATGCGCGCCACCAGTTCCTGGCCGAGGAAGCACCCCTTGGTGAAAGACACGGCCTCGGGGACCAGGCCGGACTCCTGGGGGATGGTCTTGTGATCGATGTCGAGGCCGAAGCGGGGTTCTCCAGTCTCGATACGCAGCGTGGTATGGGCATGCCGCCCGATGGGCTGCAGACCGCGGTGCTCCAGGTCGGAAACTCCGAGACCGGCTACCAGGCGATGGCGGATTGGGCTGTCGCTCACCTCCGCCACCAGGATCCCGTCCTCGTCTCTCCAACCGCCGGCGACGTCGAGCATGGCTGGGGCCGGACCCCATACGTCGAATACCTCACGGGCATCCGGCACCAGATCGACATCCACACGCAGGCGCCAGCGCGACATGGTCCGGAGGGTCTCCTCCCGGCGGTCGGCTCCGGTGACGATCCCCACCCGGTCCTCTCCCCGCAGCAACCACAGCAGCGCCTCCAGTTTCCCCCGGGGCTGGAGGAGGAACGACCGGGCTACATGTCCCGGCGGCAGTGCCTCGACGTCCTGGCTGAGGATGTTCTGGAGGAAGCTCATCGTGTCGGATCCCACCGCCCACAACAAAGCGCTCTCACCCCCGACGAACCCGGCTGCTTCGCGGGCGGCAGCGTACTCGGCCGTCGCGTCACCGAACGACTGCGGCCACCTGGTCACACGAGCTCCGCTCCGACGATGGCCGCAAGCGCCGCGGCGGCCTTGGCCTCAGTCTCCCGGTACTCGGTCGTCGGGTCCGAGTCGGCTACCAGGCCCGCCCCCGCCTGGATCCAAGCGGTGCCATCCGCGATGACCACCGTCCTCAGGCAGATCGCCGTGTCGACGTTGCCGCTGAAGTCCAGGTAGCCGGCAGCGCCCGCGTAAGGTCCCCTGGCTACCGGCTCCAGCTCGTCGATGATCTCCATGGCCCGCACCTTGGGAGCGCCGGACACGGTGCCGTGCGGGAACACCGCCCGGACCACATCGACAGGCCCGTAGCCGTCGCTGAGGTTTCCCGAGACGCCGGATACGATGTGCATCACGTGGGAGTACCGTTCCACCACCATCAGGTCGTCCACCTTGACCGAGCCGAAGTCGCATACCCTGCCGAGGTCGTTGCGGGCCAGGTCGATGAGCATGACATGTTCCGCCCGCTCCTTCGGGTCGGCCAGCATCTCCTTCTCCAGGGCAAGGTCCTCCTCCTCGGTGGCGCCGCGGGGTCGGGTTCCGGCGATCGGCCGGGAGTAGACGGTTCCGTCCCGGACCCGGGTCATGAGTTCGGGTGAGGAACCGGCCACGGTGACGCCGGGGTGGTGGAGGTAGAACAGGAAAGGGGACGGGTTGATCAGGCGCAGCGCCCGGTAGATGTTGAAGGGGTCGCCCTCGAACGGGGTGGCGAGGCGCTGGCTCAGCACCACCTGGTAGGCGTCGCCGGCCCTGATGTAGTCCTTCACCACCCTGACCGCGTCCTCGAAGACCTCCCGGGTCATCGTCGATGTGACCGGGGGCTGGCCGGTGGCGGACCTGTGGAAAGGCCCTGCGGGTCGGTAGCGGAGGGCCATGCCGAGGCGGTCAGCCGCGGCGCGCAGGCGGCAGACCGCCTCCTCGTAGGCGGCGTCTAGATCCTCCTCGAGGTCCGTGAAGACATTCCGGACGAGGGTGATGGTCTGGCCGAAGTGGTCGAGCGCGGCCAGGCTGCCCACGAACTGCCACATCATCTCGGGCAGTCCCCGGTCGTCGGCGGGCCGGTCGGGTAGGTGTTCGACGTAACGGACCATGTCGTAGGAGAGGTACCCCACGGCTCCGGAGTGCAGGGGTGGAAGTCCCTCGATCGGGCCTGTGTCGTAGCGCGCCAGCAACTGTTCCAGCACCGTGAGCGGGTCCCCTTCGGGAAGCTCGAGCCGGGGATCGTCCACGCCGGTGACGCCGTCGTGGCTGGTCACCGTGAACACCGGGTCCCATCCGAGGAACGACCACTGCGCCCACCTCTCGCCCCCCTCGAGGGACTCGAGCAGGAATCCGGGCCGGTCACCGACCAGTTTGCCGTAGACACTGACCGGCGTCTCCCGGTCGGACAGCAAGGACATGGTCACCGGAACCACCGGTAACGACTCCGCCATGCGGCGGAACCCGGCGAGGTCGGGGCTTATCTCCATGGCCACACGTTACCGACGAGCAGAGCCGATCCGGAACCGACGGCTCCCCCGGTGAGCCTCAGGCTAAGTATGCGCGTGCGGTTCCTTCGAGCGGTCCCTACTGGCGGTCAAGCCAGGTTTGCAGGGTTTGGGTGGTCCAGGTGGGAACGCCGGTACCCAGGAAGTCGTTGTCGTTCGTCCAGATCGCTCCGTCCAGTGCGAGGGCGCAGGCCACGGCCGGCCAGTCGGAGGGGTCGCGTTGTGACCGGGCCAGCGCTTCGTCCTTGAACGGGCGGTAGATCTCGGTGGCAACTACGGCCAGGTTGTTGTCAACCGTGAGGAGGCTCACTACGACCAGATCATCGCGGTGGACGGAACTGAGACCTTTAGCGGCTGCAAAGGCGCCGATGCGACGGGGCAACCCCACATGAACCTCGGCCAGAGTTTGCTCGGGAATGAACAGTTCCAATCGAGGGTCTGCCAGCCTTTGCCTCCCCTTTACCCTTAGAAGGTCACCCACCAGCACACTGGTATCGACCACGAGCAGCATCAGGCTTACTCGGAGTCCTCCGGCGCTATAGCGCGAACGAGTTCCTCCTCGTTCAGACCGGTAGCCTGCAGAACCCTTCCGACCGCCTCGCCGACGCGGTCGTACGACTCGATGATCTCTCTGCGGTTGTGCTTTGGCGTTGGAACCGGCACGAAGAAACCGATCGGTTTGCCGTTCCGCTCGATCCGGATCGTCTCACCGAGCTTCATCAAAGTGGTTGCCTGATCCCTGAATTGCCTGATCCCTACGGTGCGCACGGTAGACCTCCCTGATGTGACCACCATTGTAGCCATAACACTCGGGACATAGTTCAAGACCGCCTCCCGGCGGTAACGGGTCTTGCCTCCCGATCCATCCCATTCCAGGACTCTGGGAGGTTCTTCAGCGGAAGTTCCGGGCTTGTAGCCGGTCGGTTCGCAGGGGGGTGAAGCCTCTGGCCACCAGGTTGGTCACGCCGTCGCGGTATTCGAGGATTCCCCGGATGATCAGGCCGGGGTTGCGACGGGCGACCCTGCGGTGTTCCATCCAGACCTCCGGCAGCACCACCACGTTGAGCAGGCCGGTCTCGTCCTCGAGGTTGAAGAAGACCACGCCCCTGGACGTTGCCGGGCGTTGCCGGTGGGTGACGACGCCCCCTACCTCGATCCTGACGCCGTTGCGGCGTATTTCGAGTACTTCGGCGATGGGAATACATCCGAGTTCCGCCAGCCGGGGACGGGCGAAGTGCATGGGATGCTTGACCGACACTCCGGTCGCCCACAATGACGCCTGGTGGGCCTCCCGGTCGTTCATCGGCGCCAGCCGGGGCGGGTCCACTCCGGGTACGAGGGGTAGCCGCTCGGGACCGGTACCGGCCAGGGCGCCGGCCATCCACATGCCCTGGCGGGGGGATATCCCGAACGATCCGAAGGCGCCGGCGGCGGCGAGGCCCTCGAGGGTGCCCACCGCCAGCCCGGTGCGGTGGGCGAATTCGGTGGGATCGGAGAAGGCGCCACCGATCTGGCGGGCTGCCAGGATCCGTCTCGCCTCGGCCTCTCCCAGGTTGCGGACGTATCCCAGCCCGAGCCGGGCCGCCACCGGCTCCCGGATGGGGTCTCCGACCGGGCCCCTCCCGCGCCGCCATCGCATACCGCAGTGCTCCACGATGTCGTCCTCGGCGCAAGGGTGTGGTTCGACCGTGCACTCCTCCAGGGAGCGGTTCACGTCGGGGTCCAGCACCACCACCCCGTGGCGGAGGGCGTCCTGTACCAGCGAGTTCGGGGAGTAGAAGCCCATCGGCTGGGCGTTGAGCAGTCCGACCAGGAACTCGGCCGGGTAGTGGTAGCGCAGCCAGGCCGACATGTAGACGATGTAGGCGAACGACACAGAGTGGCTCTCGGGGAAGCCGAACGAGGCGAACCCCTGCAGCTTCTCCCAGATCTCGCGGGCGGCGGCGCCTGTCACCCCCTTGGAGCGCATCCCCTCGAACACCTCCTCCTTGAGTTGTGCCATCGCCTCGTCCGATCGCTTGTGGGTCATGGCGGAACGGAGCCGGTCGGACTGGCCCCCGTCGAAACCGGCGCATACGCGGGCCAGTTCCATGAGCTGCTCCTGGAAGACAGGCACGCCGAGGGTGCGCTCCAGGACCGGTCGGGCCAGTGGATGGGGGTAGCGGACCGGTTCCTTGCCGTTGCGCCGGCGCAGGTAGGGATGGACCGAGGCGCCCTGGATGGGGCCGGGACGGATCAAAGCCACCTGCACGGCCAGGTCGTAGAAGGTCCTGGGTTTGAGGCGCGGCAGGGTGGCCATCTGGGCCCTGGACTCGACCTGGAACAGTCCCACGGTGTCGGCTCTGGTCAGCATCTCGTACACGGTCGGTTCCTGGGGAACGGTGGCCAGGTCGATCCGGCGGCCGTGGGCCTCCTCGATGGTGTCCACCGTGAGGTGCAAGGCATTCAGCATGCCCAGGCCGAGCAGGTCGAACTTGACGATCCCCATGGCGGCGCAGTCGTCCTTGTCCCATTGCAGCACCGTCCGGTTCTCCATGCGTCCCCATTCGACGGGCGCCACCTGCCACAGCGGGCGGTCGGCGATGACCATGCCTCCCGAGTGGATGCCCAGGTGCCTGGGGAACCCGTCGAGACGGCGGCAGATGTCATAGACGAGTTCGGCGGTCAACCCGGCCGGGAGCGGATCCTCCAAGGGCAGTTCCATGGGAGCGTGAGTGTCCACGTACCTGGTCATGCCGTCGGCCTGTGCCTGGGTGAAGCCAAACGCCTTGGCTACGTCCTTGAGCACAGAACGGGCCCGGTAGGTGATCACGTTGGCGACCATGGCAGCCCGTTCCCGGCCGTACCGCCGGTAGCAGTACTGGATGACCTCCTCGCGGCGCTCCGCCTCGAGGTCCAGGTCGATGTCGGGCGGGCGACCGCGCTCCTCGGAGAGGAACCGTTCGAACGGCAGGCCCAGGCGGATGGGGTCGACCCGGGTGAGGCCGAGGCAGCGGCAGACCGCCGAGTCGGCGCCCGAACCCCGTATCTGGCACATGATGTCCTGGTCACGGGCGTAGTTGACGATATCCCACACCACGAGGAAGTAGCCGGGGAAGCCGAGGCGCTGTATGACGTCCAGTTCGTACGTCAGGCGGGCGACAGCTCCCGCCTCGACTCCCCCTCCCCCTTCGGGATATACCTTCCGGGCGCCCCGGAAAGTGAGATGGCGCAGGTAGTCCATCTCGGAGCGGAAGCGGTCGGGCATGGGGAAGTCGGGCAGCCGGGGCGCCACCAGGCGCAGGTCGAAGGCCATGTCCCGGCCCAGCGAGGCGGCCCGTTCCACCACTCCCGGATACTTGCGGAACCGGGCCGCCATCTCGCCGGGTGATTTGAGGTAACGCTCGTCGGTGGCGGGCCGGAACCCGTCGTGCTCGGTGAGGGAACGGCGCCCTCCGATGGCTGCTAGCACCTCGGACAGATCCGCGTCGTGCCGGTCGGCGTAGTGGACGTTGTTGGTGGCCACCACGGGCAGGTTCAGCCTGGCGGCTATCTCCCATAGGAGGTCGTTGCGGTGGTCGTCCTCCGGCATGCGGTGGTCCCAGAGCTCGATGTGGAGACGTTGCCCGAAGATCTCCCGCAGGCGGGAAGCAGCCCGGAGAGCCGCCACCTCGTCACCCCGCTGCGCTGCCCGCGGGACCGCTCCCCGCCCGCACCCGGTGAGCGCCACCAGCCCACCCCTGGCGGCGGCGTTCGACAGGTCCTCCCATCGGTAGACGGGGCGGTCCTTCTTCCCGCGTAGCTGGGCCAGGGAGACCAGCCGGCTCAACTGGGCGTACCCCTCCGGTGAGGGCGCCAGCACGACCAGGTGTTCCGAATCGCTACTGTCCGCTACCGGCTTGGTCCGGTGGGTCCGACGGGTTCTCAGGCCGTTACGCCGGGCGCGTTCGTCCGTCGGGGTCGGGATACGGGTGGCGTCGCGCCGGGCCGCTTCCTCGAAGGGGGATGTAACCCCCTCGTCGGGTGAACCGATGGGCGG
Source organism: bacterium (assembly GCA_028821575.1). Classification (GTDB taxonomy): domain Bacteria; phylum Actinomycetota; class Acidimicrobiia; order Spongiisociales; family Spongiisociaceae; genus JAPPFW01. The sequence goes on along the minus strand of JAPPFW010000002.1, from coordinate 78,564 downwards.
GAGCGAGAGTTCCACCCCGTACACAGCCGGCAATCCGCTCTCCCGGGCGGCCTGCCAGAACCGCACCAACCCGTAGAAACCATCATGGTCGGTGATCGCCAGAGCCTCGTAGCCGAGTTCCGCGGCCCGCTCCACCAGGCGTCCGGGGTGAGATGCCCCGTCCAGGAACGAGAAGTTGGAATGGGCATGCAGTTCGGCATAACGCGGGCCCTTCATTCCCTCAGGCTAGTCAATCTATCGAACATACGTTCGTATTGCTGGTGGCTGGTGGCCTCGTAAACCCTCACGGTGGAGGCAATGGTGAGGCTTGTTCACTGAATAAGCCTCAGCACAGTTATGTTGAATGGAAGGGAAGCTCCAGCATGTAAAGCATGTAAGGCAAACGGTAATCAGCCTCAGTCGTAAACACCGACTACGGAGACCTGTTCGCCGGTTACGCGGCATAGCATGGCGCCTGCCGAGGTGACGATCTGGTAGAGGTCGCTCGGCTCTTCCTCGGCCCACCATCGGCCCATCCTTCGCCACGGACCTGCCCAGGCCACCACCGGTTCCCACCGGCTGGCCAGGCGTACCCTGGTTGGGATGCCGGCGTCCCATTCCACATCCAGGTGTTGGGGACGGGGCGGCACCAGGCTCGGCGACGGTTCGGGGACCTTCCCCGGCCATGGGGAACCGGGGTTACGGACCGGTGCGGGGAACTCCTCCCCCCAGCGTGTCCACTGCACCCGCTCGGCGGGATCCCGCCCGCCCTGGGGCCGCGCTTCCAGCACCGAGTCCGGACCAAGGATGGTCCGGGTCCTCTCCAGCGCCCGCTCCGCCTCGATCCGCGCCGCAGTCGCCTCGAACAGTCCCGGCTGGTAGCCCTCGTCGGACAGGTCGGCCGGGGCGAGCTTCAGGCGGGTCAGACCGCCCGGCACCCCGCCGGTCTCGGTCCATGCGCGGAGCTGCCACCAGACCCGTTCGGCCAGCGCCCTGTCGTCGAACGGTTCGGCACTCCTCCATATCCGCGATCGTGTGACCCCTTCGGCTGCTTCCGCTTCCACCTCCACCCGATGGGGCGCGATCCGGTGCTGTTCCAGCAAGCTCATGAGCACTCCGGCCAGGTGGCGGGCGGCGAATCCCACCTGCTCGAGTAGGAGGAGCGGCTCCTCGAAAACTCGCTCGACCACCAGGTCGGGTGGGATGGGCCGCGGCGCTACCATCCGGTCCTCGCCGCTCGCCAGCCGGTGCGCCTCCAAGCCCGGAACGCCGAATCGGGAGGCCACTGCGTCGCGTGGAAGGGCTGCCAGACCGCCGAGAGTGGTGACTCCCAGCCACCGGAAGGTGGCAATCAGTTCGTCGGTGGCCAAAGCGGATATGTCCAGCCCGGCCAGGAAAGCCCGGTCATCCTCCACGATCAGCTTCGATCGGGCGGATCGGGCGGCCCAGTACGCAGCGAAGGGACCTCCTGCCACCCCGAACCGGCCTCCCTCCGCCAGATGACCCACAGCCCCTGCTACCCGGTCCACGACAGCCTTCTCGCCGCCGTAGTAACGGATCGCTCCATCGATCCGGATGAAGATCCAACCGGGTTCTATCACCTCGACTCGGGGAATAAGGTCTTCGACGGCAGCCAGTACCGGTTCGAAACGGCGGGTCTCATCGGCCGGGTCGCGATCCAGGGACAGGGCCGTCGGGCAGAGCGCCTCGGCGGCACGACGCGCCATACCGGCCTTCACCCCCGCCTCCCGCGCTGGGGCGTTGGCGGCCGCCACCAACGAGCGGCCGTCCCGGGTTCCGACTACGAAGGCCGGTCTACCCGGCGGCGCGTCCGGCCTGCGGAGCACCCAGTCCGGAAACCATACGCACAGGATGCGCGCCATCGTCCTCCACCTCCACCACGACCCGCCGACCCGCGGCGCCCTTCCCGGATAGCTCCAGGATCAGGGTGCGGCGGTCCAAGCGTCCATGTCCCCTCCCAGCGCCTTCCCACACCACCTGAGCCACCTGCACACGTAGGTAGGCCAACCCGGGGGGGAGCCGGCCCGCCAGCGGGCGCAGGATCACCATTGCGTCTCGGGTCCGTGTCTTGGCGCCCAGGCGTCGTAACACCGAGTCCCGGATGCCACCGGGAACTTCGGCATAGATCGCCTTGACCCCGTCAAGCAGGGTGGCGACGGCACGCGGCCACCGGGCCGGGTCATCGCATCGCACGACCGTCAGCCCGTCGGGCGGGATACCCACCTCCCAGGCCGACAGGGGGCATATCCACCCCCGGGCGTCCACCACCACCCGATGCGGATGCGGCGTCCCGGCCAGCATCGAGAACCCGACCCGGGTAAGACCCGAGCCCGTGGATCCTTCCAACCCGACGACGCGCCCGGGTTGCATAGCCAGCAGGTCGGTGTTTACCCGCACCGGCATGGCCGGCACCGTCACTACCGCCGCCGCACTACGGGCCATTGTCCTACCTGTTCCTCCTGGTGACGCCTACTCCCACGCCATCGACGAGGGCCATACAGTCTAACCGAACAAATGTTCGGTGTCCAGTGGTCAGTGGTCAGTGGTGGGTGGTCAGTGGTGGATGGTGGATCATCAGTGGGTCAGTGCGAGATAACCATCAACGGACAACTAGCGGAAGGTGGTATCGTCGGTGGTGCGAGCGAACTCCTTACGAGTGGCGGCCCGCTGGCTGGTCAGAGATAGGGGCTCGTAGCTCACCAGCGGACCGCCGTCTCGCATACTATGGGTTCTCATCACCCAAACCCCGGGTGGTCCCGTTGCGTGAGATCACCACCAAGTTGCTGTGTGTAGAGGTGTGGTCGATCTCCCGCAGTCACCCAACCACCAGCCACTAAATCTCCGCTAGGCGCTCCAGTCCCAGGCGGATCATCCAGTCGCTGATGAGGCTTGACAGGTCGGTGATCCTCCCGGTGATGAACAGCCATCCGAACACGATCATGAGAAGTCCTGAGACCACGTTGATCTTGCGGAGGTGACGCTGGAGCAGCCTGATACCGGAGTAGACCTTGGTCACCCCTATGCCGGCCGCGATGAAGGGTATCCCCATGCCCATCGAGAAGAGGAACAGCAGGAACATTCCTCTCACGACCGTTTCCTGGGTTGCGGCCTGGGTGAGGATGGCGGCGAGGACAGGACCGATGCAAGGCGTCCATCCGAACCCGAACGCCATACCCATAACGAGAGGCGCCCATCCTCCAAGGCGGGATGGACGGACCTCGAGTCGCCGTTCCCTCGCCAGAAAGGCCAAGCGCGGCGAGTTGCCCAATGCCATCACCAAGATGACCAACCCGAACAGCACGATGAGCCATCCGGCCACCTGCGTGATGAGGGTCTTGTTCCGGAGCAACAGGCCTGCGATCGAGGTGGCCCCGGCCCCGAGCAGTACGAACACCACGGTCAGGCCTGCTACGAACAGCGCGGTGACCCGCAGCATCCGGACCGTCGAGGCCTTCCCTTGCTGGAGTTCGGCCACCGAATACCCGGACATGAGGCCCAGGTAGCCCGGAAGCAGGGGAAGGACGCAGGGTGACACGAATGAGAGAGCGCCGAACACGAAGGCACTCAGGAAACTGGCTGGTTCCACGTTCCTCTCCGAAGGCTGGCCGGGTTTGTTGCCATGCCCTCATCTTTGCAGGTGGGACGATCTACAGGTGAATGCTGGGCCGCCGATGGCGGGCTCCGCTGGGAGTGCAAGCCTCACTAACCTACGTACATGGCCCAAGCCATACCGACGCGCCTCGGCACCCGGGCCGATCCCACCCTCCGCGATCCGGCGGAACCGCCGCACATCACACCATGATCGGTCGGCTGATCCGGCTGTTCGGCCCCGTGTCCGGGTACCGGCGCCAGGATCGTCGCTTGCTCGGTCTGATGTACCTGGTCGGCCTCTTCCAGGGATACGCGCAGACCCAGGCTGTGAACACCCTCCCGTTCGTCCGGATCGCCTTCGGGTTGAGCGGGGCGGAGATGAGCCGCCTGTTCGCCATCGCTCGGATCGGCGCCCTGGTCGCCGTGGTCTACGCGGTTCTGGGTGACAGGTGGGGACGCCGCGGCCCCTTCCTGCTCTCCTACTTGATGCTGCTCTTGGCGACCGGTGCCACCGCCCTCGCCGTCGCGCCTTCCCTCTACACCGCGCTCCAGATCCTGGCCAGGATGGGATCGGCCGCGATGGCGATGCTGGCCACGGTCCTGCTGGCCGAGCAGGTTCGCTGGGACAACCGGGCGTGGGCGATCAGTTTCTACGCCACCGCGGTCGCCCTCGGATCGGGCGCCGGCCTTCTGGCGCTTCCGCTGGCGCAGATGAACGAGGATGGCTGGCGGTTGCTCTTCGGTGCGTCGGTTCTCGGCCTGCCGTGCTACTTCCTCTTGAGCATGCGGTTGGGAGAGAGCCAGATCTTCCGGTACACGGAACGTCACACCCTCTTCATATACCCGCTGATCGGCCGCTACGCCGGACGGTTCTGGCTGGCCGCCCTCTACAGCCTGTCCATCAGCGCCTTCTCGGCGGTAGCTGTCACGTTCGCATTCGAACGGCTGGTCAACGAGTTGGGCCTCGCAAGTGCGGAGGCGGCCCGGATCATGCTGATCGGAGGTACTGCCGGCGGCGCCGGCTACTTCCTGGGGGCCAGGATGGCGGACGCACTCGGCCGCAAGCCGACCATCATCGCGGCCCTGCTAACCGGTCTGGCGGGCGGGGTGGGTTTTTACTGGTCGACCAGTCCCAACCTGCTGCTGGCGTTCACGGCGCTATCGGCGTTCGGCAGTTCGGCCGCGCTACCCGTCAGTGCCGCCCAACGCACCGAACTGTTCCCCACCGAGATACGCGCCACCGCCAACCAATGGCTCCACTCGGTGGCTGTGCTGGGATCGATCCTCGGTCTTTCGATCGCCGCGTACACGATCGATCTGTGGAACCTGTCCCTCACGGTCACCGCGCTCGGGTCGGGTGTGGTTCTGGCCGTCATTCTCCAGACGTTGATTCCCGAGACGCTCGGAAACGAGATGGGTCAGGTGACCACCCGAACGTAGCGCCAAGCCAGCGGCACGAGCCGCGCCAGCATGAATACCACCAGCGCCATCCAGATCCCGCCGATGGATGTCGCGGTGACCAGCAGGACGCAGGTCAGGGCTGCCGCTCCTGTCATCGCCACCGCGAGGAACCTGAAGTCTGCGGCGCCGATCATGATGCCGTCGAGGACGAACACCACGCTGTTCAGGGGCTGGCTGATGGCCACGATGGGCATCAGCGAGGCAGCCATGATGATGACCGACCGGTCAGAGGTGAACCAGCCTGGGAGGAGGTCGCGCAGCAGCCAGAACGACACCGCCAGCACGACTCCCCACACGACTCCCCACACCAGCATCCGTCTGGACAGTCGCCGGGCTGTGCTCCGATCTCTCGCCAGATGAGCTGCAACGAGGTTCTGGGCGGCGATGGCGACGGAGTCGACCACCAGGGATAGGAAGAACCAGATCTGTGCTGCCACCTGGTGGGCAGCCACCTGGGTCACCCCGAGACGGGCAGCAGACGCGGTTGCAACGGTGAGGGTCGCCACGAGGAGCAGCGTCCGGACGAAGAGGGACGATCCGGCACTGACCAACTCCCTCATGTCCTCCCAGCGCGGGCGGATCCAGCGGATCGGCAGACCGGTGCGACCCGTGACGAACAGGTAGGAGAACGCTGCCGCACCGGCGGACTGGGCTACGACGGATGCGTAGCCGGTGCCCGCCAGACCCCATCCGAACCTGAATATCAGGATGGGGTCGAGTACCACGTTGATCAGGCTCAGACCGAGGCTGATGAACATAGGGGTCCGGGTGTCTCCGAGTCCGCGGTACACCGCGTGACCGACCGTGAGCGCGAGCAGAGCCGGAAGGCCGAGCCCGCGGATACGTAGGTACGTTACGGCCGCCGGTTCCACCTGCGGGGCCGCGCCCATCAGCCGTACCAGATGCGGTGCGGCGGTCTCGATCACGACCAGGCCCGCGACGACCAGCAGGGCCGCGATCAGGATCGACTGGCCTGCCAGCACCGCGGCCCGGTCCCGGTGCCCCGCACCTACGGCTGCCGCGATCAGCGGAGTGCTTGCGTAAGCCAGCGCGATGAACACGAAGAAGGCAAGGTGGAGCAGCCCGGTGACTACGCCGAGCGCTGCTAGGGGCTCCTCTCCCAAGCGCCCGACGAAGGCAGTGTCGACCAGCGTTACGAGCGGCTCAGCGGCGAGCGCGCCCAACGCCGGAACCGCTAGCCGGAAGATGGCCCTGTCGTCATCGTTCACCCGGAACATCGTGCGGGAGCTTATGGTGTCGCGGTGCAAAGCCCGAGTCGACATCATCCCGGCCCGGTTGTTTGCTGTGGGACGGGCCGCTGAGGTGCTCGACGCAGGGTATCGCACGAGCATCTGTGCGCCCACAGGCGCTCTAACCTTGCATCCTTATGGCGGCAGGCGAGAAACGGGCGGACGGGACCGTTCCCAGCCCGAAGGAACGGGGCTTTGCCCGGCGTATCGTGAACCGGCTGGCGATTCGATACCCCGAGATCGGCACCGCGCTGCGCTACGCGAACCCTTTCGAGTTGCTGGTCTCCACGGTGATATCGGCTCAGACCACGGACGAGAACGTGAACCGGGCGACCCCCCGACTGTTCGCACGGTGGCCGACCCCGGATGACCTGGCTGTGGCCAACCCGGATGAGGTGGAGCAGGTGATCTTCTCGACCGGTTTCTACAGGCAGAAGACCCGGTCGATCATTGCCCTGTCCCAGGACCTCGTGGACCGCTACCAGGGAGTGGTCCCGGACGACATCGACGAACTGGTGACCCTCAAGGGCGTGGGCCGCAAGACTGCCTCCGTGGTCCTGGCGGAGGCTTTCGGGCAGCCGGCGATCGCGGTCGACACCCATGTGCGGAGGATCACCAACCGGACCGGGCTGACGCGCGAGAAGGATCCCACCAAGATCGAGCAGGATCTGAAAGCGCTGGTCCCTAAGCACGAATGGCAACGCCTGTCCATGCGAATCATCCAATTCGGCCGGGACATATGCGAGGCTCGGCGGCCCAAGTGCTGGCGTTGCGACATCCGGAGGCTCTGTCCCTACGAGCCAAAGACACCTGTTCCGGACTCTTCCTGAATTCCCGGCTCCGGGGACTGAGATCCGTGACGGCTCTGCGACAGGGTAACGTTCGGCGTATGGATCTGGAACGGTATGTGGCCGAACGCTCGAGCGTGAACGGTGACATCGTCAACGTCGACACGTTCGTAAACCACCGGGTCGACGCCCGGGTCATGGCGGAGATCGCCAGACGGATCGCCGCGATAGCCGAGCCGCTCCGGCCCGAGGTGATCGTCACCGCCGAGGCGAGCGGCATTCCGCCTGCCCTGCTGACCGCGGCACGGTTGGGATTGCCGATGGTCTACGCCAAGAAGTACGTTCTCCCAGGGCCGAGGCAGGCGGTGAGCAGGGAGGTCGGATCCGCGACCAAAGGTTTCGAGTACACCATAGAGATCCGGCGCCGGGTGATGGAGCCAGGTCTCCGGGTTCTGGTCGTCGACGACTTCCTGGCCCAGGGAAGGACCGCGCTGGCGCTGGGCGAGATCATCGAGGAGCTCGGATGCCGGATGCTGGGAGCGGTGTTCGCGATCGAGAAGTCCTGGGTGGGAGCACGACGGTTGCTGGAGGACCGCGGCTGGCCGGTCTGGTCTGTGATAGAGATCATGTCCGTGGACGGGGGCGTGATCCGGTTTGCCTGAAGAGGCGATATCGCTGGCCCGGATCGTCGACCGGCTCCGGGCACATACGGGCAACGGTTGCTTCGCCTGCGGCCTTGCCAATCCGATCGGCCTCCATGTCGACGGATTCGTGGAACAGGGTGGGGACATCACGGCGCGTTTCACGGCGCGTGCCGACCTTCAGGGAGTGATAGGGGTTCTCCACGGCGGGATTGCCGCCACGGCCCTGGACGAGATACTGGTCTGGGCGGGGATCATCCAGGAGAAGGTACTGACGGTCACGGCCAAACTCGATCTGCGCTACCGGCGCCCCGTGAGGAATCTGGACGGAACCATCGAGTTGCGGGCGCGGGTCGACGAGCGCCGCGGCAGGCGGTTGAGCATGAGCGGAGAGTTGGACGCTGGCGACGGGAGGGTGGCCGTGTCCGCGTCGGGGCTCTACCTGGTGAGCCACACCGTGGCCGACCTGATGAAGTCCGCCTGAGATCGCTGAGTTGGGAGGGGGTGGAGAGGCGGCGAGGTCCGGCCGCGGGTGCTACCGGAGTCCATCCCCGTCTTCCCGGGAGTCTCCGTAGTAGGCGAACACCTCCGCCCACCGCCGACGTTTCTCGATGCGGTCGACGAGCCGGGACACCAGCCGGATGCATAGGGTGACCAGCAGCAGGCCGAGGAAGATCCGGCCGGCCAGGGTGGGACCGGTCATGTATGCCGAGTCACACTCGCCGAGACCCCCCTCGCAGAGGCCGTATCCGGTGCCTCCGGTCAGGAGGTCTACGAGTATGGCCGGGGGGACAACGGCCAGGATGAGGGCACCGAGGATCAGGAACCCGCGCACGGCCTTGAGGAAACCGACCACTTCACCAGCCCAAGCTTCAGCCTTCCTCGTCCTGGGCTGCGAAGATCGAGTCGTACCCTCCCGACCAGTCCGGCGGGATCAGGCACGGCCGGGGGTCGTGATGAGCCCACCGTGCCGGCTGTCCCCTTATGACCTTGCCGGTGTTGGCGGTAGGCTGAGGATGGGCGGTGTAGGGGAAGGCATCGGCCGAGGCGTAGGCGTTGAGCAGGAGCGGCCTGCCGCTCGGCCGGCCGGTAGGGGGCGAGCCGTGGACGGTGCGGCAGTTGTGGACCGTTATCGAACCGGCCGGGCCCGTCAAGTAGTCGACGCTGCCGGTGTCCACGGTGGAGGCGTCCTCCGCCGACAGGCACCCGACCCAACTCCCGTCCTCGTCGTACTGATCGAACAGGGGGCCGTTGTGGCTGCCGGAGACCACCATGAGAGGTCCGTCGTCCATGCCGGTGTCGGCCAGGTACGTTCCTATGGTGAGCGGGCTGTAGTTGGTGTGGGGGTAGAACTGGATATCCTGATGCCACTTGACGTCGTCGGAGCCGGCGTCCCACTTGAAGTTCAGCTTGGAGTGGTGGAAGACCACGTCTGGTCCCACGAGGTCGGCGGCCACATCGGCGATGAGGCCCGTGGCGAACCCCCAGTAGTCCTCGTGGAGCCGGTCCGGCATCTTGAGCCGCCTGATCTTGGGCGAGTCGGCGCTGTGATCGTCGGCCACGTCGTAGTCCGCACCGGACCGCGTGATCGATCGGCTCTGCTCCACGAAGTCGTTGGTGACCTCGTTGAGCCGTTTGATCGTCTTGTCCGAGATCAGCGACTCGACGGTGACGTACCCGCGTTCGAAATACGACTCCCGCTGGTTCTGGGTCAGCACTCTTGGAGGCTCGGCAAGAATCTGTTCCGGTGTCATGATGGCAGTCCCTGGATCGCGTGGTCCGTGCTCATACGGCTACCGGGGCTCGGATCGCCGGATAGGGGTCGTAGCCGCGCACCCGGAAGTCATCGTAGGAGAACGAGTATAGGTCTCTGGGCTCGACCGGCAGCTCCATACGAGGCAGCGGGCGTGGCCTCCTTGCCAGTTGGCGGGTGGCCTGCTCGAGATGGTTCGTGTAGAGGTGCACATCCCCGAATGTGTGGATGAACTCCCCCGCCCGCAGGCCGGTGACCTCGGCCACCATCATCAACAAGAGCGCGTAGGAGGCGATGTTGAACGGGACGCCGAGGAATATGTCGGCACTGCGTTGGTAGAGCTGCAGGCTGAGACGGCCGTTCGACACGTAGAACTGGAACAGCACGTGGCACGGAGGCAGGGCCATGCCGGGAAGGTCTGACACGTTCCAAGCGGAGACGAGCAGCCGGCGACAGCCGGGGTCGGTCCTGATCCTCTGCACGACATCGGTCAACTGGTCGATGGTCTCACCGTCGGCACCGGTCCACGAGCGCCACTGGACTCCATAGATCGGACCGAGATCCCCCGTAGCGGGATCGGCCCACTCGTCCCAGATGGTCACACCCTGATCGTTCAGATAGGCGATGTTGGAGTCGCCGTTGAGGAACCAGAGCAACTCGTGTATGACCGAGCGGACGTGCACCTTCTTGGTCGTGAGCAGCGGGAACCCGTCGTCGAGGTCGAAACGGAGTTGCCTGCCGAAGAGGCTGTACGTGCCGACGCCGGTGCGGTCCTCCTTCCTGATCCCGTGGTCCCTGACCTCTCTGAGCAAGTCCAGGTACTGCTGCATCGTGCCTCCGAATCACAACCTTGTAACAAAGATAGCCGTTCGATTCTCGCGCCAAGACCAAGGGAACCGTTGGAGATGCCTTGTGATCCAGTCCACCTCGGCGCGCCGTCCGGCACCGAGAAGCTGAGAAGGCGAAACCGGCTAATCGGCGGAGGTCTGCGGGACCCACCCCCAGCCGCCACCTCCTCGATTCGACTGCGCGTCCGGTCCTCCCCGCAGGGGTTGTCTTCGACCACATTTTGTCTTGCCATGATCCGGTTGACGTCCGAACCGGACCGGTTAGGGGTCTCGGTTGAGTCCATTGTGGAGAGGCCTGTGACGCGGTCAACCCCCCTCGTAGCCGTCGAGGCGTCTTCTGTCCTGGTGCAAGCGGTTGGTTCGTTGCGCCTTTCGCCCGCCAACTCGGAGTTGAAACCCGGCCGACCACGCGCTCGCGTGACCAGCAGGGTCGGCGGAACGTGCAGTCCGTCCCCGAACGTTTCAGAATGCGCTTGAATTCCGCCACTGTTCGAGCACGGCGTGGTCGCCTTCGACTTTGAGGCTCCCGAGGGGAGTTCGACTCCACAGATACGGGTAGAGGTCGGAAGCCGGACCGGAGACGGTGCAGTCCGCCTCTCCGAGTTGACGCCGGCCATGCGCAGTCTCCGGTCCGAACACGGCGGTCCAGCCTCGATCCACGTCTGTGGCTAACACACCCAGAGTCATCTCGGCGGATGCGCTCGGGCTCCGGCCTGGGCGGCCGATGAACCATACGAGCAACTCGTCGATCCCGTCGGCCGCGAGTTCCGGGTCGAAACCGGTCACGTTGCCCTCCGCAAGTTCCGCGTCAACCCTGTGGATGGAGGTCTCGTGCGCTTGGCGCCGGGCCCAGAAGTCCCGCGGCGCGGGCGCGTCCATGATGGTCCAGCACCGCAGGTCGGGAGGAGCGCTATCCAGGGCCGCAACCACGCGCTCGTGTCCTTCGCGGAACCAGCCGGCAAGACCGGTGTCGGAGGGCCATCCCCCGGGAATGATCTCCTGGCGATTGCTAGGCGGTTCCGCGCGGCCTTCCGAGATCATGAGCCCCGCCCAACGATGGACCCAGCCGGTGTGTCGCACCAGATCGCGGACCAGCCAGTCCGGGCAGCTGGGCACCGGCACGTCGGGACCGACCCGGCCGGCGATCCCCGCCATCCGTGCTCCCTCCCTGCGGAGGGCATCCAGCCACGTACCGAAGTCCATACCGCTAGCCGCCCGTCAGGGGGATGCGCAACACCAGATGGTCGTCCTCCACTGACCAGGCTGCGCCACCGACCAGCATGTAGTCGGTGTAGTCCCGTTCGGCCTGCTCGATGAAGGCCCGGCGTCCCTCCCCCGCCACGGGAGGCAGGCCGCGCTGGCGGACCGCCTCGGCCCGCGAACGGAACCGCTCGAGCATCGCGTCGACATCGAACTGAGCCAAGTTGTTCCCTCCTACGAATCGGTGTCAACAGTAGCCGGTGGTCGGTGGGGCACGAGGAGGACCGGGATGGCTCCGACCGGCCTCCACAGGTTTCAGGGAACGGGCGTGACCACGACGGGTCCGAAGGGATCGGGAACACGGGGACGCTTCCGTTCGGACCGCGAACGCAGCCTATCGGTGGCCACGTAGTAACGGCCCCTGCGTTCTCCGACGGCCTCCAGGAATCCGAGATCCACCAGTCTCCTTAGGTCCGACGTGGCCACCCGTTCGCTGACACCGGCATAGTCCAAGTGATCGGCTCGCCGTACCCGGAGTCCCATTGCTGCGTTGTAGAGCGAGCCCATGTTTCGTTCGTCTAGACGCGCCCGGGACCGCAACTCGGATATCCGGTCCCAGACCCGGTCGGCCTCCTCCACCCTCCAAGCCATCAGGTGGGCTCGGTAGTGATGCGCGGTGATGACGAAACGGATCCAAGGCCGTGTATCCCGTCCCGGGTTCCAGCTACTACCTCCGACATCGGCTAGGACCTGGTAGTAGCCAGGAGTGTTGTGTCCCAGATACTCCTCGATGCTGGAGAACCGCGGATCCAGCGGACCTTCGCGTCCGAGGACGAGGGTCTGGAGAGCACGCGACATCCGGCCGTTCCCGTCCTTGAAAGGGTGGATCATGATCAGGTTGAGATGCGCCATCGCAGCCCTTATCAGCAGTTCAGTCGTGTTGCTGTCATCGTTCAAGTGGTCCATCAACTCGCCGGCCAGAACGGGCACAACCTCAGGGTCGGGCGCCTGGTACTCGCCGACGAAGATGTCCCCGGGCCGGTACCGGCCGGGTTCACACTCCGGATCGTGCCTCATCATCAGGTAGTGGATGCTCCGGACCAGTGAGGTGTTGTAGGAGAAGTGAGGATCGCCGGCGAGTTGGATGATGAACGTCATTGCTTCTTGATAGCCGAGTACGGCCTCCCAGTCGGTCCGAGTGGCCTCGAACGGGTCGGATCGATCCACAGCGGCTACGGCATCGTCCCGGCTCACATGGTGTCCTTCGATGCCGGTGGAGGCGCGGATGTTCCCGGCCGCGATCAACCTACGGAGCAGCCCGTGCCAACGGCGCGGTTCGTGCAGCAGGTACTGGAGACGGCGTCGGACATCCTCGATCGAGTCGATCACCTCGCGTTCCCGCTCGGTGAGCATGGGCGCTTGGAACAACACTTCCGTAATTCCTTGATAAAGAGAAGTTCTTCCTATAATAAAGGAAGGTACCGACGTGGCCAAAGTCCGCACAGGGGTTGAGAAGTTCCCGAGTCGGTGGCCGGTTCCTCCCGGTGGTCGGGAGGGAGGGTTCGATTACTTGGTTTCCTCGGCTTCCCCGGCGGTCGGCGAGGAAACCTCCGGCTGCGGCTGATCGACTCCCTCCTCGTGTACGTGGTATCGCTGGAGGTAGGTGGACACGAAAGCCATGATGATGGCGGCTGCCGGAAGGGCCACCAGAGCCCCGACGGTTCCGAGGAGGGCGGCGCCCACCAGGACGGAACCGAACGCCACCGCCGGGTGGAGGGACATGGTCCGGGCGGTGATCCGGGGAGCGAGCACGATGTTCTCGATCTGCTGGTAGACGGCCAGGACCACGATCACTACGAGCGCGGTGACGGGGCTGACCGTGAGGGACACGAGGACGGGAACCACTGCCGCCAGGTACGTCCCGACGGCCGGGATGAACTGCGAGATCACCCCGACCCAAATACTCAGGGCGAGAGCGAAGGGAACGCCGATGATCCGCAGGGCGATGTAGGTGAAGACCGCCGAGGCGAGGGCCAGTAGAGCTCGGGAGTAGACGTATCCGCCCGTTTTCTGGATGGCTATTTCCCAGATACGCATGATTTCAGCTTGGCGTTCGGGGCGGACCAGCGACAGGATCAGGCGACGGAACCGGGGGCCGTCAGCCAGCAGGTAGAACGTGAAGAGCGCCATGGCGAACAGCTGCACCACGAGGCCCAGCACCTTGCTACCCACTCCCAGGATCCCGGTCGCCAGGGATGCTGCGTAAGTCTGGAGGGCTCCCTGAAGATCGATCAGGTCCGATGACAGGTTCGAGAGGTTTATGTCGAGCCCGAACCGATCGGAGAGGAAGTCGGTGACGCTGCGCATCCAGTCGGGCACGCTGGACGCAAGCGACGCCATCTCGATGACCAGCGGCGGCAGGGTCACGGCCACGAAGAGCAGTACGCCGATCACCGCCAGCGCGAAGACCAGGCCGGTGGCCAACCCTCGCCGAAAGCCCCGTTTGGCCAGGAAGTTGACCGCCGGTTCGAGGGCAAAGGAGATAAAGAACGAGAGCAGCAGGGTCAGGAGCAGGGTTCGCAACCGCCCGAGCGACCAGAGGAGAGCCAGGGTGCCGAGCACTGTGAGCACCAGCAATACGAGCAGGCGAGGGATCCAGGGTGGCATTCCGTCGTGGCGACGGGAGGTCTCCTCCATCGCGGCGAGCCTAGTAGAGCCGGTTGCCCGCAGGACTCGTTCGCCGCGACGGTTCGGACGACGCCGTAGAGTAGAGACCCGTATCCGGCGCCGAGAACGGGGAATCCTTTCACTATGGAACCACAAGGAGTTGTCTGGCGGGCAAGCGAAGAGGACGTGGCCCGCTCGCGTACCGCGGAGTTCATGGCACTGCACGGAATCGACAGCTTCGAGGAGTTGGTCCGCCGTTCCACCGACGACATCGAGTGGTTCTGGGAAGCGGCCGTCGATTATCTGGGAATCCCATTCTCGACCCCCTACCAGACCCTCGTCGATGCCTCGAAGGGGCCGGCTTTCCCCCGCTGGTTCCTGGGTGGGCGTGTCAACGTTTCCGCGGCCTGCGTCGACCGATGGGCCGCTCAGGACCCCGAAAGGGTGGCGTTGCTCGCCGAGCGGGAGGACGGCATCCAGCGTTCCTACAGTTTCGGGGAGCTGCTGGAGTTGGTGGAGCGGGCGGCCGGGGCTCTCACACGGGCGGGCGCCTCCAAGGGCGACACCGTGGGGGTCTACCTGTCGATGGTGCCCGAGGCGGTGGTGGCCATGCTGGCGGCAGCTCGTATAGGAGCCGTATACGTGCCGATCTTCTCCGGTTTCGGCGCGGAGGCGGTAGCTTCCCGGCTCGAGGCCTGCGACCCGTCGGTGGTTGTCACCGCGGACGGCTACACGCGACGCGGCAGATCCATCGCTATGAAGGAGGTAGCGGACAGGGCTCTGGAGATGGCCGGCCTGGCACCCTCGGTGCTGGTGGTGTCCAATCTGGGACGAACCGACACGCCCATGACGCATGGCCGCGACCGATGGTGGGACGAGGCCCTCGAGAGCGCCGAGCGGCTGCCTGCCATGGCTACATCCAGCGAGGATCCCGTCCTGCTCGCATACACGTCCGGCACGACCGGCAAGCCCAAGGGGGTGGTCCATGTGCAGGGCGGCCTCACGGCGAAGCTGGCGGTCGAAGGCGCATTCCAGTTCGAGATGCAGCCCGACGACCGGGTGATGTGGATGACCGACATGGGGTGGATCATGGGACCCTGGACGGTGATGGCCGGTATGGGCAACGGAGCCTCGGTGGTCTGTTACGACGGGGCTCCCGACTACCCGACGCCCGGTAGGCCGTGGGACCTGGTCGGGTCGCTCGGCATCACCATCCTGGGTATCTCACCCACCCTGGTGCGGGCCCTGCAACCCCACGGCTCCCATCACGCGGCCGGCGCCGACTTCTCCACGCTGCGTGCGTTCGGCTCCACCGGCGAACCGTGGAACCCGGCCCCATGGTGGTGGCTGTTCCGCGACGTGGGCGGCGAGAGGTACCCGATCATCAACATCTCGGGGGGAACGGAGGTCGGCGCCTGCCTGCTGTCGGTGAACATCCTCCAAGGCATCAAGCCCGTCTCGTTGGGCGGTCCTTCCCTCGGGATGGCTGTGGACGTCTACGACCAGGAAGGGTGCCCGATCCGGGAAGAGGTGGGCGAGTTGGTGTGCACCAAGACATGGCCGGCCGTCACGCGCGGCTTCTGGGGGGACGACGACCGCTACTTCGGCACCTACTGGGATCGGTGGCCGGACGTGTGGGTGCACGGGGACTGGGCGACGATAGACGCCGACGGGTTCTGGTTCCTCCACGGACGGTCGGATGACACGCTCAACATCGCCGGCAAGCGGATCGGTCCGGCGGAGGTCGAGTCTGCGGTGGTGGCCCATCCCGATGTGGTAGTGGCCGCGGCGATCGGGGTTCCCGATCCGGTCAAGGGCGAGGTGATCGCGGTCTTCGTGGTGCCCGCACGCGAGGGGGATGAAGACCGCCTGGCGGCCGAACTGTCCGAGATGGTCGTGGGGACGCTCGGCAAGCCCTTCCGGCCCGCCGCTATCAGGTTCGTGGACGACCTTCCCCGCACCCGGTCCGCCAAGATCATGCGCCGCGTGGTCCGGGCCAGGGCGCTGGGTATGGACACCGGCGACCTGACCAGCCTAGAGAACCCCGCCGCCGTCGACGCGATCGGACAGCTTGATAGGTAGTGGTGTGTAGCCCTGTTTATAATATTTGGCGTCCAGCCAGCGTCAACCACCCAAATATCGAACGGCCCTGACCAAGGTGCACAGTGAAAGGCAGAGCGAGGGGTCATGTCCTGTGGAGCGCGAGGCATTGAGATTTGGGAGTACACCTCCCCGCCGACTACCGACGAGCAACTACCGGCCCTGACGCTCCATTACGTAGCGGGTTACGCGCAGTATCTGCTCCTCGTTCAGGGTGCCCCGGAAGGACGGCATCCGGCCTATCCCGGCGGAGATCGACTGGACGAAGTAGCGCTCGGGCTTGTCGATAGAGCGGGCGTCCTCGCCCACCAGGGCCAGCCCGGTCCCGCCCTGCAGGTCCTCGCCGTGGCAGCGGGCGCACACCTGCACGTAGATCTCCTCCCCGGTGGCGTCTTCGGGCACTCCCCCGCCGCCGCACGCATAGATCAGGAGCGTCATGGCGGTGACGATCCCCACTTTCAGAACACGGACAATCACGACGCCTTGTTGCCTCGTATCGAGTTGAGGTAGTTGTAGATCGTGATGCGGCTCACGCCCATCAGGTCGGCGACCTCCTCTATGGACTTGCGCAGCCGGAAGGCTCCCCTCTCGTCCAGCAGCCGGACCGCCACCTGTTTCTCCACCCGTCCCAGGTCGGTTAGCTTGCCTCCCAACTCTGCCTCCACCTGGCCGACCATGCGATCGAGAACGTTGTGAAGGGACAGGATCCTTATTCCTGCCACCACCTGCCCTTCCCACTCCAGCGGGACCGAATTCCCGTCCATGCTGGTCGGCTCCACTATCTCGGCGCCCACCGCGTCGGCCAGCGGCCGGATGGCCTCGATAAGCGGGTGTTCGACACTCATGGCGTGACGGTCATGTTCACCGACACCCGGCTGGCGCCGGCATCCATCGCCGCCCGGACGCAGTCGACAGCGGCGTGGAACACGATCTCCACCGAACCTTCTATGGCCGTACCGAACGGACCGATGTCGGGCCCATAGGGCGAGAGGGCGTCGATGGCTGCTTGGACATGGGGACCCGGGTTCCCCTCCTCGAACGGTTCTACGGTGAACTCGGCACGGGCCGGCAATCCTGCTCCTTGATAGCCCGGCAAGGGTATACGGATAGATGATTCTACCGAAGTAACGTTGCACACTCCGCAGTTTTTTGACAAAATGTAAAGCGAGTGGTCGCAGACCGACCACCACGCCGAGCTTCCGGCTGTTGTTCGATCGGTTGGGAGCCTGATTCGGTTGGAGGAAGCCATGACCCTGATCGCTCACAGGACGATAGGTTTCAGGCTCAACGGACGCGACGTCTCTGTTCGAGCCGACCACCCCCACCTGCTGTCAGCGCTCCGCGAGGAACTCGACATCACCTCGGCCAAGGACGGCTGCGCCCCATCCGGCCAGTGCGGGTGCTGCACCGTCCTCGTGAACGGGAAGGCGCTGGTGGCGTGTGTCCTGTCCCTGGACAAGGTGAAAGGCAAGGAGGTCGTCACTCTCGAAGGATTCGACCCGATGGAGCGCGACCGTCTGGCCTCCGCCTTTGCAGTCACTGGCGCACTCCAGTGCGGTTTCTGCACTCCGGGGATCCTTGTCCGGACCAAGGCGCTGATCGACCAGAAGGGTTCCCGGCTCAACAAGCGGGTGACAGGCGGGAGGTTGGGAGCGCACCTGTGCCGCTGCACCGGTTACACGAAGATCTTCGACGCGATCAATATGCTGGCCACCGGCGAGATCCCCCCACTCGAGACTTCAGGCGGGATCGGCAAGTCGGGTATCAAATACGAGGCGTGCGAGTTGGCGCTCGGCGACCGCGACTACATCGACGACATCCGTTTCGACGGCATACTCCACGGCGCATTGCGGCTCACCGACCACGCCCGAGCCGACGTGGTGAACATCGATACCGGACCGGCGGAGGCGATTCCGGGCGTACACGCCGTGTTCACCGCGGCCGACGTGCCCGGGGAGTTGCGGGTGGGCCTCATCCACAAGGACTGGCCGGTGTTGATACCCGAGGGTGGGCGTACCTCCTACTACGGGGACGTTCTCGCGGTCGTCGTCGCCGACGACAGGCTGACGGCCCGCGAGGCGGCCGAGGCCATCGAGGTCGAGTACCGCGTGATGAGACCGTTCACCGATCCGGCTGAGGCGGTGGCCTCCTCCGAGGACGCGGTGTGGGGCCTCGATGGGAACGTTCTCTCCGTCTCCAAATACCGGCGGGGGGATTTCGAGTCGGCCTACGAGGCGTCGCCGCACAAGGTGCACGAGACGTTCGTCACGCAGCGGGTCGAGCACGCCTTCCTGGAGCCAGAGTCGACGCTGGTGGTCCCCGTGGGGAACGGGCGGCTGATGCTCTACTCCGGCGGGCAAGGCGTGTGGGACGACCGCGACCAGGTCGCTTCGGTACTGGGAGTCGACCCCTCGGAGATCACCGTGGAACTCGTCTCGAACGGAGGCGCGTTCGGCGGCAAGGAGGACATGGCCAACCAGGCACAGACGGCCCTGGCGGCCCACCTACTCGGGCACCCCGTCAAGTGCACCCTGTCGAGGGAGGAGTCCCTCCGCATCCATGCCAAGCGCCATCCCATCCGAATCGAGCTGTGGGCCGGCTGCGACGACGACGGCAAGCTCACCGCCCTCAAGGCCCGAATGCTGGGTGACTCCGGTCCGTATGCCTCGGTGGGGATGAAAGTCCTCGAGAGGGCGGCAGGTCATGCCAGCGGTCCCTACGCCGTGCCGAATATCGACGTGAAGGCCGTTGCCGCCCGCACCAACAACCCGGTGTGCGGCGCGTTCCGGGGCTTCGGGGCCAACCAGGCTCAGTTCGCCATGGAGGGGGTGATCGATCGCCTCGCCGAGCGGGTCGGCATCTCGGGCTGGGAAATGCGAAGCCGCAACGTCATAGAACCAGGAGTGGTCTGGGGACCCGGCCAGGTGATGGACGATGGCTGTCGCGGTGCCCGGGAGTCCTTGAACGCGGTCAAGCCTCACTACGACGCCGCCCGGGCTGCCGGCAAGGCCGTAGGAGTCGGCCTGGGCCTCAAGAACAGCGGTCTGGGCAACGGGTTCAAGGAGGTGGCCCGGGCCGTGGTCCGTTTCACCCGAGACGGCACGGTCGAGGTCCGTCACTGCTGGACCGAGATGGGCCAGGGCATCCACACCGTCGCCCAGCAGGTGGCGGCCGAGGAGTTAGGCATCGACCCCAAACGCATAAGGGTCATAGTCGATACCAGTCGCGAGCTCGGAGCTGGCCAGACAACCGGTTCCCGGGGCACGCTGATGGGGGCGGGGGCGGTCCAGGCCGCCAGCCGTGCCGCCGACGCTGGCGGGCGACTGCCCGATGTCGACTACCACGGCGACTACCGGATCGACTGGACCAACTCGCTCAAAGAAGGCCTGTCCAACCCGACTATCCACTCGGCCTTCGGGTATGCGTCGCAGTTGGTCATAGCCGACAAGGCGACGGGGAAGATCGAGCGAGTAGTGGCTGCTCATGACGTTGGCCGGGCCATACACCCGGTGTTGTGCGAGGGTCAGATCGAGGGCTCGGTGCACATGGGCCTCGGCTACGCCCTCACCGAGGACTTCCCGGCCGACGAACAGGCGCGCCCCACCAATATGACGCTACGCAGCCTGGGCATAATTCGCCCCAAGGACATGCCGGACATCGACGTGATCCTGGTCGAGGTGCCCCAACCCCGCGCTCCATACGGCATCAAGGGTGTGGGCGAAATCGGTCTGGTCCCCACCGCCGGCGCGGTTGCGGCTGCTCTGCACGAAGTGGACGGGCAATGGCGGAACCGGCTTCCTATGGGCGTCCACCAACCGATCACCAGGTGAGGGACGGCTTGTCTACTACCTTGACACCCGGCCTGGTGTGCGCCCACCATCACCTTTACTCAACGCTGGCCCGAGGCATGCCGGCTCCTCCCGAGGTGCCCACCAGCTTCCAGGGGATCCTCGAACAGATCTGGTGGAGGCTCGACACGGCCCTCGACCTCGAGATGATCCGGTGGTCGGCGATGCTGGGCGCCCTCGAGGCCCTGGAGTCGGGCACGACCGGGATCGTGGACCACCACGAGTCGCCCAACGCCATCGAGGAGAGCCTGTCGGTCATCGCCGATGCGTGCGCCGAGGTAGGGGTGAGAGTGCGTACCTGCTACGGCGTGACCGACCGGCACGGCCCCGACGGCGCCCGGCGCGGCTTGGAGGAGAACCGCCGCTTCCTGTCGGAGGGCGGGGAGGGGATGGTAGGGATCCACGCCTCTTTCACTTGCGAGCAGGGAACCCTCGAAGCAACCGCCGCTCTGGCCGACGAGCTCGGTGTCGGCGTGCACGTCCATGTAGCCGAGGGTCCCGAGGATCGGGAAGGGTCCGAGCGACTCGGCGGGCTCACCCGCGACTCGTGGCTGCTCGCCCACGGCGTGCATCTAGTCACCGACCACGGGCTCAGGGGAACGATCCTGCACAATCCCCGTTCCAACCTCAACAACGCGGTCGGTTACGCGGATCCGGCGCGATTCTCGAACCCGGTGGCGCTCGGAACCGACGGGATCGGCGCCAACATGATCGAAGCCTTCCGCCTCGCGTACGTGATGCACCGGTCGGTCGACGTGACCGCCACGCCCGAGACGGCCTGGGCTTGGATGCAGAACGGTTGGAACCTGATCCCCGAGTGCCGGAACGACCGCGTCACGTGGAGCTACGACCCTATGGATCCCTGGCACGTGGCCTTCACCGCCGGGATCCGGCCGCTGGAGGTGGAGATGGACGGTGAAGTGGTGTTCAAGGACGGCTCGCCCACCAGGGTGGATGCCGCCGAGGTTCGCGCCAAGGCGCGCGAGCAGGCGGCCCGGCTGCACGCCAGGCTTTGACTACGTGGTTTAGGAGGGTGCGATGACAACTCTGAACGGAGTCCACGAACCGCTGACGCCGTTCGGTCTCTCCGACCTGCTCGACCGTATCGCCTTCGAATGGGACTCGCGTCGCCGCATCTTCGACCTTCCCATCGCCCGCTTCTTCAACGTGTCCGAAGGCCCCGACATCTCGATCGACTTCCTGGGACGACCCGCCGCCACGCCGGTGGGTCCCGCCGCCGGACCGCACAGCCAGATGGCTCAGAACGTCATCCTGTCGTGGCTGGGCGGGGGTCGGCTCATGGAACTCAAAACCGTGCAGATTCTGGACGAGCTGGAGATCGGGCGGCCCTGCATCGACATGGAGACCATCGGCTACAACATCGAGTGGAGCCAGGAACTGAAGATCCCCCAGTCGCTCGAGGAGTACGTCAAGGCCTGGATGATCCTCGAGATCATGCGCAACTGGGAGGAACTCACCCCTTACATCGGTAGCGATCCGGGTCCGTGCATCTTCGATCTGTCGGTCGGGTACGACCTGGCGGGAATCTCCACCGACCAGGTGGCCTGGTTCATCGACTCGATGATGGACGCCACCGAGGAGATCGAGCGTCTCCGGCCCGAGATAGACGGGAAGTTCACCCGGTTCCGCGACCTGGAGTTCCCGTCCCGCATCGCCGACACAGTGACTTTGTCGACGTTCCACGGCTGCCCACCCGATGAGATCGAGTCGATCACCAAGCACCTGATCACCCGCCACGGGCTCGACGTGATCGTGAAGCTCAACCCCACCCTGCTCGGGTTCGAGCGGGTCCAGGAGATCGTCCAGCAGACCCTGGGATACGAGTCTACGGTGCTACGCCGAGCGGACTTCGACAACGACCTCCAGTTCGGCCGAGGCCTCGAGATGATCGGCGAACTGCAGCGATTCGCCGCCGACCACGGGCGCCGGTTCGGCATCAAGCTCACCAACACCCTCGTGGTTGAGAACACCAAGGGGTTCATGCCCGACGAGACCATGTACCTGTCGGGACCGCCGCTGCACGTCGTGTCCACCACCCTCTTGGGCGAGTTGCACAAGGCCCTGCCGGGGAAGCTGCGGATCGACGGTCAGGACGGGCCGGTGCAAGTGTCGTTCTCGGCCGGTATCACCAAGGAGAACCTCCCGGATGCCGCCGCGCTCGGGCTGGCGCCGTTGACCATCTGCTCGGACCTTCTCAAGCCTGGCGGGTACGGGCGCATCAAGCCGATGCTGAAGGCCCTGCAGAAGGTGATGGTCGGTGCGGGTTCCTCGTCCCTGTCCGAGTGGCAGACCCATCGGGGCGGGTTGTCGAACGGGAAAGGAGCGGTGGCCGCCTACATAGCCCGGCTCCACGACCCGGCCACCAACGGACGCTATACCCTGGAGGGCAACTCGAAACTGCCCAGGGCGGTGGACCATGACCTGCAGATGTGGGGATGCGTGGCATGCAACTTCTGCGTCACTGTCTGCCCGAACGACGCCTTCTTCCGGATACCCACCCCGCCCGAACTCGACGCGGTCGGCCTGCAGCAATACCTGGTGTTGGCCGAGTTGTGCAACGAGTGCGGCAACTGCATGGTGTTCTGCCCCGAAGTGGGTGACCCGGCCGTCATCAAGCCCCGGCTCTACATGACCGAGCACCGCTTCCAGCAGGAGACCGAGCAGGCATTCCTCGTCCACCAGGATCCCGACGGCTACTGGGTGCAGCCCAACGCCGAGGGCGCCCAGTGGACCGGCGACTTGCTCCTCCTGCTGAACGGCGCCGAGGGCTTCGTGCTGCCCCCGTCCACAAAGCCGGTACGGAAGTAGGAGCCGGTCCCAGTTCGTAGCGGAAGAGGGAGTGATTCGATGAGCCACACGATGGAGGATGTACGCCGCTTCGTCGGCGCCGACCACGGCCTGTCGGTGGTCTCGTTCGGGCGTCCCGACCAGTCTGTGCACTCCACAGTCGTCAACGCAGGTGTGATGGAGCACCCGGTGACCGGTGAGGAGGTGGTTGCCCTGGTCGTGCGCGGCAACACCGTCAAACTGCGCCACTGGCGCCGTACACCGAGGGCTAGCATCGTCTTCCGGTCCGGTTGGTTCTGGGTCGGGGTGGAGGGCACAACCACCATCATCGGCCCCGATGATCCGTACGACGGGTTCGAGCCGTCAGCAGTCCCGCAGTTGCTCCGCGACGTGTTCACGGCCGCCGGAGGAACTCACGAGGACTGGGACGAGTACGACCGGGTCATGGCCTCCGAACGCCGGGCCGCGGTGTTTATCCACCCCACCCGAATCACCGGGGTCGGCCGACGCTGAACCAACGGCCGGGTAGCAGGCCCAGGCGCTACGGGATCGTCGACCAACCGCGGCTAGCGCGATGTCTCTCCGAATCTCTCGAACCGTCCCATGGCATCGGCATGGGACGCGAGCGCCGCCTCGTCGAAGTCGGCCCGCGGTCGGGGCTCGAGGTCGAAGTTCCCGTAATCGTCGACTCCTCGCACGAGCATGGCCGACTCGCGGACCCCCTCGGTCTGCCGCACATGGGTGGGCAGGTACCGGAATGCGATTCCGATGCGACGGTCCGACGATGCGTTCGGCCGGGATCCGTGGACTACCAGGACATGGTGGAGCGAGGCTTCCCCGGCGGACAGCGTGAGATCGACGCCCTCTCTCTCGTCGACCTTCACCATCACTTCCTGTCCTCGAGACAGCAGGTTGTCTGCTCCGAAGGTGTCGTGATGCGTGATCTGGCCATCCAGGTGGCTGCCCGGCACGACGCGGACACACCCGTTCTCCTCGGTGCTGTCGGTGAGTCCCAGCCAAGCCGTGACCACTTCCGGAGGTTCGAGTCCCCAGTAGGTCGAGTCTTGGTGCCATGACACGAACCCCGGATCGTGTGGTTCCTTGATGAAGAAGTCAGTCGACCAGCACAAGATGTCGGGTCCGATAACTGCTTCGACAGCATCCAGGATCCGCGGATGTCGGATCAGCCTGTCGAGCCAGGTCCACACCAGGTAGGTCTTGAAGCGGTATCTGTCGGGTAACCCCTGATGCTCGGACTCGAAGGCCTCCAGCCGCCGGCGGCACTCTCCGGCTTCATCGGGCGAAAGGACGCGGATCGGGAAGTAGTAGCCGTCCGTCCGGTAGGACTCGCAGATGCTGCTGTCGGACATGGTCGAAGTTCTCCCTGGCAAACCCTAGCCGGGTAAGCAGGTTGGTCCGATCATCCCGAGGCGCAGGTAACTAACCTGAACCATCGCTGACAACTGACAACTGACAACTGACCACTTCCAGAACCCCTTGGAACTAACCATCTGGGAACTAGTCGTCTAGAAGGTCAGCGTTCGAGAATGCGGGCGACCTCCGCGCGCGCCTCCTCGGTCACTGACAACAACGGAGCTCGGGCGCGTCCGGCGCGCAGGCCGGCTATCTCCGCAGCCGCCTTGACGCCCGGGATCCCGTAGCGTGCCACCCCGTCATTCGCAGCCGTCAAGCGATGCTGCATGCCCATGTTGCCCGGAGGACTCTCCAGCGCGGCTGTCACCACCTCCAGGCTCAGCCGGGGCACGTAGTTGACGGCTGCCAGGATGGCGCCATGGGCTCCCGCGGCGAGGCTGAGGGTCACCGCTGGGGCCGCCCCGTTGTATAGAGCGAAGTCGTCCGGTAACTGCGCCAGCATCCGCTGGACACGGATGGTGTCTCCACTCGAGTCCTTCATTCCCACCACGTTCGGATGTTGGGCCAGCTCCCATACCGTTTCCAGCGGGAGGGAGTACGCGGTCACTATCGGTACCGAATACAGGAAGACCGGTAGGGGTGACTCTTCCGCCACTTCGCGGAAGAAGGCAGTCTGGAAGTTGGTGCGGTTGCGGGAGAGGGTGGTGGGGGTCAGCACGAGTACCGCGTCGGCGCCGCCATCGGCCGCTTCGGCGATCTGGCTTGCGGCGATCCGGTTGGTCTCTGCATTGATCCCGCACAGAAGAAAGGCGTCATCGCGCCCAGCCTCTCGTGAGGCCGCTGCCAACCGTCGGCGTTCTCCCGGCTCCAGCAGGGGGCCCTCACCGGTGGAACCGGCCAGCACGAAACCCTCGTATCCCAACTCGCCCAGGAAGGCGACATTGTGGCGGTGGGCGTCCAGATCAAGTTCCTGGCGGTCGTCGAAGGGCGTGATGATGGCGGGCATAGCCCTTGGTAGTGCGTTCATGAGGCCCGGATCATAGCTACTCGATGGGTCGACCTAGTGGCGATCGAGACTCGGGCGGCGCGTCTCGCATGGCGCTAATGGTGGAGTTGGGTGCAATATCGTTCGTTCGAAGTGAGCTAGGCCCAGTCCTGAGACGTGGCCGAATCGCACTTGTAGACGCTTCTTGTCTTACATTGTGTTCTATACGTCTAGTGGACCACGGTTGGCTCGAGTGGGCCGAGTCTCTGCCATTTACCGATGTCGACGGTATCCGGTGAGGAACGCGGCTACACCGGCCAGCCAGGCGATACAGCCCCACGCGAGCAGGGTGTTGCCATCCTGCAGCGCGGCGATGAGGAACACGACGCCGGATACGGCGAATAGAACCCATCCGGCAAGATCGAACCTTCCTCCCGTCATCATCCAAGTCCGGTAAGTTGGTTGAACTCCTCGATGAGTCGGTCGATGGGGTCGGCTAGGGATTGGATGCCGGTCCAGTAGTCGTCGTCGTACCACTGGGCCTGGATCTCCTCGTAGGTCTTGCCCTGCTGCTCCACCCAGGTGTAGTACTTGAGGTTGTGGATGCGCTTGCGGTCGTAGTAGCCGAGCTCGTGGACGTGCTCCGTGGACGTCCCCAACAGGTGCCGGTGGTAGGCGGCCACCGCGTCGTGCGTGGTGAACGTGCCCCGGTCCTCGCTCAACTCGTGGAGCCGGCTCCGGTACATGTCCATCGAGTCGGTTGCGATCGTCACCACGATGTCCCGGCCGGTCATCTCGTAGTACTTGGCCAGCTTGATGGCGGACAGCAGGTTGGCGGCGCCGGAGATGCCGAGCAGGGGCAGGCTCTCGAGGGCCTCGGGATCGACCCCCTGCGACTCCAGGTAGTCCCGGCCTGGCGCCTCGTTGAACAGCCGGGTGAGGGACATGGCGGCCTCGTCGTCCAGCCCGATGGCGAAGTCCGTGTTCTTGACGTTGTGGACCCACGGGATGTGCTTGTCGCCGATTCCTTCGATGCGGTGTTCCCCGAAGCCGTTCAGCAGCATGGTGGGGCACTGGATGGCCTCACCCCCGGCGATCACCGATCCGGGGAATCGCTGCTTGAGGTAGTCGCCGGCGGCGATGGTTCCGGCCGATCCGGTGGTGACCGCGAACCCTCGGAACCGGTCCCGCTCCCCCATCACCTCGTCCAAAGCCTCCTCGACGGCGGGGCCTGTGACCGACACGTGCCATAGGTAGTTTCCGAACTCGTCGAACTGGTTGAAGATCATCAGGTCCTCGCCAGAGGCGGCCAGTTCGTTGCACTTGTCGAAGATCTCCTTGACGTTGGACTCCGAACCGGGTGTCTTGATGATCTCCCCGGCTACCGTCTCCAACCACTCGAAGCGCTCGCGGCTCATACCCTCCGGGAGGATCGCCACCGACTCGCAGCCCAAGAGGTTGGAGTCGTACGCGCCACCCCGGCAGTAGTTCCCCGTGGAGGGCCATACCGCCTTCTGGGTGGACGGGTCGAACTGTCCCGTGACCAGGCGGGGAACCAGGCAGCCGAAAGCCGCTCCCACCTTGTGGGCGCCGGTCGGGAACCACTTGCCGATCAGTGAGATGATCCGGGCATCGACTCCGGTCAGTTCGGAGGGCCATTCGACGTAGTTGACGGGTCCGAACCCGCCCCCGTGGGCGACTGGTTCGTTGTGCCAGGTGATCCGGTAGAGGTTGAGGGGGTGGAGATCCCACAGGCCGATGCCCGAGAGGCCTGAATGGACCTCGGATGGGATCAGGCTCGAGTCCCGCATCTGGGCGAGGGTCGGGATGCCGACCCGGCGCTCCCTGGTGTGTGCCGCCACCGACTCGAGGGTGGTCGCGTCAACGGTCAGATCGATCATGTCTGCTTCCTTAGCTTCCGAATCCACTGTTCCATTCTGGTGGCTATCTCATCGGGGTCCAGCCCGTCGGGGCCCGGCCGGACCGGCAGCGGTACAGCACCTGTCCTGTCGATCCCGCGCATTACGCCGCGGACGTCCTTCAGACCAGATCCTGAGGAGATGACCACCACCCGGTCAAGCATCCCCCCCTCCGGCGCGTTCCCCTGCGATCCCTCCGCCACTTCCGCCAGCCCCGCGAAGGCGGCCGCCGCGGCCGGCTCGGGGAAGATGCCGGAATCGGCTGACACCGTCGGGATCATCTCCAGGATGGACTCGTCATCGACCACCACCCATGCACCCCCCGTCTCGACCACCGCGGCCATCGCCTTGACCCTGTCGCGGGGCAGGTCGGCGCTGATGGAGTCGGCGGCGGTCTTGGCGGCGACGGGTGGTTTGGTGACCACATCCTCCTCCTTCAACCAGGCATCGGCCAGATAGGAACTGCCTTCGGCCTGAACGCCATAGATACGCGGCATGCGGTCGATCCATCCCAGCTTCAGGGCGTCCTTGAAGCCCTTGTGCACCCCTCCGATGATGGACCCGTCTCCCACGCTCACGAAGACCGCGTCCGGCGCTTCCCAGCCAAGTTGCTCGGCGATCTCCAGGGCCACGGTCTTCTTGCCTTCTCCCACGTAGGGATTGATCCCTGTGTTCCGGTTGTACCAACCGAAGCGTCCCACCGTCTCCTGGCACAAGCGGAAGGCGTCGTCGTAGGTGCCCTCCACCAGCATCACGAACGCCCCGAAGGCCAGGAGTTGGGCGACCTTCGCCTCCGGCGCGGTCTCGGGGACGAAGATCACCGCGGTCTGGCCGGTTCCCGCCGCGAGACCCGCCAGGGCGGCGGCGGCGTTTCCGGTGGAGGCGGTGGTAACGGTCTCGGCCCCCTCCTGGGCAGCTCTGGCCAGTGCAACAGCCGAGGCCCGGTCCTTCAGGGAAGCGGTCGGTTGGCGCCCCTCATCCTTGATCCAGAGCCGCCCCACGCCCCAGCGCCGCGCCAGTCTCTCCGCCTCTACGAGCGGGGTCCCGCCCACTCCGAGAGCGGAGACGACCGTGGAGGACCCGACAGGGAGCAGGGGCCGGTAGCGCCACATGGACCGGTCCGGGTCTGCGGCCAGGCCCTCCGGTGTCAGCGTCTCGCCGATGGCGGCGTAGTCGTAGCAGGCGTCGAGGGTGCCGGCATCCCCGCAGCGGTCGCACACGTACCGGCCGGGGGCGGGCTGGTGCGACGCTGCGCATACGGTGCATCGCAGCCCGGTCAGGAACATACGCTAGGCAGGTGGTACGGCGCCACGCCGCTCGGTGATCAGCCCGTAGTGCTCGTGCATCCGGTAGTAGTCGAAGTCGAACAGCGTGTTCTTGTAGGTGTCACAGAAGTCGAGGTCGATGGTGGTCGAGATCACCTCGTCGCCGGTGGTCACCGCCTGGGCGATGATCTGCCCGGACGGGGCGATGATGACACTCTGGGCGAGGCTGTCCACCCCCTCCTCGATTCCTCCCTTCGCTACTCCGACCACGAAGGCGCCGTTCTGGTAGGCGCCCGCCTGCATCACGAGGTGGTTGTGGAACCCGGACAAGGCGTTCTGGGTGGGATCGGGCGCGTAGTGGAGCGGCGTGTTGTAACCGATCAGGATCAACTCGGCCCCCTGCAGGCCGAGCACCCGGTAGGTCTCCGGCCAGCGGCGGTCGTTGCAGATCGCCATCCCAACGATCCCGCCGAAGGCCGGCCAGGCTCCGAAGCCGTCCGGACCCGGCTCGAAATAGTGCCGCTCGGCGTGCTGGAACTCCCGCCACGGCTCGTATTGGGCATGGCCGGGAATGTGTATCTTGCGGAACTTGGAGACCACGGTCCCGTCGCGTTCCACCAGTATGTAGGTGTTGTATCGATGCTCGACACCCTGGTCGTCGGTGTCGATCTCCGCGTACCCGAGGGCAAACCCGATCCCGAGGCGGCGGGCTTCGTCGAACAGCGGCTTGGTGTCGTGGTCGGGCATCTCCCGGTGGTAGTAATGCTCGAACTCGGCTGGATCCGCGACGAACCACCTCGGGAAGAAGGTCGTCATGGCCAACTCCGGGTAGACCAGCAGGTCGACCCCTTGCTCGTGCGCATCGTGCAGCATCGTCATCAGGCGGTCCACCACATCGCTCTTCGACTCTTCCCGGGCGATGGGGCCCATCTGGCCCGCGCCGACGGTGATCCGTCTCGACATCTCAGAATCCTCCTCGGTTTACCGCTGGTATTTTACAGTTTGTAAACTGCGGTGCGTTCCCGAGGTGGCCGTGTCGAGGCAAGGAGGGCAGGATGGCGAATGTAGTGCGGGCGGCGCTGGTCCAGAGCGAGTGGACGGGCGACAAGGAGTCCATGATCGAGAAGAACATCGGGTACGCCCGCGAGGCCGCCGCGCAGGGGGCACAGATACTGTGCCTCCAAGAGATCTTCAACACCCCGTACTTCTGTACGCACCAGGAGAACGAGCACTTCGCAACCGCCGAACCCATCCCGGACGGTCCCACAGTCTCCCGGATGATCGAGTTGGCCCGCGAGACCGGAATGGTGCTCATCGTCCCGATCTTCGAGGTGGAGGACACCGGGCACTACTACAACGCCGCCGCGGTCATCGACGGCGACGGCACCTACCTCGGCAAGTACCGCAAGACCCACATTCCCCAGGTGGCCGGCTTCTGGGAGAAGTTCTACTTCCGGCCCGGCAACCTCGGCTATCCGGTCTTCGACACCACCGTGGGTCGTATCGGCATCTACATCTGCTACGACCGCCACTTCCCCGAGGGCTGGCGTGAGCTGGGTCTGGCCGGCGCGAAGATCGTCTTCAACCCCTCCGCCACCACCCGGGGGCACTCCAAGTATCTGTGGGAGTTGGAACAACCGGCCGCCGCGGTGGCCAACGAGTACTTCGTGGGCGCCATCAATCGGGTCGGAAGCGAGAACCTGGAAGGCACTGACTACTACGGCAGTTCCTACTTCGCTTCGCCGCGGGGGGAGATCATCGGGGGTACCGCTTCGGACACCGCCGACGAGGTATTGGTGCGGGATCTCGACCTCGACCTGATCGAGGAGGTCCGCCACCACTGGGCTTTCTACCGGGACCGCCGCCCCGAGGTGTACACGACCATCGCAACTCCCTGAGGCCGGGGTCGGTGGTCCTCAGCGGCCCCGGTTCCTGGCGGCCGACCCGGCGGCCCAGGTCGCGAAGCCGATCACCAGCAGGCAGCCTACAAGGGCCAGCGTAACCGGGACCACTATGTCGGGTCCCGGAGTTCCCAGGAGCGTGGCGCCGATCCCGTCCTCATCGCCGAGTCCGTTCGGCCACGGCCACAGGATGCGAAACGATCCGACCATCAGCCCGATCATGGTCGCCACCACCAGATCGTGGTAACGCTCGAGGAGCCACTCCAGGAGCCGGGAGAACAGGCCCAGGCCTGCCGCCGCGCCGGCGGCAAGACTCAGTAGCGCGCCGATCCGCAGGTCGGTCACCGCTCCGAGGGCGTGCTGGTACATGCCGATCGCCAGCAGCAGAAAGGATCCGCTCACGCCGGGCAGTATGAAAGCGCAGATGGCGAGGGCCCCGGCGGCCGCGAACACGTACCAGCCGGGGTCATGGACGGCCACACCGCGCAGCCCGAACAGGACAAAGGCGGCGGCGCCGACGATGGCCGCCATGGCTGCATGCACTACTCCGGGTGTCCGGATCTGCCACCAGGCGACCACGATCGCGCCGGCGATGAGCCCGAAGAAGACCGCTGCGATCCGGACGGGGTGATCCCGCAGCAGGTCCTCGACAACCCGCGCCAGGGCCGCAACCGAAACGACGGCGCCGGCCACCACCGTGAGCAGGAAGCGCCAGTCGACGCGTCCGAAGGCCCGGACGGCTCCGCCCGGGTCGCCTCTGATGAGGCGGCCGGCACCCAGGGCACCCGAACCGATGGCTGCGACGAGGCGGCCGTAGATGCCGGTGACGAGCGCGACAGTGCCGCCGGATACACCCGGCACCAGGTCGGCTGTGCCTATTGCCAGGCCACGAACGACCAGCCCGGCGGTCTCCCGGGCCCTATAGATGCCGGATCCGTCCATCAGCGTGCACGCTGCCGCCGGTTGCCGGACACTCCGGTCGTTCTGCCTCTGAGAGGGTTAGGACCCCTGCCGAACCACACGCGGCCTCCCGTCCACCCAACGGGAACCGTGATTGCACCCTGCCCTTGCACACCGTCTCGGTCAACCGGCAACCGGAGATCGGTCACACCGAGAACCTCACCAGCATCACGTCGCCGTCGCGAAGTTCGTACTCCTGTCCCTCCACCCGCACCACGCCGGTGGCTCCCCGCGCCGAGTCCCACCCACCTCGACCGATCACGTGGTCGATGGCCGCCACCTCGGCCCGGATGAACCCCCGTTCCATGTCGGAGTGGACCTTCCCGGCCGCCGCCCGGGCGGTCGTGCCCGTCGGGACCGTCCAGGCGCGGCACTCCCTCGGGCTGATCGTGTAGAAGGTGAGCAATCCGAGGGCGTCGTAAGCAGCGCGCGCGACGACCGCGGCGGCCCCCTCCCCCAGGCCCAGCCCTTCGTACAGCTCCTTGCGCTCGGACGGGTCCAGCCTGATGACTTCCTCCTCCAGCAGGGCGGACAAGGCGACAACCGGATCGGTTCCGGGCACCACCTTCCTCAACCTGTCGACGGAGGTGTCCCGGTCGAGGTCGTCTTCCGACAGGTTGATCACCCAGACGCACGGGACCAGGCTCAGCGGCGCCAGATCCCGGAAGGCCCTCAGTTCGGCTCCGGACCACGGCGTCACCCTCAAGGGGATACCATCCGCCAACCGGTCCGCAGCCCGGGTGATCGCCGCGGCGGCCGGGCGCAAAGCCGGATCGGCGGACGCCTCCTTGAGGATCCGCTCCCGCCGGCGGTCGAACACTTCGAAGTCGGCCACGGCCAACTCGATCAGCAGTTCCTCGGCCTGGGCAACCGGATCGGTCCCATGCGAACCCTCGGGCACCCACTCCTCCTCGTGTCCGCGGAGTACCATCAACAGTAGATCCGGTTCCCGCCTAGGACCGAGACCTCTGACCGATCCCGGGCGTACGGCCGGGAGGTCGTGGATGTCCAAGGTCGCGTGGGTGGTCTTGCGGGACTTCTCCAATCCTGCGACCAGGTTCAGGCGCCGGTCCACGATCCTGACGACCCCGAGATTGGGTTCGACGGTGGTGTAGGGATGGGGAGCGGTAGGCGCCTCCAGGCCGGTCACGGCGTTGAACAGAGTGGTCTTTCCGGAGTTGGGATATCCGAGGAGGCCGATTCGCGTCATCCGGGGCAGAAGGCTAGCCAGTTCGTGGTTCGTCGTAGGTCTTGACCATCCACCATCCACCATCCACCAGCCAGCAGCCGCCAGGCTCTACGATCCCGTTAATGAGAGTGGCAGTCATCGGAGCCGGTTCGTGGGGGACGACCATCGCGGCGATCGCCTCTGCCAACGCCGATGTGATCATCTGGGCGCGCCGGCGGGAACTGGCCGACCGGATCAACGCCGAACGTGCCAATCCCGATTACCTGGCCGGTTTCTTTTTATCCGGGGATCTGGTCGCCACCTCGGACCTGGAGCGGGCTCTGGACAACGCCGACTTGGTGGTGGTGGGGGTTCCTTCGCACGGGTACCGGGTGGTCCTGGAGCAGACCAGGGGGTTGATCGCTCCCTCCACTCCGGTGATCAGCCTCACCAAGGGGATCGAGACGGACACCGGTATGCGTATGTCGGAGGTCACCCTCGAGATCCTGACGGGACACGAGCCGGCGGCGGTGGGAGTCCTTTCCGGCCCCAATCTGGCGGTGGAGATAATGGAGGGCCAACCGGCGGCGACTGTCATCGCGATGGGCGATACGGATGCCGCCGCCAGGATCCAACCTGTGTTCAATACGCCGAGGTTCCGCGTGTATACGAACCCGGACGTCGTGGGGGTGGAGTTGGCGGGCGCAACCAAGAACGTGATAGCCATCGCGGCAGGTGTCTCGACCGGGCTTGGTTTCGGCATGAACACGATGGCCACGCTCGCGACGAGGGGTCTGGCCGAGATGACCAGGCTCGGCATCGCGCTGGGAGGGCAGGCGTTGACTTTCGGGGGCCTGGCCGGGGTCGGCGACCTCATGGCGACCTGCGGGAGCCCGCGTAGCCGTAACAACCGGGTGGGTTACCAACTGGGCCGGGGCCGGACCATCGATGCCATCCTGGCGGATATGACCATGGTGGCGGAGGGAGTCAAGACGACACGGCCGGTTCTCGACCTCGCCGCCCGGCACGGGGTGGAGATGCCCATCGCCGAGGCCGTGGGGAGGATCCTCCACGACGGCGAGACCGTCCAGCAGGCTATGGCCGCCCTCATGGGCCGGGCGCCTAAGTCGGAGGGACACGGAATCGTCCCTTGATCCCGCTCGGATGGGTGTTGGCGCGGCACCAGTGTGCCGCAATCAGCCGGGTACGATGTCGTTATGCCTGCTCAACTCCGCATCTATGACATCAAGCCGGGAATGATGGAAGAGTTCGCCGCCAAGGTCGACGAGGAACTCATCCCTATACGCCTCGACCATGGGTTCCATCGGAGCGGCCCGTGGATCGTCGAGGCGAACTACCAGTACGTCTGGATCGTCCACTACGACGGGGAGGAACCGTTCGAGGACGTCGACAGGCGTTACTACGCGGACCCGCGCCGCGGTGAGATGTCGTTCAACCCGATGGACTACATCGACAGGGTCGACGCCAGGATGCTGACCGACCTCTAGGAGGGTGCTGCAAAAAGGGAGGGCAGCAGCGGCCCGTCTCCCTCTGACCGGGCATCATGTCATCGGTCGACCGGCCGACGAGGGGTTTCGCACCACCTCCTAGCCCAATTCCGAGAACGGACATTTACGAGCACGGATACGGTCGGAGCTGTCTGCGGCCACCGTTACATGGTGAGGAGAGCCGCCGGGATGACACCGATGCCGTCGCGGCGGCGGTATGCCTGGGGGCCGGTGGTGATGACGGCGGCATCCAGCAACTCGGGACCGATGCGCTCGGATAGCCAGCGCAGGTGGCGGATGTCGCGGTCGGATACGGTGCTGGAGAGTTTGACCTCGAGAGCCACGACGCGTCCATCGCCTCGCTCCACGATGAGGTCGATCTCGTGCTCGCCGCCGTGGGTTCGTAGGTGATGGACCCGGGCTTCGTTCTGCTGCGCGTAGGTGCGTACGGACAGCGTCACGAGCGACTGGAACAGCGCGCCGAGCAGCGGGCCGTCACGATGAACAGCCGGGCCGGGTGACGATCCTTCCAGCAAGGCTTGCTCGTCGCAGCCGAGCAGCCGAGCAGCCAGTGCGGGGTCTGCGATCTGGTGTACGGGGGCCGCGGCCAGGCGCCGTAGCCGGTTGCGCGTGGGTCGCCACGCAGGGACTTCCTCGATCAACCAGAGTTGCTCGAGCGTGGCTCGGTACGGCTGGATGGTGGATCGTGCCGGCTTGTTCGCCTCGCCCGCAGACGCCGCGTCACGTAGGGTCTCGAAGGAGGCGGCGGTGGATGTTGCGGCGGCGTAAGCCGTCAGCCAGCGACGCACCGTGCCAGGGTCACGGATACGGTGACCAAGGTCCTCGAAGTCACGCTCGACGACCCGATCCAGATAGCCGTCGAGAGCGGACCGCAACAGGCGACCGGAGAGCCGGCGAATGGCGGGGAAGCCCGATCGGAGGATCTCGGCAACGTAGTCGACCAAGGTGATGCCTGTGTCGCCCTCGACGTCGGGTCTTCCGCCGCTCAGGAGGCTCCTGAGGCTCACCGTCGGCTCCCCAAGCCTCTCGGCGAGGGACATCGGGCGCATTCGCACCGTTACGATACGGCCTGCTCCCGAGTGAGTCGGCCTACGCGTGGGTCGTGCCGACCCAGTCAGCAGGAACCGACCCGGCGAATGGTCCTCGTCCACGGCACGCCGGACGATATCCCACGATTCCGGCAGGCGCTGCCACTCGTCGACCAGGATCGGGGAACGCCCCTCGACGAGGCGGCTGCGCTGAGCCTCGATAATGGCTAGCAGGTCGGGATCGTCCAGCCTGTAGACCGTTCCGGCTCTGCGTAGCGCCGTCTCCGTCTTACCGACGCCGCGGGGCCCCTCAAGCGATATCGCTGGCAGTCCCTCTATCAACTCGTCCAACTCGTGGTCCACGATGCGAGGTATGTAGTCACTTGCCATGGAGTCACACTACTGGATCGACGCAAGATAAACTACTAGATCGACGCAGCCAGGGCTACATTTCCGACGCTACCGAAGGCTCTCCAATTCTGAGCGGACGTGTTCGGCGCCCATCCCGGTTCGGGGCAATCACCGGACCCGAGCGGCTACTCGTTGCCGTCTTCGAGGATCGCGCGCTAGCCGAAAGACCGGCGGATCCGGATGCCCGACCGTTTCTTGACCGCGAGCGCGGACAGAGCCTCCATCACCACGCGGTTGGCCGCCATCGATGTCAGGTCCGCATGGTCGAACGGGGGGGAAACCTCGACTACATCCATACCCGCAAGGTCGACAGCGGTCACTATGCGGCGGACTGCCCGCAGCAGTTCCCGGGTGGTCATCCCTCCCGGCTCGGCCGTGCCCGTGCCCGGGGCGTGGGCAGGGTCGAGCACGTCGATGTCGACGCTGAGGTAGATGGCATCGGCCCCGTCGAGCGCTTCATCGATAGCCTTGTCCACGACCGCCTCCGCGCCTTGTTCCTCGATCTCGGTGATGAAGTGCGTGCGGAAGCCCTTCTCCTTCATCCAGGCAAGGGTCTTCTCGCCCGGCCAGTACCCCCGGAGCCCGACCTGCACGAAGTTCGGTCCCGCGATCGCGCCCGACTCCAGGAGCTTGCGCATCGGCGATCCATGGCCGGCGATCGGCCCGGTCACCTGGCCCGTGTCGGCGTGCGCGTCGAAGTGGACCATCCCGATCCTCGCGGGGTCGTTCGCCTCGGCGATCGCGGTTGCTGAGGGCCAGGTGATGCCGTGGTCGCCTCCCAGAACGATCGGGACCGCGCCTGTTCTCGCCAGATCGCGGACCTTCCGGTAGACCATTGCGTAGCCCCGTTCCAGCCACACCGGTTCGATATTGGCGTCGCCCGCGTCGACCACGTCGAGAACCTCGAAGACGTCCACGCCGAGTTGGAGAGAGTGGAAGCCACCGTAGTTGTTGTTGGCCGTGCGAATGGCCCTCGGCCCGAACCTTGCCCCCGGGCGGTACGTGGTCCCGTCGTCGAGCGGCGCCCCCACAATGACCGCGTCCGGCGCCTGGTCAGCGACCTCCCCGATGTCCTCGACCAGCGGCAGCTTGGCGAAGGTGGTGGCACCCATGTAAGCGGGAAGGAAGAAATCCGGCCTCTCCACGAAGTCCGGGCTGTCCCATCCGTGCATGCCGGCGTAGTCGGTCATCGCCTGCTCACGAATCTGCGGGTCTGCGGCTCACAACTACCTTGAGGCCTCGTTCAGTGCGGCCATCTCGTCTTTGCGGAGCGTCAGACTGGCGGAGTCGATCAGCGCTTCGAGTTGCTCGGGGTTGCGGGCGCTGGCCATCGCCGCTCCCACGCCCGGCCGGTTGGCTACCCATGCCAGGGCCACGGACGCGAGCGCTACCCCGTGAGCCGCGGAGACCTCCTCCATCGCAGCGAGGATGCGCCTGCCCTTGTCGTTGAGGAAGGCGGATGCGGCGCCCGCCCGAGGGCTGTCGACCGTCTGCCCTGATGTGTACTTGCCCGTGAGGAAACCGAGCCCTAGCGCGTAGTAGGGCAGGAAGGCCCATCCCTCTCGGCGGGAGATGGGAAGGGTGGTCTGTTCAACCTCCCTATCCACCAGGCTGTACTTCTGCTGCAGCGCGATCGGGGGGTGGAACCCGCCCGACCGGGTGATCCGCACCCATTCCTCCAGGCGGTCTGCCGAGTAGTTGGAAACGCCCAGATATCGCACCTTACCCTCGTCCACCAGTCCCGACAGGGTTCCGATGCTCTCCTCCATTGGTATGTCGGGGTCGTCGAAGTGGGCGTAGTAGAGGTCGATGACGTCAACGCCAAGACGTATGAGCGAGGCTTCGACGGCGGCCCTGATCGTGGCGGGCGCCAAGCCCTTGAACTCGGGATGGTGGCTCACCTTGGTGGCGATCACCATGTCGTCACGGTTACCCCGTCTCTTTATCCATCGGCCGATGATGGTCTCGCACTCCCCTCCTTCGTTTCCGGGCGCCCAGAACGGGTAGGAGTCGGCGGTGTCCAGGAAGTTGCCGCCGGCGTCGAAGTACGCGTCGAGGACCGCCCAGGAGGTCGCTTCATCCGCCGTCCAACTGAACGGATTCGTCCCCAGAGCCAGCGGGTATATCTCAAGATCGGAGCCGTCGAGCCGTCGTCGCGGCGGAGTCGTCGCCATGGCATCCTCCCCATGCGTTGTCCGGGTATTCAAGCAACGGCCAGCGCGGCTTGGCAATAGTTGGGGGCCGGTCCTTGATCGGGACTCCCAGCACGATGGCGATCATGATCGAGAGCCTGTGGTGGCTGCCTGATCCGTGTCACGGCCACATGTCATAATCGGCTGGTGGGGACTCAGACAGTAGGAAGGGTGCTCGGCACCGATGATTCGACACCGCTCGAGTTCTGGGTCGCGGTTGCCGATGATCACCATTTACAACTTGACGACATCATTGCGCTCGACCGGATCTTGCCGACGGGCGATGTCGTCTCGATCTACGGAATCGTCGGACAGGTGCGGGCCCGTCACGAAGGGGCTCGGTTCGACTCCGACGTTTTCCTGATTGCCGACGGTGTCCTGCCCGCAGACGTGTCGGAGGCAGCACAGATCCAGGTCACTCGCGTCGTACCGGAAACGTTCGTTCCGCCGCTGCCAGGCGCCGAGGTACGGAAGGCCGTCGGCGATGAACGCGACGAGGCACTCGACATGGCCGAGGTCGAACACCGGTTGCCGGCCGGCCTCACCCGCGACGGCCAGGCGGTGGTGCTCGACCTCGAGTTCATCGACGGCACCAAGGGCGCCCACGTCAATATCTCGGGAATCTCCGGTGTCGCCACCAAGACCAGCTACGCGACCTTCCTCCTCTACTCGCTGTTCAACTCGGGCGTGCTCGGTGCGGCCGCTACCAACACCAAAGGGCTTGTCTTCAACGTGAAGGGTGAGGATTTGCTCTTCCTCGACCATGCGAATACCCGCCTCGACGAAGAGGAGCGGGCCCGCTACGCCGCGCTCGGACTCGAAGCCGGACCCTTCCGGTCCATGAGGGTGTTGGCTTCTCCGCGCAAGGGTGATCCCAACGCCACGCCGGCCACCGGGGCCCGAACCAAGGGCGTTCGGCCGTTGTACTGGACGGTCGCCCAGTTCTGCGAGCAGGGGCTTCTACCGTTCCTGTTCGCCGACGCCGAGGACGAGCGCCAGCAGTACACCATCGTCGTGCAGTCGGTCACTGCCCAGCTGCAGCGTTGCGCGAGGCAGTTCAAGACGTCTGACGGCGCGGTGCGGGTTGACGGTAGGACGGCGCGCACCTTCTCCCAACTCGTCACGATCATCTGCGACAAGCTGCTCCCAGAGGACCCTGACGAGGATGCCGATCCGCAGTGGACCGGGCGGGCGATCTACACCGGGACGATCAACGCGTTCGTCCGCCGCCTCTCCTCATCGGAACGTCACGTCGCTCATCTGATACGTGCCGACATCGACGACGCCGAAACACATGCCATCGATCTCGACTCCCAGCAGGTGACGGTGGTCGACCTGCACATGCTTCATGACCGGGCGAAGCGCTTCGTGGTGGGAGTCGTGCTCCGCCAGGCGTTCGAGGCGAAGGAGGCTGCTGGGACTGCCGAGCCGCTGCAGTTCGTGGTCCTTGACGAGCTGAACAAGTACGCGCCCCGCGACTCGTCGAGTCCGATCAAGGAGATCCTGCTCGACGTTGCGGAGCGGGGCCGTAGCCTAGGGATGATCCTCATCGGCGCCCAGCAGACGGCCAGCGAAGTCGAACGCCGAGTAGTTTCGAACTCCGCAGTGCGGGTAGTCGGCCGGCTCGATGCCGCCGAGGCCGGGCGCGAGCAGTACGGGTTCCTGCCGGCTGTGCAGCGGCAGCGGGCCACGATCCTCAAGCCCGGTTCCATGTTCGTCTCCCAACCCCGCCTTCCCGTGCCCGTCCTGCTCGAGTTCCCGTTCCCGGCCTGGGCCACCAGGGTCGCTGAAGCCGATCTGAGCGGAGAGCGGAGCGATCAACCTGCCGACCCCTTCGACGGGCTGACTGAAGCCGGGCCTTGAAGCTTCTGCACACTTCGGACTGGCACGTTGGAAAGACGATCCGGGGGGCATCGCGGGCGGATGAACACGCCACCGTCCTGGCCGAGATCGCGCACATAGCGGCGCGTGAGGAGGTCGATCTGGTCATCGTGGCCGGCGACCTGTTCGACTCGGCTGCTCCGTCCGCCGAGGCGGAGAGCATCGTCTACCGGGCCCTCCTAGACCTGGCGGACACCGGGGCCGACGTGGCCGTGATCGCCGGCAATCACGACAACCCCCGCCGGCTCCGGGCGGTCGCTCCCCTGCTGCAGCTCGGACAGGTACACGTGGTTGCCGAGCCGACCCGTCCCGGAGACGGCGGCGTCATCGAATTGCGCGCCCGTGACGGATCGGACGTCCGGTTGGCGATGCTTCCGTTCGTGTCCAAGCGCGGCATCGTGCGCGCCAAGCACCTCATGGCCGGAGAAGCCTTCGAGAACGCCCAGCACTACAGCGACCGGCTACGCCTCCTGATCGAACGGCTGTGCGAGCCGTTCGGCACCGACACCGTGAACCTCTTGACGACCCACGCCTTCGTACTCGGCGGCCAGGCCGGAGGTGGCGAACGTCCGGCCCACCTGGTCGAGGAGTACGCCATCACGGCACAATCCTTCCCCGTCACGGTCGGGTACGGCGCGCTCGGGCACCTCCACCGTCCACAGGCCGTCAGACACCCGCTCCACTACTGCGGTTCGCCGCTGCAGCTGGACTTCGGCGAGGCCGAGCAGGTCAAGCAGGTGAATGTGGTCACCATCGAACCGGGCACACCGGCCGATGTCGTAACGGTGCGCCTCACGGCCGGCCGCCAACTGCGGACGCTGACGGGCACCCTCGAGGAACTGACTTCGGTGAGCGTGGACGATGACGCCTGGCTGAAGGTGGTCGTCCAGGGTCCGGGCCGGGCCGGGCTGGCGCAGACCGTGCGAGAACTCCTCGGCCCGGGCGTGGTGGACGTGCGGGTTGAATCACCTGCTTCGGAAACTCCGAAGCGGAACCTCGATCATCGCAGCCGGTCGCCGCAGGAGCTCTTCGGCGAATACCTCGATCACGAGAACATCGAGGACCACCGGATCCGCGATCTCTTCGAGCAACTCCTCGATGAGCAGAGCGATGCACCTGCCGGGCTGGGCCCATGAGGC
Organism: bacterium; assembly: GCA_028821575.1. Lineage (GTDB taxonomy): Bacteria > Actinomycetota > Acidimicrobiia > Spongiisociales > Spongiisociaceae > JAPPFW01. Next base: position 37,857 of record JAPPFW010000002.1, on the reverse strand, counting down.
CGTTGCGGATCTCGATGAAGGGCTTCGGGGCGTTCCGCGAGCGGACGGACATCGATCTTGCCGATGTGGACCTCGTCGCGCTGGTAGGACCGACCGGATCGGGCAAGTCGACGATCATCGACGCCATCACCTTCGCCCTCTACGGTACGGTCGCCCGCTACGAGGACAACCGGTTGGTGGCCCCGGCGATCAACCAGACCAGCAGCGTGGCTCGCGTATCGCTCGACCTCGAACTCGACGGGCAGGTCCTGACAGCTGCCCGCATCGTGCGCCGGACTACGAGCGGCGGGGCTACCACGAGGGAAGCACGCCTGGAGCGGGGCGGCCATGTTCTCGCCGGCGATGCCAAGTCCATGTCGCGAGAAGTCGAGAGGCTCCTGGGGTTGGATGTGGAGCAGTTCAACCGGACCGTCGTGCTCCCGCAGGGTAAGTTCGCCACCTTTCTACACGACAAGCCCAGCTCCCGTCAATCCACCCTCGTCCGGCTACTCGGAATGGAGTTGTACCGGCGGATAGGCCGATCTGCGCGACGGCGAGCAGCCCGCGCCAAGAACCAGGTCGACGCATTACGGCCGGATCTCGAGAGGGACGCCCGACAACTGACCGACGAACGACGTGGCGCGCTCGAGAGTCGCATCAAGGAACTCGACGCGGCGCACTCCCGGTTCAAGACCGACCGGGAAACGATCACCGCACTCGATGCCGAACTGAGCGACCTCGCCGGTGATATCAAAAACCTCGACGACCGGATCGACCGGATGAACGGCGTTACAGCGCCGCCCGGCCTCTCCGAATTGGCCGGTCAGATTAAGAAGGCGACCCGAGCTCAGGTTGAGGCGGAAGGCCAACGCAAGGACATGAGTGCGAAGAGACGGGTAGCCAAGGAGGCCCTCGAGAACGGTCCCGATGTCGCCACCGTTCGGTTGGGCCTGAAGACACGCGCCGAACTCGCACAACGAACATGCGAGCATGAGGAGATCGTCGACCAACATGCCGAAGCTGCCCGAACGCACGAGTCGGCCAAGGGACTAGCCGACCGGGTGCGCGAGAGGCAGGCGGAACTGGACCGGCACCTTGAACAGGCCAGGAAATCGGAAAACAGTGCGCGAGCTGCCCTCGCCGCCGGAGTCACGACCACACAAGTCGACGCCTGGACGACCGCACACGCCCGGTATGAGGATGCTTCCAAGCACGCCAGGGAAACAGGTGACGCAGTCAGGTCGGCTGAGGAGTCGATCCAACCACTCGAAAAGAAGCTCCGGGACACTGAGTCCGTGGCCGCCGAGAGTTCGGAACGGCTTGCGGAACTTCGCCGACGCGCAGGTGTCGTTGGTCATGTCGATCTGCTGGAAGTGGGATCGGACTGCCCTCTCTGCTTGCAGGAGGTGCGCGAGTTGCCCGCTCACGACCTCGATGCCCACCTGCGGCAAGCGCAGACGGACGACCAAGCCGAGCAAGCCAGGCGGGAGAGGGCCAAGCAGGCATACGAAGATGCCGAGAGAGAACTGATCAAGCGACGCGCTGACGCATCCTCGGCCTTGAAGAACTTGACGGACTATCAATCTGACATCATGTCAATCCCGCCAGCGGACCAACTCGATTACCTGCTGGCAGAGGCCGAGGAACTGACCGATGCCGTTCGCTGCGCGGTAGAAGCGACGCGCGAAGCCGACACCGCGGCCCGCCAGCACCAGGAGTCGGCAACATACGTCGATGCTCTCGAGAGCGAGCAAGTCACAAACCACCGGGTAACCCGACTGTCCGCATCCGAGACCCTCCTCCGAACACAGCTCGCATCGCTCCGAGCCGGGGCCGCTGACCTGCCCGGCAAGGATCAGTTGATCGCTCAACTCACGGAAGCGGAGCGTTTGCAAGCAGAACTCGAGAAGGCAGATTCCGGATTCAATGAGGCCGAAGCACGCTACGAGCGAGTGACCGCGGAGCTAGAGGCGGTGAACCGTCGCCATGCTCGGGCAACCAAGCATCTGCATGCCAGCCGCGACCGTGTCGCCGCTTTCAGCCCGCCGGCAATCGACACAACCGACCTGGCGGCAGCATGGGCAGTCCTCACCGGTTGGATCCAGGATCAGGTGGAGGCAGCGACAACCAGGCGTCGAACTGCCATCGAGCAGCGGTCCGCCAGGGCGAACAGTCGATCCGCGGGCGTCTCCGCCCTCCGAGAACTATGCATCGCTCTCATCGACGGCGTCGATCCGGACGCATCGGTGACAGAACTCGGCGAGCGGCTCACCACACAACTAGCAGCCTCCGCCACAGACCTTGAGCACTTCGATCGGCGACTCTACCAACTGAAGAAACTGCGGGAACGCATGGGCGCGCTAAACGACCAGGCCGTGGTAGCAACCCATCTAGGACAGCTACTCCGCACCGACGGCTTTGAGAGTTGGCTGATGGAAGCGGCGCTCGAACAGCTGGTCGATCGGGCAACCGGGCGGCTCTTCGAGCTGTCCGACGGCCAATACTCGCTCACGGTCCACGGGCGTCATTTCGCGGTGCGCGATCACACCAACGCCGACGAAGTGCGCAGCGCCCGGACCCTCTCGGGCGGCGAGACGTTCCTGGCGTCGCTGTCGCTCGCTCTGGCCGTGGCCGACGCCACCGCGGAACTGGCCCCCGAGGGCGCTCCGAGGATGGAGTCGATCTTCCTCGACGAAGGATTCGGAACCCTCGACCCGCACACCCTCGACACCGTCGCCACCGCAGTCGAAGAGCTCGGGACCACTGGGCGCTTCGTGGGAATCGTCACCCACATCCGGGAACTCGCCGACCGCATGCCCGTACGGCTGGAGGTCACCAAGACGGGAGGATCCGCGACCGTCGAACGGGTAGAGATCTGATGGAGTTCAGCGTCGAGTCCTGGGCGCCCGAATACGGGTCGTCCCTCAACGTGTCGTCGTTAGAAGATGTCGACGACCAAGCCGATGCAACCGTCGAGAGGGCACTCGATGAGTGGACTCCGATCGACCCGGCGCCTGCGAGCAGGCCTGATGAGATCGCATTCATCGATGGCATCCAGCGCATCGACGCTCGGATCTGGATACACGAGGATGGCATCTCCACGCCAGCCGTCTGCGTGTCACTGGCTGCGGGCGCAACGGTCTGCGCGCCTGGGACCGCCACCACCCAGGGCGTGCAGGTAGCTCGTTCGCTCGTCGCTCCCGCCTCGTCCACCGTGGCCCCGATAGTCACTCGCCACGCCACTTACGACTTCGTGCCGGCGCAAGATGCGACGCCAGAAGCCACCTACCTCGCCATTCACGGGCGCCGAACCGAACTGGAGATCAGCGTCGCCTTCTCCCTCTCCTCCGGTCTCATCGTGTTCGACGGCCCGCTGCGCGGGCACAACTACCAACAAAGGGTCGGTTACATCAAGACCCATCACAAGATCTACCTCCCACACGCGGTGCGGGCGATACTCGGCGACCTAGGCGTCGGACAGCGAACACCACTTTTCTTCCTCGGCGGAGGCCCGGGCGCCGGCCGCTGGTCCTGGTACCTGCGCCTGCCCGGCCCACGGGTCCACCCGATGTCAGGGATTGTCCGACTCGAACTCCCGGGGACCGGTACGGCAGCCGAGGCTGTCGAACGTGCCGAGTATGTCAGCGCGTGCCTGCCTGAATTCGCCAGCGAACCTCACAAGGAGCCGAGGGCGCCGCAGAACCTGTATCCGATAAGCGGTATCGAGAGAGAGCTTCGCCGGCGGCTCGGGGATGCTCACCTGCTGGAGCGGGCACTGCGAGTCGCCGCGGGACCGCTGGTCTAAGGAGCAACTCACCTACCGGTAGTGACAGATCTTCAGGTCTCAGCCCGAGCACGGCGACAGGCAGAGCGGAGCGCGGGTTGGGAGCCGAGGGGGTTGACCCGGTGACTCGCGTGCCGCATGGTTGGATACCCAGGAGCGTTCGGGACTGACTAGTCTGATACCTAGTCAGTTTGGGAGGATCCAGCGTGTCGCGAAGCGAAAAGGATCGTATGAAGGCAACGTGGCAGGTGCAGGAGGCGAAGGCCCGTTTCAGCGAACTGCTCCAGAGGAGCCTTGCCGAGGGTCCACAGGTCGTTACTTACCGTGGTGTAGAAACGGCAGTCTTGGTCCCGATCGAGCAATGGCGTCGGATGGAACGCTCCACGCGACGCAACATCAAAGAGTGGCTACTAGCTCCCGAGGCGCGCACCGAGACGCTAGTACCCCCGAGGGAGCGACTCTTCAGTCGCCCACCGCCCACATTCGACTAGCCCGGCGTGTACCTGCTCGATACCAATGTCGTTTCGGAGTTGCGCCGGCCGCGGCCGAACCCGTCCGTGGTCGGCTGGCTTGCAGGAGTCCCGGCTGAACATCTCTTCGTCTCCGCTCTCACAATCGGTGAGATCCAGGCGGGGATCGAGATCACTCGGGGCCAGGATCCGGCCAAAGCTGAGGAACTCGAAGGATGGCTCGGTGAACAGGTGCTGGGCGGATACGACATCCTAGCGATGGATGCCATGGCGTTTCGCGAGTGGGCCCGGCTCATGCACCGCCGGTCGGACACGCTGATGCAGGACGCCATGATCGCGGCAGTCGCCGTCACCAATCGGATGACGGTGGTCACACGCAACGTCCGAGACTTCGAGACACTGGGCGTAGAGGTCTACAACCCGTTCGATGCCCGGTCGGCCTGATAACTGCACGCTAGGTCTGCGTTCCTTGACGCGATAATCCTCGGCCGGAGGTGGCGATGGAAGCGGGGCCGTCAGACCCTCTCGACTATCAGGGAGATTCCCTGACCCACTCCTATACACATGGTGGCCAAGCCGTACCTTGCCTCCCGGCGGCGGAGTTCGTGGGCGAGGGTGGTGAGTATCCGCGCTCCCGAGCATCCCAGCGGGTGCCCGAGGGCGATGGCTCCCCCGTTCACGTTGACCGTCTCGGGATCGAGGCCAAGTTCGTTGCGGCAGGCGACGGCCTGGGCGGCGAAGGCCTCGTTGAGTTCCACCAGGTCGAGGTCAGTCGCGGCGAGTCCGGCGCGGTCCAAGGCCTTCTGCGTGGAGGGTACCGGACCGATGCCCATGAGATCGGGATGGACCCCTGCCACGGCCGACGAGACCAGGCGGGCCATAGGGGTGAGACCACTCTCCTCCAGGCCCTTCGAGGTTGCAAGGATCACCCCGGCCGCGCCGTCGTTCATGGGGGATGAGTTCCCCGCCGTCACTGTCCCGCCCTTCCTGAATACGGGGCGGAGTCTCCCCAAGGCTTCCATAGAGGTATCCGGCCGCGGCCCTTGGTCGGATGTGATCAGGGCCGTGACGCGACCCTTCGGGCCGGCCGGCGCCTTGATGGGGACGATCTCCGAGTCGAACCTGCCAGCGGACTGGGCGGCGATAGCGCGGCGGTGGCTGGTGAGGGCGAAGTCGTCCTGGTCGTTCCGCGACACCCCGTATTTGGCCGCCACCTCCTCCGCGGTCTCCCCCAGCGTGATGGGCGGATACATCGTCTGCATCCGGGGGTTGGTGAGGCGCCATCCCAGCACGGTGTCCACCAGCCGGGGTGCCCCGACTCCGTAGGCCCGTTCGGGCTTGGTGACCACGAAAGGGGCGCGGCTCATCGACTCGGATCCTCCCGCGATCATCACTTCTCCCCAGCCGGACGCCAGACCCTGGGCGGCGGTGACGACGGCCTGAAGGCCGGATCCGCAGAGGCGGTTCACGGTCTGGCCGGTCATCTCGATTCCGAGTCCGGCCAGGAGACCCGCCATCCGGGCCACGTTCCGGTTGTCCTCGCCCGCTTGGTTCGCCGCGCCCCACACCACGTCCTCGATGTTCGAGGGGCGGAGGCTTGGGTTGCGCCCCAACAGAGCCCCGACGACGTGGGCTGCCAGATCGTCGGGCCGGACCGCTGCCAACTGTCCCCCTATCCGACCCATCGGGGTGCGGCAGGCGTCGGCTATGTAGATCTCGGTCATTGTTGACGGGGTTCAGACATGGCTCTTACCGTACTCGCCTCCGAGCTTGGCGCCTCCGCTGTGCGCCTCGGGTTCGATGGCCGAACGCCCGCGGGATTCCGTCTAGCGCTCGGCGACCAGGCGCAGCACCGGGCCGGCGGCGGTCAGCACGTATACCTCTCCGGACGCATCGGTACCGAACGCCACCACCTGTCCGGCGTTGCCCACCTGATCGGTCCAGTCGAACGGCTCCCTGGACGGATCGTCCAGCGGGAAGCTGCGCAGGTAGCCGCCGCAGTAGTCGGAGAACAGGTAGTGCCCGTACAGTTCCGGGATCTCCGCACCGCGGTACACGACCCCTCCCGTGATCGAGCAGGTGCCCCCGTCGCCGTGCTCCACCTCCACTACCGGCAGGGTGATGCCCTCCGCGTCGCATCCTGATCGAGGCTGGAAGCAGTGCAGCCCTTCGGTGATGGGCCAGCCGTAGTTGAGGCCCGCCGCTTCGATGGGTGCCACCGAGACCTCCTCGAATTGGTTCTGGCCGACGTCCGCGATGACGACCAGGCCGGAAGGATGATCGATCACGAACCGCCACGGGTTGCGGAGGCCGATCGCCCAGACGTCGGGGGCCGGGAACGGATTGCCGGGCGCGGGTGAGGCAACACCTGGAGTCGAGACATCGAACCTGAGGAGGGCACCGAGCGCTGTCCGGTCGTTCTGGCCGTGACCGAACTGGTCGTTCGCCCCTCCCCCGTCGCCGAGCCCCATGTACAGGTACCCGTCCGGGCCGAAGGTGATCGTCCCTCCGTTGTGGTTCGGAGCCGGCTGGTGCAACCGGAAGAGCACGACCTCCCCCACCGGGTCAACCTGGCCGCCGGCGGCCGCGTACTCGGCCAGGATGGTGTCCCCGTCGTGCGCCGTGTAATGGACGAACAACCGCCCGGTATCCGGGTAGTCAGGGTGGAAGGCGAACCCCAGCAGGCCCTGCTCGCCCCGGTTGCGTACCCGGTCGCTGATGTCGAGGAATGGCTCGTCGTGCAGCCCTCCGTCTCCGTGGAGCCAGAGACGACCTTCCTTCGATGCGATTGTCAGCAGGGAGGTTCCGGGAAGCGGTGCCAAGTCTATCGGGAACGGGAGTTCGGTCACCACGCGATAGGCCAGCGAGCGAAGCGGGGGGAGGGTAGTGGTCGTGGTGGGTTCCGAAGAGGGTGCCGTAGTCGGTTCCACACGTCCCTCCGCTTCCTTCGGTTCCTCCACCTTCGGATCGGTGGTCTCCGGCGGGGTACTCGCAGTGCTCGCAGTGGAAGTGTTGGAGGTGGTGGTCGAGGTCGTGAGGGCCAGGTCCGGAGCCGCCGTGGTCGTGGTGGCCGGGGATGCGCTGGTGGGCGGGGCGGTTGGTTCCATAGGCTCGGGCGGTCCGCTGCATGCCGCCAACGCCAGTACGACCAGGAGCGGGGTGGTCGTCCGGCGGCGCATCCGGGAGAGGATATTGCCTACTCGGCACAACCGGCGATTCCGTCCGCGGCGGCCCAGAGGCACGGCCTCCATCGACCGGCGACAGGCTTTGTCGGTGCTACCGTCGGAACGTCGCCGATACTGGGTAATCGACCTTGACCGATCTGGTACGCAACGATCGCAAGACCATCTTCGCTTGGGCCATGTACGACTGGGCCAACTCTGCCTTCATCGTGACTCTCGGGGCGGTCGTCGCCCCGTTCTTCGCCGAGGCGATCGTTCCGGAAGAGGGTTGGCACGGCTGGTCTGCCGAGACCATCTGGGCGGCGGTGGTTTCCATCGGCTCCACCATTCTCTTTGTGGCGATGCCCGTCATCGGAGCGATTGCCGACTTCAACTCGGCCAAGCGCAGGTTCCTCCGCAACTGTGCGGTGGCGGGCGGGATCATGGCGCTGGCGCTGCCCTTCGTGCCCGACGGCGCGGTTCCCTGGTTCCTGGTGGTGGCGGTCACCGCCCACATAGGGTTCGTGGCGGCCAACGTGTTCTACGACGCCTTCCTCCCCGGCCTGACCACCGACGACACCGTCGACCGCGTGTCTTCCAAGGGGTACGCCTTCGGCTATGTGGGAGGCGGCCTCTACCTGGTGTTCGGCCTGGCCTTGCTGCTGGCCAGCGGCGACGACGGCCTCACGGGCCTGTCGACCAGCGGGGCGGCCCGGGTCGTCATCTTCGGGTCCGGGTTGTGGTGGATCGGGTTCACCCTGTACGCGTTGCGGGGCCTCCCGGAGGTGGGCGAGGCGTCCCCGGTTCCTACGCGCTACCGGCACATGCGACCGTGGAGAGCTTACGCCACCATCGGCTTCGGCCGCACTCTCGGAACAGCGAGGAAACTGGTCGGGTACCCGCAGTTGATGCTCTTCGTGCTGGCCTTCATCTTCTACAACGACGGTGCGGTGACGGTCATCAACATCTCGGGGTCGTACGCCTCCGAAACGCTGGGTCTGGGCATCGCCGAGATATCAGGCGCATTCCTGATCGTGCAGTTCGTGGCGTTCGGCGGGGCGCTCTTCTTCGGAGTGTTGGCCGACAGGATCGGCGCGAAACAGGCGATCATCTGGTCGCTCGTGGTGTGGGCCCTGGTCGCGGTGGCGGCCTATTTCCTGCCGGCCGGACAAGCTCTCCCCTTCTACGTCATCGCCGTGGTGGTCGGCTTGGTCATGGGCGGTGTGCAGGCGCTGAGCCGCAGCCTCTACGCGTCGATGATCCCGGAGCAGGCATCCGCCGAGTTCTTCGGATTCTTCAGCGTGTTCTCGAAGTTCTCGGCTATCTGGGGGCCCCTGGTGTTCAGCATCGTCAGCCACCGGACCGGCTCGGGGCGGCCGGCCATTCTCTCCATCGTTGCCTTCTTCGTCGTCGGAGGCTTCCTGCTGGCGAGGGTGAACGTGGACCGGGCCAGAGCTGACCGGGCCCGATGGGAAGGACATTGACATGAGCGAGGAGTCGGCCGACCGCAGCAAGGAGGCTCCGGCAGCCAAGGGCGTCCCCGAAGCCCCGGAGAAGTCGAGGGCTCGATTCAGGTGGGGCGCGGTTGGCCTGGCCCTGCTGGTTGCGGCTGTAGCGTTCCTCGCTTACCAGAACATCGGGAACGTTCCGGTCCGGGCATTCTGGTGGGAGTTCAGCCTTCCGCTGGTGGTGGTGATAGTTGCGACTTCGATACTCACCCTCGTGATCCAGATACTGCTGAGCCTCGTCGCCCGGTGGCGGAGGCACCGGTGGCGCCACGACCTCAAGCGCGCCGTGCGGAACCGGCGACGGAAGAGGCAGAAGTAGAGATCGGCGGGCGTGTGGCGTTGCGCGGCCGGCACTTGTCCATACGTGAGTACGTGCATGGCGAGACCGGCCACTACGATGCTGGGCGGATCGGGAGGTTGACATGAAGATCACGCAAGAGTTCCAGGTAGCCAGCAGCGCAGAGGCCGTGTTCCGGTTCTTCCAGGACGTCCCCGCGGTGGTCCAGTGCATGCCAGGGGCGGAGTTGACCGAAGACCGGGGAGACGGGACGTATACGGGCAAGATCTCCGTACGTCTAGGCCCGATGACGGCAGGTTTCGAAGGTCAGGCCACAGTGACTTCAGATGCAGCGAACCACACCGGGCACATCGCCGGCAAAGGGGTTGATCGGCGCGGGGGTTCCCGAGGCCAGGTGGCTGTCGACTACGCGGTCTCGGCCACGGACGGCGGGTCCGCAGTGTCGGTGGACGCCGACATCAAGATCTCGGGGGCCGCCGCCCAGTTCGGCCGCACCGGGCTGCTCAACCAGATCTCCCAGCGCCTCATCCAGGACTTCGTCAACTGCCTCGAGGCCAAACTGGAGGCCGAGGACCAGGCGGCCGCGGCCGAGATCGAAGCGGAGGATGTCAAGGGCATCTCCCTGGTCGCCTCCACTGTTGCCTCGGGGGTCAAGAAGTTGTTCAAGCGGGGCTGACGAGAGTCCGCTACGCCCTTGCCGGGCGGAACGGCGAATAGCCCCGGCAACGAGCACACCACCACGAAAGGTGTTGACGCTGTCACAGGCGTGACGCACACTGGAGGTAGCCGCAAACACCGGCGGTCCGCAATCGGCCGATCAGGACCGCTATCGGGATCACATGGTGGAAGCCGAACTCACGGCGACAGAGGGACGCGTCCAAGCCTCGGAGGTGGTGGTCGGGGGAGGGCCCTCGGGCGGGGCCGGTCAAGTCGGTTTTCGCGTTCTCGTAGGCGGCACCGGGTCGGTTCGATGCTCGGTAGGCATCCACCGTGTCCGACCGGAATCGTGGCCGGGACAACGGGGTCTCAGCTCGAGGTGGCTTCGATGACGTAGTCGAGGCAGGCCGTCAGGGCTTCCACATCCGTAGGCGGGATGGTCGGCCACAGTCCGATCCGAAGTTGGTTTCTTCCCAGCTTGCGGTAGGACTCCGTGTCCACGACGCCGTTGGCCCTCAGCGTGGCGGCCAGATAGTCACCCGACACCGGTTGCTCGAAGTCGATGGTGGCGTTGACCCGAGAACGTATGGAGGGATCCGTGACGAACGGATAGGCCATCGGATGGGATTCCGCCCAGTCGTAGAGGATCGCCGCGTTCTCCGCGCAGCGCGCGGCTGACCAGGCGAGCCCGCCCCGGCTGTTGATCCATTCGACGGTGTCCGCCAGCATGAAGATGGTGGCCAGCGCCGGTGTGTTGTAGGTCTGGTCCTTGCGGGAGTTGGAAACCGCCGACTCAAGCGAGAGGAACGGAGGAATCCACCGATCCGAGGCGGCGATCCGCTCTATCCGTTCGATCGCCCGCGGCGAGCACAACGCAACGAAGAGGCCCCCATCCCCACCGAAGGCCTTCTGGGGCGAGAAGTAGTAGACATCCAGCTCCTCCGGATCCACGGGCGTGCCGCCGGCCGCGGACGTGGCGTCGACCACGGTCAGCCCCTCCCCAGCCACTCGTTTGATCGGCATGGTCACCCCGGTAGAGGTCTCGTTGTGGGTGAGCCCGTAGAGGTCGATGCGGTCCGAAGGCACCGGCATGGGATGCGTCCCGGGGGACGCTTCTATGAGTTCGGGCGCGTCGAGGTGAGGAGCCCCGTTCACAGCCCGCGCGAACTTGGACGAGAACTCACCGAAGCAGAGATGCTGGCTCCTCCGTTCGATCAGGCCGAAGGTGGCGGCGTCCCAGAAACCGGTCGCGCCCCCGTTTCCGAGCACCACCTCATAGCCTTCGGGAAGCCCGAACAGGTCTGTCAACCCTTCCCGGACTCGCCCCACCATGGCCCGGACGGTCGGCCGGCGGTGAGAGGTTCCCATGTACGTCTGGCCGGCGTCGGCCAGGCTGGCGAGCGTCTCGGCCCGTACCTTGGTGGGACCGCTTCCGAACCGGCCGTCAGCGGGCAGGAGTTCGGTCGGTATCCGGATAGAGGTGTGTTCTGGCATGTCTATCGTTCCCTCTCCAGGACCCGATACGGAGAACGTGATGTCAGGAGTATCGCAGCGAATCGAATCGATGGCCGAATCGGCCACCATGGCGATCACCGCCAAGGCGAGGGCCTTGCGGGCCGCCGGCCACGACGTGATCGGCTACGGTGCCGGCGAGCCCGACTTCCCGACTCCCGAGCCGATAGTGGCCGCGGCAAGGGCCGCCGCCGCCGACCCTGCCATGCACAAGTACACCCCGGCGCCCGGGCTCCCGGCGCTCCGGGAGGCGGTGGCTGCCAAGACGCTACGGGACTCGGGGTACGAGGTGGAGCCGTCGCAGGTGATTGTCACCAACGGCGGGAAGCAAGGTGTCTACACGGGAATCCACTGCCTGGTCGATCCGGGGGACGAGGTGCTGTTACCGGCGCCCTACTGGGTGACGTATCCAGCGGTGGTCGAACTGGCCGGTGGGACCACCATTCCCATCGAGACCGACGAGGGCAGCGGGTTCAAGGTGACGGTGGACGAACTCGAGGCCGCCTACACGCCTCGCACCAAGCTGCTGATCTTCGTCTCCCCGTCGAATCCGACTGGAGCGGTTTACACAGCGGCCGAAGTTGCCGAGATCGGCCGGTGGGCGGTGGATCGCGGCGTCTGGGTCCTGACCGATGAGATCTACGAACATCTGGTGTATGGCGGAGCATCGTTCTCGTCGCTGCCGGTGGAGGTACCGGAACTGGCCGACCAGTGTGTGATCGTGAACGGGGTGGCCAAGACCTACGCCATGACCGGATGGAGGGTGGGCTGGATGATCGGCCCGGGCCATGTGATCGCAGGGGCGACCAAGCTGCAGGGCCACCTTACATCCAACGTGTCCAACATCGCGCAGGCGGGCACCATCGCGGCTGTGTCCGGTCCCCTCGACGACGTCCACATGATGCGCGAGGCCTTCGACCGCCGCCGAGGGATCATGCACCGGATGCTCAACGAGACGAGAGGCATCGACTGCATAGAGCCCCTGGGAGCCTTCTACTGCTTCGCGTCTGTACGCGGGGCACTCGGGCGCCGTGTCGGAGATGCCCTCCCCGCAACCGCCCTGGAACTGGCCGACGTATGCATAGACCAGGCCGGGGTGGCCTTCGTTCCGGGTGAGGCCTTCGGAGCACCCGGCTATGCCCGTTTCTCATACGCCTTGGGCGATGAGGACCTCGTGACCGGGTTGACCAGACTCCAAGGACTGCTGGGAGCAGCTTGAGGGACCACCAGGGCTGCCGTCTTACTCAAATGCCCTGAGCAAAACTACTCACTGATCAGCGGTAATCATTAGATTAAGTTATTCTAGCGCGACTGCTAGGCCATCACATGACGGTTGAGACTTCATCAGGCCTTGTCGATGTAGTAAGGAACCGAAGTAGAGCATTCGATCCTCAGCGGCAACAGCAAGCGAGGGGTTTCTCGGAACGGACGATTCCGGTACGGTCCGCCCGGAAGATGCGTTTCTTCGCTGTGCCTCCGCTGAAGATGACCGGATGCCGGGAGAAGGTGTTCCAGTTCTCGGTCTTGGGCCTTTGCATGTCCGTTGTTTTGGCTCTAGCCGGTTGCGGGAATGATCCGGGGCCGACCCCACCGCTAACCACGGTGACCTCCCCCAGGCCTGTAGAGACGAGCAGCGAGTCCTCGCCAACATCTGGAGTGGCTCTGGCCGATTCCAGCACGGTGGTGGTCTCATCGTCGGTGCCTGACGAGACTTCGGTCGCTACAACACGTGCCACGACGACTTCGCTCGCCGCTAGCGCTTCGAGTTCCGTGTCGGTGGCTTCGACCACTTCGCTACCCCCGCCTCCAACCACTGCCCGAGAGATGGAGCCAGGATCCTCGATGGAGGGCATGTTCATCTCGGTGATCGTCTCCGTAACCTCCGAGGCAGAAGCGAGAGCGGCGCTCGCAGATCTCGAAGGCAGATTCGATGGGGAGTTCGGCATCCTACGCAGCGATGATTTCGCGAGCCTCAACGCCGGCTACTGGGTGGTCTATGCCGGACCGTTCGCCACCGCCGCGGAGTCTCAGAACGCTTGCTGGTCCGACTTTGGAATGCGGACCGGCTCGCTCTGCTACGGCCGGCGCCTCTCCCAGAGTCCCGACGATGCGGAAGTTGTCTATCCCCCTGCACCTGCCGGTCGGACATCAACTCCCACCGTAACCACCGGCCCAGGCGAGGAGTCATCCGCGGAGGAGGTTTACGAGCGCGTTGCACCGTCGCTCGCCCACATAGTCAATGGGGGTCGCACGGGCGCGGGCAGCGGCATCCTGATCGACGGGGGCTACATCATCACCAACTACCACGTCGTCGAGCCGTACAACACGGTCGCGAGGGTTATGTTTCCGGACGGCACCGAGTTTAGGAACGTGCCGGTTGTGGGATGGGAACCGTGGGCGGACTTTGCTCTGCTTGGTCCGGTGGATGTCCCGATTCCTCCGCTCACCCTTAAGGACCATGGGCCAGTGGCCAGCGGTAGCGAACTGTTCCTGTTGGGCTATCCGGCCGAACCCGATCTCTACGACCCGCAGCCTTCCATCACCCGAGGCGTCCTGTCCCGTTCTTACCGGGAATCGACAACAGGCCTGACGGTGCTACGGACGGACGCAGCGACTGCAGGTGGACAGAGCGGAGGGGCTATGGTCGATGCGCTGGGTAAGGTCGTGGGCGTGACGATGCAGGTTGTCCTCTTCCGTGGAACGGGACAGCCGGTGTTTACCGAGGCGTATTCCGCGGTCGACTACCGGGCGCTCGCGGACCGGATCATAGGGGCCCCCGGCCCCGCTCCGGATGGAAGAACCCACACGCCGGACGAACCCGGAACGGAGCCTGGGTATCCGGCGCTGTTGGAGGGCAAGTTCGTGTCCGTGGTGGTATCGGCCACGTCCGAGGCGGATGCCGAGGAAAGCCGAGAGGAGCTGGAGCGCCGGTTCGGCATGCGCTTCGGGATCCTTGTTAGTTCTGATTTCGCCAGTCTCAACGCGGGGTATTGGGTTGTCTATGCAGGACCGTTCGTAACCGCCGCGGAGGCTCAGGACACTTGCTGGTCGATCCTTGGCATGCGGACCGGCTCCCTGTGCTACGGCCGACGCCTCTCACAGGATCCGGCTGATAGGGAGGTTGTTTACCCACCGGCGCCTGGTTGAGTCCAGACACGCTGCCGGGGTCTCCCCCACTTGGCCCATCGGACATCCGATTCGATGCAGGTGGACCAACGTCAGACTGGCTTACGAGTCCGGTGGGCGCCGGGTGCTCGGGTCGAGGCGGCGGCGGAGCCAGAGGGCTGCCCCAAGAGCAAGGGTGCCTAGGCCCGCCCAAACCATCTCCAGGATCTGTCGGGACCGGCTGCCAGCAGGATCGGTGATCGGACTGACGGGGACGGGGACCTGAGCATTGGTTTCGGCAACGAACTCGGGTGTCGCGACAGTCGATGCCGCAGCCAGCGTGTCATCGGGTTCGATTGGTGCAGGTGATGGCCGGCTGGAAGGCGGGACGGTCGCGTGCGTGGTGTCGGCGGGGGTCTCGACGATTGTCACGTCGGAATCCGTTGGCCCGGCCATAGTTGTCGACGGGGGTGTTGTGGTGGCTGCCGTCGATGTGGCCGATGTGGTCACCGGTGAACCAGAGTCCGATCCTGTTGAAGCGAGGGCAGCGGTCACCTGCTGAGGAAAGCTGTTCTCCACCAAGTCGAATGCCATGTCGCCCGGGCATGTGGTCCGCGACATGGTCCGGTGGCCGGTGATGGTCGGGGTCACCACCTCCTTACCCTCCGGATGGAGGTTCGATCCGCGGGAGACGAACTCGACAGTCGAATCCGGGTCGATCCCGTATCCATTCGCTAACCAGGAGAGCAACGCGACCATGGCCGACTGGGCAGCATCGGTAGGAGTTACGTCGCGGTGATCGCCGATGAAACAGGTGAGAAGAGCGAACCCTTGACTGCCGCCGGTGGCGTCACCCTGAACAGGCGACCCGATGCTCCCCTGCCGCCCTTCGAAGATCTGGCCGTGCCTGTCGACAAGGAAGTTGTAGGCGATGTCGGGCCAGCCCTTCTCAGCAGACGTGTGATAGTGGTAGAAGGATCTGAGATAGCGGATCGACTGGCCGGCTGAGTAGTCGTTGGGGGAGGCGCTGTGGTGTACCAGGAGGAACCGCACGTCGCCAGGCGCCTCCGCGGTCATCGGTCCCGTCGGCGGTAGATCCGCTCCCCAGACATCGCGAGGGAGGATGACGTGGCTATCTCCGATGGAGACACCACCTGTCTGCGCAGCGGCGCTAAGAATGAGCGCCTTCGGCAGGAGTAATCCGGCCGCCGTCCCCAGTCCACTCAATGCCAGCAGTCTTCGCCGACTCAACAAGGTTCCCCGGTAGCGGTCATCCACTGGTATACGACCTCGCCTGATTCCGGGGACGTCCTGGGCTTTCACCAACAGCTCCGGGCGCGGAACTGGTCACTACTACCTGCCGGTGCCGGCCACCTGTCAGCGAGAGCTGAGCGCCACGTGCTCGGGCCTCACCGGTGTCCGGTTCAGTTCGAGGCCGGTGGCCTGGCGGATCGCCGCCACCACCGCAGCTGTCGACGACACGGTGGGTGGCTCGCCGACACCTTTGGCGCCGAACGGACCGAACGAACTGGGTTCCTCGATCACGTCTATTTCGATGGGCGGGGCATCCAGGAAGGTGGGCAGCAGGTAGTCGGTGAAGGTGGGGTTCTTGATCACCCCGTCCTCGACCACGACCTCCTCGAGGGTTGCGAGACCGATCCCCTGCATGGTCCCGCCTTCGATCTGGCCGACCACCGATCGGGGGTTGATCATGAACCCGACATCCTGGACCGTGTCGACCTGCACCACCCGGAACAGTCCCAGTTCCTGGTCCACATCGACGACGGCGCGGTGAGCGGCGAAGGCGAAGTCCACGTGGAGGTCGCCCTGGCCGCTCGCATCCGGTTCCTCGGTCTGCGGATGGTGGAACCGGGTGTGGTACTCGATGTTCTCCCGGCCGACCAGGTCCTCCATGGGTGTCACCAGGACGCCGTCCTTCCAGACTCCCTCCCCGTCCAACCGGTCGCCGCCGCCCCGCTGCAGGGCAACCTCGCGTGCCATCTGTGCAGCCTCCATCACCGCTCCCCCGGTCATCTGCGTCTGGCGGGACGCCGAAGTGGAACCGGCCGACCCGATCTTGGAGGTGTCGTCGTAATAGACGACCACATCCTCGATCCCCAGGACGGTCCTGGCGATCTGGGCGCACGACATTCCGAGACCCTGGCCCACCTCGACGGCGGCAGTGTGAACCTCCACGCCGAACGGTGTGATAACAACCCGGGCCTCCGAGTAGTCGTCGAAACCGGCGGAGAAGCACAGGTTCTTGAGACCGACCGCGTAGCCGACCCCGCGTCTCACTACCGATCGCGAGGTGGTTAGCCCGGTGCCGCCCGGGAGCAAGAGCGGGTCGTCGCTGCGGTTCTGCGGCGGCAGGGGCATCCGGCGCAGCCGCTCCAGTATCTCCACCACCGGCGCCGATGTGTCGATCAACTGGCCGGACGTGGCGAGCGGGTCCCCCCGGCGCACCGCGTTCTTGATCCGGAGTTCCACGCGGTCCATGCCCAGGGCGTCGGCCAACTTGTCCATCTGGGCCTCATGACCGAAGCAGGCCTGCACCGCGCCGAAACCGCGCATCGCCCCGCACGGGGGGTTATTGGTCTTGACGGCAACCCCGTCGACGGCCACCGAGTCGCAACGGTACGGTCCGGCGGCGTGGTACACGGCGTTGCCGATCACGGAGTTGCTGGTCGACTGGAAGGCGCCCCCGTCGATAATGACCTTCGCCTCTATACGGCGCAGCGTTCCGTCCGGGTCCGCCTCGTGGCGCATCCACAGCTGCGCCGGATGCCGGTGGACATGGCCCACGAAGCTCTCGGCCCGGCTGTAGACCATCTTCACCGGCCTGCCCGTGTACAGGGCCAGCAGGCATAGATGGATCTGGAGGCTCACGTCCTCCCGCGCGCCGAAGGCCCCGCCCACCCCGGCGTGATGGACCCGCACCGCGTCGTCGACCACTCCGAGGCCCGCCACGATCTGCTCGTGGTCAACGTGGGTCCACTGGGTGGCGATGTGCAGGTCCACTCCGCCCCGGTCGTCGGGGATGGCCAGCCCGGACTCGGTTCCGAGGGGCGCCTGGTCCTGCATGCCGACCTCGTAGTAGCCCTCGACCACGACCGAGCCGTGCGCGTCCTGCGGGCCCCTCCGGCATCTGATCCGGTGAAACACCGAGTCGATGGCGTCGGCTTCCTCAGGATCGGTGAGCGGCACCAGCACCTCGTACTCGATGTCGATGGCCTCCACTGCGAGGCGGGCGGTCTCGGGGTCGTCGGCAGCCACGAGGGCGATGGGTTGACCCCAGTACTCCACGCTGCGCGAGCCGAGGATGGGCTGGTCGGCGTCCTCGAGGCCGAAGGTCTTGCGACCGGGGACGTCGTCGTCGGTCAGCACGGCGTGCACACCGGTCATCGCCACCGCGGGACCGATGTCCAGCTTGGTGATGGTGGCCTTGGGGTGGGGGCTGCGGAGCGTCGCTCCCCATAGCATCCTGTCCATGTACAGATCGGACGAGTAAATGTAGGTGCCGTCGACCTTGGGAATCCCGTCGGTGCGGTAGGTCGACTCGCCGACCCCACCCCGGACGGTGGGGGTCCTGACCCGGGTGGTCATCGGCCCGCCACCAGCGTCTCGAGGCCGCGCAGGATGGATCCGTACCCGGTGCAGCGGCAGATGTTTCCGGCCAGCGCTTCCCGCATCTCGTCGGACGACGGGGCCGGGTTCTCATCTAGGAGGGCCGCCGCGGCGACCACGAAACCCGGGGTGCAGAACCCGCACTGGACGGCCCCCGCGTCCACGAGGGCCTTCTGTACGGGATGGAGTTCCGGCCCACCGAGGCCTTCGATCGTCACGATCTCCGAACCCTCCACGTCCACCGCCATGACCAGGCAGGCGCAGACGAGGGCGCCGTCGAGGAGCACCGAACACGACCCGCACTCCCCCTGCTCGCAGGCGCCCTTCGATCCGGGAAGGCCAAGCCGTTCCCTCAGCACGAACAGGAGACTCTCGGAGCCTTTGACGTCGCACACCCTCGGCTCGCCGTTGATCGTGGCCCGTACCCTCACGATGCCAGGCACCTCTCGAGGAGGCGCCGTGCCAGCACCCCCGAAGCGTGGCGGCGGTAGTCCTCCGTACCCCGATGGTCTGTGATCGGGCGCACCTCCTCGGACACAAGGCGGGCGAAGTGGTCGAGGGCGGAGGGTCCGGGACGCATCTCTGAGGAGATCATCCGCTCGGCGCGTCTGGCCCTGATCGGAGTCGGTCCGACGGAACCGAGAGCCACCCTGGTGCGACCGTGGTGCCAGCGGAACACGCAGGCGGACACCATCGAGATGACCATCGCGCTGCGCTGTCCTATCTTGGCGAACTCTTGGCGGTCCGGCAGATCGTCCGGAAGAAGGACCGCGGTGATCAGTTCGTCGGGCCGCTTCGAGGTGCGTTTGACGCCTGTGAAGAACCGGTCCCAGCGCACCGTGCGGGTACCGGCGACGGAGTGGAGTTCGATCTCCGCATCGAGTCCGGCCAGGAACGGCAAGGCGTCTCCTGCGGGGCTGGCCGTGCCGACGTTGCCGCCGATGGTTCCCGCCGCCCGTATCTGAGGTGAGCCGATCGTGCGGGCCAGTTGCGCCAAGGCGTTGTGATCGCCCGATTCGAGCCGCCTGAAGGTGACGCCCGCTCCGATCCGCGTGCGCGTGATCTCCTGTAGCTCCCTGACCCGGCGCAGCGTGATCACGGACTCCGGGCGTAGCGTTCCGAAGTTGACCTCCACCATGAGGTCGGTACCTCCGGCGAGCGGGACAGCATCAGGGTTGGTAGCCAGGGCTTGAGCGGCATCCTGAATGCCGACTGGGTGAACTACCTCCACTTATCGCTACTCCGCATCGAGTTTTCCGGTCTGTGGGATAGCAGGAGGTTAGCCTATCTTCGACTTACGGCTGTTACAGGGCGTACCGGCCTCCTTGCAACGCCGGCCGGGGAAGTCGTGTATTTGCTGTATTTTCGATGGTCGGCTCGGGTATCTACGCTGCTCGCCGTGAAGCGTATCCTGCTGTGTGCCAACCCTGCGGCTTCGGGTTTTACCGGGGGGCTTCATCGCGCGGTTGTCTCCCGCCTTCGGCGGAACTTCGATGTGGAGGCGGAGTGGCCGAGGAGCGCCGCCGATACCCGGGCCGTGAGTGCGGCTGCTCAGGCGGACGGGTTCGAGCTCGTGGTCGCGATGGGAGGCGACGGGATGGTCCACCATGTGGCCAACGGGATTGGCGGGACCGGTACTCCCCTGGGCATCGTCCCGGTGGGTACGACCAACGTACTGGCGAGATTGCTCGGCATCCCTTCGAGGGCCACCAAGGCCGCGGATCTCATCTGCAGCCGTCCTCCACCGCGGCCGGCCCCCGCTGCGATGCTGGCCATGGACCACGGAGGCGGAGGTATGGAGACCCGGCTCGCAACCTTCGCGTGCGGCGCCGGCTTCGACGCCGCGGTCGTGCAGCGGGCCGAGCAGGAACCCTATCGCAAGTACCGTCTTGCCGGCCTTCACTTCGCGCGGTCCGCTGCTGCATTGGCATGGAGTGACTTCGCAGGACGTCCGGCCGGGCTTGTCGTGAGGTCCGGGGACCGGGCGGTGTCCGCAGTGGCGGTCTTCGTCCGCCTCTACGACCGGTACACGTATTTCGGCCGCGTGCCGGTGCGCTTCGGGGCCCGCGTCCCCGACACGTTGGGGGTGCTGGTGGCTCGTTCCATGAGCCGTCGGCGGATCCCCTCAATTCTCGGGCATGCCATGGTTGGCAGGGACATCGGCAAGGTCGATGGATTCGAGGCATGGAGCGGGGTGTCGGCACTGGAGGTGAGTGCTCCTTCGACCGGGTTTCCAGCCCAGGCGGACGGTGAGTTGCTCGGGTCGGGCCGGAGCCTCTCGGTCTCGATCCAGCCCAACTACCTGCGTGTTCTCATGCCCGGCTGAACGTCTGTTCTCCTCCCATGAGATCGTCGGAGGTGCGCGGATAGGTGTTGCCCGGCACTAGTATCGCGCTCGGTGGTGCCTCGTTCACATGTCTGAAAAGTCTTTTCGCGTAGGTCTTTCCGCGCTCGGGCTCGTAGCCATTGCAATGGTGGTCCTGCTGCTGGTGCGTGGATCCGACCGCGACGTGTCGGGGCCTGCAACGGGCGACCCGTCCGCCGCCGGCGAGCAGTCGACGGGACAGCAATCCACCCTGGCCGCACTGATGGACCTGGAGGTCCGCCTGGCCAACCAGCCGATCTGGATCGACGTAGCCGGAACTCGCTTCAACCTGGTCCCTGCCTCGATCGGCTTCGACCTCGATGAGCAGTCCGTAGCGGAGAGCGCGCTGGCGGCCCACTCACCCGAAGAGGTGATCGAGATTGCCTCGTCGTGGCACGAGGGCGACGAAACGGACCTGGCGCTGGTCGGGACTATCGACCAGGAGGCCCTGTCGAGAGTGCTGGACCGCTACGACGCGGCCCTCGACGGTCCGTTCGAAGGGGGGATCGTCATGGAGGGCACCACCCCGATACCTGTCTATCCGCGGCCCGGTCTGGTGATCGATCGGAGCACCGCAGCCCAACTGATCCTGGCGGCGTTGTTGCAGCGCCCGATGCCCGAAGTGGTCGCGCTCGACACCCTGCAAAAGCTACCGATCTTGTCCGTTCAGGCGGTCGACACCGCTCTCCACGAGGCGGTCCAGCTCGTGGGGGCCCCGATCATCCTGAGCCGTACCGATCCGGATGCGACCCTCTACCTGGACGAGGGGCGACTGGCCAGAGCTCTGCTCACCAGGGCGGAACGGGAGCCGAGCCCCCACATTATGGTCACGTTCGACCCGGTGGTGTTCGACGAATACCTCCATCCCCTCAGGGCAGGGTTCGAGGCACCGCCCGTCGACGCCCGGATCGTCATCGACGCGGATGACAATGTGACCATCCTCCCGGGCTTCCCCGGCGCCCGGATCGATACCGATCTGGTGGTCGAGGCGGCGATGGACGCGGCCCGCCGGGCTTCAAGGACCAACGTGCTGCCACTCGACACCGGTGTGCAGCCCACCATCAGTTCCCAAGACCTCCTCAGGGTGAAGGAGAAGATCAGCGAGTTCACGACCCACCACCCGTGCTGCCAGCCGCGGGTCGGCAACATCCAGCGGTTTGCGGCTGAGATGGATGGGAGGATGCTGCTACCGGGCGAGGTGATGTCCCTCAACGATACGGTGGGTGAACGGACCAGGGAGAGGGGATACGTACCGGCGCCCACCATTATCAAGGGTGAGATCACCGACACGGTGGGCGGAGGGGTGAGCCAGTTCGCGACCACCTTCTACAACGCGGTGTTCTGGGCCGGGTTGGAGATACTGGAGCACCAGCCCCACAGCTACTACTTCTCGCGCTACCCGGAGGGAATCGAGGCCACGATCAGCTGGAGGGAGCCCGATCTGGTGTTCCGGAACGACACGGACACACCGGTCGTGATCAAGACGTCCTCAACCGGCACGTCGATCACCGTCAAGTTGTTCGGTGACAACTCCGACCGTGAAGTGAGCGCCTGGGTGTCCGGCCGGTACGACTGGACCGAGTTCCCCACTGAGTACGTGCCGAACCCCGAGATGATGCCGTGGGACGAGGAGGCGGAGGTTCAGACGGGGGCCAACGGATGGTCGGTCACGGTCACCCGGCAACTGGACTTTAGGGACGGCTCCCCCTCCACCACCCAGAAGTGGACGGTGCGCTACCGGCCGTGGCCGCGCCAGTTCGAGGTGCATCCGTGCCTGCTTCCCGAGGAGCACGAGGAGTACACCGGCGAGGAGTGCCCCGTGAACCCGGATGGCCCGTCCGAACCCGGGACAGAGCAGCACGACGGAACCACCGTTCCCACCGAGGACCCGCCCGACTCGGGCGACGGCGCCGACTCGTGAGCCGGTCCCGGCGTCGGTGACCGTTACTGCCGGTTGCTCGCGTAGTAGACCAGGGAGTTGCGGATGATCC
Source organism: bacterium (assembly GCA_028821575.1). Taxonomy (GTDB): domain Bacteria; phylum Actinomycetota; class Acidimicrobiia; order Spongiisociales; family Spongiisociaceae; genus JAPPFW01. The sequence goes on along the minus strand of JAPPFW010000002.1, from coordinate 15,400 downwards.
CCGCCGCTGCCTCAGCCAGATCCTCGCTCCAGCCACCCGAACTCCTGATCGAAATGGTGTTCGAAAACACGTACACCGACACTATCGAGGGGAACTCCGAGAAGAGCGCGCTTGCGACCAGGCCGGGGAAGGTGCCCGAGGCGTCGGCGGCTGCGGCACTGGCGTAGGTTTCACCTTCCTGGCCGGAGAAGCTCCGGTCGGTGTCGAACACGGCTACGTCGCCCAGCACGACGCTGTCCACTTCGATCAACTGGCCCACATTCGTCCTTTCACCACCGGCGGGTCTCCCGGGAGCCTCTGTAGCGTCCGCTGCCGGCGCGGGCCACTCTAGTCAACGTTTCGCCAAACCCGACCTGCATCCGTCCTCCATGCCCGCAGCGGATGCGTCGCGGGGATCACCGGGTAGGGATCCCGACCCGGCCGGCCCGCCTGTCCCGGCGCCTGGGCTGGAAGCTAAGACGCTCGCCGATCACGTGGAGCTTCACCATGTTGGTGCGGGCCCGGCTGTTCGGGGGGACGCCGGCCACCATTACGACGCCTTCGCCGCGCTCGCATATCCCGGTCTTCTCCAGGTGCTTCTCCGCAGCTGCGAACATCAACTCGATCGATTCCCGCGGTTCGAACGGGATCGGTCTCACCCCCCAGTAGAGGGCCATCCGCCGTCGAATCCGGGCGCTCGGAGCGAAGACCATGATGTCGGCCGATGGCCGGTACTTGGACAGGAGCCGGGCGGTACCGCCCGACTCGGTGAAGGCCACGATCGTGCGGAATCCGAGGTCGCGGGCTGCCTCGGTGGCTGCTTTGGCGGTTGCCGAGGCGAAGTTCATCGAACTCTCGAGGAACTCGATCTCCTCATGGTCCGCGATGTTGGTGTCGCGATGCTGCTCCGCCTCCCTGCAGATGGCCGACATGGCCTCGACGACGCGTACCGGGTGGCGTCCGATGGCGGTCTCGGCGGAGAGCATCACGGCGTCGGTTCCGGAGGCCACCGCGTTCGCCACATCGGTCACCTCCGCCCGGGTGGGGCGCTGGGCCGTGATCATCGACTCCAGCATTTCGGTGGCGGTTATCGAGATCAGCCCGGCACGGTTGGTCCGTCTCAGGATGTCGGCCTGGGTGTGCGGTATCGCCTCCAGGGGAAGTTGCACCCCCAGGTCGCCCCGCGCCACCATCACCCCGTCGGCCGCATCGAGGATGGAGTCCAGATTCTGGTAGGCCAGGGCAAGCTCGACCTTGGCGATAACCGGGACGTCGGGTCCGGCCAACTCCCGCACCTGGTTGATGTCGTCACCCTCCTTCACGAAGGAGGCGGCAACGTAGTCGACGCCCAGTTCGCGTCCCAGTTCGAGATCCCGGCGGTCCTTCTCGGTGACCGGGCCGACCCCCAGGTCGCTGTCCGGGAACGCGACGCCCTTGCGATCTCTGAGTGTGCCGCCGCGCTGGATCAGTAGCTTCAGGGTCTCGTCGGTGAGATCGGTGACCCGACCGGCGATCAGCCCATCCGACATGACGACACGGTCACCTACCCCTACGTCGGCCGCCAGCCGGGGATAGTCAACCGGGATGAGACCCGGGTTCCCCTGCATCCGCGTGTAGGCCATCCTGACCTCGTCGCCTTGACTCAGATCCACCGCTCCCCCGGCGAACCGACCCACCCTGGTCTTCGGTCCCTGGATGTCCTGGAGAACCGCGATGGAGCGGCCGGCTTCGGCGGCGGCTTGGCGCAGCCACCGGATCATCCAGAGATGGGAGTTGTGATCGCCATGACTGAAGTTGAGTCTGGCAACATCCATACCCGCCTCTACCAGGGCCTTCACCGTGTCTCCGTCGATGACAGCCGGGCCCATGGTGGCCACGATCTTCGTTCTGCGTAACATCGGTCCCCAAGGTAACCGGCCGCGTCTACAGGTCAAAGCCTCTTGGTTTGCGATGGATGCCGCACGGCGATGCGGGAACACCCGATCCGGGTCGTGAAGCGATCAGCCGTGGAGGGGGGTGGCTCCGGGGGTGGGACTTGAACCCACGACCAACGGATTAACAGACCCTCTAAAACACCTGGTCAGACATAAGTTCCGTATGTTCTGTCCCTCAACCTGCCCCCGCTCTCTGAGTGCCTAGAGTCCGGTACCCTCGTGGCTATCCCTGATTTGGTCAAAGGCTATTTCCTCGATCTTGGGTTGTTTGGTCTGCCACGCTAAGCGGGATGCTTCTCCTTCGGTTCGCCGTGCCTACCACCCAGCACCCTGCATGTCTTATCGGGCTAGCCAGTCAGCCCCGTGTCGTGGGATGTTGGCAGTCTTGTGTGCCTCGCGTCTGAGAATTGTTGCTATCCGTCCGGGTGAGTCGATGATCTCGTTGAGGTCGTCACGGTCGAGGATCATGACGGTCAGAGCGGTGTGTTTCATTACTTCTTGGGCGTAGTCGCGTGCTGGTGCCGTTACCTGGCAGTTGGCAAAGATCAGCACGATCGTTGCTTTTGTGACGAGGGAAATGCCGATCTCTTTCGCGATGTCCTCGAGGCTGACACGACCGGACGGTGTGTTCTTGCATTGTACCTGCCACCGTGTCGGTACGGTCCCCAAAGTGCCGGCGAGCAGCACATCGACTTCGGCGTGTGCTGTTTCGTCAGCGGCCCGTTTCCTCCACCCGACGAAACGCAGGCCGAGCAGCCGCATCACCCAGATGGCTAACGCTTCGAGCGCTTCGCCCTTGGTGTTCCTATCTTTCGACGTCAGATCGTCGCGGATGTCTGTGGGCCGCCGTCGGTAGTAGGCGATGAGGGATGGGTCCAGCTGTTTGATAGTACGGGCCATGAAGGGTCCGAGAACCTCCGTGTCGAAGCGGTCGGTAGTTCGCAGATGTGAGGTCTTGCCGCCGGATGTACCGCGGGTGGTGTACTCGATTAGGCGCGCCTCGTGTAAGGGTTCGAGGAAGGTCTTGGGAATGTTGGCCCTATCGACTCGTCTGCCCATGATGCTCTCGGTCAGGTCCCTTACGTCGGCGGACGGGTACCACCCGTCGGGTTCTATCCGGCACAACGATTCGACGAAGGCCTGTTGCTCGTCGCCGAGTCCGACCAGGGCAGCGATCGTTTCGTCACTCATCCCGACCAGGCTTTCTTTGGAAGCTGGGTCCACTTCCCAAGCCCGATGTCGTCTCTTCGGGAACACATCGGCTTCGGCCAGCCACTTGCGTAGGCTGTTGATGGCTGTGTTATGCACACCGACCCGGAACCCTTGATCGGTCAGGTAACCCGCCAGGGAATCGCCGGTGATCTTGAGTCCGTCGTGTGCCATCTGTTGGGCCGCCTCCACCACTCGGAGACCACCGAGGTTGAGGAGGATGTGCCGAGCGAACGCGCGGTGGAGATCATCGCCCTCCAACTCGGCGAAACCGCGAGCACGAGCGGTCGCTTCCCAGGAGGGTGTCGGTTCGATTAGACCGTACTGGCGGGCAGCTTCGAGCGGCAGCGACGCCTGTCTCCGGGTAGGGGGCCTCCTGTAAGGCCGGATACGGACCGGCGAACGGGCTATCGCTCTTTCCATCGCCGGCTTGTCACCGCTATGCTTGATGATGGCATCGAGGAACGCCGATAGGTCGACCAGGTCTGGAGTGAACTGCGAACCAACGGGTATATCACTCGGCTGAGCCACCTATCCCCCTCGGGGAACGCCGGATACGAACGCTGAGTATTGATGTGCCTCTGCGGCGACCGATGCCAAACCACCCAGAGTCAGAGCCGCGCCTTCCGCCGCAAGCGGTACCCGCGTCCGCCGTCCTTGGGAAGAGGGGCAGGGGTGTCGGCCGTGTCCCACAAGAGACCGGGCCTCGGCACCCGGTACCAATCCTTAGCCACGGCCCTCTGTCCGTTCGGTTCGCTCTCGTCGAAGCGCCCCAGAGCCCCCCGCAAGTATTCCTTCTCCAGCTCGACACACAGCCAGCGACGCGAAAGACGCTCGCACACCTCGCCGGTAACGCAGCTCCCGGCGAACGGATCAACCACGAAGTCGCCCTCATCGGTGAGCATCCGGATGAAGTACTGGGGCAGGTCCGCCGGGAACCGGGCCGGATGCGGTGTGATGCCCTCCTCTTGGCAATAGCGCAAGTATCGGCTGTTGCTCTCGGTGTTAGGAAGCGCGATCAAGTTGGGAGGGATAGACGCTCCGTTGTTCTTAGCGAAGTTGTCGCTGATGTCATGACCCGACGGACGTTTCATCGACCGGTAGCCGTTACGCAGCAGAGACTTCATCGCATCGCTGTACGGCTGGAGCACCCGGCGGTTGTCCGCCTTCGGCCAGGGAGTCTTGGATAGCCACCAGATTGTATTGACCGCGTCCTTCACCCGAACCCGCCGGACCGTGACCCACTCCGCAGGCGAGGGAAGCTTCGAAGGGTTCCACCAGAAAAGCTCCTGAGCCAAGTGGAGACCGATCTCCTCCACGAGCATAATGACCAGCTTGAAGTGATAAAGGCTGCGAGTAGGCGAACCCGGGATCCAAGACCCGCCAATGTCGATCACCAGACTCCCGGAGTCCTTCAGCACACGGCGGGACTGCTCCGCGAACGGGCGGAACCAGTCCAGGTAACGATCCGCGTCCGCGTTCCCGTAATCCTTCTTGCGCACCAGCGCGAAAGGCGGGCTGGTAACGATGAGATCCACGGACGAAGCAGCGAGATCCTCCAGCACCAGAATGGAGTCGCCTAGAACCATCCGGCCCAGGCCGGTGCCGAAATAGTCAACAGGAGGGCGGCTCTCGTCGGATTGCGATACTTGCTGCATAGTCCCCAAGCTACTGGTCGGCTACGACAAGTCGCTGTCGCAGGATTACCCTACCACCGGAATCACATACGTGTAAGTAGATCGGCTGTTGGTGAGAGCAGCCACCAGACCCGATGTAGTATCGCTGGGCTGTCAGTACCTTCCTGTCGACACCTCGCCCACCCTGGCCGAACGTAACGCCGTCGTTACGAAGCCGAGTCCGGGCCCGGCGGCACCCGCTCATGAACCTAGAGCCTGGCCCTTCGTAGCCAGCTACGCCGCCGTCGCCAACAAGCCCACATCACCGATACCGCGGCCGCCCAACAAACCGGAGCCCACCCCAGCCGCATATCAGGCCTCGAGCGAAGACGCGAACACAACCACCATATCCTCCCCAGAAACATCAGAAGAAGTGGTGGGCCCCCATTAGGAGCATCATGACCACCAACACCGGCACCAGGACGCCCAAGTCCTACAAGTTCGCGCAGCCTCTAATCTTGCCGTCACAGGACGGTCGAGCACCGTACAACCCCGGTCGGCCAGCGCCTCGGCAGTACCAAACGCGGGTGGTGCCCTCGTTCCCCATGGCCACCACACGGGCACCGCCGACCAGCAGCCCCTCGATCAACACCGCAGTCTTGGGCTCCAGATGGAGCCGGAAGCCGATGGTCAGCCCGTCGAACACCCGTAGCCGCGCCAGTTCTGCCAGAGCATCCCCCAGCACCGGCATGCGCCTCCTGGCCCAGGCGATCCGCCCCTCAGCAACTGCCCGCTCACTCACCATTCACACCACTACTCCTGGTTCGTCAAGCAGCGCGGTGACGTAGAGCGGCGTGGCGCATTGAGCGGATAAGCTCCGCGACCTTCCCGACCTCGGCGAGTATCTGCTCGGGGGAACCCGAGAGATCCACAGCCATTATCTCCAGCAGCTTGCCGGCGTTTGTGATCGCATAGACGGTCGGATCCTCCTCCCCTTGGGCGTAGATCAGGAGTCCGCTGGGAAGGTCGGCCGCGATCGTGTAGGCGAGCAGCTGGTACAGGTCGGCGTTCGGGATGCCGTGATCCGTCTTCTTGTACTTGAGATCACCGACGAAGACGCAGCGCCTTCCCTCCCACCACGAGATGTCCGGCTCGAGGTCTATCCGGTCACCGGCCAGCCACATCCGACGACCCGATGCGCCCTGTGGGAAGTCTCGTTCGGTCACTCCGAGCGACTCGCGCAGAGCCGTGACCATGAAGTCCTCGAACACCTTGTTCATGTCCACCAGGAATGATGAGGACCGCACGCCGCCGCGGCTGAACTCGATGGAGGTTGAACGAAGTATCAACTGAGCGAGCCGGATCGCCGGTTCGTAGTGGCGACTCAGGCGGTTGAACGAGAATTCGGGGATGGCACCTCTCCGGTATTCCACGTCCGCTACCTGCCCCAATACCCGGTCGAACGCCCGCAACCTCGTGCGAGCATCCCGCGACCTGATGCGCATCCGTCCGAGACGCACGATGGCGGCCTTGATGAGGCGGTTCATCTCGGTGTCCTCGGTGAAGTCGTCGTAGCTGACCTCGACGGGCGGAAAGATACCGAAGCGATCCCGGATCTGGTCGTTGAAACGGATGCGGCCGCGCACGCCGTGCAACGCCTCCTCCTCGACCCGGTAACCGCAGAGGAGGCCTCTGCGGAAGGCCCGGCGGACCTGCGCCACGAAGCCCGGAATCATCGCCTCGAACAGATCCGGTGTATCACCAAACCGGAAGTCCTCCGGTCCAAACTTCTTGATGTCGAGCGCATAGGAGATAAGGAAGAGCACGCGGTCGATGGGCAGCTTGGGACGTATCTCCAACGACAACGTGCGGGTCTGGAGGACACCCACCGTTGAGCCGGGGGTGAGGTCGTAGGCACCCTCCCTACCCAAGGAAGGTACGACGGTTACGGACGCACGATCACCGAGCACATCACGGTCTGCGGCGGAGAGTTCGACACCTTTCCGTCTCTTGTATTCCCTGAGGGTCAGTTCAAGCATCTCCCGTATCCTGCTCGTACCGGTTGTCGTCGTCTTGCTCTCCCCCCTCGTCGGTGGAGGTAGCTTCACGCCGCAGCATGTCCAAGTCGAACTCACTGAGCCGGTCCTCTTCGCCGAAGAACTGCTCCGCGATGTACGGAAGAACCGAGTGCTCCCAGATCAACTCGACCCACTCTTCGTCGAGGTCCTCATGCATAAAGTGGCTCGGACCGATGGCAGTGTGACGCCGGCCCAGCTTCTGGTTGGCCAGATCCAACACGTCGGCCACCCATCTCATCTTGGGCTGCTTGGCCTTCAACCACCGCTCCAGCAGACCCTCGATGGGTGGTTCGTCAGGGAAGAACGGAACAAAGTGAAACGCCGCCTGAGTGCCGTGTCGATACGGGCGATCGAACGGTCAGCAGTGTTCATCGTGCCGATGATCCATAGGTTGCCCGGCAACGAGAACGGATCGTTCGAATACTGCAAGCTGATCTGCTCATCCCGGTACTCCAGCAGGAAGTAGAGCTCACCGAGTACCTTGCTCAGGTTCCCCCGATTGATCTCGTCGATAACGAGCACGAACGTCTCGTCCGGCATCTTCTCAGCCTGCCGGGCAATCCGCTTGAGCGGTCCCTCTCGAAGGTCGAACCCGCCCATCCCGCCTTCAACCCGGGCGGGACGGTATCCCTCGACGAAGTCCTCATACGCGTAGGAAGGATGGAACTGCACGAACTCAACCCGATCATCATCTCCCGCGAGATGGGCAGCCAGCTGACGGGCCACATACGTCTTACCAGTTCCCGGAGGACCGTAGAAGATCACCTGGCGGCGGTGACGCAGTAGACGGACGATGCGCTCCAAATGGTCGGGATCGACCAGCAACTCGTCGGAGAGTCCAGCTAGCGTCGGGACCCCACGCTCACATTCTTCCGGGCTTCGGCCGTCACCCCGGGGCGTGCACGGTTCAGCGCGTTCTCTCCTTGGCTTTCTCGCATCCCACTGTCCCCAGAGATGGTCATCGTAGAATCCAAAACTCTCTCCATACTCTTCGGACAACACCTCCCGGATCTGTAACAACATCCGGTCAAGGTCATCGGCTGGCTCTGATACCCGATGCGCGAAGGCCTTGGCTATCTTCTCCTTATGTTTGCGAACCATCACCGTTTCGAATGTTTCTGGAAAGAAGAGATGGAGCAGTGCGTTGCGCTGTAGGCCGTCGCTGCTCCCGGGAATTCGCTCGCCAATGAAGCTGCGCATCGCCCAAGGATCGGTGACGATCCTGTCACGGTCGCTATCGTTAAGCTTCTTCCAGATCAGCACGAACTCGATCAAAAAACACACCAGTTGGTGGCGATACCTGCTGAAACCCGAACCCGCGCCCCCTACCCCCTGACCCAGAGCGGCTCCAAAGGACACAGGAATACTTACCGGTAAGGGCGACCAACCAAGGATCTCCTCAATGTTTCGTCTCTTGGTCACCCCCTTGACCGAGTTGGACGCCAGAAAATACACGTACATCAGCTCACCCATCAGCTGGTACACAGCCGGTTCGGCACCCTCAAGTTGCCTGCGGAGCTTGGCCGCAAAAGGATCGGAGCCCTCGTCCGCTCCAACCACGAACCGCTCATGCAGATCATCGAGCCATCGTGTAGACCAGATCTCTCTGCCCGGTGTGAACAGCGAACCATCGTCCAGGAGAGCAGCCTCCCTCCACTCCCCCGCCGCCTCGTACATCTCCGCACTATCAGCCCTCCGCGCCACCCAACACCCTCCAATTCCCCGCTCTGATCGTCAACCGAGTGGAGTCTATACCGGGCCGCCTTCGGCGCTCACCCGGGCTAATGAACGGACACGACCCCGCACCGATGGTGGGCCACCGCCGGGATCGGCATCACCCGAATATCAGCCGCGAAACGGCTGGCCAACCACTTCCAAAATCCTGGGGCATCACCGTGGGGGGTGAATTGCCCACAGGTTCCACATGTTGACGATCACACCCGACAGCGGCGCCACACCGACGTTGTTCAGCGGGTCGCTCACCCGCGGGTCATTAAACCCGCTACTCCACCCGGCTCGGGAACAGCCTCCCGAGAAGCCACCAGACGAGATAACCGACACCCAGACCGAGCACGAGTGAGAACACCTGCGCTACCGGCCAGTCAACGGTCGGGGTACCCAACCATGTGTGACAACGTTCCCAGCTCGGGACGCCGCCCTCATCGGTGCAGCCAGCAGCCATAGTGCTCAAAAGGGTGAGCACACCCGCCCCGGCCGCCAACATAGGTCTCAGGACCGCAAGCATCAGCCCTCCCCCCTTTCCGGCGGTCGCGACTCGACCGACACGGCCATCGCGCCCAGCCCCGCCGCGACAGTGACACCGACCACCATCCAAACCGCCATCCCCAAGCTGTTCTGAGCCGACACCCCACCCAACACGGCGACCGCCAGCACCGTCCCGCCGACAATCCAGCCGATGACTACACGCACACCGGCACCCACCCTAACTGCCGGACCCGCTCGGCCCGTTAGTGGCCATTCGGGGCTGACCCACGCTAGCTGCCACCGCAAAGGCCGGGTAGTGGCGGGGTGGCTGGCTGGTGTTAGAGCCCGAGGTCGGGGCCGCGGCTACCGCGTTTGGGGTTTCGGGTGTCGGGGTCTTCGATGTCGAAGTGGCGGCATTGCACTCCGTGTGTTCTGCAGTCGCATATGAGGTCGGCGGGTGTGGCGGAGGGGAGTACCCAGCCGGTTCGTTTGGGGTCCCCGGTGAGCACGCTCACCCATACGAGGAAGTCGAGGGACTGGTACGCGTCGTGGCGGGTCGGGTACGGAGGGGACGTGCGTAGGACGGTACCGTCGGCCCGGGTTGCTTGTAGGCGCCATGGGGCGGGGGTTTGGTGGGTCGGTGGGCGGACCCGGACGGTGGTGGCGGCGTGCTCGGGGGAAGGCGGGACGTGACCGGGGTTGTCGGCCATCGGCGGTGTCCACCCCTCGAAACGGACCGGGCGGGGAGCGTTGGCAACGGCTAGGGCGAAGTCCCGTGCGGCTTCTGCATCATCCTTGGAGGGGTGCGGATCCGATAGGTGCAGTGGGGACCTGTCGGGGCCTCGGACTACAGTTCCCATCCTGTCGGCGCACCCGGGCGGGGCCTGACGGCAACGGTGACCGGGTTGTGGGGCGGCGCGGCGTGCGGGTCGTGGTGGAGGCATGTCCGTCCTTTGCGGGTGCAGCCACAGGCCGCTGTGGAGCGGATCTGGGTTCGGCGACGTTTTTGGGGGTGGCCTAGTGCGGTGCTTACTTGCTGCAGGAAGCCCTGAGCGTCTGCCGCCGCCTGCTGTGTCGGGTAGGAGGGCGAGTACGCGGCGATGTCCCCTCCGGGGTGGGTAGCCGCCAGCAGCCATCCCCCGACCCACGGGACCGGCCTCACCGCAACCCGGCTATCACCCGACGGCGACGCTTGCAGTTCCCATCCGTGCGTCCAGTTCTCGAACCGCACGGGGTAGTAGTGGTTGACCACCTCCAGGACAAAGTCGCCAGCCTCCAGGGCGGCTTCCTCCGACAGACACCGGGCCCCACCTACCAGCGGTGGGACGGTGGGGCGACGCAACTCCATCTCCCATCCCCAGGAACCATCAGCCGGGACCACCACAAGGTACGCCTCGTCCTCGCCCGCCATGCCCACCGCCAGCCCGCGGGGCTCGGCGTAGTCGGCCCAGGCCTCCCGCAAGCTCCGGTCAGCGTTGGCGTGGAGCCCAAGGCCACGGTATGCCTCTAGGTGCAGCGCATACACGGCATCGAGAGTATCGACACGGGCAGCGTCGAAAAGGTAGGGCAGGTCGGCCTGGTCGGTGTCGCGGCCCGCGAACACCCTTCATAGCCAGCACATAGCGGGGGCCCGCCACCGACACCCTAAGGTTCCGGCCTGCGTACACAACGAGAGGATCGTCGGGCTCCAAACCAGGCGGACGGGCAGCCAGCGGCCCGTCGTTCAGCCAGAACGGGCTCAGCCCCGAGTAGGGAGCAGCGGCCGCGTTGCAGCGCATCCTTCACAGGCGCGGGCAGCGGCGTAACCAGGTCCACATCGTAGGTGACCCTGCGTGGATGCCACCGCAGAAGCATCGCGGTCCCGCCGACAGCCAGCAGATCAACAGGACGCTGAACAGGAACGAGGGCACTGTCCACCGCTTCGAACAGGCCCTGCAACAGGTCCGGGGTGAGAGCGACCCCCCTGTCCGCTGTCACCTCAGTCCCAGGGCAGCCACCAGTCGGGGGTTCCCTTGTCGAGCGTCCGCGGATGGAACCACACCCGGTGGAAGGCACAGGCGGGGTGAGCCCTACGCCGGACCGCCCGCCCGTACTCGCCGTCGAACCTCCAACCAAACAGCATCACATTGGTAGGTGCCCGATGCTCCCACACCCAACCCGGCACCAGCACCCCCGCCCGGTCCGCCAGAGCGTGAACAACAACCGCGATCGCCGGCAGCACAACCGGATCGTCACCCTCATACACAGGAGCGTCGGCAACAAGCGCCGCCCGGTCCCCGGCCCGGTTCCAATCCGCGATGAACTGCAACACCGGGCCGCGATAAGGGCCACTCGGATCAGGCACCGTCATAAGCTCCGGCAGCATCGCAGCCGTCAACGTACCGAGGCGCCACAACTGGAAAGGATCAACACCCTCAGCCGGAGGCGGCCCCAACAGATCATCAACCGTCGGCATCACCACCCTCCTCACACACCCACCCAACCCCTAAGCCTTCTCCAGGGTATCGTAACCAACACAGCATCAACTACGGGTGAACACACCCCGACAGACACCCACGACACCACACCATAAGTGAAAACTCGGTGATCGACTCCCGGCAGTCTCACGACCGTCAACAACCTCGCCGCCCCCAGCTCAAGCGGGCTTCTAAGCCCCGACAGCCGCCAACAGCTTCTGGTGGTTCTCCACAACCTGGTGGAGATGTTCCCACGAATCAGGCTGAGCCGCCCGCCGCTGGCCCACCACCCGGCTGCCGCCATGAGACGCCTTATGGGACCGGGCACGGTCCGGGCGGCGGCGTCGCTTCGTCCTTTCTGCGATTGGCGACTGTCCCGGTTGCCTCCTCAACACACCACCCTCATTGATCCGAGCCGCCACACCCACAACGGCCCGACCCGACTAGAAAGAAACATAACCATAGGACCGCGTACGCGCGCGTACTCCCACGTGTACTCCGGCGCGTACTCCGGGCTCTGAACAGGGGTTTTAGCCCCGCACACGGACCGGTGGCAAACAACCCGACACAGGACCGAGACAGCACCTCCCTCACCAGCAGAACCCGCCAGCCGCCAAACCATAACCAAGGCGCTGAACCGCCCTGCTTTGCGACCGGTCCCGGGCTGTTGGCGATCATGAGCCACAACGACCGGTACCCGAGGCGCGGTGCGACCACTTCCAGCCGCCGGGAACACACACACCCCACGTGGCACCGACCCGCACCGCGACGATCACCTGCTGCGTATGCGGGCGAGTCCCGCTGAAAGGGTTCGGGAACCTGGACGATGGCAATCATCCTGCCGTGCGTATTAGGCCGTGTGCAGGGGGTAGAAGCTTCGGTCGTGTTGACGATGACGCTGACCGGGATTTCTCCGGCGGTGTGGCTCAGGGGTGAGGAAGCCTCGGGTTGTTTCGGATGCGGGGCTGTGTGCCCAGGACTGGGTGGGTGGGGGGTTTCTGGGGTAAACGGTGGGGGTGGTGACAGGTGTCAACGCGGGTGTTTACGGGTGTATACGGCATGGGCGGAAGAGGGTGTTTCAATCTGGGTTGAGGCGGGGGTACGTTTGCATTAAAATGCGGACACAGGTAAACACCCCTGTTTACCGTCCACCGGCGACCTCGGCGATGAGGCCCTGTTGGCTGTGTTCGTGACAGACGCCAACTCTCTCCACAGCCGGTTACACCCCGGGTGGCAGCAACCTATGGGAGCGACGACGCGGATACAGCGGCCTATCCCCCACCTAATCCGGAACCGCCGGCTGGTCGGACCAGCGGCTGGGTTCTCGGCTGACGACAACGGGACACTCCTTCGTGACCTCGGAATCGGACCTTGCGGCGGGGGCTGGCGTCTCGTGGTGGGCTCCACATTCCGAAGTCGATACTCGCTCGGACCCTCCCGCGTCGGGGCGGCGCCGCTGACCCGTGTCCGCTAGAGCTCTTTGGGACTCTGTACTCCACGCCCGCCGCTCAAGCCCAAGGCAATCCGCGACTACCCGGCAGGGCAGCGAGCCTGTATCTTCCCTGGACCGATACTGCAGCATTGATGCTGATCGCTACCGCAGCCGCCTGGCTGTCGATCAGCGCGACCGATCCCGGGGATCGTTGCGGACGCCGATTCGGTGTCAGACAACGGCGCGTACCAGAGGACCGAACACCCTTGCCGGCGGGTAACCGGGCGTCGGCGTCGGGGAGCAACCAGCGCGGAAGAGATCGCTGCATCAAAGGGGCGGGGTTACTCCGGTAAACAAGGCGGTGTTTACCTGTGTCCGCATTTTAATGCAAACGTACCCCCGCCTCAATGCGGGTTGAAACAGCTCTCACATCCCATGCCGTATCCGCTTGTATACGCCCGCGTCAACACCTGTCATCACCCCACGGGTAACCCCCGGACCCCCACAACACGGGGCACACTGCCCCGCATCGCAAACTCGTTTCACTACCTCGTTCCTCAACCACCAGTCCCCCGCCGTAGAACCCTGGTCAGCGTCCCACCGGATCGACACCACCGAAACGTCTACCTCGCGGAGTCGGCTAACAGGCACGCAGGATGATGGCGAATCGTCTAGGTTCCCCGGACCCTTTCAGCAGGATTCTCTACCCTGTGCGGGCTGTGACCGTCAGGATACAGGTCGGTCAGATGCGATTGGTGTGTTCCGCGACGGTGGAAGTGGTCCCCGCCGTTCTCAGGTAACGGTCGTTGTGGTTCGTGGGCTGGCCGCGGACAGGTTACGAGGGGCTTCCTGCTCGGGGTTCTGTGGTGGCGCGTCATGCTGGTGAGGGCTGCTGTCCCGGTTCTGTGGGGGCCGTCTGCCTCCGGGGCCGTGTGCCAGAGTAAAACCCCTGGTCAGGGCCCGGAGTGCGCGCCGGAGTACGCGCCGGAGTACGCGTGGGAGTACGCGCCGGTACGCGGTCTGCGGTTATGTTCCCTAGCCCGATCTGCCCTTGTGTGCCACGGCGCTGGGACAACAAGCGGCGGGGTGTTGAGGAGGCAGCCGGTAAAATGGCCAGACGTGGAAAAAGGAAGAAGCGACGACGCCGCCCGAGCCGCAGCCGGTCTCATACGGCGAGACGGGCTGTGGACCAGTACCGCCCGGCACGGTCCGATCCGTGGGAGCATCTCCGACAGGTTGTGGTGGACCACAGGAGGCTGGTAGGGGCTGTCGAGGCGCACAAACCCGAACTGCGGGCGGCGTGCGGGCAACTCCGGGCTCAGGGGGGCCACCCTCGGGGAGATAGCAGCAGTGGTGGGGGTGTCACCCCAAGCCGTCCACAAGTACTGGCTGCCCCGCCCGGGAGAATAGACCACGGCTCGGAGGGTGTCAGCACCCCCAGGATCAGGCCTCCGCTAACGGCGTTGCTTCCGGGGACAACCCCTTGCCTCCTTTGAGGGGGTTGCCGGCGGGGTTTGTGGCTAGTAGGGGGGCGACGGGTAAGCCCGCAGCTGGGTGTAGCGGACGTCGTGGGGGTAGTCGCGGCGGGCTTCGCGGGCGGCGAGATCCCATACCAGATGCCGGTACAGCACGCCCAGTTGACGGTCGAGGACTTGTTGCATGGTGTGGGGAGACATCCACTCCAACAGGTATCTTTCGTGATGGTCTACAAGATCTTGGGTCCACAACTCCAGTACGAGTTCTGCTAACTCGTCGAGGCCGAACGTCACGTCTTCGGTTTCTAACACCGTTGTTAACCCGTCCCGGTTCCGCCGTGACAGTGCCGGCAGCGTGGCTGTGACGGTGGGGGACCACTTCGGGGACCATACCGGTGTGTTCACCTCGGGCCCGAGGGTTACCCACTCGGCTCTGACCGCCCGCTCCGCTAGGCGCCCGGCATCGACCTCCGCCGTCGTCTGCCTGCTCAGCGCCGTGCGAATCGACCATTCCTCGGTTTCCATCTGGGCGTCGAGGCGGGCGAAGTACGCTGCCGGGTTCGCTATCCGCGCCAGGCTGTGTGGACACCAGGTGGCCATCCATTCCCATGCCTCTGCGCCCCAGATCATTTCGGAGTCGGGATCCGGCAGGTACTCGGGGGAAGGCCAGCGGCAGTGAGCCACACCCGCGGGAGGGAGAACTATGCGCAACACCATCCTGCACCCATTATTGCAACTGGGCTGTGACACCCAACCCGCACCAGAGCCGCGAGAGGGCCGTCTATCGCCGACGGGATGGGGTATCCCAGGGCAGTAGTGCCCGGCGGGCGGGTTGGTTCTGAGGGGTCTCGTGTTGATGGTCATTGAAATTCCCCAGTTTCGGTCAGTGAATTTCCCCACCCTGTGACCCGAAATACCGGCCGCTGAGGGGGGTCCTCTCCAAGCTGCTGACTGCGAAGTTCGGCAGCGAGGAGAGGGAGCCCCACGGCTGATGTTGGCACAGGAGGAATTCGTGG